>JBNKIW010000010.1:0-106600 GCA_050290865.1 Rhodomicrobiaceae bacterium | reverse complement strand
CGTGTGGACCAAATCCGAAGTTCACCAGCGCCGCGTGAAAGGACGCCGTCTTAGCGATTTATGACTCCTGGTACTAGGCGCACTCCCCATCGGGCTCACAACCGACACCGTCTCAGGCGAGACGCTCCTCGACCGATACACGATCATCCTGGCTCCGAATCTGGCTGCCGTGGAAGCCGGACGGCGCCGCGCCGCCGACACGCCCGGACCGGCAACACTCGCGGCGGTGGTGAATCCGACCAGCGATCTGGTCTATGCGGCGCCGGAAGGCTCGGCAGCGGCAAGCCACTTCCCGGCGACCTCCCGAACCGTGCTCGATCGCAGCAGCGCAACGGCTACCAACGTCGTTCGAACCTTGAAGACATCGCGCTACTGGCATTTCGCCATGCATGGCATGGCTTCGTGGGATTCTCCGGATAAATCCGCGCTGCTGCCGGCCAAAAAGGAGCGCCTCACGCTCGGCGGCCTGCTTCATCACGGCGGCCTCGGACATCCCAGGCTCGTCGTCCTTTCGGCGCGCTAAACAGGCCATTATGACTACGGGAAAAGGCTCGACGAATTTGTCGGCTTTCCGGCGGCGTTCCTGGAAGACGGCGCCGCGGACGTCGTGGGGACGCTGTGGCCGGTGGATGACGTTTCAACGACGCTGCTGATGATGAAGTTCTGTGAGCTTCATTTTGCTGAACGTCTGGAACCGGCCGTGGCTTTGCGCCGGACACAGATCTAGCTTCGGGACGCGAGCCGGGAGACGCTGCTCGCCTTCGTAGCGAACGCCCGGCACAGCGGACGGACGTCGTCCGATCACGAGAAAATGTTCAAGGACGCCATCGGGAGCAGGAAGAGCCAGCATCCCTTCCGTCACCCCGTGTTCTGGGCCGCTTTCCAGTTTTTCGGGGCATAGCCTGTATTGGCGGCGCAAGGACAGCCGGTCCGAAGCCCCGCTTGAATGCCTCCGTGAGCGGTTTACGCGCGGGCTTCCGCACAGCCAGCCGTTCCGCGGTGCCCGACAAGGCGGCACTGATGCCGACGCGCGACGTTCAAACGGCAACTTCCGCAAGAGAGTATCCGAACTCTTCGTGCACAAAGCTTCCCGGCGCTACGGAAAAAACGGATTTCAACTCAGCACATATGTCTTCCAGATCGAATTTGTACGCACGATTTGTAACGAGACAATCGCCTCTTTCAATTTTCAGCGGAAATTCCCCTTTCTCGTCAGAAACCGAGAGCGTCTCCGCCGCGACAAGCAGGGTCTCGATCATCCGCTCTTTCTCATTATAGGAGGCTTCGTGCCTGAACGACGACAGCGGTATGTTCCAACCGAACAGAACATTCATCTGGCACACCATGTTCAGCCCGGCCAGAGCGGCGAAACGCGTTGCATCATCATACGCCGCAGTCAACCTGCTCACGGGCTTGATCAGGTCGAAGCCGGTGACGAAGCGATCGCCCTCAACCAAATGATTTCGTATCAAGTGGAAAAAATCCGAGCGCTGCTGCCGCGAGAAATTTCCTATCGTACTGCCAAGGAAGCACAGAACAATTGGGCCTCGCTCGCGGAAGTCAGGAATACTCTCTATTCCATCGAATATTGACTCCACACGAAAAGAGGCGTCTACATCGGGAAACGCGCTGCGAATGCGAATATCCGCGGCTTCCGTCGCTGCGGCGCTGCTGTCGATCCCCACATAGCGCGCATTTTGCTGCAGCAGACTCTCAAGACTGCAAACGGCCTTGCGGCCATCCCCGCACCCGAGGTCGACAATCGTTGGACTGTCCAGCCTCAACTGCGAAAAATACCGGCGCAGCAGTTGGTATTCCGCACGCGCTAGATAATACTCTGGCGTACCGCACAGCTTCTCGTAAAGCAGGTTTCCTACGTCGTCATAGAGGAATTGATAAGGGATCCGGCCCGCAAGAATCTGTTCGTACATCTTTCTTTTAGCGATCGGAACCCCCTAACCACTTGACATAACCCGTGTCGATTGCCACGCCCCATCTGAGTATATAGCAAATATTAAATTGATAAATATTATCATATTAAAAGCTCGGTTTGCATCGACCGCACTCACTGGCAGGCGGTGTCAAACGAGCTTATTGCGCTTATAAGCGCCTAATATTAATGACGTAAATATGACTATTGTTGGACGTCTACATCTGACGGTTACACGTATCGCGCCACACAACCGCCGTCCATCTTTCCCGAGCGCCGATCCCCGGAGACCTGCTCGAAGTGCAGATCACGGCAAGTTAGCGATTGCAAACGATCATGGCGCCCGTTGGGAGAAGCGGCTTCGTTCTTTAATCGCCTCGCCGGCTGCGTCCCGCGCGGCGGGCCGGGTGCCGCATCTGATCTGCGCCCCCCGTCATCCCTTGGTGGGCGCGGTTCTTTGGATCACCCTGGGACAGAGACTGAGGCTACTGTGCCTGCTACCGGCGATGCGGCCACCACTGCCGCTAGTAGGCCCCGCAGGAAATCCTGACCCACATGCCGCGAGCGCTCACAGGATTTCTTAGCGGTCAAGCGTACTAGCAAGCCATTGATTATAGTGCAGCTTTTCCGACTCAAGGTCGCTTGCGGATGTGCTACAAATGGGGGGCGAACTTGCTTCGGGCTGTACTAGCCTTTCGCAAACGACGTGCCTATTATGGGCGCAAATAACCAATCTGCGGCGCTAGCTCACTCGGTGGTAGGTGCTCTGGGCGCAGCCCGGCTTGGTAGTGAAAGCAGGAGTTGTTGGCAACAATGCTGCAGGGCAAGGCGCTGAAGTGGTGGCGGATGAGACGGAATCTGCAGATGCAGAACACTCAAACTGTGCAAAATACAGACATGGCGACTGCAGATGAACAGAGAGAACTGGAGGATTTATACCTCGCATTCAATGATTTGCTTGCTAAGAACAGATTATTGGAGAAGAAAAATCTCGCGCTTCAGGAGGAAATGAACGCCCTGCATCTGCGCAATGACCGGGAAAAGAAAGAGTTTATGAAATATGCGATATCAGAATTTGCCGCTGATATCGTATGCGTTGCCGATAATATTCGCCGTGCCATTGAAACGGTCCCCAAAGAGGAGCTGGACGCCTTTCCGGCTTTGATCAACCTCGTAGAAGGCTTTGAAGTTACCGAGCGATCGCTTCTGACTGCGCTCAACAGCCACCGGGTGACCCGTTTTGATC
This sequence comes from Rhodomicrobiaceae bacterium, assembly GCA_050290865.1. Lineage (GTDB taxonomy): Bacteria > Pseudomonadota > Alphaproteobacteria > Rhizobiales > Rhodomicrobiaceae > JARRLC01. The sequence continues at coordinate 103,424 of JBNKIW010000010.1, read as the reverse complement.
CACTCGGCGAGCCCTTCAATCCTCATCTGCACGAAGCCAAGTCCACGGTGAACGCGCCCGATCTGCCCGCCAATACCATCGTTGAGGTCATCCATGCCGGTTTTATGATAGATGAACGCCTGCTCCGGCCGGCGGGGGTCGTCGTCGCTCAAGCTGGCGCCGCCACTCAACCCGCGGCGCAACACGCTACGGACGATCAGGCCGCCCCGGCTTTATCAGGTGCTACCGGTTCGGAGCGATACAGCCAGCAGGCCCGCGCACCCGAGCGCAGTTCCTCTGTCTTGCACAAGCCCGTTATAACGGGAGCGGAGGAAATCCCAGCGGCACCCCATCCGATTGGCGTCGCACCTGACGACAGCCATCATGGAACGCCGGAGGATTGGCGCATCGACCAAGGTCAGCAATTTCTGCACGAAAGCCTGGGCGCTCTTCGCAATTGGGCTGAAGATCCGTCCAACTACACTCATGAAGCCGAGCGGGATTGGCCTTCAGTCTCAGGGCAAGAAGCCGCTGACGAGGCGGCGGAGATGTCGCTCACATCCGATCCCGCAACGGCCATCGAAGATGTGCAAGACGGAACCGACACCGTAAACGACGCCGTAAACGACGCATTCGAAAGCAAGAACTATGCGGAGGCTGCGCGTCTCCAGGAAAGAATTGCTGCGGCAACGCGCCTCGCCGAAACTGCCACTGGGGAGGAGCCGGGCGACGCCACACTCGACGCTCTCCTGAGTCTTTCATGGTATCAGCTGTGCGCTGGCCTGTATGAGGCCGTGATCATGACCGCAGATCGGGCCGCCGCCATAAGAGAGGACTACATCTCAATCGACACAAATCGTGCCCACGCTCTCATGCTGATGGGCTCCACGGACGAAGCAAGAACTATTTATAACAAACACAGGGGCAAAGAAACCCGAAATAAAAAGATCTGGGACAGAGAGGTCTTGGACGATTTCTCCGAATTGGAGCTGGAGAATATTGAACATCCACTCATGAACGAACTTCGAAGTGCCTGGGCCGAAGAAGGTTGAACCGGCAGACTAGACAAGATACTGCAGCCGACAGACAGTTCGCATCCGGTTTGTTGCGCGCGTCTACGAACCTGGCTCCCGGGGCGTATTCGCGGCTGTGTCAGAGTACGACAACAGCGCGCCACCGGGCTTGACGTAAGTCTCTGATTTCACGCGCGGTATTTGCTACATAATGCCGCACCCCGCGCCCGGAGGCGCGAAGTTTCAGCAGACATGTTAGGTAAAAACCGCATGGTGCCAGCGCATGATCGGTGCCGGCACCGATCATGCGGGTGCATCCAGCTGCGAGTTTACACCGTATCGAGAATTGCTGGCCTTTATCCGCCCACTTTGTTACTTATCGAGGCGTCATAGGTGTCCAAGGTGATAGAAGAACAGGGAGAAAGCGATGTCCAGGCTGTTGGAAATGCCGGGCGTGTCGCATGCCCGGCAGGGGAGCGGCATGAACCGTATTGATGAGCTGAACAGGATCCTCCGCAAGCTGCAGTCCGATTCACCCGGGATCGAAACATGCGCGCTGATCTCCGAGGACGGGCTGATGATCGCCCGCGCCGAGACCGTGAACATGGAGGAAACGCGTGTCGCGGGCATGACAGCCACGCTGCTCAACCTGGGCACCCGTGCCTCGGTGGAACTGTCCCGCGGCGCCGTGCAGGAAGTGATCGTACGCGGTGAACAGGGCTACGCCGTGGTGATCAGCGCCGGCCGTGGCACTCTTCTGCTCGCAGTCACGAACGAAAACAGCAAGCTCGGCCTCATCTTCTTCGACATGCGCGAAGCCATCCGGGCGCTGCAGAAAGTCCTTTAAGCAGCTTCACGAAGCCTGCGCCTTTTGCCCCATGGTTGTAAGGAGTTCCTCATGGCGGATAAAGTGCTATTCGACAACGGCACCCACCGTAACATTCTGCTTGAGGATTCCAGTAGTGTCGGTAACGCGGTACAAGCGAACCAGCACCTCATCGTGCACAATGGCGAGGCCATACTGCTCGATCCCGGCGGGCATAAGGTCTATTCCAGAGTCCTGACAAAGACCTTCTCAGCCATCGGCAACAGCAAGCTGCGGTACCTGTTCCTTTCGCACCAGGACCCCGACATCGTTGCGGCCGTCAATGGCTGGCTGATGACCACCGATGCCACAGCGTACATCTCCGCGCTGTGGCAGCGCTTCGTGCCGCATTTCGGTCTGGACCACCTGCTTGAGCACCGGCTGCTGCCCATCCCCGACGAGGGCATGACGTTCGAAATGGGTGGCGAGAAGCTGTTCGCCCTGCCCGGGCACTTCCTGCACAGCGTGGGCAACTTCCAGCTCTACGACCCGGTTGCGAAGATCCTCTACACTGGTGACCTCGGCGCCTCGCTCGGCATGGAGTACTTCGACGTCACCGACTTCGACGCGCACCTGCAATACATGGAAGGCTTCCACCGCCGCTACATGACCAGCAGACGAGCCATGAGCGCCTGGGCGGACATGGTGCGCAAGCTGGATATCGACATCATCGCCCCGCAGCATGGCGCGCTGTTCAGCGGCAAGCCGATGGTCAAGAGATTCATCGATTGGTGCGCGAGCCTCGATTGCGGCATCGACGTGATTGCGCCGATGTTCAAGCTGCCGGCAGACATCCAGCTCGCCGCGCCGGCAGACTTTGAGCCTGGTCCGCCGGCAGACTTCCTGCCCGGTCCGCCGGTAGACGTCCAAGCCGGCCCGCCGGTAGACCTCCAAGCCGACCCGCTGGCAGACCTCCAACCCGGTCCGCCCGTGGACATCCAACCCGGCCCGCCAGAACACTTCCGGCCCAGCCAGCCGGAACAAGTCCAGCCCAGCCCCCCGGAAGACGTCCAGCCAAGCCAGCCGGCAAGATGGTCGCGCCGACGAGATGATAAAGTGTGGCCATGAACGGCGAGCTTCCCGACGCCTTCGCTCCCGCCCTGCCGCTGGCCGGCGAAGGCGCGCCCATCTTACTCGTCGCTGCGCTCGCCATCATGGGCACCACGCTGGCGGTCGTTTCCGGCTCGATCTGGCTGGCCCCGCCCGTGATAGCGCAGAAGCCGGTGACCATCGTGGTACGAGAAAAGGCACCGCCACCCCGAATCATCAAGGTGCCCGCGCCACCGCCCAAAATCATCAAGGTGCCTGCGAAACCCGCGCCGCCACCCTGTTTCGACCCCGTGACGCTGATGTTCAAGACGGCCGAATCCGTGCCGCTGACCGGGACGGACGCGGACCGCGAACGGCTACGCGCAGGTATCGCCCGGCTACGCCGCTGGCTCGCCAAGCATGCCGATGCCAAGCTGCTTATTGAAGGCCATGCCGACGCCCTCGGCCCCGAGGCGATAAACCTTGTACTCAGCTTCGCCCGCGCCAAGTCCGTCTCCGCGCTCCTCATTAGCAGCGGCATCCCCGCCGATCGTATGACCGTGCGCGCCGCCGGCGCCGAGGGGGCCGCTACGAACATCGACCCGCGGGATCGCCGCGTCGACGTCAGAATCGAGGGTGTCAACGCCTGCAAGAGCGCCACCGGCGCCACGGAGCATCCATGAATATACCCGCCCTCCTCATCGGCCTTGGCGCCGCGTTTCTTCTGCTGCTCGCGGGCTACCTTGCCGGCCTCTGGCGCGGTTCAAAGGAACGAACCCGGCTGCGCGGCGTGGCCGAGCAACAGGCCGCGATCCTGCAACACTGGAAGCGGCTCAACGCGGGCGTGGTGGATCACGACGACACCCTCAAATCCACCATCGAACAGGTGCTGGCACCGCTGGTGGAACGCGAACGCCGGTCGGTCGACCTGGCACGGGTCAGCAGCGCCGGCCAACGCCGCGACCTCTCCCCGTTGCTCGAACTGGTCACGAAAGTGGGCGGCTTCGGCTCGGTCCTGTTGAGCAACGAGGACGGCCTTGTGGTCGCCTCCGCGGGGGCGGCGCCGGACTTCGACGACATGGCCGCGGCCACCGCCCGCCTGACCGATGCCGCCGACCAGTTCGCTGCCCACCGCGGCGGCGCGTTGGCCGTCGTGATCCGCGACGCTGCCGATTCGACCACGCTGTGCCGCCTGTTCACAACGCACGGCCAGAGAATGGCGCTGACCGCGACATCGAATGACACGCGCCTTGCCGCCGTGGCGCTCGACCCGGCGCTGGCGAAGATCGAAACGGCACTGGCGGCGCAGGCGCGGGTTGAGCGGTAGGGCTTGGCCAGCGCGTCTCCCCGGCTCCCGAGCAGATATCCGATACCTGCCGAGGCCGCGCCCCCGCCCGCCTCATCTCAGCCTGTCGAGGATATCCTGCTGAATCTTCAGGCTGCGCTCATATTGCAGATCGCGCAGCGCGTTGTCCCGGCCACTCGGTTGCACGGCTTTCGCGGGGGCGGGCGCTCTCACTCCGGATTTCTCCCCCGGTCCTCCGGCTTGCGGCGCAACACCACCCGGCCAGTTCACGATCTCGACACGCGTCGGTACCCGTTTCGATGGTGACGAGATGGTTACGAGAAGCTTGTGCGTATCTTTGCGGTGGACGGTGAAATTGGCGCTGAAATCGCGGTTATGTCCACTGAGCGGAACGATCTTGACGCTCGGCCTCACCCCCGCATTGACATCCAGCCAGTAATACAGACTGTTCTTATAGCCGCCGACCCGCAGACCGTTCTGAGCGTCGAGCGCCGCATAACGGTCGATGACGTCCGTCAGGCCGATCCGGCCCAGAACGGGATATTTGTGTGAAGCGAGGCGGTTGGTGTGCGAACAGTCGAGCTTGCGCACATTGCCGATCCTTTCGGCGAGGTCGACCGTCTTTTCGCCCTCACGATGACGGGACTCGCCCGCGTCGAAGCCGATCGTGAAACTGCCATGGGCAATGGGGATAACGAGCGTTCCGCCACCAGCCGCCACATTGTCTTCGAGCGAGGTGAATGTGAATCCGTAGCCGATATACTTGTTGTTGATGGCATGGTTGGCGGGATATCGCGCGAGTGCCTCTTTCAGCTCGCAACGCACATTCATGATGATGTCGACGATATCGACGCCCGTCATCTCCGACTGCTCAGGCAGGCTCGAACACCCGGCCAAGGCAGCCAGACTCGCGGCCGCGCTCGCGCGCCCAACAGCTTTCAACACCCTCACACCCCCAAATGCCCTAATCAAATACCGCCCAAGGGTACTCAGCCGCCGGACTTCAGACTATGGGGATTTGGCCACAGTTGCGAAGGATTCGTATAAGCGTCAGGCTTCCAGAGAAAATTTGACGCTGTCTTTGAGGATGCACCGCGTGCGCCGACGGCTTCCCACCTCATGTGGGTGACAGCGCCGCCACGCGCGCGCCGAGTGTGCTCATCAGCGCCCGCGCATCCCCACGTATAAGAACGTGCTTCAGGCGCGACTTCCCGCCCGCCGCCAGCTCCGCGCGCGATTTCGGCTCGCCCAGCCACTCTGCAACCAGCACGGTGACCGCCTGATTCGCCTTGCCCTTGTCGGGAATGGCGCGGACGCGGGCCTTGAGCACCGGTCCGTCGGGCGTGTCTTCCACGCCCTGAACCTCGTCGGACGATGCCTTCGGCGTAAGGCGCACGGCGACAATGATCCCCTCCGCCACCGCCCGGGCGGGAAGCGCAGGGCCACCGTCCCGTCCCTTGGTCACGCAAACAGCCGCCACAGCAGCCCGCCGCCCGGCGCCAGCATGCTCGGCCCGCCGACGATGACGTCACGCACGAAAAGGAGGACGAGATAGAGGACGACCGGGGATACATCCAGCCCGCCCAGGTCCGGCAGCACACGGCGTATGGGTCTCAGTGCGGGCTCGGTGAGGCGCTGCATCGAGTCGGCAATCATGTATACGAACTGGTTGCGCCGGTTGATGACGTCAAACGCGATGAGCCACGACATGATGACGCTGATAATGACCACCCACATATAGAGCGTAATCACCAGCGTTATAAAATTCAAAAGCGCGATCATTGGTCTTGCCCTCCATCCGTCTGGCACTGGTGTAATCGCGAAGGCGTCGCGCCGCAAGATGCGAGGGTGAACTGCGAAGTGTTCTTTCGGGACGGGTGGCAGAAATGAGCGGCCACAGTCCTGGCGATACAGCCAGCGCTGAGCCCGCCACCCGAGCGAACGGTTTGGCGAATCACCAGACCTGCGAACCCGGCCGTTCAGGCCGCATCCGCAGCCGGATCGTAATTCAGAACGGGCGCCAGCCACTTTTCGGCGTCGGCCACCGTCCAGCCCTTGCGCCGCGCGTAATCCTCCACCTGATCGCGCTCGATGCGGCCGACACCGAAGTAATGGCTATCGGGATGTGCGAAATAGAGCCCCGATATGCTGGCGGGCGGCGTCATGGCGAAACTTTCCGTCAGGCTCACGCCCGCCGCAGCCTCCGCGTCGAGCAGATCGAAAAGCGTGCGCTTCTCGGTGTGATCGGGCTGGGCGGGATAGCCGGGGGCCGGACGGATGCCGCGATAGTTTTCCGCGATCAGGTCCGCGTTGCTCAGCGCTTCGCCCGGGGCATAAGCCCAGAATTCGCGGCGCACGCGTTCATGGATATGCTCGGCGAAGGCTTCGGCCAGCCGGTCGGCCAGCGCCTTGACGAGGATTTTCGAGAAATCGTCGTTGGCGCGATCGAAGCGTTCGGCAACGCCCGGCTCGCCGATCCCCGCCGTCACCGCGAAGCCGCCGATATAATCGGCCACGCCGGTGTCCTCCGGCGCGATGAAATCGGCGAGCGCGGTGTTGGCGCGGTTGGAGCCGTCGCGGGCCATCTGCTGGCGCAGCGTGTGCAGTGTCGCGGCCGTCTTCGCCCGCGTGTCATCCGTAAAGACACGGATATCGTCGCTGTCCACACCCACGGCGGGCCAGAAGCCGATCACCGCGTTCGCGGTCAGCCATTTCTCCGTGACGATCTGCTTGAGCATGTTTTGCGCGTCCTCGAACAACGGCTTCGCCGCGACGCCATAGCGGTCATCGTCGAGGATCTGCGGATAGGTGCCCTTCATTTCCCAGGCGGCGAAGAACGGCGTCCAGTCGATATAGGGCACGAGCGCCGCCAGATCATAATCGCGGAACGCGCGCGTGCCGAGGAAGCTGGGCCGCGGCGGCGTGTATTTCGCCCAGTCGATGCGGAACCTGTTGGCGCGGGCTGCGGCGAGCGTGGTCCGCATCTTGGCGGCGCGCGCGCGCTCATGCGCTTCCTTCAGCCCTTCATATTTCGACCGTATGTCTGCGACATAGGTCTCACGCCCCGTGCCCAGAAGGTTCGACACCACGCCCACCGCGCGGCTGGCGTCGGTGACGTAGACGGCCTGGCTGCGGCTGTAATTCGGGGCGATCTTGACCGCGGTGTGCAACTGGCTGGTCGTCGCTCCGCCAATCAGAAGCGGCACCGAGAAGCCCTCGCGCTCCATCTCCGCCGCGACATGCGCCATCTCGTCGAGGCTCGGCGTGATCAGGCCGGACAGGCCGATGATATCGGCCTTCATCTCGCGCGCCTTCTCCAGGATCGCCTGCGCCGGCACCATCACGCCGAGGTCGATCACCTGATAATTGTTGCACTGCAACACCACGCCGACGATGTTCTTGCCGATGTCGTGGACGTCGCCCTTCACGGTCGCCATGATGATGATACCCGCGGCGGGCTTGTCTTCGATGCCCAACTCGCGCTTCTCCTCCTCCATGAACGGCATCAGATAGGCGACGGCCTTTTTCATCACGCGTGCCGATTTCACCACCTGCGGCAGGAACATCTTGCCCGCGCCGAAGAGGTCGCCGACGGCGTTCATGCCGTCCATCAGCGGGCCCTCGATGACATGCAGCGGCCGTGTGAACTGGTGACGGGCCTCCTCGACGTCGGTGTCGATGTAATCGGTGATGCCGTGGACCAGCGCATGCGTCAGGCGTTCGCCGACCGGCTTTTCGCGCCAGGACAGATCGGCGGTGGCTTTCTTCTGCCCGCCGGTCTTGAAGCGTTCGGCGGCCTCCAGCAGCCGGTCGGTGGCATCCGCGCGGCGGTTGAGGATCACGTCTTCGACCAGCTCCCGCAACTCCGGGTTGATGGAGTCGTAAGGCGTGAGCTGCCCGGCATTGACGATGCCCATGTCCATGCCCGCCTTGATGGCGTGATAGAGGAACACCGAATGCATGGTCTGGCGCACGGACTCGTTGCCGCGGAAGGCAAAGGAGAGGTTGGACACGCCGCCGGAAACATGCGCATGCGGCAGTTCGGCCTTGATACGCCGCGTCGCCTCGATGAAATCGACGGCGTAGTTGGCGTGCTCCTCAATGCCGGTGGCGACCGCGAAGATGTTGGGGTCGAAGATGATATCCTCGGGCGGGAAGTCCGCCTGCTTCGTCAGGATGCCGTAGGCACGGGCGCAGATCTCTAACTTCCGCGCCTGCGTGTCGGCCTGCCCCTTCTCATCGAAGGCCATCACCACCACGGCCGCGCCATAGCGGCGGATCTTGCGCGCCTGTTCGATGAACGGCGCCTCGCCCTCCTTCAGGCTGATGGAATTGACGATGGCCTTGCCCTGCACGCATTTCAGACCGGCCTCGATCACCGGCCATTTGGACGAATCGATCATTACCGGTACGCGGGCGATGTCCGGCTCCGAGGCGATGAGGTTCAAAAACGTCACCATCGCCTGTTCCGAATCGAGCAGCCCCTCATCCATGTTGATGTCGATGACATTGGCGCCGTTCTCGACCTGTTCGCGGGCGACGGCGAGCGCGGCGTCATAGTCGCCTGCCTCGATGAGCTTGCGAAACTTCGCCGACCCGGTGACGTTGGTGCGTTCGCCGATGTTGATGAATGTGCTTCCACTTCTGCCGGTCATGATCTCTCTATTCAGTAATCCGTCCTGCCCCGTGGCCTGGCCTGTTGGCCCGCGGCCCTTATGGTTTCTCGCGGCCTTTATAACCGTCATAGCGCCGACAATCACCCCTTTCCTCGACTGTGCGTCACGGGCCACCACCCCACAAAATTGCCATATGAGCCGCTTACACAGCGAGAAATGACGTGAAGACTGCGCGTAGCGGTTGAAAACGCGCGGCGCGGAAATTGACATCGAAATGCCGAGACCGTGTTTTGGACGCCCCCTATTCTCCAGGATAGCAAGGGGCTGCCGGGCACGGCCGGGTGGAGGCAGAGGAAGACTCAAGCGATGCCAGAACGGAAAAACGGGGGCGCTGACGGCGCCGCCGCGCCGACACGCAGGCGCGCTGTTTGGTGTCTCGTGGCCCGGCTCGTGCTGGCGGCGGGTGCCGCGGCCGCTGCCGGCAGTTGCACCTCGATCCGCAACGCCCCCATCAACGCGGCCCTCGCCGAGGCTACGAGCGCCTCGGCTACCGTCGAGCCGCCCGCGCTTGGCGGCAATTTCGAGGATACCGCGGTCGGCCTCAGCTTCTCGGGCGGCGGCACGCGCGCGGCGGCATTTGCCTTCGGCGTGCTGCGCGAGTTGAGCCGGACGAAAATCGTGAGCGAGGGGCGCCATTCAACGCTCATCGAGCAGGTCGATCTGGTCTCGGCCGTTTCCGGCGGGGCCGTGACAGCGGCCTATTTCGCCCTCAAGGGACGCACCGTCCTCGACGATTTCCGCGAGAAGTTCCTCACTCAGGATGTGGAGTCCTCGCTGCGCACCTCCGCCGTCTCACCGATGAACCTCCTGCGTCTGTCGAGCGGCGGCGTGAACGATTCGACCGGCCTGCAGTCCTGGCTCGATGTGCACCTGTTCCATGATGCCACCTATCGCGACATCCTGGCCCGCAGACGGCCGGTGGTATGGATCAACGCCTCGGACATCTACAACCGCACGCCCTTCGTTTTCAATCGCGCGACATTCGCCGCCCTGTGCAGCGATATCGACACCTTTCCGGTGTCGGAAGCGGTGGCGGCGTCGGCGGCCGTCCCCCTCGTCTTCGCGCCGGTCGTGATGACGAACTATGCCGACCGCTGCAAGTACGCCCCGCCCAAATGGGCGAAGCGCGCGCTCGCCAACGCCAACGCTCCCGCCGTGCTGCGCGCCAATGCCCAGGCCGTGCGGCGCTACCGCGAGAAGAAGGATCTGAAATACGTTAAGCTGCTCGACGGCGGGCTGACGGACAATCTCGGCCTGTCCGGCCTGCTGATCGAGCGCCTCGGGGCGACCACGCCTTACGAGCCGATGACCGAGCGCGAAGCGGTGAGGATGAAGCGGCTCCTGTTCATCGTCGTGGACGCCGGACGGCCGCCGGGCGGCGCCTGGGCGAAAAGCGTGTCAACAGACGCCTCCGATCTCATCCAGGCTGTCGCCGACACGGCGGTGGACTCCAATGTGCGCGCCACTTACGACACCTTTGCCGCTCAGTTGCGGACCTGGAACCGCGAGTTGATCGCATGGCGGTGCAAGCTGCCCGCCGAACATGTGCGCGAACTGCTGGCCAGCGACGAACCGTGGAACTGCCGGAACCTCGCTTTCCACGTCGTGAAGGTGACTTTCGATCAAATGCCCGCTGCAGATGTGCGCGCGAAGCTCGACGCCATCCCGACACGCTTCACGCTGCCTGCCGACGACATCGACCTTCTGATGAACGCGGCGGGCACCATCCTGCGGCGGAACAGCGCATTCCGCCGTTTTGTGAAGTCGGCACGTTAAGGGCGGCAGCGAGAACCCGGCGTCCCTTGGCGTACCGGCCGTTGAAGTTAGGCGGAGAACGGGTAGGATACGCTGGAGAACCGCTCACTGCGCTCCCCGGCCATGCCGTCCATCCGGTGCGCTGATCCTCAAGCTTCGTCCCCAAGGATACACCCGTGGACCAACTGCCGATCTTCTTTCAGACCAGGGACAAGCGCGTCGCCGTCGCCGGTGGCGGGACCATCGCCGCGCGCAAGGCCGAAAACGCGCTCAAGGCCGGGGCACGCGTGACCGTGTTCGCAGCCCAACTCGGCGACGATTTCCGCACCATCGCCGGGCACGCCGCGTTCCAGCACGCGCCGCGCGCGATCACGTCCGCCGATATCGCCGGATGCGTGCTCGTCTTCGCGGCATCGGAGGACGCTCAGGCCGACCGCGCGGTGAGTGAAATGGCGCGGGCCGCGCGCGTGCCGGTCAATGTCGCCGACTCGCCGGAACTCTGCGACTTCCTCATGCCCTCGATCGTCGATCGCGACCCGCTGGTGATCGCCGTCTCGACCGGCGGCGCCTCGCCCGTTTTCGCCCGGATGATCCGCGCGCGGCTGGAAAGCACGATCCCCGTCGCCTACGGGCGCATGGTGGCGCTCGTGGGCACCTATCGCAACCGTCTCGCCGCCTCGATCAAGGACGGCGTGCTGCGCCGCCGCTTCTGGGAGCGTGTTCTGGAAGGCCCTATCGCCGACCGCTTTCTTGCCGGACATGAGGACGAGGCCAGGGCCGAGCTGGAAAAGGCGCTCACCAACGGCGCCCCCGAAAGCGCCCAGGGCGAGGTCTATCTCGTCGGTACCGGGCCGGGCGACCCGGATCTCCTCACTTTCAAGGCGCTGCGGCTCATGCAGCGCGCCGACGTCGTCCTCTACGACCGCCTGCTCCCGCATGGCATCCTCAACCTCGTCCGCCGCGACGCCGAGCGCATCTATGTCGGCAAGCTGCCCCAGGACCACATCATGCCGCAGGACGAGATTTCCGCGCGGCTGGTGGCACTCGCGAAGGACGGCAAGCGCGTGCTGCGGCTCAAGGGCGGCGATCCCTTCATGTTCGGGCGCGGCGGCGAGGAGATCGAGGCCTGCGCCGCGGCGGGCATTCCCGTCACCGTCGTGCCGGGCGTCACGGCGGCGAATGGCTGCGCGGCCTATGCGGGCATCCCGCTGACACACCGCGATCATGCCCAGGCCTGCATTTTCGTGACCGGCCACGGCAAGACCGGACGTCTGACGATGGACTGGGGCGCGATGCTGCAGCCGCGGCAGACCGTTGCCATTTTCATGGGGCTGAGCAGCCTGCCAGACCTGATGGCGGAGTTCATCGCCCGCGGCGCCGATCCGCAGATGCCGGTGGCGATCATCGATAACGGAACACGCCCCAATCAGCGCATCGTCACCGGCACGCTCGAAACCGTCGCCGCGCGGGCGCAGGCCGCCGGTCTCGACGGCCCGGCGATGATCATCGTCGGTACCGTGGTGTCGCTGCGCGACCGCCTGTTTCCCAAGGGGGCGATCGAGCCGGGGGGAGAGGCGCCCGAGCCTGACGAGGAAGGGCCTGCTCCTCTTCCCGCCCCGGTGTGAACCGGATTTCCTTCAGAAAATCGTTTCGCGAAATGTCTTTGCCTTGCCAATGCGGTCCGGCGGGCGTAATGTTCTATATTAGAATTTGTGAATAAAAAGACTGACGGCTTCATCCGGGCCAGGGGGCTGGCCACGGCGAATGGTTCCAGAGGAAACGGCACAAGAAGGAGAGAAAGCCAATGGCGCACGTTGTTGTGCTTGGCGCCGGGTTGGGCGGCGTCATCATGGCCTATGAAATGCGGGATCAGCTTCGCAAAGGCGACAAGCTGACCGTGGTCACCAAGGAAGCGAAATACCACTTCGTTCCGTCTAACCCGTGGGTTGCGGTCAACTGGCGTCAGCGCAAGGACGTCGAGATCGACCTGGCGCGCACCTTCCAGAAGCGCGGCATCACCTTCAAGGCCGTCGCCGCCAGCAAGGTGCACGCGGCGGAAAACTGCCTCGAACTGGAAGACGGCTCTCGCGTCGATTACGATTTTCTCATTATTGCGACCGGCCCGGAACTGGCATTTGACGAAATCGAGGGTTTGGGACCGGACGGTTACACGCAATCTATTTGCCATGTGGATCACGCCGAGAAGGCGGGCGCGGCGTTTGAAGAATTCTGCAAAAACCCCGCACCGATCGTCGTCGGCGCCGTGCAGGGGGCGTCCTGCTTCGGTCCGGCTTATGAGTTCGTCTTCATCCTCGACACCGCGCTGCGGCGCAGGAAGATCCGCGACAAGGTTCCGATGACCTTCGTGACCTCCGAGCCGTATATCGGCCATCTCGGTCTCGACGGCGTGGGCGACACCAAGGGCATTCTCGAAAGCGAGATGCGCGACCACCACATCAAGTGGATCAACAACGCCAAGGTCTCCAAAGTCGAGCCCGGCAAGATGCTCATCGAGGAGATGGCAGAGACGGGCGGCGGCACGAAGGCGAACCACGAGCTGCCTTTCGGGTTTGGCATGATGCTGCCGGCGTTCCGCGGCATCGGCGCCGTGCGTGGCGTCGAGGGCCTGAGCAATCCGCGTGGCTTCATCATCATCGACAAGCATCAGCGCAACCCGACGTTCAAGAACGTGTTCTCGGTCGGCGTGTGCGTGGCCATTCCGCCGACGGGCCCGACCCCGGTTCCCTGCGGTGTGCCGAAGACCGGCTTCATGATCGAGTCGATGGTCACGGCGACCGCGCTCAATATCGGTATGCTGCTGCGGGGCAAGGAGCCGACGCATGAGGCGACCTGGAACGCCGTCTGCCTCGCCGATTTCGGTGACTCGGGCGTGGCGTTCGTCGCACAGCCGCAGATCCCGCCGCGCAACGTCAACTGGTCGTCCAGCGGCAAGTGGGTGCACATGGCGAAGATCGCGTTCGAAACCTACTTCCTGCGCAAGATGCGCCGCGGCGAGAGCGAGCCGTTCTACGAGAAGGCGGCGATGAACGTGATGGGCATCGGCAAACTCAAGCGCGTGCGCTGACGGCGCGCGCCCTACCGCAATATCTGAATTTTCGACATGGCCGGGTCTTTCGCCCGGCCATGCTGCTTATAAACTGAAGAACGCCCCAGTCCTCGGCCGCGAAGACTTGGCTCATCCGTGAAACATCTTCTTTATTTATTGTTTACATTTGAATACCCAGACCGTTCGTTGCATTTTAGCACCATACATTCTGGAAAACGGCGCCGCCGCAGGGTTGCGAACTTGATCACTGACGGTTTGCTCGGCTAGCTACAAGAAGCGGAATGCATGCCGCTTAACCAGAGGAGAGAAACCATGCAGGGTTTGAAAGGCGTCGTCGTCGTCACGGCGATCGTTGCTTCTGTTGCCGTTCTCGGCGCTTGCCGCAAGGAAGTCAGTGAAGCGCCGCTGAAACTCGGCGCCGCCGACGTTGTCGTTGCGGTCCGCTAAATCGCTCTAACCAAGCGAAGCGGGGCAAGCTAAATACTGCGAACGCCGTGCGCCAGTTTGTGTGACTGGTGTTCACGGCGTTTCTCGTTTCTGGGGATAACCCGGGCGCGATCACAGCCCAGGGTTGTTGTTTCCATGGTATGCACGTCCGCTAACGCGGCGTTAACCAATGCGGAGCACCTTGCAGCGTCGAGGTGTCTTCCAAGCAGAGGAGCGTACCATGCCCCGGTTGAGGGTCGCGTCCCAAGTCTTCATGCTGTTGATGGCGGTGGCGCTCGCGGCATGCTCCCGCAGCCAGCCCAACAGTTTTGGGCTGAATATCCCGCATCCTGGCGCCCAGAATGGCAGTCCCGGCGCCGTCAGCGCCGCTGACGGGAGCGAAACCGGCCCGATCCTCCCCGGCTCGGCGCGCGAATTCGCCGCCCGCGTCGGCGACACGGTCTATTTCTCCACCGACAGTTCCGAACTCAGCGCCAATAGCGAAAACACGTTGCGGACCCAGGCGCAATGGCTCGCCCAATATCCACAATACGCCATCGCGATCGAGGGACACGCCGACGAGCGCGGCACGCGCGAATACAACATCGCTCTCGGCGCCCAGCGAGCGGCGGCGGTGAAGCAGTTCCTCGGCCGCCACGGCGTACATCCCACCCGCATCCGCACGCTTTCTTATGGCAAGGAGCGCCCCGTCGCGGTGTGCGCCAACATCTCCTGCTGGTCGCAGAACCGCCGCGCCATTACCATTCTCAACGGAAACCCGGCGATCGCATCCAATTCAGGCGGACGCCGGCCCGTGCGCTAATACGCTTAACCCGCAGGAAATCCCGGGAGTGCTCACGGCAGGTGGGTTAGGATTTCGTAGCGGGCGCACGAGGCCGTTTCCCACCGCGAACGGCAGATTTTCCCGCACCGCCTATCGAGAGAGTCGCCCTGCCCTGTTTCTTTTGCTAAGACGGTCCCAATCTTCCACCTCATGTGCCTTATGAGAGCGGTATGGGAATGCGACCGTTACATCTATTCGCTGCTGCGCTGTTCCTGCTGGGCAGCGCTCTCCCCTTTGTCAGCGCTTCCGCGCAGAAGCCCCCCGCCACCGGCTCCACCGGCGGGGCTGGAGCGAACGCGGCGGATCTCGCCACGCGGCTGCAGCGCGTCGAAGAACAACTCGTCGATCTCAGCGCACAGCTCGGGACCGTCGAGAGCATGGCGCGCGGCGGCGCGGACGACCCGTCGGCGGGCGGCGGAACAGAACGCACCGCCGGCATGGGGGGCGACGAATCCCGGCTCGGCCAGCTCGAAACGGAGGTCCGGGCGCTTTCGGCGCAGTTGGCCGACATCGGCCGCCGTCTGCAGCAGATCGAAGGACGAACGGGCGCCGCGTCGCCGGAGCAAGGCGGCCAGCCCGCGTCCTCTTACGCGGACTCGCAAACGCCTGCCGGGCGGCGGATCGCTGCCCAGCCCGCAGAACAGGGCACGGGGTTCAGCATCGGCGGCGACGGAACCGCGACGAACGGCACGGATGGCGCTGAGCAGCAACCGCCTGCAAATGAAGGTTTCGGATCGACTGCGACCGAGACCATGCCCACCGAGCCACGACCGGCAAAAAAGAAGAAAAAGAAGAGCGACGGGGGGTTCTTCGGCCTCTTCAGTTCGGACGAGGAGGAGGAAACCCCGTCTCGCCCGGCGCGGCAACGGCGGCCCGCACAGCTCGGACCGAGCGAGGGGGGCGGGAACGGCGGCCCGGGCCGCATCGCCGCGCTGTCCACACCGCAGGCCAAATCCCTCTACGATACAGCCTACGGCAGCCTGATGCAGAGCAGTTATCGCGCGGCTGCGGATGGCTTCGAGAAGTTCATCAAGCGTTTCCCGGCGGATCCGCTGGCGGGCTCGGCCCATTATTGGCTGGGCGAGGCGGCATTCATGAATGGGGAGTACCGCCGGGCCGCCGACAGCTTCCTGAAGGGCTCGACGAACTATCCGCAGGGCGAAAAGGCCGCTGACAGCATGCTCAAGCTCGGCATCTCGCTGAAAAGGCTGAATGAGAATGATGCCGCCTGCTCGTCCTTCAATGAACTGGCCCGCCGGTATCCCGACGCGACCAATGTTCTGCGGCGCGCCGAGGCCGAGAAGCGCCGCGCCGGATGCTCATGAGATGACAGCCGGGCAAGTGTCCCCCGCAAGCGAAGGGGGGGCCATCCCGGATAAGAATGTCGATGCGTTATTCGCGGGTTGGGGGGGCTTCGGACACATCGCTCTTGCCGTCTCGGGAGGCGCGGACAGTACGGCGCTCCTGCTGCTCGTGCATAGCTGGCTCACGCGGTGCGCCCCTCCCCTGCCCAGCGTCACGGTTCTGACCGTCGATCACGGCCTGCGCGCCGCTTCGGCCGCCGAGGCCGGATGGGTCGAGGCCCTCTCCAGCCATCTTGGCTTCACGCACCGGACGCTGACCTGGACCGGCGAAAAGCCGCATACCGGCATTCAGGCCGCGGCACGCACCGCCCGCTATGCGCTGATGGCGCGCGCCTGCCGCGAGGCGGGGATCGATGCGCTGGCAACGGCCCACAACGCCGACGATCAGGCCGAAACGCTGCTGATGCGGCTGGCACGCGGCTCCGGGGTGGATGGCCTTGCTTCCATGGCCGAGACCTCGCGGCTGGACGGCATCGCGCTGCTGCGTCCTCTCCTCGGCCTGAAGCACACCGTCCTGGAGGAGTATCTGCGCGAGCGCGGGCAGGATTGGATCGAAGATCCAAGCAACCGCGATGAGACATTTGAACGCGTCCGTGTCCGCCGCGCGCTGCGCAAGGGCACGCCCCCCCGCCTCGCTGTGGAAAACCTCGCCCTGTCGGCCAGAAGGCTGCGCCGGGCGCGCCAGGCTCTCGAAGCCGCCACCGCTGATTTCCTGCGCGGCGCTTTGGAGATTCATGACGCGGGGTTCGGCAGGATCGCCCTGACTGCACTCATGGCGGCTCCCGAGGAGATCGCGCTGCGGGCACTCGCACGGGCATGCTCCCTGTTCGGCGGACGCCGCATCCCCCCGCGTCTCAGCGCCCTGGAGGCGCTCCACAGCGCGCTGGCCAGCGGCTCCCGCGACGCCACGCTCGCCGGATGCGCGTTCGCCGTGCGTCGCGGGCAACTGCGCATCACGCGCGAAGCGGGCCGCATGAGCCAGTCGCCCCGAACGATCCATCCCGGCGAGACCACGCTCTGGGACGGTCGTCTCATGGTCACGTTGCCTCCGGACGCGCCTGCCGGGCTTACGCTGAGCCCGCTGGGCACCGATGGTCTCGCGGCGCTGCGGGCGCTGGGCGGCTCCCTCGATGACGTGCCGCACGCCGCCGCATTGACTCTGCCGTCACTATGGCAGGACAACTCCCTGTGTTTCACGCCGTTTGCAACCTGGGCGGAACGGCCTCCGGCCCGCTGGCTCGCCGGGGCAGCCGCTCGCTTCGAAAGGCTCGGCAGGACCGCCACATAAAGGGCATCCTGCCCCGTTAGGGATGAGCGCAATTGCCCATTGTCATTGAATCAATTTATCTGCAACCTCGCGTTAAGCCCTGCCGATGTTAAGTGGCGGGAAGCAAGCCTTGGCAATGAACCGCTCTATCCTTATTTAAGTATGTTAAGACAATGATTGGGTCTTGGGCAAAGGAAGGGCGGTCACTCAGGCCGGGCGATCCCGGTCACGGGTACAGAAGGGTATCATGAACTCCAATTTCCGTAATTTTGCGATCTGGGTCGTCATTCTCCTGCTGCTTGTCGCGCTTTTCCAAGCGTTCAGCAGCAACGCCGGACGCAAGGGCCACGCCAAAGAAATCTCGTATTCGAAGTTTCTCGATGACGTCGACAAGCACAAGGTGAGCAGCGTCGTCATCACCGGCAATCAGATCACCGGCCAGCAGATCACCGGCCAGCTGACGACGGGCGAAAGCTTCCTTACCAACGCTCCGGCCGACCCGCAGCTCATCGCCGCCCTGCGCGCCAACAAGAACATCAGCATCGAGGCCAAGCCGAAGGAGGAAGACGTTCCTTCGCTGCTCAGCATGCTGGTCTCCTGGTTCCCGATGCTGCTGCTGATCGCGGTGTGGGTGTTCTTCATGCGCCAGATGCAGTCGGGCGGCGGCCGCGCCATGGGATTCGGCAAGTCCAAGGCCAAGCTGCTCACCGAGCGCCAGGGCCGCGTGACTTTCGACGACGTCGCCGGCGTGGACGAAGCCAAGGACGACCTCCAGGAAATCGTGGAGTTCCTGCGCGATCCGCAGAAATTCCAGCGTCTCGGCGGGCGCATTCCCCACGGCGCGCTGCTCGTCGGCCCTCCGGGTACCGGCAAGACGCTGCTCGCGCGCGCCATCGCGGGTGAGGCCAACGTGCCGTTCTTCACCATTTCCGGCTC
Source organism: Rhodomicrobiaceae bacterium (assembly GCA_050290865.1). Lineage (GTDB taxonomy): Bacteria > Pseudomonadota > Alphaproteobacteria > Rhizobiales > Rhodomicrobiaceae > JARRLC01. The sequence goes on along the minus strand of JBNKIW010000010.1, from coordinate 84,897 downwards.
GGATTTCGTCGAAATGTTCGTCGGTGTCGGCGCGTCCCGTGTCCGAGACATGTTCGACCAGGCGAAGAAGAACGCGCCCTGCATCATCTTCATCGACGAAATCGACGCCGTGGGCCGTCACCGCGGCGCCGGACTGGGCGGCGGCAATGACGAACGCGAACAGACGCTCAACCAGCTCCTCGTCGAGATGGACGGTTTCGAGGCCAATGAAGGCATCATCCTGGTCGCCGCCACGAACCGCCCGGACGTTCTCGACCCGGCGCTCCTGCGTCCCGGCCGTTTCGACCGCCAGGTCGTCGTGCCGGCGCCGGATATCGTCGGCCGCGAGAAGATCCTCAAGGTTCATGTGCGTAAGGTGCCGCTCGCGCCTGATGTCGATCTGAAGGTGATCGCGCGGGGCACGCCCGGCTTCTCAGGTGCCGATCTCGCCAATCTCGTCAACGAGGCGGCGCTTCTGGCGGCGCGGCGCTCCAAGCGCATCGTCACCCAGCACGAATTCGAAGACGCCAAGGACAAGGTCATGATGGGGGCCGAACGCCGCTCCATGGCCATGACCGAGGAGGAGAAGAAGACCACCGCCTATCACGAGGCGGGCCACGCCCTGGTCGGCATGTTCGTTCCGGCGAACGACCCGCTGCACAAGGTGACGATCATCCCGCGCGGCCGCGCGCTCGGTGTGACTTTCAATCTGCCCGAGCACGACCGGCTGAGCTGGAAGAAGGTGGAAATGGAAGCGTTCCTGGCCCGTGTCTTCGGCGGCCGGATCGCGGAGGAAATCATCTTCGGCTTGGAGAACGTGACGACGGGTGCCGCCAACGACATCAAGCAGGCCACGAACATGGCCCGTGCCATGGTCATGGATTACGGCATGAGCGAGAAGCTCGGCCGCATCCGCTACCGCGCCAATGAGGAGGAAGTGTTCCTCGGGCACTCCGTGACGAGGACGCAGAACATCTCGGCGGAGACCGCGCAACTCATCGACATGGAAGTGCGCCGGCTGGTGGACGAAGGCGAGCAGAAGGCGCGTACCGTGCTGACCGAGCATCTGGACGACCTTCACACACTGGCGAACGCGCTTCTGGAGTACGAAACGCTGTCTGGCCAGGAAGTGAAAGACCTGCTCGACGGCAAGCCGCCGATCCGCGAGTTCTCGGCGAAAGATGACGGACCGAAGCGGCAGTCGCCGGTTCCCCAGGTCGGCGGACGGGCACCGAAGGAGCCCGATCTCGGCGGCATGGAGCCGCAGCCGACGTAAGGCTAGGCGTTCGCCAGTTTGACCAGGAAAGCCGCGCCTGTCCAAGGCGCGGTTTTGCTTTCCGCCGCAGGAGCATGGGGTAGCCATGAATTCTTCAGCCACGCAGGATGACGACCGGGCGCGCGAGGAAGCCGCGCAGGCCGCCGCGGAGCAGCTTTTCCGCCTGCCCGCGGTGTTCGTCAAAGGCGTCGTCAAGGCCGAAGGGCTGCCGGATGATCCGATCCCCGAAGCGGCCTTTGCCGGCCGCTCCAATGTGGGCAAATCCAGCCTCCTCAACGCCCTGATCGGCCAGGGCCGGCTCGCCCGCATTTCGAACACGCCGGGCCGCACGCGCGAAATCAACTATTTCCGCCTCGGCGACGTCATGCACATTGCCGATATGCCCGGCTACGGCTACGCCCGCGCGTCCAAATCGCTGGTGGAGGGCTGGAACCGGCTCATCCAGGATTATCTGCGCGGCCGCCAGCAGCTCGAACGGGTTTTCCTGCTCGTCGACAGCCGCCACGGCATCAAGCCGAACGACGCCGAGATCATGACGCTCATGGACAAGGCCGCCGTGTCCTATCAGATCGTGCTGACCAAGATCGACAAACTGAAGGAGCGTGAGGTCGAGGCGGTGCACGCAGCGACGCTGGCGGCGGTGGCCACGCACGGGGCGGCCTATCCGGAGGTGCTCATCACCTCGGCGGAGAAGAAACGCGGCATGGTGGCGTTGCGGCAGGCCGTGGCGCGCGTTCTGGTGTAGCCGACACACCCGGCCTGCAGGACAAGCGGAGAGCGAACTGCGCCCGCTGCTTTTTCGCACGAATGCAGCGCGCTTCGGCTGGGAACCAGAGCGCGCCGCTCACGTGATGATCCGGCCTGGAATAGCAGTCGCTAAGAGCTTACTTTTTCTCGCAGCTTTTCTCGACAGCTTCCAGGGCTGCGAAGAACTTCTTTCCTTCTGCAGTATCCGGATTGACCTCTTCTTCAAGCGCCATAACTTTCTCGAAGTCCTCACCAAGAGCCTTGGCTTTTTCCTCGGCCTCTTTACCGAACTTCTTCGATTCGTCCTCTTTCTTCTTCTCAGCGGCTTGCTCGGCTTTGTCGAAAAGCACCTGCATTTCGCAATAGGCCTTGACCTTCGCGGCATCCTTCTGGAGCGCGGCCAGGGCATCGGCAGCCGCGGAAACCTTGGCGTTCTCGGCGAAAGCGGGGGCAGCAAAGGCAGCCAGCACGGCCGCGGCAACGATCACTCTCATGTGCATACTCCTCTGTAGGCTACGTTGCTCCGGCCGCCGGGAAATCCGGCCGGCACGGAAGGCGGATGTACACTGCATTGCCTCTTTGCGGAACCGAATTCCACGCGAGGCGGCGGATTGGGCTTCCCACGCATATGGCGGGTTGAAGCTGAGCGCGCGATGAACGGCGCTCGCATCAGTGCCGCTTCCCAGAAAAAAAACCGGCATGAGCATGATAATGCGCCAGGAATGCCGTTTCCGCTGCACCGGATCCGTACGCCCCGGTCAGTGCCGCCGCGTGGCGACGAAATGCGCGGCCGCGGCCAGGACCCCGGCCCGCGCCCCGAACGGCGCCAGCGCGGCCACGGCTTCTGTCTCGATGTGGCTCAGACGCGCGCGAGCGGCAGCGATGCCCGTGAGGCTGACGAGCGTGGCCTTGCCCGCGCGGGCATCCTTCGCCACCGCCTTGCCGAGCGCGGCGGCGTCGCCTTCGACATCGAGGAGATCGTCGACAAGCTGGAAGGCGGCGCCCAGCAGGCGGCCATAGCGCCGGAGCGCGGAGCGTTCCGCTTCGCCTGCGCAAGCCAGGATCGCTCCCGCCTCGCAGGCGAATGTGATGAGGGCGCCGGTTTTCATGCCCTGAAGCTGACGGATCTCCGCCTCGGTGAGCGGCGCCTCCGCCTCTTCCGCCTGGAGGTCGAGCATCTGCCCGCCCGCCATGCCCGCGCGGCCCGCCGCCTTCGCCAGCTCCAGCGTCAACTCGGCCCGGACGGCGGCCTGCGCGTGGGTGGCCGGGCTGGCCATGATCTCGAAAGCAAGCGTCAGCAGAGCATCGCCGGCGAGTATGGCCGTCGCTTCATCGAAGGCGCGATGCACGGTGGGACTTCCGCGCCGCATGTCATCGTCGTCCATGGCGGGCAGATCGTCGTGCACCAGCGAATAGCAATGGACGCATTCCAGCGCAGCCGCCGCGTTCAGCGCCTCTTCATCGGCGATGCCGCATAAACGGGCGCTTTCCAGCATCAGAAACGGGCGGAGCCGCTTGCCGCCACCGAGCGCTGCATAGAGCATCGCTTCCTTCAGGCGAGGCGGAATGCGGGCGCCATCCGCACCACTTTCCAGCCAATACGCGAGCCGTGTCTCGATTCGGCTTGCGCAGCCGTGAAGCCGCTGCTTAAAAAACGCTGTCGCCGAGGTGTCCTGCACGCGTTTGATCCATGAAAAGTGTTACCGGGAAAATGCTCCAGATGGGCGCCAGGCTCAAGTCAAACGGCGTCGCACTGCGCGAAAAGGCCAGCTCTGCCCTGACAGGCGGGGCAGAACGTCTGCGCAACTGGCGCGCCGGCCGGTCAGCCGCCGCCGCCGATGCGCCGCCAAACCTCGTGCAACGCTGGGGTGCGCGTCACCCAAGGGCCTACAAGGCCGGCCGCATCGCCGCCATCGTGATCGGCGTCTACTTGGCAGCCCCTTATGTCCTGATCCCGGTTTTTTCGCTCCTCGATCCGCCTTTTTCGGCGCTGATGGCGCGGCAGGCGCTACGTGGCAAAGATATCCGCCAGGATTGGGTCGATTTCGAGGATATCTCGCCGCATCTCGTGCGGGCGGTGCTTCTGGCCGAGGATGCCTCCTTCTGCCTTCATTACGGGGTGGACTGGAGCGCGGTGGGCAAGGCCATCGAGGCGGCCGAGGAAGGCGAAACCCCGCGCGGCGCGTCGACGATCCCGATGCAGACGGCGAAGAACCTGTTTCTCTGGTCCCATCAGGACTATCTGCGCAAGGTGCTGGAGCTGCCGCTCGCCTACTACATGTCGGTGTTCTGGTCGAAGCGCCGGCTGATCGAGATCTACCTCAATGTCGCCGAGTGGGGGCCCGGCATCTTCGGGGCCGAGGCCGCGGCGCGGTATCATTTCCGCAGATCGGCGGCAGCGCTGACGCCGCGCCAGGCGGCGCTTCTCGCGGGCGCGCTCCCCAATCCCATCCGGCGCAAAGCCGGGCGTCCGGGACCGGGCCTGGGGCGGCTGGCCTCTCATATCCGGGCCCGCGTGGGCCGCGAAGCACGGGACGTAGCCTGCGTTTTTGACTGAAATCGCCCCGCGTCGAACCACTATGCTCTGGCCAAAGCAGACGGACATGATTATAAAGGCGCCGAAACGCGGCGGTATCGCGTGAAACAACACCGGTAGACAGATCTCGCTGTGCTATCGCTTTGCTATCTGAAGGCACTTCGCGGGCGGCGAGCCGTGGGGAGTGTCGGTTTGCTTTTGAGGCATGAGAAATGGCTGTACCCAAACGGAAAGTTTCCCGGATGAAGCGCGGGAACCGGCGTTCAGCGGATGCGTTGTCCACGCCCGCCTATGTCGAGGACAAGGAGTCGGGCGAGTTGCGCCGGCCGCACCATATCGATCTGAAGTCCGGGAAATACCGCGGGCGCCAGATCCTTGAAGCGAAGGAAGACCATTGAGGACGAAGCGCCGCGGCGGCCCCGCTCTGCGGGGCGTGTTCCGCGACGGAAAGTGACGCCTGCACAGTGGAAACGGGGGCACCGGCCCTTCAGGGATTGATGCAAGGAGTGTGAGCGATGATCCTCAGTATACCGTGGTTAGTCATTTCGGTGATCCTCTATAACGTGATCGCCTTTCTTGGCAGCGCCGACGCCCCTGCCGCGGTGTTCGACGGCGCGCTCCTCACGATCCCGATGATTTCGGGGGCGGACTGGGCGATGACCGTGGGCGACCTGGTCATCTTGATCACGCTGGCCATCCTTTTCGTCGAACTGATCAAGGCGACCCGGACGGGCGAGACATCCATCCTCGACCATTCCCTGTCGATGATCCTGTTCATCGTCTGCGTCATCGAGTTTCTCACCGTGCGCTATGCCGCAACGTCGGTGTTCTTCATCATCGTGGCGATCACCTTGATCGACGTGGTGGCCGGGTTCACGATTACCATCCGCGCCGCGCGGCGCGATCTGGCCCTCGGTGGCAGTCACTAACATCGTCATGTTTCCGGCTTGCCACCGGGTCATAGCGGGCAGCTCGGGGCGCTTGTGAAGCGCCCCTTTTGCTTGGAGGCAGTCCGTGCCGTCAGGGCCGATCGCAGAAATGGCAGTCCAGGGCGCGCGTCCCGCCGTTCCGCGTGCCGCGGTGGAAGTCGGTCTGACAGCGGCAATCGTTTGCCTGGAAGACCGTCAGCCACGTATCCTTATCATCAAGCCGGAAGGACATGACGCCCGGGCGGCGCTGCCTTTCGGGCTGTTCACACCAGCCACGCACCGCACGCTGGAAATGGGCCTGCGCGCCTGGGTGAACGATCAGACCGGCCTCGACCTCGGCTATGTCGAGCAGCTTTACACGTTCGGCGACCGTGGGCGGCACGCCTGTGAAGGTGATACCAGCCTGCAGGTCGTTTCCATCGGCTATCTGGCGTTGACAGGAGCGGGAGCGGCAACGCATTGCGGCCCAACCGCGGCTCAATGGCGTAGCTGGTACGACTATTTTCCCTGGGAGGACTGGCGCGAGGGGCGGCCCGCGATCCTGACCGATGAAATCCTGCCCCGCCTCACCGCCTGGAGCCGCAAGAGCGAACCGCGGGGCGCGCCGCCTCGCCCGCTGTCGCGCAGTGAACGGCTCGGCATCTGCTTCGGCGGCAGCCAGGGCTGGGACGAGGAAAAGGTGCTCGACCGCTACGAACTGATGTACGAGGCAGGATTGACGGCGGAGGCGGCGACGGACGGGCGCGAGGCGGCACGCAAATGGGGAGCCCTGCCGCCGCTTGGCCTCCCGATGCAGTTCGATCACCGCCGGATTCTCGCCACCGCGATGAGCCGTCTGCGCGGCAAGATCAAATATCGCCCGGTGATTTTCGAACTGATGCCCGAATCCTTCACGCTCTTCGAACTGCAGCAGACGGTGGAAGCTATCCTGGGCAGTCATCTCCACAAGCAGAATTTCCGGCGGCTGGTGGCGGCGGCGGGGCTGGTCGAGCCGACAGGCGCGGTGCATCTGGCCACCGGCGGCCGTCCCGCCAAGGCGTACCGTTTCAGGCGCGACGTGATCGTGGAGCGCCCGGCCACAGGCGTGCGCGTCAGGACGGGGCGCATATAGGCGGGCGCGAAGTCGCGTCGCCCGGCCGCCCATCAATACCCGTCGCGGCCTTCCCGCCCCGGGCGTCCGTCACCATCCTCGCCCAGAGAGTCGAAACATTTCTGCAGATCGGCCGCGCGGTAGCGAACCTGATCGATAATGTATTTGCGTCTCGCGCTCATGCACCAGCGGTAATGCGTATTGCTGTCGGAACGCCATTCCGGCCCTTGAAAATCGCAGTCATACCGCTCGGCGGCGTTGGCCTGCACCGTGGCGATTTTGGCGTAGGTATCGCAACGCGCGTGTCTGGCTCCGCCAAGCGCGCTGCGGCGCCGCGCCGCGCAGTCTTCCACCATGCGATGCCTGGCATCGCGCTCCACGCGGGCCTCTCGCGGCATGTCCAGGCACCATACGAAATGGTCCCTGCGCTCGCCGCTCCAGCGCGGGCCTTCAAATCCGCAGCGCAGCCGGATGTTCCGCTCATACTGGGCGACGGCCTCGCTCGCATAGTCCTTGCAGGCGGCGCGGCGGCTACGCGCATCGGCGGGCGGGCACAGCGCCGCGAGGATGAGAACGCAGGCGGCAGTTCCTGTGACAATTGGTTTTCTCAATGATAACACGGCCTCGACCTCCAGAACGGCATCTACAGTCTTCCTTTACTGCCGCACGTCCTATTTCCGGCACAATCGTTGCCAAGAAAACCCAACAGATAAATGGAGTTCTGTGGATTAATGTACACCGATCAACGTTGTTGTTGCGCTGGTCACGCCATGCTAGGGAGTGGCCGGTGGGGGACATGGGAGGCAGGTCATGGATAAGAGAGCCAATACCGGCGCCAGGGGCGCTGCGAAACGCGTAATCGAGGCGCCTTTGATGCCGCAGCCCGGCTTTCCGGCGACACGGTTGCGCCGTACACGGCAGGCCGAGTGGTCGCGCCGGCTCGTACGCGAGAACACGCTGACCCCCGCCGATCTGATCTGGCCGATTTTCGTCGTCGACGGGGCGAATGAGCGCGTGCCGGTGACCTCCATGCCGGGCGTCGAGCGCCTGTCCGTCGATCTGGCCGCCGCCGCTGCGGAGGAAGCCGCGGCGCTGGGCATTCCGGCGATCGCGCTGTTTCCCTACACCGACATGAAAAAGCGCAGCGACACGGCCTCCGAGGCGTACAATCCGGAAAACCTCGTCTGCCGCGCGGTGCGCGCCATCAAGGCCGCCGCGCCGGAAATCGGCGTCATCTGCGACGTCGCGCTCGATCCGTACACCTCACACGGGCATGACGGCATCCTCATCAATGGCGAGATCGCCAATGACGAAACCATCGAGGTGCTCGTCCGCCAGACGCTGAACCAGGTCGAGGCTGGCTGCGATGTCATCGCGCCGTCCGACATGATGGACGGACGGATCGGCGCCATCCGCCAGGCGCTGGAGGATCGCGGCCACAAGGACACGCTGATCATGGCGTACACGGCGAAATACGCGTCGGCGTTCTATGGACCGTTTCGCGACGCCGTCGGTTCGTCGGGGACGCTGAAGGGCGACAAGCGCACCTATCAGATGGACCCGGCCAACACGGACGAAGCGCTGCGCGAAGCCGAATTCGATCTCGCCGAGGGCGCCGACATGATCATGGTCAAGCCGGGCATGCCCTATCTCGACATTCTCCGGCGGGTGAAGGACAGCTTCGGCGCGCCCACCTTCGTCTATCAGGTGTCGGGCGAATATGCGATGCTCCAGGCCGCTGCGGCCAATGGCTGGCTCGACCATGACCGCGTGATGCTCGAAAGCCTGATGGCGTTCAAACGCGCGGGTGCCGACGGCATCCTGAGCTATTTCGCCCCTGCCGCTGCGAAGCTGTTGCGCACGCAAGGCTGAGCCGCGCGCGCCGCCCGCTCTTTTCAGCCCTCTCCCGCGAGGAAGAGGGCTGTTTGCATTAGCTGATGCCCCGTCACACCACGTGGTGGCAGTTTTCCTGCGGCGTGCGGGTATCCATGTTGCGGCCACGGTTGAGGTGGTCGTCGATTTCCGCCGCCGCGCCAATCATCCGGCCGTAGAGGAAGACGTTGAACGCCGCTGTCTCCAGGTCCTTCTCCTTGAGGGCGCCCGCGCGGTAATCCTTCCACAACACCGCCAGCAGCAGCGCCGCGATCACCGCATCGACATTGACGCAGAACACATAGCGCGACACGCCCGCATCGAAGAGCGCCTGCACCAGTTCGCGGTAGAAGGCGTGAAACACGTTATAGTCGCCGTGCCGGGCCATGTAATCGGCGATGAAACGCTCACGCGGATCGATATTCACGGGTTTGCCCCGGAAGACCGGATGATGCACGCCGGGAATGGCCCGAACCTCTGTTGCCCCCGTTTCCTTGGCATGGGTCTTTTGCTGCTTGTAGGCGACCGCATAGTCCCGCGCCATGGCCTTCAGATCGAGACCGTGCTTCGGATCGCGCGGGTCGGCGAGATCCGTTCTGGCGAAACGCTCGAGAAGAAAGGCGATGCCCTCATAGCCGTTGCCGCCGTGGCTGTAGCCGGTGTGGGTCAGAAATCCCATCATCGCCTTGTTGATCAGCACACGTGACGGCGTCTGCGGGCCATCGGCGGACACCGCGCCTTTCGCACCTTGCGCCGAGATGGCGCCCGGCCCGTTGGAAATCAGGAGACCGGCCAGCATCTGCAACGGCCTCACCTCGGCCTCGGCCGGCTTCCGCCCGGTGAGCGCCAGCCCCATAATGTCGGCCATGGTCCAATGCGAGAGGTATTCCGCGCGCCGCGTGCCGCCGAGACTTCCCCAGTGGTGCAGCCGCGCCGGGACCGACGCTCCGCACATGACGCCGTAGAGCCGCAGATACCAGGGCAGCGTCTCCACCGTCAGGCGCGAAATGCGCTTGGCCATCAGGGGTTTCCAGGCGACCGTCGCCGCAATGGCGCCCAGAATGGCCTCGCGCGAAGGCAGCGCCCCGAGCGAACCGATGAACTTCAGGAACACCGAGCTCGCACCGCGCACGCGAATGGCGGCGAGCATGTCGTCGCGCACCGGAACGGCGTCGTCCAGCCCGGCGAGGAACATCCCGCGCACCGTCCTCGACAGAGTGAGCGTGCTGAGGTCGAAAGCGGCATCATGCGCGTCCATCAGGCCAGCGGGCGCGAACAGGTCGATGAGCGCGCGCGTGCAGGCCATGGCGCGCTCGCCGCGCTTCGGACCGACGACGGCGGCGGCAGCGGCGAGGGTTACATTCGGAGCGCCGCCCGAGCCCCGCGCCGCTTCGGCGGCCGCGAGCGCACTGTCGCCGATGAGATTGACATCGGAGGCGATGGCGATACTCAAAAGCTCCTGATCCTCGGCCGAGGGTATTTCGCGGATCAGCGGCAGCACGAAATTGGCTTCGAGCGGCTGCAGCGCGAGGTCGAGCACGCTCTGGCCGTGGACGCTCGTCACCTGGGTCTTGGCGTCCATGACCGTCGCGCCCGAGCGGTCCTTCATGTTCTGACGCGGGAAAGCCGCACCGGCACGGCTATGCAACGCCTCGATCTGCGCATCATAAGGCGGCAGCGCGCGAACCGTCGGCAGAGCGAGGCCGCCGGGAAGAGACAGCCCGCGGTCGTTGGCGAGCCATGGTTTCAGCGCCAGCGAACCGGTCGGCGCGAAGTCGGGCGCCACGCCGCGCCCGGCCATCACGGCGGTCAGCGCCGCGGGGACGTCGGCGATATTGGCCACCACCGCACCCTTCGCCGACACACAAGGGTTGTCCGGCGTGAACAGCTCCTCCACGCCGAGCGTCTCCATGAGCCAGCCCTCTTTGTCCTCGGCGCGGTCACCCGACCCGGCCATGGCCCCGGCATGGCCTACGGCGCGCGTGATCTTCGATTTCCACCGCCCGACGACACAGGCGACGACCGGCTTGTCGAACTGCAGACCGTGTTCGTAATAACCGCCCGGTTCGACATAGAGCACGGCCGCCTTGCTGCGGTCGTCATTGTTGAAGGCGAGAGCGAAATCGCGCGCGGAATAATGGATGTAGACATCCTTTCCCGAGGAAATCAGCGTCGTCGTTCCCCATCCTGCGAGAGCGAGATATTGCGCAATCGTCGTGCTGAAGCTCCCCGAATTGGAGAACACCGCGACCGAGCCCTTGAGCAGCGCTTCCTGCGGCCGGTCGCCACCCAGCGCGCCACCGATGCGCACATGGTTCCAGGAGTCGGCGACGCCCAGCGAGTTGCCGCCGATAATGTCGATGCCGTTCGACTGCGCCAGCGCCCGGATCTCGCGCGCATCGCGAACCGCAACTTTCTCGGTAATCATGACGATCTTTTTGAGGCCGGGATTGATGCGGATCAGTTCCGCGACGCCGTCGCGCACGCTGGCGGGCGGCAGGTACACGACGCCGGTGTCGAAATCCAGACCGTCCTCCAGCCCTTCCCGGACGCTGTTATACACGGGGATTTCGCCGCGGGGCGTTTCCATGACCTGTCCGCACCGCCCCGGCGACGTGCCGAAGACGATATTGCCATTCGAATAGCTGTGGCTGACGGGCGTGACCTGCCGGGACTCGGCGCCGAGAATGTTGAGCACGCAGACGCGATCCCTCGCGCCCGCGACCTGATCGAGTGAACTGATGCCGAGATGATCGGGAAGTCCGTGGGTACCTTTCTTGCGCATGTCCTGGCCTCATTGTCCCGCTTGCGGGTGGGGAAGATTGTCGTCCTGTCCGGCACCGAGCGGGCCACCGAGCATCACCACGCCCGGCTTGGCCGGTCCTCCGGCGTCGGTTTCGGCCTCCTTCTTCAGCGTGGCGCTGTGCGGCGCGACCGATTTCACGAAAACCGGCGACGTGGCTGATTTGATCCCCATGCGGGCCGCGACCGCGTCGCGTCCGCCGGAGGACATCCAGGCATCGAGCATGCGGGCGTAATTCACCACCTCGGAGATGGCGCTGTCGAAACCGAAGAAGCGGTATGGCAGGCCGAGCGCGTCGCAGGTCTCCTCCAGGGCGCCCATGCCCCGCACCACGTTCGGTCCGCCCCGGCCGACAACGACATAGAGCGGCGTGGGACCGTGCTTGCTGAAATGCTCGCGCAGCGCGTCGGCCATGGCGCGGAAGGTTTCGTAGATGTCGGTGTTGTTGGCCTTGCCGCCGATGATGAACAGGATGTTGGCCTGTCTGAGCCAGTATCTGTAACAGATGCGCGCGACCTCCTTCATCTTCTCGTAAGGCGGGTTGCCGCCGAAGTCGGAGGAGATGATGGCGGCGTCGCCGAGCACTTCGGTCACCAGCGAGTTGGCGCCGCCGCCGAAGGTGGGCGCGAGGATCGTACCGCGTTCGTTGATGACGTAGACGTCGGACTGGCCCTGATGCGTGCGAAGCTGGTTGATCTCCCGCTCGAAGGTGGTGAGGTCGGAGGCCAACACATGCTGCGGCAGACCGAGCCGTTCACGGCGCCGGTCGTCGCGGTCGAAGGCGCATTTGAAATCGCAGGCGACCGGGGTCAGGCGCCCGCCGGACTCAGGCCGCATGCGAATCGGATTCAGCTCCAGCATCGTCATGCCGTAATTGTGGAAAAGCTCCCACAGCTTCGGCAGATGCTGGACGAGAGGCGAAATGAGTTCCTTCGGCGCGCCGATATCGGCAAGCGCGTTGGCGACGTGGAAAGCCTGGAGGCCGGTCAGCGCGTCGAACGGCACTTCGGCGATGTATTTGCGGTCGAGTTCCTCGATATCCATGCCGCCCTTGTGGGTCAGCGTCATCATGGGCGCGCGGTGGAGGCTGGAATCGGTGATCGAGAAGTAGACTTCGTGCTCGGCGCGAATTGCGGCCTCGAAGGTCACGCCGCTGGCTTTGAAGACGCGGTTGCCCTGGCGGTGCGTGGCAAAGTAGAGGCGCTCCTTTTCGTGCAGCGCCGCCCGCAGATCGCCGGCGCGGCCGATCAGACCGGACTTGCCTTTCCTGCCCACCCCTCCCCGGAACACCGGCTTGATGAAAACCTGCCCGTGGCGTGCGATGAGGTCGCGGATATCGTCCTCGCGGGCGTCGGGGCCGAGGCTTTCCGGCGTCGGGAAACCGACATATTTCAGCAATTTGGCGCCGTATAGCAGTCCGGTTATGTTCACGGGTGTCGCCTCCTGGGATGACCGCGCAATCGCTGGCGGAAATACGTCAAGAGCGCCGGGGCGGCTGGCGCTCGAGGCTATTCCCCTGGCGAGTTGGCTGTATCGTTGATTCGTCTGTTGAGGGGGATCCCCCTGAGCGGCGTGATATAGGCAGTGATCCTGGTGGGAAACTTGCGTCGCGGGAGGCGGCGCCGCACTGTGGAAGAAATGCCGAAGATGATCCCGGCGATCGTCATGTTGGCCGATGAATAATCCGGCCCTTGGACTGGGATCACCGCGCTCTTGCTGCCATCCTCACCGGGGCGTTGCTGTGTGCAGTGCACACATGCGGCCGCGGGAGCGCTGTTTTACACGCCCTCGTCCATTGTGCGGCGCAGCATTTTCTGCCCGGCGGGGGAATGCGCCGCGATCAGCTATCCAGCACCTGGCGCAAAAGGGCAAGCGCTGTTCTGACGGCTTCCTCGCGCACCTCGGACCGGCCAAGGTCGCCGAAATCCTCCTCGTGGTGGAGGGCGCTGAAATTGAGCTGCCCCTCGGTCACCGACACGCGCTTGGCCACGGCGAAATGCACGAGGCCGACCGGCTTCTCCGCCGAACCGCCGCCCGGCCCGGCAATCCCGGTGATGGCAACCGAAAGACCCGCCCGCGACCGCCACAGCGCACCCGCGGCCATGGACAGCACCACCTCGCGCGACACCGCACCGAACTCGCTGAGCATCTCCTCATCCACGCCGAGCAATTCGTGCTTCGACTCGTTGGAGTAGGTGACGAAGCCCCGCTCCAGAACATGCGAGGCACCAGCCACATGGGTGAGATAGGCCGCGAGCAAGCCGCCGGTGCACGATTCGGCGGTCGCGATCATGACGCCGCGTTCACGGCAGGTTTCGATGAGGCCGGTGGCCTCGCGGACGAGCTTTTCACGCATGGGGGAGCCTCTTCGCGTCGATGCCGCTGGTGTCGCCTTTTATCACCAATCCGATTCGTCTGGCCGGTCCAGGATACAAAAGTTAAGGAGCAGCGCTTCGCCCCTACTGCTTCCGCGTCAGCAGGAACACGGCCTGCTCGCCGATGATATTATGCCAGGAAAGGGGCAGCCTGATCCCCAACCGCTCGCCATAGGCATTGAGCGCCACGCCATGTTCGATCCGCGCGTCCACCTCTTCACACAGCTCGCGGAAATCCTTGATCGTGCAGGGGTGAATATTCGGCGAGTCGTACCACGGCTCAGGCAGGATGGGCGTCACCGGCGTCGTGCCGTGGAACAGGAGCCCCAGCCGGATGCGCCAATGGCCGAAATTCGGGAATGACACGATGGCATGCTGCCCGATGCGCAGGAGTTGTTCCACGACGTGGCGCGGATGGCGCGTCGCCTGCAGCGTCCAGCTCAGAATCGCGTAGTCGAAACTGGCATCGGGGAAATTGACCAGATCGTGGTCGGCGTCGCCCTGGATGACCGACAGCCCTCGCGCCACGCAGAGATTGACCTTGGATTGCCAAAGCTCGATGCCCCTCCCGTCCACATCGCGCTCCGACTCCAGAAGCGTGAGCAGCGCACCGTCGCCGCAGCCGATGTCGAGCACGCGCGCGCCGGGCGCCACCATCTCTGCGATGAGCAGGTGATCGACACGGGCCGCCTTGAGCGGTGTGCTGGGGCGTGTATCCACGACTACCGTCTGCCATGCTGGAAATACCAGTCCCAAGCTGCCACCGTCGTGATGGCCGGGTCAAGCCCCGGCAGCAGAGACGGCCGGAATCCGTACACAGAAATCATAGCTTAGACGTGCTCCGCCGTCAGGGTACAGGCCGCCGGCAGTCCGCGCCGCGCCGCCGCCGCATTCAGGAAACCGGAAATCGTGTCGAACAGCTCGGGTTCGTGCAGAAGAAAGGCATCGTGCCCCTTATCCGAAGCGATCTCCACAAAACTCACGTTGGCGGCAACCGCGTTCAGCGCTTTCACGATCTCGCGCGAGTCGCGCGTGGGGTAAAGCCAGTCCGACGTGAAGGACACCAGACAGAACCGCGTTTTCGTGCCGCGGAAGGCATTCGCCAGGATGCCGCCGTGGTCCGCCGCGAGGTCGAAATAGTCCATGGCGCGCGTGATATAGAGGTATGAATTCGCATCGAAGCGGTCCACGAAAGTCGAACCCTGATGACGCAGATAGCTCTCCACCTGGAAATCGGCGTCGAAGCCGAAGGTGATGGCGTCGCGGTCCTGCAGTTTGCGGCCGAATTTCTCATGCAGCGCTTTGGAGGACAGATAGGTGATATGCGCCGCCATGCGGGCCACCGCCAGACCTTTGCGCGGCGCCACGCCCAGATCGAGATAGCGCCCCTGCCGCCAGTCGGGATCGGCCATCACGGCCTGCCGCCCGACCTCGTGGAAAGCGATGTTCTGCGACGAGTGCCGGGGCGCCGTGGCAATGGGAATGGCGGAGAACACCCTATCCCCGTAATTGGCGGCCCATTCCAGCACCTGCATGCCGCCCATCGACCCGCCGATCACGCAGAACAGATCGGCTATGCCCAGCTGCTCGATCAGGCGGGCCTGCGCGCGGACCATGTCGCGGATCGTGATCACGGGGAAATCGAGGCCGTAGGGGCGTCCCGTCCCCGGGTTGACCGAGGCCGGCCCGGTGGAGCCCATGCAGCCACCGAGAATGTTCGGGCAGATGACGAAATAGCGGTCGGTGTCCACGGGCTTGCCCGGCCCGACGACGGTCTCCCACCAGCCGGCCTTGCCGCTCAAGGGGTGCCGCTCGGCCACGTACTGGTCGCCGGTCAGCGCGTGACAGACGAGGATCGCGTTCGATCGGTCGGCGTTCAACTCGCCATAGGTCTGAAAGGCGATCGAAAAAGGCGCGAGATGGCCGCCATTATCGAGCGGCAGAGGCTCGTCCGCCGGGATTGATACTGTCCTGCAATGCGTCTGCGGCGTCTCCGTCATCGGCAACCATCCCATCACGGCATTGGCAGCGTGTCTCGCGTTAGCTAAGGTGTCGATAGCCAAAGTCAATCTTTTCTTTGCATTCGCACCCGCGGAACCCTATGTATTCCGCCGGCATCCAGGTACTTGAGCGGCATAGCGTAACACGCCCGCCAAGCCTCAGTGACGAGCGTCAGGAGAGACACGTGTCCATAACGGGCCAAGCCGAGGGTTCCCCGGACGGAAACCAGGGAGCGCAGAACATATTGCCGCCGCGCGTGCCGGTGGCGAGGCCCGGCGTGCTGGAGATTTCGCCTTACATCCCGGGCCGCAGCAAGCTGAGTGGCGATGCGCCGGTCATCAAACTGTCCTCGAATGAAACACCGCTGGGCCCCAGCATGGCCGCCATCGAGGCGTTTCGTACCGCCGCCTCTCAACTCGACCGCTATCCGGACGGCTCGGCTGCGGAACTGCGCGAGGCGCTGGGGGCGGCCTACGGTCTCAACCCGGCGCACATCGTCTGCGGCTGCGGCTCGGATGAGCTGTTCCATATCCTGGCGCAGGCCTATCTCGGGCCGGGCGACGAGGCGATTTTCACCCTTCACGGGTTTCTCGTCTACAAGATCGTGACGCTGGCCGCCGGAGCGACCCCCGTCGAGGTGCTGGAGAGGGACTTGCGCACCGACGTGGACGCCATCCTCGCCGCCGTGACGCCGCAAACGCGGATGGTATTCATTGCCAATCCGAACAACCCGACGGGCACATATCTTCCCTTCGACGAGGTCCGCCGCCTGCGCCGCAGACTGCCCGGCAGCGTGATCCTGGTTCTGGATGCGGCTTACAGCGAATATGTCAGCCGCAACGACTATGAGGCGGGGATCGAACTGGTCGCCACCACGCCGAACACCGTGATGACGCGCACCTTTTCCAAGATCTACGGGCTGGCCAATGCCCGCATGGGGTGGGCCTACTGCCCCGCCGGCATCGCCGCTGTGCTCAACCGCGTCCGCGGGCCGTTCAACGTGCCGGGGCCGAGCATGGCTGCGGCGGTGGCGGCTCTCGGCGATCGCGCCCATGTCGAGCGCGCGCGCGCACACAACGACGAATGGCGCGGCTGGCTCGTCCGTGAAATCCGCGCGCTCGGCCTGGCGGTGACCGACAGCGTCGCCAATTTCGTGCTCGTCCATTTCGGACCCGAGCCCGGCCGGACGGCAAAGGATGCCGACGAATTTCTGCAAGACCGGCGTATCATTCTGAGACGCATGGAGGCGTACAATCTGCCGGACGCGCTGCGGCTCACCGTCGGGCTGGAGCACGAAAACCGCGCCGTGGTCGAGGCCATGGCTGCGTTCGTGAACGGGGACGGGGACGGTTGATGGCGTCCTCAAGCAGCGAAGCGATAGGACAGGCAAAAACATCCTCAAGCAGCGAAGCGGTAGGACGAACACAGTCCGATTTCGACCACGTCGCGCTGATCGGCCTGGGCCTGATCGGATCTTCGCTCGCCCACGCGATACGCCGCGGGCGGCTGGCGAGGCGTATCACCGGCGCGGCCAGATCGGAGGCGACGCGGAAAACGGCCACGCGCCTCAAGCTGTGCGATGCCGTCTTTGCCGACCCGGCGGAGGCCGCTGCAGGCGCCGATCTCGTGATTTTCTGCACGCCGGTGGGCACTTATGGCGCGCTTGCCGAAGCCATCGCACCGGCATTGACACCCGGCACCGTCCTCACCGATGTCGGCTCGGTGAAAACCGCCGTGGTGCGCGACATCGCTCCCCATGTGCCGCGGGGCATCCATTTCATCCCCGGCCACCCCATTGCGGGCACCGAACATTCCGGGCCGGAAGCCGGCTTCGCCGAATTGTTCGACGGCCGCTGGTGCATCCTGACGCCACTGCCCGACAGCGATGAAGACGCGGTGGCGCGGCTCAAGCGCTTCTGGGAAGGCTGCGGCTCGGCGGTCGAGATCATGACGCCGGAGCACCATGATCTGGTGCTGGCGATCACCTCCCATGTGCCGCATCTGATCGCCTACAACATCGTCGGCACCGCCTCGGACCTGGAGACGGTGACGCAGAGGGAGGTGGTCAAATTCTCCGCGGGCGGCTTTCGCGATTTCACGCGCATCGCCGCGTCGGACCCGACCATGTGGCGCGACGTCTTCCTCAACAACAAGGAGGCGGTGCTGGAAATGCTCGGCCGCTTCACGGAGGATCTGACGGCCCTGCAGCGCGCCATCCGCTGGGGCGACGGCGATGCGCTGTTCGAGTTGTTCACCCGCACCCGCGCCATCCGCCGCGGCATCATCGAGGCGGGCCAGGAAACGGCCGCGCCCGACTTCGGCCGTGAGCACGGCCCGCAGCAACAGAAGCAGAAGCAAAAGAAGAAGCAGAGCGCGTGAGTTCCAGGGACGGTTTGTGGGTTTTTGGTTACGGCTCCCTGATGTGGCGGCCGGATTTCGTTCATGACGAGGCGGTGCATGCCGTTCTGAGCGGCGCCCACCGCGCCCTCTGTGTTTATTCCCACATCCATCGCGGCACGAAACGGTATCCGGGTCTCGTGCTCGGGCTGGACTGCGGCGGCAACTGCGAGGGCGTCGCCTTCCATGTCCCCGCCACCGACGCACGGAGCGTCCTCGCCTATCTGCGGCGGCGCGAGCAGGTTACGAACGTCTATCGCGCCATCACCCGGCCGGTGCAACTCATCGGCAGGCGGAACGCGGTGCGCGCGCTGGTTCACATGGTCAACCGCAGCCATCGCCAGTATGCGGGCAATCTGCCGCTGGAGCTGCAGGCGCGCCTGGTCCGGCGCGGGCGCGGGCAGTCGGGCGCGAATGTGGATTACGTCCGCAACACCGTGGAGCACTTGCGCGAATGCGGGATCGTGGACCGGCCGCTCGAAGCGTTGCTCATGCGCCTCGGCCACAACGGGAAAACCCGGCCCGGCACCCCGGCATAGAACGCCGCTCCCTTCCTCAGGACGCCTTTTTCGTCAGGCTCTGCGCGTGCGCCTCCTGAATGAGAACGCCGCGATACTGAGGATGCGGAGCGAGCTTCGTGTTCAGCCCGATGATGCTCTCCGCGGCACCCAGGATGATCGCCCCTGAGGGCGAGAGGATCCGCGTCATCCGGTTCAGGACATCGCCCTTGCGCGCCGCTTCGAAATAGATCAGCACGTTGCGGCAGAAGATGATGTCGAAATTGCCCAACAAGGCGTATTCATTGAGCAAATTGAGATGACGGTAGGTGACGCGCTTCCGGATCTGATCCTTGAGTTGCCACATATCGCCGACCTGCGTGAAATATTTCAGCAGCTGGGCTGTCGTGAGACCGCGTTGCACCTCGAACTGGCTGTAGAGCGCCTCCTTGGCCCGGCTGAGGGCTGCCTCCGACAGGTCGGTGGCCATGATCTCCACCTTCCACCCGGCGAGCTTGGCCTGTGTCTCTTCGAGGATGATGGCCAGCGAATAGGCCTCCTGCCCCGTCGACGAGGCCGCGCACCAGATGCGGATCGAGCGCTGCGCGGCACGCGCCTTGATGACATCCGGGAGAATGTTGTTCCGGAATGTATCGAATGGCAGACGGTCTCGGAAGAAGTAGGTCTCGTTGATCGTCATCGCCTGGACGACTTCCTGCGCCAGACGCGGCTTTACCTTAGCTTCAAGCGCCTTCACGAGATCGGTGAGCGTGTTCATCGACTCGCGGCGCATGATGGCTGTCAGGCGGCTTTCAACCAGGTACCGTTTATCGGCATCAAGGATGAGGCCGGACTCGCGGCGCAGGTATGCCCTTAGCGCATCGAATGATCTCACCCGCTGCGCTTCACTCTCCCCCAGCAATTCTACCATCGTTACTTTCTTTCGAACTGGACGGCATCACACTCTATAGTGGCCCACACGTCTTAAAAGACTATTCCAATCTGTTCTAATTTTTCTCGAATTATGAATTCGTTAAACGGTTTCATGATATATTCATCGGCGCCACTCTCGATGGCGTTCTGAATCTTCGTCACATGATTTTCGGTTGTGCAGAAGATGACTTTCGGATCGGCGCCGCCCGGCATCTGCCGCAGCTCCTTGAGAAACTCAAGGCCGCTGACTTCCGGCATGTTCCAATCGAGGAGAATGACATCGGGCATGCTGTCGTCGCAGGCCCGCTTGGCCGCCATGGCGTCCTCGGCTTCGACGACGCTGAACTCGAGCCTCTCCAGCATCCGTCGGATAATCCTGCGGATCACGGCCGAGTCGTCAACAACGAGTGCGTACTTCATCAAGTCCTCCTAGTCCCCTTTGCCGCCCCCCGGCTGGCGTTCCGGCTCCAACGCTCCGTTTTTCAAGCGTTGGCCCGAACCCCAATTTCAGTGCGTGCTGCTGCCCGTGTCCTTTCCCGACACTTGCGATCCCGGCGCCCTAGCCCAAGCGTCCGGAACGCAGCACTAGCTCTGGAACGAGAACAACGCCTCGATGTCCAGAACCGGTATCAGAAGCTTGCCGACGCGATAGAGCCCGGTCGTCAGGCGCGCGCGATGCGGATCGAAATGCGTCGGGATCGGAATTTCCATCGACTTGGCGAGGGACAACACGTCGCCCACTTCGTCCACGATCAGTGCGAAGTTCTCGCCCCTGTGCTCGATGCCGATGGCCAGCGGATCGCGAATGTCCCTGTGGGGCATGTTCAGCCGCCGCCTGAGATTAACTGCCGTCACGATCTTGCCGCGCAGATTGACAAGGCCGGAGATATCGCCCGGGCTGAGCGGCACCGACGTTACCGATGTGATGCGGAAGATCGTATGCGTATTCTCGACCGGCAAGCCGAAGATCTCTTCGTTGACGTACACCGTGAAATAACTGCTTTCGGTGTCCGTCACGTAGCCGGCGTCTTCTTTCCTGAGTGCCGCTGCCTCGATCATGCCGCCATCTCCGTCGAACCGGCCGCCTCTGCCTGCTGTTCCTGCGTCGTCAGAATGGACGCGAGCGTCGCCAGCAGCGACTGCCGGTCAAGCTTGCTGATATTGATCGTCATCGGATGATCGACGGGCATGCCGGCAACCATATGGGCGGGCTGGTTGTACAGGCGCACCAGCGGGAAGTCGCCCGGGAGGCGGTCGCGCAGGGCCTGCGCCAGGTTCTGCCCGTCCTCATCGAGCATCTCGGCATCGACGGCGACGACGCGGAAGTCGGGATTGTGCTCGTAGATCTCGCGAACCTGTTCCGCCGTCTCCGCCGTCGTCAGGGCGTAGCCCGCGCCTATGAGCACCGGCTTCAGCGTATCGCGGAAGAACAGGTCGTCATCGATGAGCAGAACGCTCTGCGCCTCCTCCTCGTTTATGGTGGAGTAGGCCGCCTGAAGGTAATAGGTGACGTCGATGAGTTCGACCGGCTCGCCCTTGATCTCCGCGGACCCGACGACGTCGTCCGTGAGGCTCGGAAGCTGGATATCGAGCTTCTCCTCGACGATGTCGATGATCTCGTCGACCAGCAGGCCGATGGTTCGGTTGTTCGCGGTGATGACCAGCACGGGATGCCCCGCCTGCCCGATCTCCTGCATCGGCGAGGTCGGGAGAAGCGGCATCAGGCGGCCCTGATGCAGCATCACATAACGGTTGTCGGACTGGGCGATGCGCGCGGGCTCCACCATCTCGATACGCGACAGGAGCGAGAGCGGCAGAACCTTGGGCAGGCCTTCGCCAGCGCGGAAGAGGACGAGACGTGTGCTTTCCACGGGACCGTGTACCTCCTTGGCGGCTTCGCGCTTCTCCGAGGACTTCTCGATACCGAGCCGCGTGCCGATGCCGCTCGGATCGAGGATCAGCACCACCGAGCCGTCGCCCAGAATCGTCTGGCCGGCGAACGCCTTGAGATGGGCCAGCGACGGATTGAGCGGCTTGACGACGATTTCCTGCACATCGAGAACTTCATCGACCCGGATGCCGAAAGAATCCGTGCCGACGCGGAGGATGACGACGAGTTGCTCGTTTTCCTCCTGCTCGTTTTCGATGCTCAGAATGGTGCTGAGATCGAGCACGGGTACCACTTCATCGCGCAGCTTCAGCACCAGCGCGTCCTGCACCTTCTCGATGACATGGCGCGAGTCCTTGCCGAGGCCCACGGCTTCCACCACCGCATGTTGCGGCAGAGCGAAGCGCTGGTTGGCGACGCGGACGATGAGCGCCGGAGCAATGGCCAGCGTGAGGGGGATTTTCAGCGAGACGCGGGTGCTCTTGCCGGGCACCGTCGTGAGCGACACCGAGCCGCCGATCGACTCGATATTCGAGCGCACGACGTCCATGCCGACGCCGCGTCCCGAGACGCTCGTCACTTTGGCAGCGGTGGAGAAACCGGGCGCGAAGGTGAATTGACAGATTTCCTCGGTGCTCAGTTGAGCGAGCTGCCCCTCGGTCGTCAGGCCCTGGCTGATGGCCTTCTGCTTGATCCTTTCGAGATTGAGGCCGCGGCCGTCGTCGAAAATGTCGAGCGTGATCTGGCCGGCCTCATGCGACGCCGAGACCCGGATTTCACCGAATTCGGGCTTGCCCGCAGCGACGCGCTCTTCCGGCGTTTCGATGCCGTGGTCGGCGCAGTTGCGGATGATGTGCGTCATCGGATCGCGCAGCACTTCGATGAGCTGGCGGTCGAGTTCGGTGTCGGCCCCCTCGGTTATGAGGTCGATCTTCTTGCTGAGATCGGTGCACAGCTCGCGGACGAGACGCGGCAGGCTCGAGAACAGGCGGCCGACCGGCTGCATGCGGGCGCGCATCACCGCGTCCTGCAGGTCGGTGGTCAGGCTCGAAAGCCGCTGCAGCGGCGGCTTGATCACGTCGTTCTCGCGATTGCGCGTGAGTTCGAGGAGCTGGTTGCGCGTCAGCACCAGTTCGGAGACGAGCTGCATGATGCGCTCGATCGTGTCCACAGCGACGCGGATCGTCTCGGCGCTGCGCGCCGGACCGGCGCCCTGAGGTTTCCCGACCGCTTCCGCCGCGCCAGGTCGCGAGGCGGGCGGCTTCTGGCCACCACCGGCAGGCGGGGGCGCCGCGACCGGCGCAGGGGCCTCTTCCTCTTCGGCTTCCGCCGCTGCTTCCGCGGCGGCCTCTGCTTCCGCTTCCGCCTCCGCGGCGGCTTCCGCCGCTTCCGCTTTCTTCGCGGCTTCCTCTTTGCGGGCGGCCTTTTCTTTCCTCGGAGCCTTCGCCTTCTTCGGAGCCGCCTGCTTGGGCTCTTCCTTGGGCTCTTCCTTGGGCGCGGCCTCGGGGGCCACTGCTTCCTGTACAGCCGCGGCAGGTCCGCCGATGACGCATTCCTCGGCGTTGGCTTCCAGCGCGTTGATGAGTTCGGAGTCGTCGCCCGCGGGTTCCTCGCCCAACCGCCGGATGTCGTCCACGATCGCCTTGATGCGGTCGATCGCCTCCAGGATCAGCGAAACCATTTCCTCGGTGGGCGGCGCGCCGTCGCGGAGCTTGCCTATCAGGGTCTCCGCGGCGTGCCCGACGTGCTGCAGGCGGTGCAGCCCGAGAAAGCTCGACGTGCCCTTGATCGTATGGACGAGCCGGAAGATGCCGGCGACCAGCGAGGCATCACCCGGGTCGCGCTCGAACTGGACGAGCTGGGTTTCGACGCCTTCCAGATGTTCCGCCGTCTCGGTCAGGAATTCGCTCAGTAGCTCGTCCATGTGATTCCCTCAGATCCTACGCGCCGGTGCTCTTGTTCGATTTTGCTCCGAGGATACGATCCGCCATGTGCTGCGGGGTTTCCAGGGGCGGGGCGTAGCCGTGATTGACGAGATCGGCAGTCCGGTCGAGGACGGTGCGAAGCTGCACCGAGAGTTCCGCGCAGGTGTCGGAGATTTCGTCGGCGTCGATCGTCCCGTCTGGGCACCGGTGGTCGGCAATGACGGCGATGCTTTGCAGGATGATCTTGTCGAGAAGTTCGATCATCGACTCGAAGTCGCGCCGGAACTCCTCGCCCAGGCTGTCGTAGATTTCGAGCGTCTCCTTGGCGGCCGGCAGAGGCGACCTCTCGAAATAGCCCCGGTAGCTGACGGGTTTCCAACCCAAAAGCTCGTCCACCATCTCCGGCAGGAGCGCGGGCAAATTCTCGATCAGGAGGAGAATCTCGTTGAAATGGTTCAGATAGTCGTTCGCGACACCCGAGGCCGGATTGACCAAGGCCGAGGCTCTCAACTCAAGGGTGTTCATGCGCTACCTCCGGTCGGCCACGGCGATGGCCATCATCGGCTAAAGCTGGCAGGTGCCCGCTGTCGTTGTGACCCGCTGAAAGAAAACCGTGTCCATCTGATTTGGTACTCGCAAACTCCTAAGAATCAGTTTTCAAGTTGAATGCCGCAGCACGTCTCGTGCTGTGGTTGTATCCTATTGGGCCAATCCGGCGCAGGCGTGTGGCGTGCGGCCGGGGCAGGAACCGAGTGCGGAGACTGGACAAATGCCGTTCCCGAGACTGACATGGGCGGGCCTTCTGATTGCGACCCTTGGCTGGGGTCTTCTGCTGTCCTATCCGCTCGTGGCGCCGCATGGCGCTGCCTCTCCGGCGGCATCGGAGATCCGCGATCCGGTGCGTTTCATCCTCGTCTTCGGCGAAAACGCGGTGATCACCGGCTTCGCGCTGGCGCTGCTCGGCGCACTGGAGAAGGCGCTGAGTCTGCTGACACGGCTCGCGGGCGGCTCGCCCACGCCCCGCGCGCCCTCGCAGCGGAGCACGATGCAGCAGCCGCCACCGGCGGTCCCGCCATTCCTGCAGCAGCGTTCCGCCAACGAAATCATTACCCGTGGCGCTCTCAACGGACGCGACTACGTCCTGTTCCGGGACGGCTCCGTCATGATCGAAACCCTGCTCGGGCCGCGGCGCTTCGCGTCCATTTCGGAAGCGCAGGAGTTCATCGGCACGAGTTAACCCGTCCCGCCACGTTCAGAACCCAGCACTGTCTCTCCCCGCCACCCCGCGCTTCCCTACCCCGTGAGCGCCTGTGCGACTTCCTGGAAGGCGTTCTCGCTCGGCACGTCACGCGGGCTTTGCTTCATGGCTTCGAGCACTTTCGGCACCAACTCGATGGCCTTGTCCAGATCGGGATCGGTGCCGGTGTGGTAGCCGCCCATGAGCCGCAGGTCCCGCGTCTCCTCGAAACGGGCGATCATCGCGCGAAGCTTCGTAATCAGCACGCGCTCTTCATCCGACCAGACATTGCCCGCAAGCCGCGACACCGAAGTCAGGATATTCACAGCCGGATAGCGCCCCTGGTCCGCGGTGGCGCGGTCGAGAACGATGTGGCCATCCAGCGTGCCGCGGATATTGTCGGAGATCGGCTCGTTCGGGTCGTCGCCATCGACGAGCACGGCGAAGATACCGGTAATCGACCCGGACCCCTCCTCGCCCGGCCCCGCGCGTTCCAGAAGTTTCGGCAGGTCGGAAAAGACGCTCGGCGCGTATCCGCGGGCGACGGGAGGCTCTCCGGCCGCAAGCGCGACTTCGCGCGCGGCATGGGCGAAACGCGTGACCGAATCGATGATCAGCAGGACGTTTTCGCCCAGATCGCGGAAATATTCGGCGATGCAGGTCGCCATCTTGGGCGCCAGCCGCCGCATCATCGCGCTTTCATCGCCCGTCGCAATGACGGAAACGACACGGCCGCGCCCATCGGCGAGCGCATCCTCCAGGAACTCGCGCACCTCGCGGCCACGCTCGCCGACCAGCGCAACGACGACGGTGTCGAAGCCCCCCGCCCGCGCCAGCATGCCCAGGAGCGTGGATTTCCCGATACCCGATCCGGCGAAAATGCCCATGCGCTGCCCGGCGCAGAGCGGCGTGAACAGGTCGATCACCCGCACACCGGTTTTCACCGGCGTTCTGACCCGCTGCCGCTTCAGGGGCGCCGGGGGTTCGCGCTCGGCCGTCACCTGCCTTTCGCCATGCGCCAGCGGTCCGCCGCCGTCGATCGGATTGCCGAGGGCGTTGATGATACGGCCCTTCCAGGAGGGATGCGGATTGATGGTTACGAACCCCTCCTGCCAGGCGACCGTACCCAGGCCGACGTCGATGACCGGATCGAAAGACTTGATCGTCGCACCGTTCTCGTCGATACGGACCACCTCGCCAAGCTGAGGCCGCTCTCCTCCGGCCAGGCTGACGCATTCGCCGAGTTTCACGAACTGCGACAGGCCGGAAACACGGCAATAGGCCGGCGTGACTTCGGTGACGACACCCCCGGCGCGTGTCTTCGGCACCGCGACCGATGCTGTGGACAAACGCCTTCCCAGCGCGGTGAGCGCATTCTCTGCAGGAGGCATATGATCCGTCATGAGGTCGCCTTACTCGCTTGAAGCGCTCCGCAGCCGCGAACCTGCCGTCCCCGCGCCGGTCGCGGGCGGGAGGGCTTGTCCCGGCCATATCCGCCGGTCCGGCTCACTCTCCGAGGGTCTTGATCGCATCCAGGAGCGAATTCTCGATCGTATCCATGGAATTGCTGATGCCGTCGAATGCCCTGTGCACCGAGATCAGCCGCGTAATCTCCTTGACGGGATTGACATTGGCCTGTTCCACGTAGCCTTGCGCGAACCCCACTTTGACCATGTCCTCCGCCGGCTCCGCTTCCTTCTCGGGAACCACCCCCGAATTTGGTCCGCGCGTCAGCCGGGCGCCCTCCTCGATGACGAAGAGGCCGAGCCGGCTCACCCTGCGATCGTTCTGAAAGATGCTGCCGTCCCGGACGATTTGTGGCGCGCCTGCCTGCGGTTCAAGAGTGATCGGAGCGCCGCCTGAGTCGAGAACGGGATAGCCGTTAAGCGTGAGTAAATCGCCGGTCTCCGACATCTGCATGCGGCCGTCTCGGGTGTAGACCTGGCGGCCATTGACCTCGATGGACATCCAGGCATCGCCCAGAACGGCGACGTCGTAGAGGTTTTCAGTCTGGGTGAGCCCGCCCTGCCGCCGCGAGAGATAGGTCTTGCCCGTCGAGGAGAAGGACACGGGCTCCGGCCCCATGCGCGAAATGACGGTGTCGAACTTGATCTCCTCGGCGCGGAACCCCACCGTCGAGGTGTTGGCAACGTTGTTGGCAATCGTCCCGAGCCGCCGCTCCAGGGCGAGCTGCCCGGAAATGCCGACATAAATGCCAGACTGCATCAAATTCCCCCGAGCCGCAGGTTCTGGATCGCCGACAGCAGATCGACACCAATGTTTGGCGTCTGGTTGAGAAGGAGAACGTTGGGAACCGACGCCGTGGTACTGTTCTCCATCTCCCACAAAGTGGTGAAACGGTTTAGAAGCTCTTTCAGCTTCTCAGGCTCCTGCAGGTCGGCGATGTCGAGCCGTTTCTCGATCATGGCGACCTGCTTGTCGACGTCCATCGCCCCCGTCGCCTCGCTGAAGCCGAACGCCACCTGCACGACCTTGAGAAGGGCGGAGTCGCCGAGAAGGTTCATCGTCGAGGTGATCGAGGGGGCCGTGCGCTCGAAATACAAAGCCAGCCGGGCGCCTTCGTTCTGAGCGCCGACGTCCTCTTCCAGAGTCTGACGAAGGTATTTGTCCACGGTGCCGTGCTGCGCCTCGCTCGTCACCGTCGTGGCGCTGCCGAAGGCTTCGAAATCGAAGGCCTTGGCGAATTCACGATAGCGCGTGTCCACCAGCTTGTTGGCAAACGCGGTTTTCGTATGAATGCCCTCCTCCAGCACTTTGCGCATGAAGGCCTTGGCGTAGATCATATCCTCCAGGCCGTGCGCCTTCATGGCGTAGCGGTAGAGGCGGTCATTGGCGAGGAAATCGTCGATGGACTTCGCCGAGGAGATGTTTTCCTCGTAGTAGGCGGTTTCGCGTTCGACGACCGGCTGCTGCGCCGTGCGTTCCAGCGAGCTGCTCAAATCCTTCATGACCATATTGTAGGTCGCGGTTGCCGTCAGCACGGCGGAGCTCCTTTCGCATGCGGCGCCCCTGCGGGCATCCTGCGGCGGACCGCCGAACGGCCGCCCGCATTTCGCTGTTGCCGCTTTTCCGGCCTGAGCCGGGACTGCACTCACCTGGGATCTTTCGCAATTAAAGCCTTGATGGCCTTGCCCCAAGCTGACCGGGGCTCCTCACCCGCCGCACGCCCTCCACCCTGGCGCCCGGCTTGCTCCCGGTCCATCGTCCATCATGCGATCAGTTTGCTTAGAAAGCCTTAATCAGCTTCGTGCAAGGATATATCTTCTAAACTTGCGGTTGTGTAGGGAAGCGTAGCGTGACGATCATATTCGGGCTCGTCTTCATGGTCGCCTCCATCCTTGGCAGTTACGCCATGATGGGCGGACACCTTGAAGTGTTGTGGCAGCCGTTCGAACTCGTCATCATCCTCGGTTCGGGCATCGGCGCATTCATCATTGCCAACCCAATGAAGGTGATCAAGGACACTTTCAAAGCCACCGTCGAGGCTTTCCTGGGGTCGCCACCGACGGATCGCCAGTATCTGGACGTCCTCGGACTCCTCTATTCGCTCATGCGCGAATTCCGCGCGAGGGCGAGAAACGAGGTCGAGGTCCATTTCGAGAACCCGAAGGAATCGCCGATTTTCACGAAGTATAAGGCGATCGTGAATAACAAGGAGTTAACAACCTTCGTATGCGACTACTGCCGCCTGATCATTGTCGGCAACGCGCGCCCCCACGAGATTGAAGCTTTGATGGACGAGGAGATACAGACGATCCGCGCCGACGGCCTGAAGTGCCACTACGCCATGGTCAGCATGTCCGACGCCCTGCCCGCGCTGGGAATCATCGCGGCGGTGCTCGGCGTCATCAAGGCGATGGGGGCCCTCAATGAGGCGCCCGAAGTGCTTGGGCACCATATCGGCGCCGCCCTGGTCGGCACCTTCGCGGGGATCTTCTTCTCGTACGGGGTGTTCGGACCGCTCGCGGCGAAGATCAAGGTCGTGCGCGAGCAGCGGGTGCGCGTGTATGTCCTGATCAAGCAGACGCTGCTCGCCTTCATGAACGGCGCTATGCCCCAGGTGGCGGTCGAATATGGCCGCAAGACGATTTCCGCTTACGAGCGGCCGACGATCGACAAGGTCGAGCAGGAAACCCTCGGCGGCGGCGGTGAGAAGGCGGCCGCCTGAGGCCGCCACAATACTTGACGTTGAGTACGGCTTCGCCGTTGCAAGCATGGTTGGGTGAACTTTATGGCGCAGGACGCATCTTCGAAAATCCCCCCCGATTATCCGGAGGGGCTGGCTCAATCTCTCGAAGAGCTTGCCGCTGCCTTTGGCGCGGTGCGTGAGGACTCGGGCGCACCCGCCGGTTCCGGCGGCGAAGCTGCGGTGGTTCCGCCCAATCTGGAAATGGTGATGCGTATCCCGGTGACGGTGCAGATCGTCCTCGGTTCGGCCACCATGCCGGTCGCCAATCTGGTCAAGCTCGGGCGCGGGGCGGTGGTTCCGCTCGACCGGCGCGTCGGCGAGCCCGTCGATGTCGTCGTGAATGGCCGCGTCGTGGCGCGTGGCGAGGTGGTCGTCCTCGATGAGGACAGCACGCGCTTCGGCATTTCCCTCACGGAGGTGATCGGCACGCCCGGCGTCTGACGGCGCCCCCTTCCATCGTAATGTTCCGCGTTTGCAGTCGCGTCCACGCGGCCGCGGCCTGAGAGCCGGGCCATGACCTGAAGCTCGTTACGACGGATCATTGGCGCCGCAGATGGCAGAAGGCGACGACAAAGAAAGCAAAACGGAAGAAGCCACCGAGAAGAAGGTCCAGGACGCTCTCGACAAGGGTAACATTCCGGTCTCTCGCGAAGTGGCGACCCTGACCAGCCTCACGGCGGTCTTCGTCCTGGGAACGTATTTCCTGTCCGACAGCGTCGCCCAGCTGCATCACGCGCTGGCCCGCTTCATCGACGACCCCGGCGGCTGGCCGCTGGAAAGCAGCGCGGATGTCGTGGCGTTGTTTACGGCCGTGGCAGCCTATGCCGCCCCCCTGGTCGTCCCGCCCATCCTGCTGCTCATGATTGCCGGCATCGTCTCCTCGCTCCTGCAGAATCCGCCCCAACTCGTCGCGGACCGCATCCAGCCGCAATGGTCGCGCATCTCGCCCGGCAAGGGCTGGCGGCGTCTGTTCTCCATGCGCGGACTGGTGGATTTCGGCAAAGCACTGTTCAAGCTCGGCGCCGTCGCCATCGTCGGCATCATGGTCGTCAGGGCGACACAATACGACGTGCTCGGCGCCATGTTCCTGGAACCGGTCGCCGTGCCCGACCTCGCCCGCAGAATCGTCCTGCGCATCGTCGGCTGGGTGGCGCTGCTCACTCTGGCCATGGTCATCGGCGACGTTATGTGGTCGCGCGTGGACTGGCGCCGCGAGTTGCGGATGACCAAGCAGGAAGTCAAGGACGAGCGCAAGCAGACCGAAGGCGACCCGCACGTCAAGTCGCGTCTGCGCGCTCTGGCCCGTTCCCGCGCCCGCAAGCGCATGATCGCCGCCGTGCCGGAGGCGACGCTCGTCATCACCAATCCGACCCATTACGCGGTGGCGCTCCGCTATGTGCGCAGCGAGGGCGGAGCCCCGAAGGTTCTGGCCAAGGGGATGGGCGTCATCGCGCTAAAAATCCGCGAAATGGCCGAAACGCACGGCGTTCCCATTGTCGAGGATAAGCCTCTGGCAAGGTCTCTGTATGAAGCTGTGGATGTGGATAAACTCATCCCGCCGCAATTCTACCGAGCGGTGGCGGAGATCATCTACTACCTCCATCTCCGCAAGAAGCGGTAGCCCCCCTTATCGAACGGACGGACAGACAGGATGCTGAAGCAGGGCCGGGAATATGCACAGGAGCGCGAAGCGGCGCTGGCCGAAGCCGTCAAGGAAGTCGCGTCCGAGCTGCGCCTGATCGAGGCTGGCGATCTCGTGGCTTATCTGCGTACCGAGCAGCTCGGCAATGTCCGTTCGCTGGTGAACGCCTCGACCGAGATGTACTTCAAGCCCGGCACCCTGCGTTTCGGTCTGACGGGCCAGGCGGAAGTGGCGTGGAACAGCGCGCCGCGCATCGTGCTGGACATGGAATTCCATCATCGCCGGATCAACGTGTTCTTTCGCCTGCTGCTGGAGAACGACGAGGCGGGTGTCGAGATCGACTATCTTTCCTTCGGCAGCGGCGCCGACCGCAACCCGGACGAGAATACCCGGCGGCTCCTCGAAGCACTGGCGGATGCGCGAATCGAGCCTGCCTCCGCCATGCAGCGGCTCCGCGAAACTGCCGGCCTCGAAGGGAACTGGTGACGCGGCATTGCACGAATTCGCCACTTTTCAGGGCTTGACCATCCCCGAAGCGGTGTCGGCGGCGGCCTGCCCAAATTGTCGCAGTTTCCGAACAACTCGCTTGTATTACAAGGCGTTATAGCGCCTGAAAGCCTCTATTCGGCGGCGGTGCGCTGCTTTTCCGCATCCCGCTTAAATTGCGCACGCGCACAAAATATTGTCTCATGCTAATATAAAAATCTACAAGCGCCCCGCAGACAAGTCTGTGGCCGGTGCCAATTGTGGCCGCCAAGGAGCCACGCGGAAGCAAAGGATTTCCAGGAGTGGCCCGAATATTCCTGACGGGAACGCTCGGTATTTCCAATGGAGGGAATTCAGGATGACTGAGGTCCAGTTTACGTTTCGCCGCTACAAGGATGGCGATTACCAGCCCGGTGACATGCGCGAGCGCATCTTCGTCGCCGACAAGTCGTACAAGTGCCCTACCTATGTGCACCGCACACCGCCCTGCCAGGGAAGCTGCCCGGCCGGTGCCGACATACGCGGCTGGCTCAATATCGTGCGCGGCATAGAGAAGCCGCCGGTCGGGACGCCGTGGCAGGAATATGCCTTCGCGCGTCTGGTGGAGACGAACCCGTTTCCGTCCGTGCTCGGCCGCGTCTGCCCGGCCTCCTGCGAGGAAGGCTGCAATCGCGCCAAGGTCGATGATCACATCGGCATCAATTCCATCGAGCATTTCCTCGGGGATTACGCCCTGCAGCACGGCCTGAAGCTGCACCCCGCCGGTCTGCCCACGGGCAAGAAAGTCGCCATCATCGGTTCGGGACCGGGCGGTCTCGCCTGCGCCTACCAGCTCCGCCGCCAGGGTCACGCCGTCACCGTCTTCGAGGCACGCGCGCAGCTTGGCGGCATGATGCGCTACGGCATTCCGGGGTATCGCGTGCCGCGCGACATCCTCGACGCGGAAATCCAGCGCATCCTCGACCTGGGCGTCGAAGTGAAGACGAACGTCAAGGTCGGTAAGGACATTCCCTTCGAGCAGCTCCGCAGCGACTTCGACGCGGTCTTCATTGCCGTCGGGGCGCAGGCCGGTACGCCGCTCGAGGTGCCCGGCGCCGATGCACCGAACTGCATTACGGGTATCACCTTCCTCGAAGCCTTCAACGAGGGCCGGCTGCATGTCGGCGCGCGGCGCGTGCTCGTGATCGGCGGTGGCGACACTGCCATGGACGTCGCCGCCGTGGCGCGCCGTATCGGCCACATCGATGGCGGGGCCGAGGCGGACCGGCCGGAGACGGTCCTGCTGAACCAGACCGCGCAGGACTCGGCCATCGCTGCACGTCGCCAGGGCGCCGAAGTCACCATCGTCTACCGCCGCCCGGTCGAGAAGATGCCGGCCACGAAGATGGAAATCAAACATGTGCTGGAGGAGGGCGTCACCATCGCGCCGTCGCTCCTGCCGGTTTCCGTCGTCAAGGATGCGTCCGGCCGCGCCACCGCGCTTCGCGTCGCGGAGGTGGACTGGAGCACCGGCAAGATGACGCTGAAGCCCGGTACCGAGCGCGATATCGAGTGCGACCTCATCGTCTCGGCCATCGGTCAGTTCACCGATTTCGCGGGCATGGAGGCGATCGACAACGGCAGGGGGGCGGCCGCGGCGGACAGCTATTACCGCTGGCCGAAAGGCGACGGCATCTTCGTCGGTGGCGACGTTTTGAAGCCGCATCTGCTGACGACAGCCATCGGCCACGCCACGATCGCGGCGGAAAGCATCAGCCATTACCTGAAGCGTGAGGACCAGCCGCGGCAGCCGAGGGTGAACGTTTACCACTTCAATCTGCTCGACAAGCTGAAGGAAGTGGGACGCGACCCCGCGCCTTACGATCACGTGCAGGCGACCGGCACCGACCTCGCGACCTATGCCGTGCATAATTACGAGGACCGCGCACCGAGCCACATCGTGCAGGCGGGCGAGCTGTTCCTCGGCCATTTCAAGCCCGTCGAGCGCAAGACGCGCACCGAGAAGACCATCGACGCGGGCAATGTGCTTGGCAATTTCGACACGCGCCTGCAGTCGCTGAGCGAGGAGGAGGCACGCGCCGAAGCGGACCGCTGTATGTCCTGCGGCATCTGCCTGGAATGCGACAACTGCATGATCTATTGCCCGCAAGAGGCCGTCTATCGCGTGAAAAAGACGCAGGCGACCATGGGCCGCTATGTGGACACCGACTATTCGAAATGTATCGGCTGCCACATATGCAAGGATGTCTGCCCAACTGGGTATATTCAGATGGGGCTCGGAGAATAAGGGCCTAGCCGTCACGGGGAAAGCTTGCACTCGCAATGAGGGGCTTGCTTTCCCCGCTTTCAACTGCCCGCAAAGTCCGTATTGGCGCGTGCTTGCCATTCTTCCACAACCGGTTTACAGTCGCGCATCGACTTTTGGCCGGAAGTTCGGGCCGTTACACCTTGCGCTGCTGGGTGCGCGCCTTCAGACTCTCTCCAAACATCGACTAAGATGGCTTGTGCTCGCGTGTATGCACGGCATGGGCCGATTCTCATCTCTACCTGATACCCAGAAGGGGAATTTCTATGCAGCAAGGTACCGTGAAGTTCTTCAACACCCAGAAAGGCTACGGATTCATCCAGCCGGACGGTGGCGGCAAGGACGTGTTCGTTCACGTTTCCGCCCTGGAACGCGCTGGCATCCGGTCGCTGGTTGAAGGACAGAAGGTGTCTTTCGATACACAGGAAGACCGCCGCACCGGCAAGATCGCCGTCGGCAACATCCAGGTTTCGTAAACCTGTCCCGGTGCGGGCCGGTTCCGCCTGTATACTCAACGCCTACAGGTGAAGCGGCCAGAGTCAAGAAGACCCCATGGCATCCCGGTGCCGTGGGGTATGCGTCGCGAAGGCGCAATCCATCCGGGCGCGGGCGTCCCCTGCCCTCTCCGCCCGCTGGTTCGCTGGCCTCCCGCGCATCCTTTACGTATTTACCCGCGGGACGTTGACACGCCTTCGTCAGATGGCCCATTGACTATCGCTGAACAGCTCCCTAGCTTTGCGGCGGGCTTGCAGCCGCAGCCTTGCAACCGCAGCCGGGGAAACCCTGGCCGGTCGGTGCACCGGCAGCGCGTGGGAAGGGGCAGAATGTCCAGCGATCAATCCGGCTACAACACCGAGAATCGCATCCAGAATATCCATTTAACACCATCAGACCCGCCGGAAACGGCAGTGTCGCCATGGGCCGATCCGCCTTTTACCGCTATCATCGTGCTGAATGACGGCACGGTACTGCGGGGATTCGGCCTCGGGGCGGCGGGCGAGGCGACGGGCGAGCTGTGTTTCAACACGGCCATGACCGGCTACCAGGAGATCCTCACGGATCCGTCCTATGCCGGCCAGATCATCACCTTCACCTTCCCCCATATCGGCAATGTGGGCGCCAATTTCGACGATGCCGAGCGCGGCAATACCGCCGTGAACACGGCCGTGCGCGGCTGCGTTCTGCGCGCCTCCGTCACGGGGCCGTCGAATTACCGCGCCACCCAGCATCTCGACGTCTGGCTGAAGCAGCACGGTATCATCGGTATCAGCGGCATCGACACCCGGGCGTTGACGGCGCGCATCCGCGACCAGGGCATGCCCAACGCCATTATCGCCCATGACCCCTCCGGCCAGTTCGACCTCGACGCCCTCCAGAAGCGGGCAAAGGCATGGCCGGGCATCGAGGGCATGGACCTCGCCAAGACGGTGGTGGCGGGCGATGGCCTCGACCGTGAAGGAACGGCCTGGAGTTGGCAGCACGGCTACGGCCATCGAACGAGCGCCGACTATCATGTGGTGGCCATCGACTACGGCATGAAACAGAACATCCTGCGCTGCCTGACCACGACGGGATGCCGCGTCACGGTCGTGCCCGCCACGGCCACGGCGGAGGATGTGCTGTCGCTCCGGCCGGACGGCGTCTTCCTCTCGAACGGTCCGGGCGACCCGGCGGCGATGAGCGCCTATGCGGTCCCCGTGGTGCGGGAGATTGTGAGCACCGGCCTGCCGGTCTTTGGAATTTGCCTCGGGCATCAGTTGCTGGCACTGGCCCTCGGGGCGTGGACACACAAGATGCCGCACGGCCATCACGGCGCCAATCATCCGGTGAAAGACCTCACCACGGGCAAGGTCGAAATCACCTCCATGAATCACGGCTTCACCGTGGACCGCGACACGCTGCCGGCGGGGATCGAGGAAACCCATGTTTCACTGTTCGACGGCACCAATTGCGGTATCCGCGTGAAGGACCGGCCCATTTTCTCCGTTCAGTATCACCCCGAAGCGTCGCCGGGTCCGCAGGACAGCCACTATCTGTTCCGGCGCTTCGTCAACCACATGCGGCATCAGCGGCAGCTCGAGCCTGTCGCGGAGTAACGCCGCACCGTAAGAAAGTCTTTGCATGCTTACGGCGATCCTGTGCCAAACGGACACGGGTTCGCCGAAGCGGCAAAGCTGAAACAGCAGGGGTTTCCACATGACCAGCACGCGGAAGCGGCTGCCGGAGGGTATCGAGATCAAGGGCAGGCAGGGCCGCGGCTATGACCGCGTCCTGACGCCGGAGGCGCTCGGCTTCGTTGCGACACTCGGGCGGGAATTCGAGGCCGCGCGCCGTGAGCTCCTGGCGCGGCGGGCGGAACGCCAGGCAGTGTTCGATGCGGGCGCGCTGCCGGATTTCCTGCCCGAAACGGACGCCGTCCGCTCCGGCGACTGGAAGATCCGCGGCGTCCCCGCCGATCTTCTCGACCGCCGCGTCGAGATCACCGGCCCCACCTCGCGCAAAATGGTTATCAACGCGCTGAATTCCGGCGCCTCCGTGTTCATGGCCGATTTCGAGGACGCCCTGTCGCCCACCTGGGAGAACGTCGTCGAGGGCCAGATCAACCTCATGGATTACTGGCTTGGCCAGCTCGATTTCACCGATCCCGAAACCGGCAAGGACTACAAGCTCCGGCCCGACCCGGCCGTGCTCCTGGTGCGGCCGCGCGGCTGGCACCTCACCGAGGACCATATCTGCGTCGATGGCGCGCCCCTGGCAGGCGCGTTCGCGGATTTCGGGCTGTATTTCTTTCACAACGCCAAGGCGGCGCTAGCCGGAGGCTCCGGGCCGTATTTCTATCTGCCGAAGATGGAGAGCCACCTGGAGGCGCGGCTGTGGAACGACGTGTTCATCAAGGCGCAGGCAATGCTGGGACTTCCGCCCGGCACCATCAAGGCGACCGTGCTCATCGAGACGCTGCCCGCCGCCTTCGAGATGGACGAAATCCTCTATGAGCTGCGCGACCACATCACCGGCCTGAACTGCGGCCGCTGGGACTACATCTTCTCCTTCATCAAGACGCTGCGCGCCAAGCCGGAATATCTTCTCCCGGATCGCGGCCAGGTGGTCATGGGCGAGGCGTTTCTCAAGGCCTATTCCGAACGGCTGATCCAGACATGCCACCGCCGCGGCGCATTCGCCATGGGAGGGATGGCGGCTTTCATCCCCAACCGGCGCGACGCGGAGGCGAACGACCGGGCCCTGGCCGCCGTTCGCGACGACAAGCTGCGCGAGGTTCTGGCGGGGCATGACGGCACCTGGGTGGCGCATCCCGACCTCGTTCCCGCCGCCAGGGCCGTGTTCGACGAGCACATGCCGCAGCCCAATCAACTGGACAGGATGCGCGACGATGTGCAGGCTGGCCAGGCCGATCTCCTGCGTGTCCATGAGGGGACCCGCAGCGAAGATGGCCTGCGCATGAACATCCGTGTCGGTGTGCAATACCTCGAGGCGTGGCTGCGCGGGAACGGCGCGGTTCCGCTTTACAATCTGATGGAGGACGCCGCCACCGCCGAGATTTCGCGCACGCAGGTCTGGCAGTGGATCAAATTCGGCGCCACGCTCGACGATGGCCGCGCCGTAACGCGCGAGCTTTTCGAGGATCTGCTGAAGGACGAAATGGCGAAACTGCGCGCCACGCTTGGCGCCGGGGCCTTCGACATGGGCCGCTTCGGTGTTGCGACAGAGCTTTTCCGGCACCTTTCCACTTCACAAACGCTGGAGCCGTTTCTCACCATCCCCGCTTATAAGTTGATCGCGTAAAGGCGGTTGGGTTATACCATTGCAGAAATGGCCGTCGGCGGCTGGCACGATGCCGTTTGCCGCCGCCGTGGCGGGTGAATGGGGCGATCTGCCACCCCTTTCCAGCCTTTGGGGCCGTCATTTTGCCGTGGGTTAGCGATTTGGCGACCAATCCCGGCATATATATCGGATTGTCATGCACGCGCTCGTCCAGCATGGCGAAAAAGCTGAAGGAGTGACGACCATGGCCGTCAGAAAGAAGAAAGCGAAACAACCCGAAAAGCGGACCACCTGGAACAAGGGGGTGGAAGTCGGCCCGCGTGCCGCTTTGACACCCAAAGAGGTGAAGCGCATCAGGGCCATGCTCGTCAAACGCGGCAGCACTGGCCTGCGCGATCTTGCGATTTTCTCCACCGCCATCGACACGATGCTGCATGCCTCCGACCTCCTGTCATTGATGGTCAAGACCGTCAGGAAGCGGGATGGCGTGATGCGCGAGACGCTGGATGTCCCGATGGCAGGGACCACGCGGTCCGTCGCCTGCACTCTGTCAAAGGAGACGCAGGACGTTCTGCAGAAATGGATCGCCGAGTCGGGCAAGAAGCAGAACGACTATCTCTTCACCGGCCGCGGCCGCGCGGGCAAGGCTGTGACGCCGCGTCAGCTCAGCCGTCTGGTCAAGGCGTGGGTGGCGGATATCGGGCTGGATGCGACCGATTATGGCACAGAGTCCCTGCGCCGGACGCGCGCGGTCCATATCGTCAGCGAAACGGGCAATCTGGAAGCGGTGCGCGTGCTGCTGGGGCACACGAAAATCGCCTCCACAGCCGCCTATCTCGGCGATTTCCGGCAGGCCGATCCGCTGGCGGTCAGCCGCACCCACGAAATCTGACCCGATCCAAAGGTCAACAAGGACGATCCGTACCGCCAGTGAGCGCGCGGATCGCCCCTTTGTCGTGCCCAAATGGCACACGCGCCCCTCTCGGGCAGTCCCATCGATTCAGCGGGCTGGCCGAACCGCGGGCGGTCATCCGGAAAGCGGACCGGTGTGCAGCCCGCATTCGGCCTTGCCCTGCCCCCGCCAGCGGCCAGCGCGCGGGTCTTCTCCCGGTTTCACCCGCGTGGTGCAGGCCATACAGCCAATCGAGGCGAAGCCGACTCTCTCCAGCGGATGCGGCGGCAGGCCGAGAGCGTCGAAACGCGCCCTGATGTCCTCGCGGGTCAGCGCAGCGAGCGGATTGAATTTCAGGCGCCGCCCATCCGCCTCGACGAGCGGGATGGCGGTGCGCGTCTCCCCCTGATAGCGCTTGCGGCCATTGGCCCAGGCGTCGAATCCCTCCAGCGCGCGGGCGAGGGGGCGCACCTTGCGCAGGCCACAGCAGGCGTCCGCGTCACGGATGTAGAGATCGCCTTCCGCATCTTCCGCGGCGGCCTCAGCGGCATCGGGGAGGATCTCGCGGATATCGGTCAGTCCGAGCCGGTCGCGGAGCGTGTCGCGATAGGTGAGAGTCTCCGGGAAGAGATAGCCCGTATTGAGCAGGAGCACGGGGATGCCCGGCTCAACGGCCGCCGCGGCGGCGAGCATTACAGCGGACTCCGTACCGAAAGACGAAACGACGGTGAAGCGGTCGCGCCCGACCTCGCGGATGGCGGCGCGAAGAATGTCCTCCGGTGCGGCACGCGCCAGTTCGCCGTCGAGAGTGGCTGCGCGCCGTTCCACCAGCGCGTCTGCCAGGGAAATGACGGTACCGTTCGGTTTGACATCTCCGTCCGCCTTCAAAGAATGCAACGGCACTGAAGACCTCCATGCGCCCAAAACTCACCCTGCATGGCGGACAATGTTTGATATTCCGAACGGCTTGTCAACATTTCCCCCCGCCGGTACCGCATCACATTGTTATGATGGGAAATTTCGGTCTGCCGAAGTAGGACGTATACTGCGCTGTTTTGGCGCGAGTATAAAACGCTTCAAATTTTAACGACAATGTGAGATTGTCTTGCCGCCTGGGGACGAGATGCCCGCGCATCAGGCGCCGGCACAGCATGGCAATACGCCACGAAAGGTTTCCTCGATGACGATAGCGACGCGACTTCGTTAGAAGCGCGGCCCGATTAGCGAACGCCTCCGCTTCGCTCCGCCGCGCGACTGAAATCCCTCAGTTGATCTCAAATTTAGCGGCAGAGCGGCAACCATGTTACGCTGGTTCGAATCCTTCATCGACCCCTACAGACTCCAGTCCATCGAGCAGCCGCCCGCGGAACTGCTCGGGTTCTATTTACATTTCGTCCGGCAGGTCTGGCCATATTTCCTCATCGTGCTGGCGGCGGGCTTCCTTGGCGGCGTCGTCGAGGTGGCGCTGTTCGCCTTTCTCGGCAAGCTTGTTGATCTGGCCAAGGCTGCCGCCAGCCCGGCGGACTTTTTTGCCGAACACGGCACCACACTGATGGTGATGGCGGGCGTTACGCTCTTCTTCCGCCCCATCGCCGCCCTGGCTCACTCTGTGGCCGTTCACCAGATCGTCTTGCCGGACTTCACACACCTGATCCGCTGGCAATCCCACCGCTATGTGCTGCGCCAAAGTCTGGCCTTCTTCCAGAACGATTTCGCCGGACGCATCGCAAGCCGTGTCCTGCAGACCGGGCCGTCGCTGCGCGAGACGATGGTGCAGATCACCGAGGCCGTGTGGTACGTGTTCATATACACTGCGGGCGCGGTGTTCCTCTTCGTCCAGAACGATCCGGCGCTGGTTCTGCCGCTCCTCGTCTGGCTGGCGGGCTATATCGCCGGGATAAGTTACTTCGTGCCCCGGCTGAAGAAGCGCTCCACAGCGTTGTCGGAGGCACGTTCGCTGTTGGCCGGGCGCATCGTGGACAGCTACACCAATATCCAGACGGTGAAGCTGTTCGCCCATACGCGGGGCGAGGACGTCATCGCGCGCCAGGCCATGGACGACTTCGCCGAAAAGCACCATGCCGTGATGCGCGTGATCACAGTCTACGAAAGCACCATGACGGCGGCGACCGGCATCCTCATTGCCGGTACAGCCGGGATGGCGCTGTGGCTGTGGAGTTCAGGCGCGATCTCGCTCGGCGCGGTGGCGCTGTCGACAGCCCTCGTCATTCGCATCAACGGCCTGGCAGGCTGGATCATGTGGGTGATGGCGGGCATTTTCGAGAATGTCGGCATCGTGCAGGAAGGCATGCAGACCATCGCCAGGCCGATCACGGTCGAGGATGTGCCGGACGCGCCGGCACTGAAGATCGCCCACGGCGAGGTGCGTTTCGACAGCATCACGTTCCATTATGGCCGCGACAGCGGGCTGATGGACGATCTGCGGCTGACGATCCGTCCGGGCGAGAAGGTCGGACTGGTGGGACGCTCGGGCGCGGGCAAATCGACGCTGACCAATCTGCTGCTGCGCTTCCACGATCTCGAAGGCGGGCGGATCCTGATCGACGGGCAGGACATCGCCCGCGTCGCGCAGGACTCGCTGCGCTCGCAGATCGGCTTGGTGACGCAGGACGCCTCGCTGTTCCACCGGTCGGTTACCGACAATATCCGCTACGGACGCCCTGACGCGCCGGAAGCCGACGTCATCGCCGCCGCGGAGCGCGCTCATGCCCATGACTTCATCCTGGAGCTTGAAGACGTGAAGGGGCGCAAGGGCTATGCGGCGCATGTCGGCGAACGCGGCGTGAAGCTGTCGGGCGGGCAGCGCCAGCGCATCGCGATCGCGCGGGTGCTCCTGAAGAACGCGCCGATCCTCATCCTCGACGAGGCGACGTCGGCGCTGGACTCCGAAGTCGAGGCCGCCATTCAGGAGCAGCTCTACAATCTGATGGAGGGCAAGACGGTTATCGCCATCGCCCACCGGCTTTCGACGATCGCCGCCATGGACCGCCTGATCATCATGGATCAGGGACAGATCGTGGAGGACGGAACGCACGAAGCGCTGCTCAAACGCGGCGGCCTTTACGCCCAGCTGTGGAGCCGCCAGTCGGGTGGCTTTCTCCGCGAGGACCGCGTCGCCTGACGCGGTTCCCGCTCTTGCCACGAGCTGCCGCCGTGTCCTCTACTTGCCCGCCAGCGCCGCCTTGACCATCAGCAGGTCGCGCCATGCCTGCCGCTTGGCCCCCGGGTTGCGCAGGAGATAGGCCGGATGCAGCGTCGCCATCGTTTGGATCGCGCGCCCCCCGGCCTCAAACGTCTTCCATTTGCCGCGCAGCCGCATGATGCCCTCGTCGGTGCCCAGCATCTGCTTCGCCGCCGCCCCCCCCAGCAACACCAGCACATCCGGCGCGATGAGTTCGATCTGCCGCTCCAGAAAGGGCTGACAGGCCTGCACCTCCTGCGGTGTCGGCGTGCGATTGCCGGGCGGCCGCCAGTAAACGACATTGGTGATGTAGACGTCATCCGGACCGAGACCGATCGCCGCCAGCATCCTGTCGAGCAGCCGCCCGGCGCGGCCGACGAAAGGCTGCCCCTGCAAATCCTCATCGCGGCCTGGCGCCTCGCCGACCAGCATGAGCCGCGAATTCGAATTGCCGCGCGCGAAGCATGTGGATTTAGCCGTCTTTTTCAGCGGGCAGCCTTCGAACGCGGCGAGCGCCGCCCGCAACGCGTCGAGGTCGGGAGCGCGCCGCGCCGCCTCGCGCGCATCGCTGACGGACTTATCCGCCGCCTGCGCGGCGGGTCTGCCTCTGGCGACAGCCTGCGGCTGAACGCGTGGCGCGGACGGGGCTGTGCGCTTTGAAACCGCGCTTCCCTTCGGTGCGGCATGGGCGCGCATGTCACGCCGCCCGGCGTCCTGCTCTGGCGCGGCGGGCCTGGGCGAATCGAATCGTGCCCAGTCCTGCGGCGCCTCGGCCACGGCCTCGTCCACGCCCATGGCGCAGTACCATTGCAGCACGTCAAGCACCACGTCTCCTCCAGCCTCCGGCAGCCTGCCCATAATATTGGCTCCCTGCCCCTCCCGAGTGGGTTCCCCCTTGCGCTTTCTTTACCATGCCACGTAAAACTACGGCAAAGCCTGCCGAACGTCACCCGCCGGCAAAACCTGTAGAAAAAACCGTGAAATCAGACGAGAGGATGCAATGACCGAAGCGGCCGGCGCCCTGCCAGAACGCGAAGGCATGGATTTCGACGTGGTCATCGTTGGCGCCGGCCCCGCGGGCCTTGCGGCGGCGATCCGGCTCAAACAGCTCGCAGAACAGGCGGGTCGCGAAATATCCGTCGTAGTGCTGGAAAAAGGCTCCGAGGTCGGCGCGCACATCCTCTCCGGCGCGGTGATCGATCCCATTGGCATCACGGCGCTCCTGCCGAACTGGAAGGAGCTCGGCGCCCCCATCACGCAGAAGGTCACCAAAGACAAAATCCTTTATCTCCGCGCGGCGGGCCAGTTGCGCCTCCCCAATTTCGTCATGCCACCCTTGATGAGCAATCACGGCAACTACATCGTCAGCCTCGGCGAGCTGTGCGGCTGGCTCGGCGAATATGCCACGGGACTGGGCGTCGAGATCTACCCCGGCTTCGCCGCCGCCGAAGTACTGAAGGACGAGAATGGCGCCGTACGCGGCGTGGCGACCGGCGATGTGGGCGTAGGACGCGACGGCCAGCCGAAGGACAGTTTCGTTCGCGGCATGGAGTTGCGCGGCAAATACACGCTGATCGGCGAAGGCACGCGCGGCTCGCTCTCCAAAGAGCTTGAGCGCGACTATAATCTTCGCGAAGGCCGCCAACCGCAGAAATACGGCATCGGGATCAAGGAGCTGTGGCAGGTGCTTCCAGAGAACCACCAGCCCGGCTTCATGCAGCACACGCTCGGCTGGCCGCTGAACGATCGGACCGGCGGCGGCTCGTTCATGTACCACTATGGCGACAACCTCGTCGCGGTCGGTTTCGTGGTGCATCTGAATTACGAAAACCCGTATCTGTCGCCCTATGAGGAGTTCCAGCGCTTCAAGACACACCCGGCCATCGCCCCCACCTTCGCCGGGGCCAAGCGCATCGGCTATGGCGCGCGCGCCATCACCGAGGGCGGCTGGCAGTCGCTCCCCAAGCTCGCTTTTCCCGGCGGCGCGCTGATGGGCTGCGCGGCGGGCATGGTGAACGTGCCGCGCATCAAGGGATCGCACAACGCCATCCTCTCCGGCATGCTGGCGGCGGAAGCGGCGTTCGCGGCCATCGGCGAAGGGCGTGAACGCGACCTGCTGACCGGCTATGAGGAGACATTCGCGAAAGGCCCGATCGCCAAGGATTTGCACCGCGTGCGCAACGTGAAACCGCTGCTCTCAAAGCTCGGGACGGCGCTCGGCACCATGTTCGGCGGCGCGGAGATGTGGCTTAACACCATCATTCCCGGCCTGTCCTACACACTGGGCCACGCCAAGCCGGACAGCGCCTGCCTCAAGCCCGCCGCGGAGTGCCAGCCGATCGCCTATCCGAAACCGGACAATGTGCTCACCTTCGACCGGCTGTCTTCGGTGTTCCTGTCGGGAACCAATCATGAGGAAGACCAGCCGGTGCATCTGCGGCTCGCGGACGCGGACGTCCCCATCCGCGACAATCTGCCGAAATATGCCGAGCCCGCGCAGCGCTATTGCCCGGCGGCGGTCTATGAGGTGATTACCGACGGTCCCGCGCCGCGTTTCCAGATCAACGCGCAGAACTGCGTCCACTGCAAGACCTGCGACATCAAGGACCCGGCCCGGAACATCACCTGGGTGCCGCCGGAGGGCGGTGGCGGGCCGAATTACGCGGGGATGTAGGTTGTGCGGGCCGCTGTGCCCGAACTGGACGGAGACGCCTCCGGCGCCTCAATCCTCCGGCTTCTCCGGGGCGGGGCCGCCGTCTTCCTCGGCGTCCGACTCGCCCGCCACGACATAGGCGCCCTTCAGCCAGCGCCCAAGGTCGATATCGGCGCAGCGCTTCGAGCAAAACGGACGGAATTCGTGCACGCGCGGCTTACTGCAGATCGGGCAAGGCCCCGCCTTCACTCCCTCCGCAGCGCCGTTGCCGCGCCCGTTCGCTCCCTTCAGCTTGCCCATTTCACCCCGCTTCGACTTCGGCGCGGTTGAGCCAGTTGAAATAGACCGGAAAGCCTTCGCCCTTGAGCAGGCTCACGGCCTCGATCAGCGGCAGACCGACGACATTGGAATACGAACCGACGATCTTCTCGATGAACGCGCCCGCCACACCCTGAATCGCATAACCGCCAGCCTTGCCGCGCCACTCGCCGCAGGCCAGGTAGCTGTCGGTCTCCTCGCGTGAAAGCCGCTTCATGCGCACGCGGGTTTCGACCGTTCGCATCCGAACATCGTCCTCCGGCGTCACCAGACAAATCGCGGTGTAGACCTTGTGCGTGCGTCCGGAGAGTGTCGCCAGCGCCTGTGCCGCTTCGTCCAGATATTCCGGCTTGCCCAGAATCAGGCGGCCAATGGCAACGACCGTGTCGGCCGCCAGGACGAAGGCGTCATCAATCTCACCCTCGCGCTTCAGCCGCTCGTGTGCGGCGAGCGCCTTGGCCTTCGCCAGCCGCTGCGCCAGCGTGCGCGGCCGCTCGCCCTTCTTCGGCGTCTCGTCGATCGAGGCGGGACGCAGTGCGTGCGGCTCGATGCCGACCTGCTCCAACAGGGCGAGACGCCTCGGCGAGGCGCTGG
Source organism: Rhodomicrobiaceae bacterium (assembly GCA_050290865.1). Taxonomy (GTDB): domain Bacteria; phylum Pseudomonadota; class Alphaproteobacteria; order Rhizobiales; family Rhodomicrobiaceae; genus JARRLC01. The sequence continues at coordinate 40,330 of JBNKIW010000010.1, read as the reverse complement.
CCAGCACCAGCCGGTAGCTGGCGACGACGCGCTTGCCGCCAAACCCGATGCGCTTCCGGGCAGGGCCGGCGTCCTGGCCGTCCCTACTTAAAGCGGTAAGTGATCCGTCCTTTGGTAAGATCATAAGGTGTCATTTCGACAAGAACTTTGTCCCCGGCGAGGACACGAATGCGATTCTTGCGCATCCGCCCGGCCGTGTGAGCGATGATCTCGTGCCCGTTCTCCAGCTTCACCCTGAAGGTGGCGTTGGGCAACAGTTCGGTCACGAAGCCGGGAAATTCGAGTAGCTCCTCTTTTGCCATATAGCTTTCCTAGCTGGCGCCGCCCCCAATACCCCATGCCCCAGGACAACCCGACCCCGGCGGCCTCCGCAGCGGGACGATTGCCGGAGCGGCGCAAATGTGCGCGGACATTGGCCGCCCTGGCCGCCAAAATCAAGCCCCTCGTTCGGCCATGCGGCATCAATAGCGCGCGCGTGGCGCCATTTTCCTTGATTACGGTCCCGCCGGAAGAGGATAAGTGATGTTGTCCACCGTTCGGAGCGCGCAAGCCCTCCGGGGACGGGGCACTTGGCCATTCACGGCAGCATGAAAGTCTTGCCATGATGCATATGCACCGCGACCGCTCGCAACTTCTCATCATCGACGTGCAGGAGCGCCTTCTGCCCGCCGTGCAGAACCCGGACGGCGTGGTCGCCATTTGCCGCCGGATGATGCAGGCCGCCCGGCGCCTCGGCATGCCGGTCACCGTTTCCGAACAATATCCGCGGGGCATCGGCCAGACGGTCGAGCCTTTGCGCGCCGAAGCGGACGGCGGGACGCCGGTTCTGCACAAGATGCATTTTTCGTGCATGCGCGACGACCCTTTGCGCGACCGCCTGCATTCTCTGCGCGCCCAGGGTCGCAATCAGGCCGTGCTGGCAGGCATCGAGGCGCATGTCTGCGTCATGCAGACGGCGCTCGAGCTGATCGCGGCGGGCTTCGAAACGTTCATCATCGCGGACGGCGTGTCGTCGCGCGCGCTTGAGTCCCGCGACCTCGCGCTTCACCGTCTGCGGCAGGCCGGCGCCGTCATCGCCAACAGCGAGATGGCGGTTTTCGAATGGCTCGAACTGGCGGGCACGCCGGAATTCAAGGATCTGCTGCCGCTGGTGAAATGAACCCTTCGGCGGCGCGCTGCCCCCTGATGAACCGCTTCCTGAACGTTCCATTCACGGCAAGTTCATCGCCGTCGTGGCATTGTGACCTTTGTCTGATCCCTGGATCATCAAACGAACCTTTCCTCGGCAAGATTTCGGGGCATGAAATACAGGGATTTCATGCCCCGGCTTTTTTGCTCTCCCGCTTGCCTCCCGCGGCGCCTAAGTTTACCCTGCGCGTCAGATACGGAGTCAACACGAGGAGAGCTAAAGTGGCATTCGAACTTCCCCCCCTCCCCTTCGCCTATGATGCGTTACAGCCCTATATGTCGGCTGAGACGCTGCAATTCCATCACGACAAGCACCACGCAGCCTATGTCGACAATGCCAACAAGCTGGTTGCCGGCACCGAATTCGAAGGCAAGAGCCTGGAAGAGGTTATCAAGGCGTCGTTCGGCAAGAACCCGGCCGTCTTCAACAACGCCGGTCAGCACTACAACCACTCGCTGTTCTGGAAGGGCATGAAAGCGGGCGGCGGCGGCAACAAGGTGCCCGGCGCTCTGGCGGCGAAGATCGAGTCCGATCTCGGCGGTTTCGACAAGTTCCGCGCGGACATCATCCAGGCGGGCATGACGCAGTTCGGCTCCGGCTGGGCGTGGCTGTCGCTGAAGGACGGCAAGCTTGAAATTGCCAAGACGCCGAACGCGGAAACGCCTCTGGTACACGGCGCCAAACCGCTTCTGGTCACCGATGTGTGGGAGCACGCCTACTATATCGACTACCGGAACCTGCGCGCGAAGTTCCTGGAAGCGTGGTTCGACAACCTGATCAACTGGGAATTCGTCGAGGCGCAGTACGACGCCGCGAAGTAGCGGGTGATCGAACGCCGAGCGAAGGCCGTGCCGGGTGGCGCGGCCTTTTTGCGTCCGCTTGGAACATCGACCGCCGCACACAATCTGTGCGTGAAACAGGAGATAGGCACACTTCCTGATTGCCGTTTCCGTCCGGCCAGTTATGGATGGCCGCGAGACCGACATCAGGACTTGAGAGATGCTGCTCCGTGGACCCGCCGCAGGCACGCCACATCTGAGCCTCCCGACGCTGGCCGAGGAGTGGGCGCGTGGCACGCTGCGCGACCCCATCCAGCATTTCCGCGCCCGCCAGCGCCGCTCCTGCCCGTGCTGTGGATATGTAGGGCTGTTCGTCTCCTCGGGCTGGCGCGGGGCGCCCGATTTCCGCTGCCCGAATTGCTCAAGCCGCCCACGCGACCGGCAGATCGCTCTCTATTTCGCGGCCACGGGGATCAGCCTTCGCGGCAGGAAAATCCTCCATTTTGCGCCGGAGTGGCCGCTCTTCCGCCAGCTCCGGCGGGAGCCCGGCTATGTGGGAGGCGACATCATCCGGCGGCGCAATGCGAATGCCCGCGTGGACATCACGAATATCGCCTTCGCGAGCGACCATTTCGATGTGCTGATCTGCAATCACGTCCTCGAGCATGTTCCGGACGACCGTCGCGCCATGCGCGAAACCCTCCGTGTGCTCAAGCCGGGCGGTCTGGCGATCTTCTCGGTGCCGATGAGCGGCGCCCCCACAACCTGGGAGCCGACACCCGGCATGTCACGGCGGGAGGTCGAGAAGATCTGCGGCTGGGACCACAAGCGGCTTTATGGTCAGGATTTCCCGAAAAAGCTCGGAGCCGCCGGGTTCCGCGTGCAAAGCTTCACGGCAACGCCCGAGGAACAGAGCACCTGCGCTCTTCTGCCCGAAACGATATTCGTCGCACACAAATGAGAGACGGGCGGCGTGCCCGCCTCAGCTCAGCGCCACATTCGCCATCGACGGCGGCAACTCGTGCCCGAAACAGCGCTGATACAGTTCCGCCACGACGCCGCGCTCCAACTCGTCACATTTGTTGAGGAAACTGAGCTGGAACGCGAACGGCACATCGCCGCCGAAGATCAGCGCGTTCTCGGCCCAGGTCATCACCGTGCGCGGGCTCATCACGGTCGAGAGGTCGCCATTGATGAAGGCGCTGCGCGTCAGATCGGCCAGCCGCACCATGTTCGCAACCGTCTTGCGGCCCTCCGCGCTATCGTAGGACTTCACCTTGGACAGCACGATGTTTACCTCGTCATCATGCGGCAGGTAGTTGAGCGTCGCCACGATCGACCAGCGGTCCATCTGCCCCTGGTTAATCTGCTGCGTGCCGTGATACAGGCCGGACGTGTCGCCGAGACCGATGGTATTGGTGGTCGCGAACAGGCGAAAGGCCGGGTGCGGGCGGATCACCTTGCTCTGGTCGAGAAGCGTCAGGCGCCCCGAAACCTCCAGCACGCGCTGGATGACGAACATCACATCCGGGCGCCCGGCATCGTATTCGTCGAACACCAGCGCCGTATTCGACTGCAGCGCCCAGGGGAGGATCCCCTCGCGGAATTCCGTGATCTGCATGCCGTCGCGCACGACGATGGCGTCCTTGCCGACGAGGTCGATGCGCGACACATGGCTGTCGAGATTGATACGCACGCACGGCCAGTTCAGCCGCGCCGCCACCTGCTCGATATGCGTGGATTTGCCGGTGCCGTGATAGCCCTGGATCATGACGCGGCGGTTGTAGGCGAAGCCCGCCAGGATGGCCAGTGTCGTCTCGCGATTGAACAGATAGTCCGGATCCACCTCGGGCACATGCTCATCCTCACGCGAGAAGGCTGGCACCTCGAGATCGCTGTCGATGCCGAACACCTGCCGGACCGAAACCTTCATATCCGGCAGTTCGTTCATATCGGAACTCATCGCATGCATAGACATTTCCTGAGTAAAAGATGTGGAATCCGTTCATCCGGAGCGAGGCCGGAGATCTGTTGCGCGTTTCGGGCGGCGTCCTCACCGGCCGTGGTGCCTGACTCCCTCGTCAACGGCAAAGCGGGGCAGAAAACCGCGTCGAGAACGTCGCTTCGTCCCTCACGCGCAAATCAACCCTCAGCATGGCAGCACAACGGCATATAAGGACCGGAAAGGTGAAAGTCAGCAAAAACCGGCCTGCTTGAGATAATTGTAAGCCTGAATGACCTCGCGCAATTTGTCCTCCGAGCCGCGGTCGCCGCCATTCCCGTCGGGATGATGGCGTTTGACCAGCACCTTGAAGCGCGCCTTGATCTCGGCCGGCGTCGAATCCTCGTTCAGGTCGAGCACGCGAAGACATTTGCGCTCGGCGTTGCGCACCGCGCGCCGCTCGCGGGCCGGCTCGTCGGAGGCTGTGTCATGATGTCCGGCCATACCGAAGAGGCCGAACGGATCGTGCGTCGTAAAATCCTTCTGGAAACCGTTCATGCGGCTCTGCGCGGCGGAACGGAAGCCGGTCGCGGCCCAGGCGTTCACGCCGGACGACCAGGTAGGGCGATGCCCCGTAATGGATGCTTTCTGATAGGAAGCCACGTCGGAGTCACTCATTCCGGAGAAATAATTGTAGGACTTGTTATAGTCGCGAACATGCTCGAGGCAAAACAGGAAATACGATCCTTCCATACCGCGCCCTTTCGGCGCGCGGTAACATCCTGGATTTGTGCAGCCAGGCCAGTTGCACTCGGGCATCTGCTGGTGGTTCTTCCGATCGGTATCCGGTTTGACCCGAATCGAGTCGAAAAATTTTGAATCCAGCTTCATACGTCTCTATCCAACGGACCGCGGGCAGGTTATCCAGATACGGCAGGCCTTCTCCCGGATTATGCTGCTTCGCACCGCCGGACACAAGTGCCGTTCGCTCTCCCTCAGTGAACACCGCAATGGGCTAAACAACTGGTTGAGTGATGAGAAAAGACGATGAATGTCGAGCATAAAATCCGGGAAAAGCTGTTAGCAGCTTTTTCACCCGCCGAATTGGGGATCCAGAACGATTCCCACCGCCATGCTCATCATGTAGGCGCTCACGGCGTGCCCGCAACCGGTGAGACGCATTTCACCGTGACCATGGTTTCAGACAAATTCCAGGGCCTGACGCGTGTCCAGCGTCACCGGATGGTCAACGAAGTGCTGGCGGACGAACTGGCCGGGCCGGTGCACGCGCTCGCCTTGAACCTGTCAGCGCCGGGCGAGTAGGCCGATGCGCTCCGAGCCGGTTTCGAGCGCGGCCAATGCGGACAGCGCCCCGCCCGATATTACCCGGCTGCTGATGGCGGAGGCTTTCGGCGCGGCTATGTTTACGATGGTGGCCGTCGCGGCGGGCATCCTGGCCGAGCGCTTCTGTGGCGGCAATATCGGCCTCGCCATGCTTTCGACCGCGCTGGCCGCGGCGGCGGCCTTCACGGTGCTCGCACGCACCCTTGGCGCCGCGGTGCCCTCCTGTTTCAATCCGGCACTGGCTCTGGTCAATCTCATATCGGGACGGCTTGCCCTCTCCCCTGCCCTCCTCTCGGCGATCGCGCAGATCGCGGCAGCCTTTCTCGGCGCCATGATCGCTCATCTGGTGACAAACACCGGCCTCGTCCAGGTGGCCACGCAAATTCAGACCGGCCCCGGCGTCTGGGCGGGCGAATTCGCGGGCACGGCGCTGTTCGTATTCGCCATGCTCGCGACAGGTTCGCACGCACCGGCACGCGCGGCATTCACGGGGGGCTGTGCCATTCTGGCCATCTCGCTCGCCACCCCGTCCATGTCTTTCGCCAACCCGGCAGTCACGCTTGCGCGCACGCTGACCGACAGCTTCACCTCCATTCGCGTGGAGGATGGCTGGCCGATCTGCGCCGCGCAGCTTGCCGGGGCGATTGCGGCACTCTTTCTCGTCCGCTGGCTCTTCCCCACCAAAGCGTAGCAACCGCGCGAGGAAAGCGGGTTTCCCCGCTTATGCGGCCGAACTCATATGGAGTGGAAAGTCGAACACGGCCATCACGAACCCGCTGCCGTCCTCCATCGCTTCCGTCATCAGCGAGAAAGGTGTCGGATTGGCTGGCTTGAGCTGGCCGACCACGTCGCCCTGATCGAAAAAGAGGTCTGCCTCGTATTTCTTGGCGATGCGCTGCATCTTCCGGTTGGTGGACAGGCAGTTCATGTAAAGACGGCTGACACCGCGATTGCGCGCGGTCAGGATCAGACGTCCCAGAAGCTCGGTGCCGACCCCTGAATCCTGGTAGTCGCGCTCGACCGAAAATGCCGCTTCGGCATCCCCGGCCCAGCTATCGCCGATCATGCGCAACTCCGCCGCGGCGTGCATCTCACCGCCAACGAAGAAGCCATAGACCACGCTTTCGAGCTGGCTCACCTGCCCGGCATAATTGCGGATGAAGTCATCGTCCACCGTCATGCCGAAACGCATGCGGCGGCTCTCGATGTCCAGCCTCAACAAGTGATCCCGGAATTTCTCGGTCTCCGTGAACCACAACTTCCTGATCGTCCCTCCCCAGATGTGAGTCTCGCCCATGCGTGATCCCCATACTGGTTAGCGCCTACAAACGAAGCGTCCCAGAATGGAACACGCCCTCGTTTTTGCATCGCAACAATTATAGGCGGAGTGTGGCAGCCGGATGAAGTGTTATCTCGTCACATCGCGTGACACGGAATGGGAGCCATGCGGATTTCGCATGAGGCGTTCTTCATTCTTCGTACAGTCACGCCGCATGGTGCAGCGCAGCAATGTGCGAACCGTGGCTCCTGGCAAGGGATGGGCGCGTCGCGCGCGCGGAAGCGCGGGCAAGCAACAGGGCATCCCGGTCCATCGGCCGCCGGGCCGCGCCGATTGCAGAGCACGTATGCGCCAAGGAAACCGCGCCGTGACGAAAGGCCCTTGCCATAACATAAAGTGGCGAATGAAAGACTGCTTTCCCGCGACCATGCCGTGTGTGAGTCTATTGCGACATGTCTTGATCACAACTCCACAATATACGCGGATTATTTGCCATTATCTTGTAGCTAATTTCTGACGAAGTGCAAATGGCAGAGAATAGTTCCAAGACGATTTAACCATAATTCCGTCACATGGCGAAATTACTCTATCACATGTACTGATACCGCCCCTTCCTGTCGTCGGAATTGCTACAATATAGCTAAGACGGATCTGACTTTGCTATCAATACGACGCGACAAGAGGAGTTTGAATGACCCCGAAACAGTTGCGAGCCGTGCGAACCTTCTTCATCGAGAACGACAAGGCTATCGACGATATCGTCACGCGGACATTTTCCGAGTTCTTCACACTCGCCCCTTGCGCGGCAGACCTGTTCCGGGACGGACTGCAGAACCACCGCGACGCATTCACACGAATGCTTAGACGAATCATCGACTTGACCCGCACGGCAAGCCTCTGGCCGGTCAGTGTGCACAGCGGCCAGGCTGCCATTCCCGGTTTCGCCGATCTGCGGCAGCGCCATATCGGCATCGGCGTGACGGACGCGCATGTCGAGACGATGAAGAGAGCAATGCTGCAGGCCCTGGAGAAAACCTGCCCGGACAGTTTCACGAATAGCGTGGCGGAAGCCTTTGACCAGTTCTACGACATCCTGGGCAATTCGCTGACCTCCCAGCGCTGGAGCGGCTCCACGAGCGACGACGAACTGCAGGACCTTCTGGCGCGCGAGGGCGGCGCACCGGCAACCAACTTCCACGCATTCTTCGCCGACCGGCCCGGCAACGCCCCAAAAAACACCTGACGCGACCCGCCGTCTCCCTGCCCTGCCCTGCCCCAGACGCGCCCGCCTCGCACCCGCGGCGGGATGTGCGCGGCTTCACGCCCCCGCATCGGTATTTTCCATCCGCAAGCCTGAGACTACTACGTATAGACACGCGCCCTCTCGTATTGCAACCATGACCATAGGCAGCATTTGAGGAATCGGTAAACCGGTCCCTGATGATCTCCCGCACTATACAAAGCTGCACCTTCGAATATGGCGTGATCGTCCCGGGCTTATTATGAATTCAAAACGAGGGTGTTGGAAATGACGCCGCAACAGCTTAGACTTGTGCGACAGTTCTTTGCAAAGAACGACGCAAACTTCGACGCCATCGTCAACCAGACCTTCAGCAACATTTTCAAGGCTGTGCCGGAAGCCGTCGGTTTGTTCTCGGGACCCATCGAAACGCATTGCAGGGGCTACGCCCGGATGCTTCGCAAGATCATCGACCTGACGAGGGACAGTCATCTCTGGCCGGTCACCGCGTTGACGGGTCAGGCCGCGCTCCCCGGTCTGGGAAGGCTGCGCGACCGGCATATGGCTATCGGTATCACCCGCCCGCAATACGACCTCATGAAGGGCGCACTCCTACAGGCCATGGAATCCAGCGCACCGGCGGATTTCACCCCTGAGATTGGCTCCGCGTTCAGCGCGTTCTTCGATGTCCTGGCAGAGTCGATGACCCGAGATGAGGGACAGACCGAGCGAAGTTCCGCCGAGTTGGAAACGCTGCTGGCGCGCCATGACGACGTGGTTTCCGGCGCTGGCGAGAGTTTCCTGGGTATTGTGGCCGCTGAGTAAGCGAAGTTCACTCAGTATCGGGGCCATTCCGATGTGTATCGGGGCAAATGCGATCGGATTCATCCGAAGTTGGGCGTGGGGGCTGCATAGTCCTTACGCCTGAGAACGGATGCCGTTCGCCTCCGTCAACACGACATCCCCCTCCCTGAACGGGAGAGGGTTCGTTATTCCCAAAACTTCGGATACCTGACGGATACCAAACCGGCAAAGTCATGCGGTTGAAGACGTCCGTTAGGACGCCTTCTCTACGCTCGCCTCTTCATCGCCGCTGACAGTTGCAGTATTTGCGCTCGTGCTCGCGCTTACGACCGGTTCGGCGGGCAGTTCCTTGGTGTCCTGAACGCGGGCGAGCGGCTCGCCCTTGTCCGCGGTCTCCATCCCATCGCGCATTTCGATGGTCTTGAACTCGACGCGGGCATCCTCGCGGCGATATTCAAGAAGCTGCGTTTTCGGCACCAGGAAGCTGCTCGCCCGCACTTCGCGCACCGAGTCCATCTCCTCGGTATAGGCGCCGGAACGGAACAGCGTCTCAATGGCCTTGGCAACGGAACGGGTAATGCGCTGCCCCTGTTCCTCGCTGATGAGGCCGCCGGTCTGAGCATCCTTCACCCGGCCGATAAAGCCCGCAGCCATCATCGCCACTTCGACCTGGTAGCGGAAGTTTTCTTCCGCCGAGTATTTGATGCGGTCCCAGACGCTGATCAGCAGCGCAGAAATCTCGTCGATAATGGTGGCCGTACCGAAGAAATCGAAGGACTTCGTGCTCCCGGAATCGATCGATCCGACCGACAGACCGGTGCCGCCGCCGCCCTTAAGCGCCGCCATGCCCTCGTAGAATTCATCAATGGAGCGCATCACGTTGATGATGATATGCGGATCGGTCAGCGAACGCTCGTGCTCGGCGACCAGCAGGCGCAAGCGCTTGATCTCCTGCTCGCTGCCGCTTGAATCGGTAATGACGAGCTGTTCGCGATCGTTCTCGCGGGTGAGCAACTCGCGCAGCTTCGGCATCACGAAGATGACGTTGTACGCACCGACATCGACATCCGCCATGATTTTGCGCGACACGGCCTGTTCGCCGTCGATGAGCGCCGACCAGAAGGCGATGTCCAGGAGAGGCGTGAGGCCGAAGAAGTTCATCATGTCCTTCTCGTCCTCTTCGAAATCCTGGTAATGGCGCATGAAGACGTTATAAGCGAGGAGGATCTTCTGCGTGCGGTTGACGCCCTCCATCTGCTGGCCATTCCGTGCTGCACGAAGCAACTCGCGGATCTGCGCAGCTTGCAGCGCGTCGCGCAGGCTGTTCACGGCTTTTAGTATGCGGTCTCGACGCATCTGAATGTTCCCCGTCGTGTCAAGAATCACTTTCAGCAAATATAGCAGTCCGAAAGAGGCAAACATGGGTCTTGCACGAGATACTCACACAACTCCGGGCTTGCCAGGCGAGCGAATCGCTAAAACCATCGCGCGATCAGGCCTTTGTTCACGTCGCGATGCGGAGCGTATGATTGCCGAAGGCCGGGTCATTCTGAACGGTAAACGGGTGGACAGCCCGGCCGTGAACATCCTCCCCGGCGACACCGTTCTTGTGGACGGTGCACAGCTTTCCACAGCCGGGCCGGTGCGGCTGTGGCGTCATTACAAGCCGAAAGGCCGCGTCACCACCCATCGCGACCCTCAGGAACGCCCGACCGTGTTCGAGGCGCTCCCCCAGGACATGCCGCGCGTCATCTCCGTCGGGCGCCTCGATCTCAACACCGAGGGGCTGTTGCTGCTGACCAATGACGGTGCGCTGGCGCGGCATCTGGAGAGCCCCGCGACGGCGTGGCTGCGGCGTTACCGGGTGCGGGCCAACGGCAAGGTCACGCAAGGCCAACTCGACGCGCTGGCGGACGGCGTGACGGTGGAGCGCATACGCTATGGCCCCATCGAGGCCAAACTCGACCGCACCCAGGGGGCCAATCTGTGGCTCACGCTCGCGCTCCGCGAGGGCAAGAACCGCGAAGTGCGCCGCATCATGGAGCATCTGGGGCTGACGGTGAGCCGGCTCATCCGCGTCTCGTTCGGCCCGTTCGCGCTCGGCGACCTGGAATCGGGCGCGGTAGAGGAGGTGAAGCGCCGCGTACTCGCCGACCAGCTCGGCCCCGAGATGGCCGAACGCTTCGGCCTGCGGGAGCGGAAGCAGCGTAGTGCCGGAGAGTCGAAGGGCAAAAACACACAGGCCGCAGGTAAAAAGCCGCCAGCGCGCACATCCGCGCCCAGGAAAGCAACCCGCAAGCCACGGAGGCCGGGTTGAGGATCGTCGCAGGGCGCTTCCGCGGCACACAGCTCGCCGCACCAAGAACACGCGATATCCGCCCCACCAGCGACCGCGTCCGCGAGGCGATCTTCAACATCCTCACCCACGGCCTGGGCATGAACCTAGAGGGCGCACGCGTGCTCGACCTGTTCGCCGGGACGGGAGCCCTGGGGCTGGAAGCGCTGTCCCGCGGGGCGGCCTACGTCCTGTTCGTCGAGGACGACGCTGAGGCACGCGGCCTGATCCGCCGCAATGTCGAGACACTGGGAGCCACGGGTTCAACCCGCATCTACCGGCGCGACGCCACCAGACCGGGTGAACCCGGCACGCTCAAGCCTTTCGACGTGCTTTTCGCCGATCCGCCCTACGGCAAGGGACTTGCCGAGAAGGCACTCGCAGCGATGGCCGCGGGAGGATGGCTCGCGCCGGGAGCCGTGGCCGTGATCGAAGAACGCGCGGATGCGGGGTTTGCCGCGCCCGAGGGCTTCGCGCTCGAAGACGAACGCAGCTACGGCGACACCACCGTCTATTTCCTCCGCCTGACAGCGTAGCGCCCTCCGCGCCGTGACCGGCCCGGCTGCTGAGGCGCCAGCGCCTCTTTACCCGATCCTAAGCAACCCGCCATACAACTTTTCGTTGTGCTGCTCGGTCAGCGGCACCGCGTTTGGCGAGGGCTTCACAGCGGGTTGCGTATCTTGTTTTCTCTCCGCCATGTCCGTTCAGGTGCATGCTGCGCGTGGTGCGTGCGCCTCGGGCTGGTGTGCATCGCCGTCCTGTTTCTGGCCGGATGCAGCGGCAACAGCAACAGCATTTGGGGGACCAAGAGCACGAGCAGAGGGTATGGCCCCCGCGTCGTGAAGCCGGGACAGCCGGTGCCCAAGGGCGGCGGCCGCTACAAACTGGGATCACCTTACAAGATCAACGGGCAGACCTTTGTGCCACGAAAAGAGCCCAGCTACGACAGAACCGGCATCGCCTCGTGGTATGGCGAGGATTTTCACGGGCGGCGTACCGCGAATGGCGAGATCTACGATATGCAAGCCCTGACCGCCGCACACCCGACATTGCCGCTGCCGTGCTATGCGCGGGTGACCAACACGCGAAACGGGCGGTCGCTGGTCGTGCGCGTCAATGACCGCGGCCCCTTCGTCAACGGGCGGATCATCGATCTGTCGTGGGGGGTGGCCTCGCTTCTGCAGCTCGACGGCGCGGGCACGGGGCCGGTGCGCGTCCAATATGTCGGTCCGGCACCGCTGAACGGCGACGACCGTTACGAGCGCAGCGTCCTCGCCACCCAGCGCTGGGCCGGAAAGCGTGTCGCCTATGCCGCCTCTCCGGCCAAAGCGCTGCTCTCGCGAGAGGCTACGGCGTCGCCGCGCCTGGCGAGCCACGGCGACCCGAGGCGGGAGCGCCGATTCGCCCGAAGCGCTGGCGGCCGGCCGGGCGCCCACCCCTCGTCCGGCTACGCGCTGCAACTGGCCCCCGTCTCCGCCCCAAGACGGGCGGCCCGGCCAAAGTTCATTTTCGGCAGGCTGCCCGGGACGGCGCCGAAGCCGCTGCGCCCCGTCCGCTCCCGCAAGGCTCGCGCACTGCACGCCGGTCTGTCCAAGACGAAGCCGCATCCCGCCCCCCGGAAGAAGACGGCGGCGCGTAACACGAAGGCCCGCCACCAGCGCATCGCGGCAGCAAGGAAACGCCCGCTGCCCCCCAAACCCGTCGCCCGCCCCGCCACCGCCGTCGCAGCAGCGCAAGCCAAGCCGGCCACCGCGCGGCGAATGGCCACAGCGCAACAGACCGCAGCTGTGCAGCAGGCGGACAAGCCCTTCTTTGTCGAGGCGGGCGTCTTCCGGGAGCGCGCGACGGCCGACAAGCTGGCGGGCATTCTGAAAGAGATCGCCCCCGCCAGAGTCGAACTGACGACGAGCGGCCGGGCAATCGTCCACCGCCTGCGCGTCGGCCCCTTTGCCGGAGCCGAGCGGGCACAGCGCGTGATTGCCCGCATCCGCGCCGCCGGTCTCACCAAAGCCAGGATTCTACCCGCTCATGAGATCTAGACCGTACACCGCATCAAGGACACACGACCGCACGTGTTTTCACGGCGAGGCATTGCATTTTGTGGCCACGCGGCCGATAGTGCCAGGGCCCGGACTGTCCCAACCCAGAATTTCACTGCGAACCCCCATGATTCCGATGTTGCGTCATTGCACCGTGTTCCTTTCCGTTCTGTTCCTCGCCTGCGTGAACATCGGCGCCGCCCATGCGAAGATCGAGACCGAGGCCAAATACGCCATTCTCCTCGATATCGAAACCATGACGGTTCTCTACGAGAAGAACGCCGACGAACTCATGGCGCCTGCCAGCATGAGCAAGCTCCTGACGCTGGCGGTGGTGTTCAACGAACTGGACGAGGGCAGGATCACGATGGACACCGAATTTCCGGTGAGCCTTCATGCCTGGAGGGACGGTGGCGCGCCCTCGCGAACCTCGGCGATGTTTGCCCCGCTCAACACGTCGATCAAGGTCAGCGACCTGCTCCAGGGCGTCATCGTGCAGTCCGGCAACGATGCCTGCATCATTCTGGCCGAGGGCATCGCGGGGACCGAAGAGGCGTTCGTCGATATGATGACGAGCTACGCGCGCAAGATCGGTCTCAAGAAATCGACATTCGGCAATTCGAGCGGCCTGCCAAATCCCAAGCAGCTCATGACGGCGCGCGAGCTGGCCATGCTGGCCAAGCACATCATCGAGAAATATCCCAAATATTACCCGATGTTCGCGGAAAAGGAATTCCGCTACCGCAAGCACATCTTCTACAATCGCGATCCGCTGCTTTACGCCAAAGTCGGAGCCGACGGCCTGAAGACGGGATACACGGAAGGATCCGGCTATGGCCTCGTCGGCTCGGCGCTGCAGGACGGCCGCAGGCTGATCCTCGTGCTGAACGGCCTCAAATCCTCCTCCGCGCGCAAGGTGGAAGGCCGGCGCATGGTCAACTGGGGCTTCCGCAATTTCAAGAAGTTCACGCTCTTCGACCCCGGTGAGGTCGTCTCCGAGGCCCGTGTCTGGGGCGGACAGCAGTTTCACGTCAAGCTGCGCGGCATCAATGGCGGGCCGGTAACCATCCTTCTGCCCAAGAATGCCAGGGCCAAGAAACTGCACGGCGAACTCTTTTATCTCGGCCCGGTCAAGGCGCCGGTCGAGCCGGGCGACCGGATCGGTCAGCTTCGCGTAACCGGCGCCGGCGGCATCTCGGCATCGACGCCGCTGGAGGCCGCCGAAGCCGTCGAGACAGCAGGCATCATCCGCCAGGGCCTCGATTCCGCCTTCCATCTGGCATTCGGATGGCTCATACACCGGGAGAGGAAACCGCACTAGATCGGCGCGGCGGGCTGACAAGGGACGCGGGGCGTGGCGGCAGGCAAATTCATAACGTTCGAAGGCGGCGAGGGCGCAGGCAAAAGCACGCAGGCCAAGCGCCTGAAGGAAAGGCTTGTCCGGGAGGGCTTCGACGTTCTGCTTACCCGCGAGCCGGGCGGGTCGCCGCGGGCGGAAGCCATTCGCGCGGTCCTGCTTTCCGGCGGCGCCAAGCAGTTCGGGCCGATGGGCGAGGCGCTGCTCTTCTACGCCGCACGCGATTCGCATCTGGAACTGACGATCCGGCCCGCCCTGATGCGGGGGCGCATCGTCATTTCCGATCGCTTTTTCGACTCCACGCGCGCTTATCAGGGCGCGGCGGGCGGCGTATCCATCCAGGCGCTGAACGCGCTGGAGCGGATCGTCGCCGGATCGACGCGCCCCGATCTGACGCTGATTCTCGATCTGCCGGCGGAAGAAGGACTGCGCCGCGCCCAGGCGCGCAACGCCGGCGATGGCAGCAGCGATGATCGTTTCGAGGCGATGAAGCTCGGCTTCCACGAGGATTTGCGGCGGGAATTCCTGGCGATCGCCAAGGCCGAACCCTGGCGCTGCGCGGTCATCGATTCGACACAGCCGCCGGACGAGGTGGCCGAGAAGATCTGGTCGGTCGTGTGCGATCAGCTCGGTCTGTTTACACCCGCCGTTGCGATCCGGTAATAAGGCATCATCTCATCCCGGCTTCGGCCGGAATGCCGCCCGGGCTCAGTGCCTGAGGCGAGTTTCTGGCTGCTCGGACACAGAAGGGCATCATGGCAAGAGCGCCGCGCGTCATCGACGCCGAGATCGAGGCGCCGCCCGAAGCGGACCGGCTCGGCGGCTGGCCGCATCCGCGCGCGACACGCGCGCTTTTCGGCCATGAGGCAGGCGAAGCCGTCCTTGCCGGAGCCATGGCGTCGGGGCGTCTCCACCATGCCTGGCTGATCACCGGCGAGGAAGGCATCGGCAAGGCCACCCTCGCCTATCGGACCGCCCGCTTTCTGCTTGCGCAGGACGGCGCGTTGCCGCGGGAGGTGCGATCGCTGGCTCTCCCGGAGGATGACAGGACCGCCCGGCAGGTGGCCCATCTTTCACATCCCGGCCTGATCGTCGTGCGGCGCGCCTGGGACACCGCGGGCAAGAAATTCCGCCAGTCCATCGCCATCGACGATATCCGGCAGTTGCGCCATTTCCTGCAGCGCACTGCGGCAACGCCCTGGCGCGCGGTGGTCATCGACGCCGCCGACGATCTCAACACCAATTCGGCGAACGCGCTTCTGAAATCGCTGGAGGAGCCGCCGCCGCGCACGGTGTTTCTCGTCATCGCGAACTCACCCGGGCGGCTTCTGCCGACCATCCGTTCCCGCTGCCGTACCCTGCGTCTGCAACCGCTGGCGCCCGACGCGCTCAAGCCGGCCGTCGTCGCCGCCTGCCGCCAAACCGGGCGCGATGTGCCGGACGAGGCGCAACTGGCCAAGCTGTTTGCTCTCGCCAAGGGGGCCCCGCGCCGCGTGCTGCAGCTCCTCGACGGCGGCGGTCTGGCGCTGTTCGAGTTGCTGCTCACCATCCTCGCCAGCCTGCCGCGCATGGACCGGGCGGCGCTGCACCGCCTTATCGCCCTGACGTCGGGGCGCAACAGCCAGGCGCATGGCATGGCCTTCGACCTACTGGAAGAGACACTCAGCGAGGCCATGCACCATTGCATCACCCGCCAGCAACCGGATTCCAGCTTCCCGCAGATGGCACGATTTGCGTCTGCCATGGCCGCGGGAAACCTTGCAGATTGGGCCGGGGTGTGGGAAACAGTCCGCGAAATGCGCGGCGAAGCGGAACGGCTCAACCTCGACAAGGCAGCCCTGACGCTAACGGTTTTCGAACAGATCGAGCGCACGGCCCGGCAAGCCGCCAGCCGGGCCATCTGATTTTTGCGCCCGATTGCCTTGAGCGGGATTTCTGACCTCCATGGTGGACAAACCGAAGAAAGCGTCCGCGGCCAAGAAGCCGTCCGCCAGCCGTGCCGCGGGCGCGAAGAAGAGCGCGCCGAAAAAGGCGAGCGGCAAAACGCCGTTTTACATTACGACCGCCATTTCCTACCCCAATGGTGCGCCGCATATCGGCCACGCCTATGAGGCCATCGCCACGGACGTCATTGCGCGCTTCAAGCGCCTGGACGGCTTCGACGTCTTCTTCCTCACCGGCGTGGACGAGCACGGCCTGAAGATGAAGCAGACGGCCACCAAGGAAGGCATAAGCCCTCCCGAACTGGGCGAGCGCAACACGCAGCTCTTCAAGCAGATGGCCGAGGCGCTGAACATCTCCAATGACGATTTCATCCGCACCACGGAGAAGCGCCATTACGACTCGGTGTCGGAGATCTGGCGGCGGATGGCAGCGGCGGGCGACATCTATCTCGACTCCTACGCGGGCTGGTATTCGGTGCGCGACGAGGCCTATTACGCCGAGGATGAGACCACGCTGCGCGAGGACGGCGTGCGTATCGGCGCACAGGGGACGCCGGTGGAATGGACCGAAGAGGCGACCTACTTCTTCCGCCTGTCGAAATACGAACAGCCCCTGCTCGATCATTACGAGGCGAACCCGGATTTCATCCTGCCGCCCGAACGCCGCAACGAGATCGTGAGCTTCGTGAAGGGCGGGCTGAAAGACCTGTCGGTGTCGCGCTCGACCTTCGACTGGGGCATCCCGGTGCCGGACGCGCCCGGCCACATTATCTATGTGTGGGTGGACGCGCTGACCAATTACATCACCGGCGTGGACTTCCCCAACGAGGACGCAGCCAAATACAAGACGTACTGGCCTGCCGATATTCACATGATCGGCAAGGATATCACGCGATTTCATGCGGTCTACTGGCCCGCTTTCCTGATGTCGGCGGGGCTGCCCCTGCCGAAACGCGTGTACAGCCACGGCTTTCTCTACAACCGCGGTGAGAAGATGTCGAAGTCGGTCGGTAACGTCATCGACCCGTTCTCGCTGTCGGAGGCCTATGGCGTGGACCAGTTGCGCTATTTTCTCCTGCGCGAGGTGGCTTTCGGCCAGGACGGCAGCTACAGCCATGAGGCGATCGTCAACCGCACCAATGCCGATCTCGCCGACAATCTCGGCAATCTGGCGCAGCGGTCGCTGTCGATGATCACGAAGAATTGCGAGGGCAGGATTCCCGAGCCGGGCGCGTTCTCCGAGGCGGATGAGGTGCTTCTGGCGGCAACGGACGGACTGCTCGGGCCTGCGCGCGAGGCGATGGAGCGGCAGGCGCTGCACCGCGTTCTTGAGGCGGTGTGGGTTGTGGTGAGCGATGCCAACCGCTATTTCGCGGGCGAAGCGCCCTGGGCGTTGAGGAAGACCGATCCCGCTCGCATGGGAACGGTGCTTTACGTCACCGCGGAAGTGCTGCGGCAGGTGGCGATCCTGGTGCAACCCTTCGCGCCCGCATCGGCAGCGAAGCTGCTCGATCAGCTCGGCGTGGCGGCGGACGAACGCGATTTCGCGCATCTGGGCAGCGGTCATCGCCTGAGCGCGGGGACGGCGCTCGGCGCCCTCGCCCCGGTCTTCCCGCGCTATGTCGAGCCGGAAGCCAGCGCGGGCAACAAGTGACGCGTTGACGACCGCTGATTCTTGTTGTCATTCCCGCCTTCGTGGGGATGACAACAAGGATGGGGGTGCTTGCACCTCAACTCATCGCTGGAAGAACTGCCTCCTCTGCAACAGGACGCGAAAGCACATGGATAGCCGATGCTCGTAGACAGCCACTGCCACCTTGACTATTTCGAGAACGACCTCGACGCGGTCACCGCACGCGCGCTGGCCACTGGCGTCGGCGCGATCCTCACCGTCTCGACACGCATCCGCAAATTCGAACGCCTCCGCAGAGTCGCCGAGCGGCTGCCCTATGTCTGCTGCTCGGTGGGCACGCATCCGCATTACGCCCATGAGGAACTGGACATTCCGCTGGCCGAGATGGTGGAGCTGTCGCGCCACCCGAAGGTGGTGGCGTTCGGCGAGGCGGGGCTGGACTATTTCTACAAGAAGAGCCCCGCCGATGATCAGAAGACGGGCTTCCGCCAGCACATCGCCGCCGCGCGGGAGACGGGCCTGCCCCTCATCGTCCACACCCGCGACGCGGAGCCCGACACCGCACAAATCCTCGAAGAGGAGATGGCCAAAGGTGCGTTCAAGGCGCTCCTTCACTGCTATACCGGGGGGCCGGAACTGGCGGCCAAGGCGGTTTCGCTCGGGCTTTACGTGTCCTTCTCCGGCGTCCTGACCTTCAAGAAGTCGGAGGCGCTGCGCGAGGTCGCCGCCTCGGTGCCGCTCGACCGCCTTTTGGTGGAAACCGACGCGCCCTATCTCGCGCCGGAACCTTATCGCGGCAAGCGCAACGAGCCATCCTACCTGCGCCACACGGCCCGGACCCTCGCCCAGGTGAAAGGCGTCAGCGAGGCGGAAATCGCGGATACGACCACGGCCAACTTCTTCCGCCTGTTCGAGAAAGCCGAGACGGTGCTGCCGAAATCCGCGAGCCCGGCCGCATGACGCTGCGCTTCACCATCCTCGGCTGCAGCACCTCGACCGGCGTTCCGCGCATCGACGGAAACTGGGGGCAATGCGACCCCTCCAACCCGCGCAACCGGCGGCGGCGCTGCGCGCTTCTCGTCGAGCGAATCGGGGAGGAAGGGCGGACCACCATCGTCGTGGATACCGGACCCGACTTCCGCGAGCAGATGCTGAATGCCGGCGTCAAGACGGTCGACGCCGTGTTCTACAGCCATGACCACGCCGACCACACGCACGGCATCGACGATCTGCGCATCTTCTCCTATGGCCGGCGGAGCCGCGTCAGGCTCTATTTCAACCAGGCGACGGGCGATGTGCTCGAAAGGCGCTTCGACTACTGTTTCGGCTTGCAGCCGGGCAACAATTATCCGCCCATCGTGAAGGGCCACGTCATCGAGCCGGGCCAGGAAATCACCATCGGCGGCGCTGGCGGGGAGATCACCGTGGCCGTCTTCCGCCAGCTTCACGGCGACATCGATTCGCTCGGCTTCCGCTTCGGCAACGTCGCCTATTCGACCGACCTGGGCGGCCTTCCCCCGGAGAGCCTGCCCCTTCTGCAGGATCTCGATGTGTGGATCGTGGACGCGCTGAGGCACGCACCGCACCCCAGCCATTTCTCCCTGGGCCAGGCGCTGGAATGGGCCGCGCGTCTCAAAGTGAAACGCACGATCTGCACGCATCTGACGATCGAACTCGATTACGAAACGCTGCGCCGCGAACTACCCGAAGGCGTGGTGCCCGCTTATGACGGGATGCAGTTCGAGGTGGAATAGGGAGAAGTGGCGCCTGGCTGCGGGCGGGTAGCTCCTCCGCCATGACTGCGCCCGGCGCGGTCATGACGAAGGATGAGGGACATTTGATACTGCGTCTCAGAACTTCGTGCTGAGACCCGCGCGCACGGCGTGTAGCTCCGGCTCAAAGCCGAGCGTGTACCCGGTTGCGGGGGCAGTATAGTTCTCCGTCTCCAATCCGAAGTCCGTGTAGCGGTACTCCAGACGCACGGAGACGGCGTTCGTCAGGGCATGTTCCACACCGCCACCGATCGTCCAGCCGGTAAAACTGGTCGAGATATCGGGTTGAGAGGGAATGTCGCGAACGACAGCGTCCGCGCTCATATAGGCGACACCGCCGGTGAGGTAGAGCAACGACTTGTCGAACGCCAAACCGAGACGGCCGCGAAGCGAGGCCATGACCTTTGTGTCGATGCCGTTGGTATGTCCGCCGCGGTCTTCGTCGTCGCCCTCGCCCGGCGCGTACTCCACGTCGCCTTCGATGCCCCAGACGATCCGTCCATTCTGGACGTTGTAGCCAAGATGAACGCCACCGACGAAGGAATCATACTTCAGCGGACCATCATTCTGGGTCAGGGCAGAATTAAGGCCGCCCCACGACACATCAGACCCACGGTCCCAGGCATAACCAGCCTGAATACCGATATAGGGACCTGACCACGAGAAGGGGGCGAAAGGCCCATCCTTCAGGCTCCCGCCATAAGCGCCACCAAGATCGGCGGCGCCAGCCGATCCGGCGGCAATGACAAGTGCGACGACAGCCGTAACGCCGCGGATCGCACTGCGATTGAAGTTCATAGTGTCTCCCTCGTACTGGAATGCCCCTAACTCGCAACGGCAGAACGATCCCCCACCCATCCGATGCAAGCCAGACACACGGCTCTTCTGTGAGCCAGTTGCCCATGTTTCCCCTCAATGTCGTAAGGATTAACACGTATGTCAGATTACGGGAAACGGGTATTTGGACATAACCCGCAGAGCGCCCGAGCAACTGTGGCGCTTCGGGCACAGCCAGGCTGGTGGCGGGGCCGCTGCCATATTGCCGACCTGCGTCACGGCCCGGCGTCCTATTCCCGGTGATAAGGGTGGCCCGCGAGGATCGTTGCCGCGCGGTAGAGCTGCTCGGCCAGGACCGCCCGCGCCAGCCCGTGCGGCAGCGTCAGCCGCCCGAGCGACAGAACGGCCTGCGCCCCCTTCACAAATGCCGGGTCGAGGCCGTCAGGCCCGCCGATGACGATGGCGAGGTCGCGCACCCCGTCGTCACGCCAGGTGGCCAGCTTCTGCGCAAAATCCTGGCTGTTCAGAGTGGCGCCGCGCTCGTCCAGCGCCAGGACGCAAGCCCCGGCGGCCATCCGCCTGCGCAGCTCCGCCGCCTCGGCAGGCTTGCGCTCCTTCGCCGTCACAGCGCGCGATTCGGCGAGTTCGATCATTTGCGGCGCCGCGAAACCGAGCGCCGTTCCGGAGTGCCGAAAGCGCTCCAGGTAGCGGGCGACGATCTGCCGCTCCGCCTCCTCCCTGAGTTTGCCCACGCAGAGAAGTGTGATCTTCACCGTCCCGCTCCGCAGTGATGCCTGGCGGGCCGCCGCCTTCCCCTTCTGCGCTCCGTGTGTCTACAGGGCCGCCGGATCGGCCGGTCTGTCAGCCGACCACATCCTCTCGAGGTTGTAGAACTGGCGCACCTCGGGACGGAAGACATGGACGATGACGTCCCCTCCATCGATGAGCACCCAGTCGCATTGCGGCGTCCCTTCCACGCGCAGGTTCCGAAGGCCGCTGTCCTTCATCTTTTCCATGACCTGATCGGCGATGGCGCCGACATGCCGCTGCGACCGCCCGGACGCAATCACCATGTGATCGCCGATCGACGTCTTGCCCTTGAGGTCGATGGAAACGATTTCTTCAGCCTTGGCGTCAGAAAGGGAGGTTAGCACAATCGCAAGAAGTCCCGTTGAGCCCTGCTGGCTGGCAGCGGATTCGGGCTTAGGCCGGCTGCGCGGGGCAGCCTCTGTCGAAGTGTGCATTATCAGGTCGTTTTCCTTCCATCATGGAACATGGTCGAGAGCACAACTTCCCGTACAACAAGAACATGTCCGGCCGCCGGACTCTCCCACCATTGTTGAATGTGCCCCAGGATCCTCCGATTTTCAAGCCGGACGATCGCGGTGCCGGCAATGATCGGGCCGGGCTCGTTTCTTTCACACCGGATGACGTTCCGAGAGGCGCAGTCCGTCAGTCAGAGCACCCCGGAACCTTGCCCAGGTAGAACCGCCAACGCCATGCGCTGGCGCGCAGCGAGCCAGAGCCGCACGCTGTTACAGAAATGTTACAGAAGAAGACAAAACGGCATGGAAATGACGCAGTTCTGCTCGACATGCATACAATTTGACGTTGTAGCGCACGCAGACGACGGTTATTATATTATTAATTTCGAATATAAGATGGGGAATGCGCGCCAAGGTACAAACCGGCCCTGCGGGGCGGAATGAGAGAGGCGTTCATGATCGAGCTGGTTTTTATCGTTTGTCTGGCCCGCGCGCCCGAACAGTGTAAAGACGTTCACCTCACCTATGCTGAGGCTCATTTGACTCCGATGCAGTGCGCCATGCGCGGTCAACCGCAGATCGCGCGCTGGATCAGCAATCACGCACCGATCTGGAACGTCAAGAAGTGGTATTGCGCGCCCGTAGGGCGGCGTATCAAGGATATCTGATCGCGGTCATCGCCATTCTCCGTCGGCGCCGAGACGGCCGAGCGCCGCCGGGAGTTCGTCGAAACTGTCGATAGTGGCATCCGGGCCGAACTCCGCAACGGGATTCGGAGAATAGCCGAAAGTGGCCAGCACGACCGGTATCCCCGCGGCCTTTGCCGCCCCGGCATCGACATGCGAGTCGCCGACCATGACGGCGTGTGCGGGCGTCGCGCCCATGGCCCCGAGCGCGTGGTAGATCATGGCCGGATCGGGTTTGCGCGCCAACTCCGGACGCGCCCCGATCGCGCATTCGAAATAGTGGCCGATCTCGAGGTCGCGCAGGACGATATCGGTTACGTCCTGCTGCTTGTTGGTGCACACGGCCATTTTCACGCCCGACCGGCGGAACGCGCCGAGGCAATCCCTGACACCCTCGAACAGCGCCGTCAGACGCGTGGCGCGTTGCGCGTAGACACCGATCATGTCGGCCACCAGCGGTTTGACGTCATCCGCATCCACGCCGTGCGCTTCGAGCGCGCGAGAAATCAAGGCGGGGATCCCGGAACCGACCATCGCCTTGACGCTGGCGAGCGGCAATGGCGGCAGTCCGCGCAGCCCGAGGATCTCGTTGAGCGATCCGACGATGTCCGGCGCGCTGTCGATGAGCGTCCCGTCCAGATCGAAAATGATTGCCCGCGGCCAAGCTGACTGTTTCCGGTCCATTGCCCCCATATCCTGCCGTCCCCCATTCCCGGCATGATACCATAGCGTGCCGGCAGGCGTGTATAACCCGCTCGTCCGCTCCGCCAGCTTGGCGGCTCATCGAGGCGCCGGACGGCTCTCAAGGCAGCCCGCGTTTATCGCGTGGAAGACGTCAACTACCGGAAACGGACGGGTAAATGACCTGCCCGCGGCTATTACGTAGTCTTCCCTAGGGCAAGATTGCCACAGCATAATCGGGAAAAATATTCACAGCCCTTTTTGAGGGATGAGTTTTCGTCAGCACCGGGGTAGAGTCTAGAATATAACGATGACATCTGAGATACTGCTTTGATTACTGCAGGAAATTGCCAAACATGCGAGTGCCTTGCTGATAAATATTGCGCAGGGCCTACGATGGAGCAAACTTTGGTGCGTGGCGTCTAGTTGTCCAAAGCCCTGGACGCCACGCCTATCTCTCATCTCAGCCGAAATTCTCACGCAATAAAATATTCGCACCCCTAGTCTATCCGCTGGTTTTCCCCTAGTTCTTAATTCATAATTTCGCAATGATGTGGTTGGGAAGAAGAGTTCTACAGTTCACGCCTCCGGCTTTCCCATCCCGCTCCGATATCGCCGCGCGCCCGTCCCAAATAGTTCTGCCGACGCAAGATATACATTACTTATATAGCAGCTAGCTCGACTCATAAATAAGGAATATTCCAGGTATTATTGTGTTCTTGTCATGAAACGCCGAAGAAACCCCTTTCCCTAACCGCCCCAGCGCGCAGCATCGCCGTGGATGCGGGGGCGCGGGGGCGCGAGTAGAGAATTGGTTCCGTTGGAATGCGATGCCGTCGCGGGATTGGCTGGAAATGTGGATGTAGCGTTTTGGGCTTTCGTGGCCACATTCGCCAGGATTCAGGCGTCGCTCACCTTGAGCCGGTAGGCTCGGGGCGTCGAAGCCTTGATAGGAGTCCCTCCGGCACCATTTCGTCTTCCTGCGAAACTTTCTCAGCGTAGGGCGGATCGAGGCCCCGCGTAGAAATGCGCGGGCCTGATGATTTCCACCTTCGCGCGCTCCACGACGCGCCCGGGTGCCCCCCCCGAACTGCGGCCCCTGATAGCCACCGTCAGCGCAGCGCTTGAGCAGAAACGGATACAAACCGAACGGCGACGCCATCGCGATCCTGAATATCGGTGGCATGAACGACTAATACCCGCCGACAGACTTCTTTTCAGCTTCGCGCATCTGTCTGCCCAGTTCGTCAGAAGCACTTGTGCGTGGTTTCGACATCCAAGCAATGAGCACATACACCGCAGGCGTCAGAAACAGCGTGAACACCGCCGCCAGTCCCAGGCCGCCGAAAACCACCCACCCGATTGCCGCGCGCGATTCCGAACCGGGACCGCCGCTCAAAATGAGTGGCAGCGCCGCAAAAACCGTGGAAACCATGGTCATGACAATAGGGCGCAGACGGACGCTTGCGGCCTCATGCGCAGCCTCGACCACGCTCGCCCCCCGGTCGCGCAGCTGATCGGCGAATTCGACCATGAGAATGCCGTTCTTGGCCATGATCCCTACGAGCATCAGAATCCCGATCTGGCTGTAAATGTTGAGCGTCGCCCCGGTCAGGAACAGCGCGTAGACGGCAGCCGCCATGCCGAATGGCACCGTGATCATGATCACCGACGCACTGGTCAGGCTCTCGAATTGCGCAACAAGCACGAGAAACACCACCAGCAGTGCGATGGCGAAAGTAATGGCGATATCGTGCGAGGTTTCCTCAAGCGTGGCGGCCTCGCCCAAAAACAACAGGCCGATCCCGGCGGGCAGCTTGGTTTCGGCGAGGTTTCTTACGGCGTCCACCGCCTCGCGCAATGGGAAATCCGGCGAGACATCCGCATTGATTTCGATCGCACGGCGCTGCGCACTCCGGTCGAGTTCGGCCGCAACGCCCTCCTGCTTGAAGGAAACCATCTGAATGAGCGGGACGAGTTTTCCGGCCTGAGACCGCACATAAAGATTGCCCAGATCGGACGGCGCCGTAACGGAGCCGGCTGACGATTGCAGAATGATCGGTACGGCGCGATCATCGACGGTCAGCTCGCCGACCTCATAACCGTCCACCAGCACCCGGATGGTGCTCGCAAGATCGGCAATGCTTACACCGAGGTTCGACGCACGTTCACGGTCGATCTTCATGGAAATCTGCGGCTGGGTCGCCTGATACTCGATCCGCAGATTGGTAACACCCGAAATGTTCTCTTCGAGACTATTGACGAAATCATCGGATGCGGCAGCGATCTCCGCATAATTGCTGCCGGTCAGCGCAAAACTTAACCCACCACCACCGTGTCTGAGGCCAAGACTATTGCCGCGCCTGACCCGGCTGACGGCACCCGGAATTTCAGACAGCGGCTTACGCAAGGTCGCTTCAAGCTCCTGCTGCGTCACCGTTCTTTCACCCCAGGGGCGCAGCGATGCATCGATCTGGCCGCGATTGAAATCATATCGTCCCGTGACGGAATACAGACTATCGACATCGCCGCGTTCCAAAAGCGGCTTGAAAATCTGTTCGGCCTTCTCGACCTGCAGGTCCATATAATCGAGCCCGATGCCGTCCGGCGCGGTCATGCGGACGGAGATCAGCCCGCGATCCTCCTGCGGCACCAGTTCTTCGCCAAGCCCCCGGAACAGGATCAGTGCGAACACACCCATGGCGCAGGCAACGGCCAAAGCCACCAGCGGCGCTGCGAGTATGGGGACCAGCACCCCGGAATATGCCCTTTGAAGCAGCGCGCCCAGACTAGCGAGACCGAAAGTGCGTTGCCGGCCATCGCCGGTGAGCGGCAGGCGCGACGCGATCAGCGGGCAAAGGCTCAGCGCGACAAAAGACGAGATACACACCGTTGCCGCCAGCATGAAGCCGAATTCGCGGAACAGCCGTCCGGCGGTGCTCGGCAAAAACGAAATCGGCACGAAAACGGCGACCAGCGTTGCGGTGGTCGCGATAACGGCAAAAAAGACCTGCCTCGTACCGATCACGGCGGCGGCCTTCGCGCCCATGCCCTGCATCTGACAGCGCTGAATGTTCTCAAGCACGACGATGGCATCGTCCACGACGAGGCCGGTCGCCAGCACCAGCGCCAGCAGCGTGATCAGATTGATGGAAAAGCCGAACATCCAAAGCAGCGCCACCGCCCCGATCAGGGCGACCGGCATGGTTGCTGCGGGCACCAGCGTCGCCCGGAAGCGTCCGATGAACAGCCAGATCACCGCGATCACGATGAGCGTTGCCAGCCCCAGCGAAGTGACCACCTCCCGGATCGCACCTTTGATGAAGACGGCATCGTCGGACGTCACGGTGATGGTGACGTTTTTCAGCCGCGCATTCAGGCGCTTGACGGCATCGCGCACGCCTTCCGAGATCGACACCGTATTCGATTTCGCCTGACGGACAATGCCGACACTGATCACGCTGCGGCCATTGAGCCGGACCCGCGAGACTTCATCCGCCGGTCCGAAATGGACATCTGCCACATCGGCAAGCCTGACATCGGGCTTGATCTGCAGGGCCTTGATCCCGGTGGGGGTCGTAACCGATGCATTGGCGCGGACAAGCACTTCCAAACTGGCGGACTGGAAGCTTCCCGCCGGCACATCATAGCGTGCATTGGCGAGCAGATTGGACACATCGCGGATCGACAGGCCGTGAGCGGCAAGCCGGTTCGGATCGACCACGACGCGCAGCACGCGCTTGCGATCGCCGAAGAGCCGCGCGTCGGCAACCCCGTTGACCGCAGTCAATTCCGGAACGATCTCTTCTTCGACAACGCGCGTGACCTCTTCGATAGGAAGCGTACCGCTGGTGACCGCGAGCCGCAGGATGGGGCGCGCATCGTCGTCGGCTTTGATGACGGTGAGATTTTCGACGCCATCGGGCAATTTGCGTTCCGCGCGGGAGACGGCTTCGCGCACATCATTGGCAGCATCGATCAAATCGGCCGAAGGGCTGAACTCCGCGCGGATTCGCAAATTGTTCTCTTCGCTGGAGGAGCGCACGGCTTTCACGCCGTTGACGCGGGCGACGGCGCGCTCGAGAACGCTGGTCACTTCGGAGTCGATCGTTTCCGGAGAGCCGCCGGGATAGTTGGCGCGAACCATGACAATGGGGCGGTCAACATCGGGAAGCTCACGCACTTCGATCCCCAGAAGAGCGCTGATCCCGGCAATGATAATGAGCAGATTGAGAACGGTCGCCAGATAAGGGCGCCGGACGCTGAGCCCCGGAAGACCGTCAGCATTCGCGCTCATAATCCGGCCTTGCCTTCGTTCACGGATTGCGGCGTATCGAAACGGACACGCCGCCCGGGACGCAGGCGCTGCGTTCCTTCCACGACGACGCGTTGTCCTTCCGCAAGATCGCCATCAACCAGAATGCGGCCCGCCACACGCTTGACCACGGACACTTTTACCTTCTCCGCTTTCCCGTTCGTCACCCGCCAGACATAAGCGCCGTCGCGTTCCCAAAGCAGCGCCAGTTCCGCGACCATCGGATATTTCTCTCCCGTAAGGGTCAGCGACACCATGAAGGACATCCCCGCGCGCAAACGGTCCTCCGGATTAGGCAGTTCGGCGCGAACACTGACCGAGCGGGTCACCTTGTCGATGCGGCTGTCGATTTCGATGAGCTTCCCAGTGAAGTGCGGACCGGGAAAACCGGCGCTCGCGGCATCGATTTTATGTCCGAGCGACAGCCGGTTGAGATACATTTCGGGCACCTCGAATTCGACCACGATCATGCTGCGATCATCAAGCGAAGCGATGGCGGAGGTTTCGGAAACGCGGTCGCCCAGCTCGACCTGCGGGGTGCCGAGAACACCGTCAAAAGGGGCAACGATGCTTCGGTCGGCAAGCGTTTGCCTGGCCTTTTGCAATTCCAGTTCGGCGGTTTTCGCGGCGGTTCGCATAGTATCGACCGTAGCCGTAGCCACCGCCTTCTTGGGCAGAAGCCCCAGATTGCGCTTCAGCGTGCGGCGCGCCTCGGCAAGTTTCTCTTCGGCAAGGCGTACCGCAATTTGCTCTTGCGCGTCGTCCAGCCGGACGATGACATCGCCAGCCCTGACAGGCCGGCCCGCTCTGAAATCAATCTGAGAGACCATGCCGGAGACCTTGGGAAAGAGCGTAATGGACCGCTTGGCTACGCCATCGCCAATGGCCTGGATATTATCGACCGCCCTACTTAGCTTCACCGGCTTGACAATGACAGGCACGCTGCCGCCGGGACCGCGCAGCTTTCGGCTCTGATTTTCTTTGCTGAGGAGGCCGCCTGCCGTGTCAATGACGCCGGCCAGACGCAGAACGCCATAGCTTCCCCCCAGAAGGGCGGCGATCAGCAAGAGCTGTTTCCACAACGCAAAACGGCTCTTCATCGTCTCCCCATCGTCGTCAAGGCGAGCCAGACTACATCACTAAGCAACCAATTGTAACGAGCCGGTAGGAATTTTTCGCAGCCCTACCCCACTTCGACGCACATGCCGCGCGGGGGGCTTGCGATTGTGGCGGAAATCACTGGGCTTGCCCGCTCGACTATCAATCGTGGTGAGGACGGGCGCAAGGCGGTGAGCGAGGCCGATGCCGAGTTCGTCAGCGTCGGGATTACCTGCGATACCGCCGAGTTCGCCGTAGTGTCCATCCGCACAAAGCGACCGTTTATCGTGAGCGGCAAGCGCTCACTCTGGTTTTCGCGCATGGGGCGCGGGCGCTATCCACAGGCGCGCGAACTGACGATCACGGCGGATTGCGGCGGCTCGAACGGTGCGCGCGTGCGTCTCTGGAACACCGAGTTGCAGAGGCTCGCCGATGAAACAGGGCTCGTGCTCCACGTCCACCACTCTCCGCCCGGCACCTCCAGGTGCAACAAGATCGAGCACCGTCTGTTCTGCCACATCCCGCAAAACTGGCGTGGCCGCCCGCTGACCGATCGCCTCGCTATCGTCGGATTGATCGGCGCCACAACGACGAAGACCGGACTGAGGGACGAGTGCGTGCTCGACACGCGCACCTACGAAAAGAGCATCAAAATCAGCGACGCCGAGATGAAGACGCTGAATATCACCGGCGACGACTTCCATCCCGAGTGGAACCGTACCATCAGACCACGGCCAAGCGCGAATTCGTAGCAGTTATTGTTCAGAGTCGGCTTGGCACGGCTTTTCCTTCGCCAAGTTCGCTTGCGCGCGCGGCAAATGGGGTGCGAACCCGGCGAAGGGCTGTTTCGGACGGGGCGCCACGGTTTCAGCCAGTCGCGATATATTCGCGCATGGATGCCGCTTCCAGCTCGCACTCCGCGAGCCGCAGCTTGACGACGTCACCGATAGACACGATGCCGCTCAGCTTGCCGCCTTCGACCACTGGCACATGGCGGAAGCGGTGCGATGTCATTTCTTCCATCAGCCAGTTGACGGTGGCGCGTTCGGTGCACGTGACGACATCCGTGGTCATACATCGCGACACCGGCATATCCAGCACTGAGGCGCCGTTTTCGCCCAGCATCCGGACGATATCGCGTTCCGAGATGATGCCCTCCACCGAGCGGTCGCCGTCGCAAACGACGAGAGCGCCGATCCTCTTCGCGACGAGCAGTTCCGTCGCCTCCCTCACCGTGGCATCCGGCTTTACTGTCACGACCGTCTGCCCCTTTTCCTTCAGGATACTGGCTACGTTCATGGCACCTCCCAATGCGGCCCGCCGGGCCGCGCGCTGCTATCGCTGTTCATTCTCATCTGCACAAGATCGCATGATGCGGCTTTTTGTCGCGATCATCAAGTCCCTTGATTCCGGGCTCCCCGCCGCACCCGTCTCGTCATGGACAACAGAGCAGTGGAAAACTCCGGGTGTGCATGCCTGATATTAGCAACTTTTAGTTGCCCTCATGCGCCGGACAGGGCACTTTCTAGGCTGGTTGTGTGTCAGAATATATGTACGCTCAGGTTGCTGCGATGTTGTGTCGGTACGGTTCCAGCAAAAGTGCTTTGCCTCATGCGGGCCTCGGTTTTTTCGGGGACGTGTGGGGTGTTGTTGTGTTCCAGCCGCAATTCGCGCTGCGCCTGCAGACGGCCTCCCCACAAATTGCACCGCAAACGCTGCCGACCACCACCCGGTCGCAGGCGGGGCGCTTTCGCGCCGTGGTGCGTTGGACGGAAGGCGTTGGCAGCGGCTGAGCCGGGGAAATATTACTTCGATTTTTAATAACTCATAATGTACATCGCAAGTCATAATTAAGGTAATCAAACGTTGTCTGTCGTGCTCATGAATAATACGAAAATAAATAGAGAAAATATTTTCCCAGTTTATCGGACTGTAAGAACTCTTTTGCGACGATCTCCGCGGAGCACGAGGAGATGTCGATGAGATTCTGGCTGACGGCTTTACTACTAGGTGGTGTCGCCTACTGCATTTCCCAAGGCGCCAACGCGCGAGGGATCGCAGTGAAAGCGACGACGTCCTTTGCGCAGATGCGGGTTCAGGGCTCCGCCGAGCCACCGGTGGGCTACATCGTCTTCTGCGCGAACTACCCGGATGACTGTCTGCCTCGCAACAGCGGGGCAGCGGAAGTGAGACTTTCGGGCCGCAAGTGGCGCGAACTAAAAGCTGTCAACAAAGGAGTGAACCAGAGCATCAAACCGATGAGTGACATGGACCAGTATCACGAGATCGAGCGTTGGACCTTTCCCTTGAGCGGCAAGGGCGACTGTGAGGACTACGTCCTCCTCAAACAGCGCAGGCTCACAGAACTTGGCTGGCCGATGAGCACCCTGCTGATCACGGTCGTGCGCGACGAAAATGGCGAGGGTCACGCGGTCCTTACCGTTCGCACCGACAAAGGCGACTTTGTTCTCGACAACAAGAATTCACATGTCAGGAGGTGGAAGCAGACTCCCTATACTTACATCAAGCGCCAGTCAGCCGTTGACCCGCGCCGTTGGGACTCGCTCCTTCCGGCCAAGCATGGTCCGGCAGTCGCTGCGGCTGGCACCGACGCCAGAAAATAGGGAGGACTAAAGCAACCAACGGATTCCGGGCCCGGAGCCCCTTGCCCCCTCATATCCTGCCCATCCGGGCTCGTGAGCGAGCCGGCGTTTCCCCCAGCGCCGGCTCGCACCTGTTCTTGCGCCGTTCCTGGTCCTCTCTCGTTCTCCCCACTGTCGTGGTTGGGAACAGTACCGATTGCAGGTATCTCAGGAGCGCGGCACCAGCCCCTTGGCGTAGCGCCGCCAGTTCTCCCGGTAGCGCAGCGCAGGTTGCTTCAGCGCCTCCGTCGCCGCGTCTCCGAGCTGACGAACGACCCGGCCGGGTGAACCCATGACAAGGGAGCAATCGGGGATCTCCTTCCCCTCCGTCACAAGCGCATGCGCGCCGATGAGGCAGTTCCGCCCGATCCGCGCGCCATTGAGAATGACCGCCCCAATGCCGATCAGGCTGTTGTCCCCTATGGTGCAGCCGTGCAGCGTCACGCCATGTCCCACGGTGCAGCCCGCCCCAAGAGTGAGCGGAAACCCCATATCGGTGTGCAGCACGCAGTGATCCTGTACATTGCTGCCTGTCCCGATATGGATCAGCTCGTTGTCCCCGCGCAGCACCGAGCCGAACCACACGCTCGCATCTTCGTCGAGTTGCACCCGGCCGATCAATACGGCGTCCGGAGCCACCCATGACTGTTCATGCAACTCCGGCGCCAACCCGTCGAGTTCATAGAGCGGCATATTCCGTCCCTGTTTCATAAGGCCCAATACAGCCCGCGAGCCAAGTTCGCCCCCCATTCGCCGCTCGCGCTCATGCGAACTTGCTTCGGATAAAGCTGCACTAGAATCAATAGGTTGCTAGTACGCTTGACCCGCAGGAAGTCCTGTGAGCGCTCGCGGTAAGTGGGGCAGGACTTCCCGCGAGGCGTACTAGCAGGCCGAGCGATATGCGCGGACAGCCAAGCTTCCGAAACCCTTACAGTCGCGCTGGCGCAGCCCGAGGGCATCCCCCTCATCCCACCTCGCGGAATCTCTCCGCGGTCTGCAGATCGACGGACACGAGCTGGCTGATCCCCTTCTCCTGCTGGGTCACGCCGAAAAGCCGGTGCATCGCCGCCATCGTGATCGGGTTGTGCGTGATGACCAGGAAGCGGGTGTCCGTGTTGCGGCCGATGTCCTCCAGCATGGCACAGAAGCGGTGCACATTGGAGTCGTCCAGCGGCGCATCGACCTCGTCGAGCACGCAAATCGGTGAAGGATTCGTCAAGAACACGGCGAAAATCAGCGCCAGCGCCGTCAATGCCTTTTCGCCACCGGACAGAAGCGTCAGAACCTGCGGCTTCTTGCCCGGCGGGCGCGCCAGGATCTCCAGCCCCGACTCCAGCGGATCGTCGGACTCGATGAGTTGCAGCTCCGCCTCGCCGCCCCCGAACAATACCTTGAACAGCCTTTGGAAATGTCCGTTCACGGTGTCGAAGGCCTCCGTCAGGCGCTTGCGGCCCTCCTTGTTGAGATTGGCGATCCCCGTGCGCAATTTGGCGATCGCCTCTTCGAGATCGGCGCGCTCCTGCTCCATGGAATCGAACTCGGCGCCCATGGTCTGCGCCTCTTCCTCGGCGCGCAGATTGACGCCGCCGAGCCGTTCGCGGTCGGCCTTCAGCTTGACGATGCTCTGCTCCACCGCCGCGAGCGAGGGAAGAGGCTTGCCCGGCGCGAGACCGGCGATAGCGAGGCATTCCTCGGCCGAACATTCCAG
The DNA here is from genome assembly GCA_050290865.1 of Rhodomicrobiaceae bacterium. Taxonomy (GTDB): domain Bacteria; phylum Pseudomonadota; class Alphaproteobacteria; order Rhizobiales; family Rhodomicrobiaceae; genus JARRLC01. The sequence continues at coordinate 7,502 of JBNKIW010000010.1, read as the reverse complement.
CGTATCGCGGATCGCCTGCGCCTGATCGCGGCGCTTCTCGCGGGCCGACTCGAGTCGCGCCTCGATGCGCGCGCGTTCCTCGCGGGTCCGCCCCAACTGGCTCTGCGCTTCGCGGAGCGCCCGGTCCTGATCGCGAACCGTATTCTCGGCTTCGGCAAGAGCTTCGGCGGCCTCGCGGCGTCCAGCCTCGGCTTCGCTCAGGGCATTCAGGAGTTTCTGGCGGCGCGCCTCGATCTCGACGGGCAATTCAGCCAGTGCCGCCAGTTCCTCGCGCACTTCGTTCATCCGCTCGCTCAGGGCGGCGATCTGGCGTCCGGCACTGCCGTCGCGATTCGCCCAGCGCTGGCGCTCGGCGGTGATGGCCTCCAGGCGGCTCGACCGCGCGTGCGCCTCGCGGTCCAGGCTGTCGGCCTGCGATTTGACGGCGGTGAAGCGGTCACGCTTAGTCCCGGCGTCGGCCTGACACGCGCTCAGGCGCGCTTCGAGCTCGGCGGCGGGGGGCAGTTCCTGCAGCGTGCGCTCGGCTTCGGCGTGATCGCGGGTGGCTTCGTCCCGGGCCTCGGCGACACGGCGCACGGCCTCCGAAGATGCGGCGGCCTTCGTCCGCTGATCCTGCATGGTGCGCTCGGCCTTGGCCAGTTGCTCCCGCGCGGCGGCGAGTTCGGCCTGGAGACGGCGGGCCTGGTCGCGAAGGTGCTTTTCGGTGGCCTGCGCCTTCGTGACAACCTCGCCGGCGACGGTCTGCGCGGCTTCGGCGGCCTCGGCCTCCTGGCGGACCGCGGCGACCTGTTCTTCCAATTCGTCGAGCCGGTTGCGCTCGGCAAGGCGTTTCGCGGCTGCGGACGGCGCGTCTCCGGCGGCTATCAGGCCATCCCAGCGCCACAAATCGCCTTCGCGCGAGACCAGCCGCTGACCCGGCTTGAGCGCGCCCTGCAACACGAGCCCTTGTGCGCGATCGACGACACCGATCTGGGCAAGGCGCCGGGAAAGCTCATCCGCGCCCGTCACATGGCTGCTCAAAGGCTCGGCACCAGCGGGCAGTGCGGGGTCACCCTCGCCGGACATACGCTTCCAGCGTACCGGGGCGCTCTCATCCAGGCCGGCGTCGAGATCGTCGGCAAGCGCGGCGCCGAGGGCGACCTCGTAGCCCGGCGCGACCTTGATCGCGTCGATCACCGGCTTCCACTTCGCAGCCTCGGCGGGCTTCAGGAGCTTGACCAGCGTCGCCGCCTCGGTCTCTAGTTGGCGGGCCTTGAGCTTGGCCTGCGCGGCCGTATCGCGGGCCTCCTTTTCGCGTGCGCGGGCTTCGGGCAGAGCTTCCTCGGCGTCCAGCGTCTGCTGCTCGGCGTCTTCGAGCTGTGCGGCGAGTTCGAAAGCGCGCTCGTTCAGCGCCTCGATCTCGGCGACCGTCTCGTCGGACACGGCCAGCGCCGCCATCTGCCGCTCAAGTTCCGTGGCTTGCGCGGCAAGGCGCGTCACACGCTCCCCGCATTCGTGAACGCGGGCAAGACACTGCTGCCGCCGTGTGCGGGCCTCCGCGGCCTCGGCGGTGGCGGCCTGAAACGCCTCATCCGCGGTGGCGAGGTCGTCCCCAGCCTCGGCCACGGCTTCGGCCAGCACCTCGCGGGCTCCCGCGTCGTCATCGCTGCTGCCGCGAAGCTCCGCCTCCTCATCGGCGAGTTTAGTCAGAAGCTCCTTCGCCTCGCCGATGGCATCGGTTTCGCGCTCGATGTCGGTCTGCAACTGCATCAGCCGCGTCTGCAATTCGGTCTGGCGCTCCCTGGCGCGGGCCTCCTCGTGATCGAGCGTCTCGCGCTCCACGCCGAGCCGGTGCAGCACGGCGGCGCGCGTGGCCTCCGCTTCGCGTAAAGGCTGGATCTTCGCGGCGATCTCCGTCTGAACGCGCGTCGCGGCGGCCTCGGCCTGGGTCAGTTGGCCGACGAGATGCGTGACCTCCAGAAGGGCGCCCTCCTCGGCCTTGACGTGCTCGGACGCGGCGGTCCACAGGAGGTGGTGCTGCACCGCTTCGCATTGCCGTAACTCGATGGAGATTTCCTTGTAGCGCTGCGCCTGACGCGCCTGCCGCCGCAAATTCTGCAGTTGCGAACCGAGGTGGCCGAGCACGTCGCGCAGGCGTTCGAGATTGGCTTCGGCGGCCTTCAGCCGGAGTTCCGCCTCGTGACGGCGGCCGTGCAGACCGGCGATGCCGGCCGCATCCTCCAGAATACGGCGGCGGTCCTGCGGCTTGGCGCTGACGATCTGGCCGATCTGGCCCTGCTGCACGAGTGCCTGACTGCGGGCCCCCGTGGCCGCGTCGGCGAACAGAAGCTGAATGTCGCGGGCGCGGGCGTCCTTGCCGTTGACCTTGTAGGTGGACCCCGCCTCGCGCTGGATGCGTCGCGAGATTTCCAGGACGTCGGTGTCGTTGAACTCGGCGGGCGCGCGGCGGGCGCTGTTGTCAAGGCTGATCATGACTTCAGCCATGTTGCGCTCTGGACGGCTGTCGGTTCCGGCGAAGATGACGTCGTCCATGGCGCCGCCGCGCATGTTCTTGTAGGACGTTTCGCCCATGACCCAGCGCAGCGCTTCGAGCAGATTGGATTTGCCGCAGCCATTCGGGCCGACGACACCCGTCAGGCCGGGCTCGACGAGAAGCTCGGCCGGATCGACAAAGGACTTGAAGCCCAGAAGGCGAAGGCGCGTGATCTGCACTGGCAATCCCTCATGGTTCGCGGCCCCGCGCGCAGCAGGGTTTCTTCCGCAAACGGAAACACAGCGCCGGCCTTTTCTGTCACCCCTCGCGGGACACCAGCGTTAACGCAACTGACAGTTGAACGAGGGCGCGCTGCCCGGAAATGACCGGGCCTACGCCGGCTTCAGTGCGCGGAGATGCTGCTCGATCAGCCTTTGCATCTCTTTGAAGCTCATGATGCCGCGCACTTTTTCGCCATTGATGAAGAAGGTCGGAGTGCCCTGAACTCCAAGTTCCCGCCCCCGGTGCTTCACCCACGTTATCCCATCTCTAATCTTTTGATTCGTGAGGCATGTGTCAAATGCTGCGCGGCTCAAACCGGTGTCTTGCACAACCTTGTAGATGGCATCCGGGGTGACATCGCGGCGGTTCCATCGGCCGGTCAGGTTCATGAATTTGTCATTGATACGGAAAAAGTCTTTCTTCGGCACGCAGCGCGCCGCCGCCGCCGCTGCTGCGGGCGACTTGCCGATGGGGAATTCGCGGTAGATGAAAAACACCTTGCCGGTGTCGATGTATTCCCGCTTGAAGCGCGGGAGTGCCGCTTTATGGAAAACACGGCAGATCGGGCAGCCGAGGGAGCCATATTCGATGACGGTCACCGGCGCCCCCGCGCGGCCGAGGGTGCGTTCGCCGAGCGGCCCGGCCTCCGCGAGGCGGTCAGGCCTGGTTTCGGCGGCAACCGCACCCCCGGCGGGAACATCGAGTGCCTCGCCCACACCGGCGCTGCAGCCTGCAAGGAGCGCTGCCGAAATTACGGCTAGTACGCCCCGCAGCGTGCGCCGGCTGATGTCCTGTTCTGCCACGGTCGAATTCCCCCCAATCCCTGCCTGGCCCCGCACGCGCTTGTCATAATCCATGCACCAGCCGAATACCAGGATCGGCCCGGATGACAAGAAGTGTGGAGCCGCCGCTCTCTATTTCTTGGTCTCAAGCGCCGCGTCGAAGGCCTCGACCGTGCTGGCGCCCTTGACCTTCTTGCCATTGACGAAAAAGGTCGGCGTGGCACGAATGCCGAATTTCTTATTGCCGCGCTCGCGTACCCATTCGATGTATTTCAGGAGCTTCTCATCGGTGATGCACTTGTTGAAGCGATCCTCGGTGAAGCCCACCTGGCGGGCGAATTTCTGCAGTTCCGGCAGCGGGTTCTTGCTGAAGGCCCAGTCGTCCTGATGGCCGTATAGCAGCTCGACGAAGTCGTAATACTTCGCCTTGTCCACGCAGCGCGCCAGCATGAACGCCGCTGCCGCCAGATTGTCGAGCGGGAATTCGCGCAGGATGTAGTTGGCCTTGCCGGTGTCGATGTATTTCGCTTTCAGCTGGGGAAGCACGGCTTTGTGGAAGGTGGCGCAGTGGGGGCACGTCATTGAGGAGTATTCGACGATGGTATTCGGGGCGTCCGCCTTGCCCAGCACATTGTCCGGCAGGTCGCCCTGCTTCATGAGTTCGGCCACGTCCACTTCAAGTTTCTCGGACGCAGCGAAGGCCTGGACTCCCAGAGGCGGTACGGCGAGCAGCACCAACGCGGCCATTCCGGCACAGACGCCGAGGAGCGCCCGGCGGAGGTTGAACTTCTTTCCCAATGACAAGTCCTTTGCCACGTTGCTCTCTCCTCGAACATGAACCGGCGAACCGCAAGAGGCCGCCGCTTTGGCTGAAATCTGTGTGCGAGAAATAGGACGAGACGGGGGCGCTGTCGAGCATTGGTGATATGACATCGCCGTGAAACAAGGTCAAAATGCGGGCGTCGTGGCCGTTTTTTTAGACCTGCCCGCGATGCCAGAGGCCATGCGCTCAAAGGCGGCCTGAAGCCGGGGCTCGGCGATGGCATCGAAGCGAGGGCAAGAAGCGGCAGCCGGCGTAGCATTTCGGGACCGGCGAGGCGCGATGATGGCGCGGCTTTGCAGCGGCGCTTGAATGATGCGGACGTCCTCCACCGCGCGATAACCGAATGCGGCGTTGATACGCTCGATCAGCGCTTCCCGGCCGTATTCGACTTCGAGCACCCGTGCCCCCGCCACACGGAGAATGAGCGTCGCACCGCGCGCCCGCGCATCACCATCCGGCGCCTGTTTCGGCCATTTCAGCCGTTCCGGCGCGGTGAAGCGGGCAAACTCACGCCCGGCGATCGCCTCCCAGTTCGTGAGAATGGCGGCGGCGGGAAAACCGTATTTTTCGAAGGCCGGACGCGTCAGCGCGGGGACCAGTTCCCCGACGCTCTTCGCGCGGCCAACACGCTGTGCCGCGGCGGCTCGCGCCTTCGGCCAGAACGAATTGGACATGAAAACACCCCTCGGCCAATGCGTGGCCGAGGGGACACTAAACGATTCGCGAAATCGCGGCGACGTTTCGCGTGCCGCTTCGCCGGCCCGTCGCGGCCACGGAGCGAGCGGGCGCGGCTATCGCGCCGCAGCCGCCTTCTTTGTAGCCTTCGCGGTCGCAGGCCCCTTCTTCTTCACGTGCCTGCGGCGCTTTTTCTTCCTTCTCACCGGGCGGCGTTTGCAGATGATCTCCTTCAAATTGGCAGGTGTCGCCGCGGCGGCGACCTTGTCCAGCGCCATCTGGTCTAAGGTGGTCGAAAACATCGTCTTCCAGAGATATGTGTCGAAGCCGTGCTCAAGAAGCGATGCTGCGCGCCTGGACCGCGCGGCTCCGGACCGCTCTCCGAGGACGACCGCGACAATCTTCCGGTCGCCGCGTCTGGCGCTGGCCACGACGTTGTAGCCCGAGGCGCAGATGTATCCGGTCTTCATGCCGTCCGCGCCGTCGAACGTCCTCAGAAGGCCGTTGTGGGAGCGCAGCCTGTGCTTGCCGAATTTTACCGCCGGTGTGGAGTAGAGATAGGCGTGCTGCGGGAATTCTTTCAGCAGGACCCGGGCGAGGATGGCGAGATCACGCGCCGTCGTGACCTGCTGCGGGTGCGGCAGGCCGTTGGCGTTGAAAAAATGCGTCTGCGTCATGCCGAGCCGCCGGGCCGTGGCGTTCATGCGCGCGACGAACGCTTTCTCGGTGCCCGCAACCTTCTCCGCGAGCATGACGGCGACGTCATTGGCCGACTTCACGATCAGCGCCTTCAGCGCCAGGTCCACCGACATCTTGGTGCCGACCGCCACCCCGATCTTGCTCGGCGGCTGCGCCAGGGCGTGCTTGGAGCACACGACGTGGTCTTCGAGGGTAAGCTTGCCTTCCCGGATGGCCTCGAAGGTGAGATAGGCGGTCATCAGCTTGGTGAGCGAGGCGGGGTGCCAGGGGGCGTCGGCATCTTCGGCGTAAAGCACCAGCCCCGATTTGGGCTCGATCACGAGCGCCGGACCCGCGAAAGCTGCGGTCGATGTCAACACGAGAAGCGAGGCCAGGGCGGCCAGTCGGTGTAGCGCTTTCATCCCCAATTCAACTCCTCCTCCTGATTGGGTGGGGCGGAGCGCGTCGTTGCCGGCCATCTCAAGTCCGTAGACAACGACTTCTCCCCTGTGCCCGGCAGGATCCTGTTACATCCATCCGATGCTTTGGTAACATCCGCCGGATCGTCGCTCAATAGTCTGTCCCCTTCCTCTGCGGGGGTGCGGACCACCCGGCTGCAGGCTGTGCGTGTTCCGTCACAGGTCGAGATCAGCGTGGAAACTTCCTGCGAATTGACGTATAAGCCGGGCATGTGTCCAAACTGGCGGGCGGCCGCTGGTTGCGGGCGGTTAGCTCAGTGCTAGAGCATCGCGTTTACACCAAAATGCTCTAGCATTGGTTATCAAGGCTTTTCATTAGTGGTTGAGGTTCACTGAACTTCGCGCCCCTGTTTTTAGGGGACGGGCGGTTAGCTCAGCGGTAGAGCACTCGGCTTACATCCGAGCGGTCGGCGGTTCGAAACCGTCACCGCCCACCACCTGCCTCCCTCCCCATCTTCATGTCGATCACGTTCGTGGCCTGGGTCAGATAATCCTGACAGGTCTTGTTGGCATAAATTGTCTCCGTGACCTTCTCGGTCTTGTGTCCGAGGCGCTTCTGAATCATGCGCATCGGCACGTTGGCATTTGCGATCCAACTCGCGGCAGCAAGTCTGAGAACCTGCGGCGGGATGCCGCGTCCTTCGAGGTCGGCGCGCTTGATGGCGGCCTTGAAGCCGGTCTTTATGCTTCCAACCTGCTGGCCGTTCCATTCGATGACAAACTCCGTTCGTGCCCCGGTCTTTGCCTCGGAGAGCGCCGCGCGAAGCAAGCCATTCAACGGCACGATTGAACGGCCTTTCTGGAAGCCGCTGACGAGGATGTCGCGCTTGTGCGGCTTGACCGTGAGGATAGGGAGGCCGGTGGCGTATGGCGCGTGCACGCCGTCTTTGATTTGCCCTCGGAGCGCTTTTCCGCTTTTGAATTGACGGATGAGCGCGAGGGTGCGCGTTTTGACCGGGCCGCAGTGGTTCCCGGAAAAATTCGGATAGGCGATCGCGCCTATCTGCAGCCTGACCGCATAGCTACCGTTCTTGAAGAAGGAGCAGACATTGTTGAGCGCGCCAAGTGGAGCGGTGCACGCCGGCTCGACGCCGGGGGCGGCAAGGTTGATCTCATCAAGCTGTTAAAAAAGCGTGGAACAAAGAGTGTCTCGATCAGCCCATCTGGATAGGACGATCGGGTGTTACTGGCGGCGCAAATCCGGCGCCGTTTCAACCCCGAAGTGCAACAGCGGGGCATATATGACATGGCAGCAAAGAGTCGGAAGGGGCAGACGGGGTCAAGGGCGTCAGTCGGCGAAGGCGAGGCGA
>JBNKIW010000009.1:0-114283 GCA_050290865.1 Rhodomicrobiaceae bacterium | reverse complement strand
ACTCAGCGCCGCCTTGTATTTGAGACGTCGCGCTGAAAGCGCGCCTCTGGCGCGAGGGGCACACTCCAGAAGGCGCGCGACCTCGGCAGGGCTGAGAACGATCGGGACGGTGCACCGTTCCCGTGCCGACACCAGATATTGAAGGACTTCAGGCTTGCCCACCGTGACCCTGAAGAAGAACCGCAGAGCCGAGATCGTCCCGTTGATGCCGCGCCCGGAGACGCCGCCGGAACCGAGATGTACCTGGTACTCCCGCAGATCTTCCGCAGTCGCCCTCTGCGGAAAACCGCCACAGAAGGTGCTGAAGTGACTGACGGCGCGGACATAACAGGATCTGGTGCGGGGAGAGAACTTCCGCGCGATCATATCGTCGATCATGCGCTGCCGTAATGGGCTGATTTGCTTGGGCTGAGCTGTCATAACGCGTACTCCTATTTGCCAACTCGTGACTAACAACAGTCACAAGTGTGACAGATAGGATGCCGCGCGCGCCACGGGCTCCCTGCGGCGCGAGCGGCTTAGTACATCGGTGCATGGTTTTGAGTCGATGTGCGAAACGGCTTCCACATGTCCATGACGGCCAGACGTATTTTCTGCGCGTTTTCTTTGCCGAGGGCCGCATAGAACTGGTCCATGTCCTTCTCTGATCGCCCAGCGCCGCCGAACCAGATCGCGCGTTTCGCCTCAAGATCGCTGACGACGATCCGGTAGACGTGCCGCTTCTTGATCGACACTTCATCAATCCCGATGACACGCGGCGCCGGTGGGCCTGCAAGGCGCAGTTGCTCGCGCATGTAAATCTTGTCGAGAGCCTTGACGGTATGCCAATCCAGATGCATGAGCCGCGCCACGTCCGTGATGGTCATGGCTCGGCACAGCCCGCCGATCTGCATTGCGAACCGCAATGTGTACCGAGTGTTGTCCGACAGAAAATCGAGCTTCTCGTTCCTCACGCCACACGTCTTACAGATCACACGATGCGTCTCAAAATCGAGGTAGACCTCCCGGTCGCCGCACCCCAGATCGCGCACCCGCCGCCAACGTTTATCGTAACGGCTGCGGCACGGCTTCCCGCATCTGCTGCACACAGTTTTTTTGAGCGCCGGTCGAGTGTGAGCACGACGGCTGGGGGCTCGTGCTTATAGCTGTCGAGCTGCGCGCGCACGTGAAAGCCGGGAACTCTGTAGGCATCCCGGAGGTTTTTGATCGGGGCTTTGTCAGGCTGTTTTTTCATGCGCGAAAACGTAACACGTTTTTTTCGCACCAGAATGTAGACTAACGCATTGATCCTTACTGCGGTTCAGCCTTTCGCCGCGCTCGCGACACCCACCTTTTTCCACGAAGAGCCACTGTTGAAGGGGCGATCGAAAATACGGATGCCGTTGCCGCGAAGAAACGCCGTCATGCCTTTCGCGTAGCAGATGCCCGGCAATGTTCCGCTGATGATGATCCGGTCGTAACAGGAAAGAACCCCGGCGATACGCTCGTCATAACGTTCAGCAAGCCCGTCTGCCATTGTCCGCCCTCACCAAATCCGCCGCGCTTGCTCTCATGATAGCGCAACCTTTTTGGTTCCGGCTCTGCCGGGTTGGGGAGTTACGAATTTACGATTAACTCCCCTCGATCCTCGAAAAATCCGCCACCTCCAGTGTCGCCGCGCGGATCTGCGACAGAAGGCGCAGCCGGTTCTCGCGCAAACGCAAGTCGGACGCGTTCACCGTCACCTTGTCAAAAAACGCATCGACGGGCGCCCTGAGGCGGGCAAGCGCCGTCATGGCCGCCTCAAAATCCTCGGCGTCGAGTGCCCGCCGCGCCTCGGCCGTCACCTCGCCGATGGCTGTCGCCAGCGCCTTTTCCTGAGGCTCGGCGAAGAGGCGCGCGTCCGCCGCGCCGCTATAGCTGCACGCGTCCTTCTTCTCCTCGATCCTCAGGATGTTCTGCGCCCGCCGCACACCCGTGAGCAGGTTCGCGCCGTCATCCGTCTCCAGGAAACGCCCGAGCGCTTCCACGCGCCGCACGATCATCAGCAGGTCGTCCTGACCGGGCAGGGCGAACACGGCGTCGATAAGGTCGTGCCGCACGCCCCGCTCGCGCAGGTGAACTTTCAGCCGGTCGGCGAAGAAGCCGAGCAGATCGTCGGCGCGCTCGATGACCGCCTCGATATCGACGGTGTGGCTGTCCTGGACGGCTGCGGCAATCTCGCGGCGATGGGTGGTACTGAGATTGAGGCCGGTCTCCGCCAGCGCGATACCGATGGCCTGCGCCTGCGCCAGGTCGCGCTGCAACTCGTGCTCCAGCCGGATCATGTTGATCACCAGCTTCGGCCGCAGGCGCAACCGGAGTTCGTCCTCCAGGATGATGCGGATCACGCCCAGCGCCGCGCGCCTCAGCGCGTATGGGTCTTTCGAGCCCGTCGGCTTTTCGCCGATAACCCAGAAACCGATGAGCATGTCGAGCTTGTCCGCAAGCGCAACGGCGGTTGCCACGCGATTTGAGGGCACCGCGTCGGACGGCCCCTGCGGCCGGTAATGCTCGGCGATGGCGTCGGCCACGGCCGGATCTTCGCCCTGACCCAGCGCGATATAGCGTCCGATGATGCCCTGCAACTCGGGGAACTCGCCCACCGTCTCGGACAGGAGGTCGGTCTTGCACAGCTCCGCCGCGCGCTCCGCCTTGACCGGATCGGCATTCACACGCGGCCCCAGTTCCCGCGCCATGCGCGTGATCCGCTCCAGCCGGTCGCCCTGTGTACCCAGCTTCTCATGAAAGGTGATCTGACCGAGCTTGGGCCTGAGCGTGTCCAGCTTGCGCGCGCGATCGTTTTCCCAGAAGAACTTGGCATCCGACAGCCGCGCGCGAATGACACGTTCATTGCCAGCTATGACCGCCTTGCCACCATCGGCCGCTTCTATGTTCGCGACCATCAAAAAGCGGTTGGCAAGCTTCCCCGTCTTGGGATAACGAAGAGAAAAGCACTTCTGATGTGCCTTCATGGAAGTGATCAGGACTTCCTGTGGCACATCCAGGAAGCTCGCATCGAAGCTTCCAGCGAGGACCACGGGCCATTCGGCGAGCCCCGCATTCTCGTCAACGAGCCCGTGGTCTTCTACCAAGCTGAGCTTCTCTTTGGCAGCGAGTTTCTGGGCCTGGGCGGTGATCGTCTTGATGCGATCTGGACGCGATACCATCACATTGGCGGCGGCCAGCGTGCGTGCGTAATCCTCATACGTCTCGGCGGTGACCGGCGTCTGCCGCAGGGCGGGATCCGCGGCGCGGCGATGGCCGTAGGTCATGTTGCCGCTCGGGATTCCGTCCACCTCGAACGGCACGACCTGGCCGTCCAGGACACACAGGATGGCGTGCAACGGGCGCACCCAGCGAAGGCGCGTTGTCCCCCAGCGCATCGACTTCGGCCACGGGAATTTGCGGACCGCCTCCGGCACCACCCCGGCGATGATCCCGGCGGCCGCGCGCCCGCGCTTCTCGATCACGACGACGTAGAACGCGCCCTTGGCGTCTTTCCGCGTCTCGCATTCGTCGAGGCTCTTGATCCCGGCGCCGCGCAGGAACCCCTCGATGGCCTTTTCCGGCGCACCGACGCGCGGGCCTTTCTTCTCTTCGCGGATATCCGCGGCGCGCGCGGCAAGCCCCTTGACGGAAAGCGTCAGGCGCCGCGGGCCGGACTGCGCGTCTACAGCGCCGAAGGCGAGGCCGGCCGCCCGCAGACCGTCCGTAACCAGCCTGGCAAGGTCGGCGGCGGCGCGCGCCTGCATCCGTGCGGGGATTTCTTCGGAAAAGAGTTCGAGCAGCAGATCGGGCATCACAAACGTCCATTGAAGAAAGAGATGGGGCGCAGGCGGCTTCGCCTCATTTCAACGCGAATCCGTCCCCATGCCATACAGGTGGACACCCCGGCGCGAAACGAAAAAATGGCCCAAGGTTGCGGCTTTCAACCGCCCGTGACCGGAGGGAAGAAGGCGATCTCACGCGCGCCCGCAAGGGGAGCGTCGTGGCGGACATGGGTCTGGTCGACAGCGGCGCGGATCACGGCGGGGCGTTCGAAAGCGGCGGCATATTCGGGGCCGCGCTCCGTCAGCCAGCGAATGAGATCGCCGACGGTCTCCGCCTCGGGCGGCAGGTCCACCGTTTCCTGCGCCAGCCCTATCTTCTCGCGCACCCAGGCAAAATAGAAGAGTTTCACAGCCATATCAGTGCTCGTAGATCACATATTTCAATCCGGCGCGGAAGTAGTCGAAGCCGGTATAGAGCGTCAGAAGCGCCGCGAACCATAACAGGACCAGCCCCGTCGGGACCGCCGCGCATCCGCAGATATCCTCGCCGCCCCGCCCGGCGAGCAGGAAGCACAGCGCGACCATCTGCAGCGTGGTCTTCCATTTTGCAAGGCGGCTGACGGCCACCGTGGCGTTGAGTTCGGCAAGGAACTCGCGCAAGCCCGACACCAGGATCTCGCGCGACAGGATAATGAGCGCAGCCCAGAGTGACCAGCCGGAAATCGTCTGATCCGCAACCAGCATGAGCAGCACCGCGCCGACCAGCAGCTTGTCGGCGATCGGGTCGAGCATGCGGCCCAGGGGCGACTGCTGCTGCCAGGCGCGCGCCAGATACCCGTCGAGGAAGTCGGTAACACCCGCTACGATGAAGATGCCGAGCACCAGCCAGTTCGCCGTTTCGCCGCGAAAGAAGAACAGAACCACCGCGACCAGCGGCACCGCCACGAGGCGGGCATAGGTCAGCAGATTCGGCAGGCTCAGCGGCTGGGAGCGGCGGACGGCTTGTTCCATGCGCGCAACCAGACCACTCCACGCCGCCCGCGTCAACTGCGACGGGGGCTGATCCGCGGATTTCCGCAGTCACCGATGGTTGATCCCGATCCCGAAGATCGCCACACGGAAGCGAACGCCGCACGCACGCTGATAAACCCGACCGGCGCCCACGATTGGCCACAATCCTTACCCATGAGCGACAGGCGTACACTTCAAGGAGTACAGCCCATGCCGTTCCTTCTCGGACTGCTCGCGGTTCTCGGCGCGTTGGGAATGATCCTCTGGCGCCTCAATCAGGCATCCGGCGCGGCGCGCGATCTGGCGGAGACAGCGGGCGAGATGCAGGGTCTTTTCCGCCGCCGCGAGTGGCAGAAGAAACTGGCCAATGATCCCCTGCAGACGATCGACGACCCGCGCCTCGCCGCGGCTGCGATCATGACCGCGCTCGCGCTGGCCGACGGCGCCATCACCGAAGCCGAACAGTCCGTCATCGTCAGGGAGATGCACGAGAAATTCGGAGCGAGCCTCGCCGCCGCCGAGGAGCTGCTGGCGCATGCCCGCTGGGCCGTGCGCGATGTCGCCGAGGTGGACACCTGCGTGCGGCGCCTCCTGCCGGTCATCGAGAAGACCTGCGGAGCGCAGGAGAGGGAGCAATTGATCGAGATGCTGGAAGCCGTCGCGGCGGCGAACGGCCGGCCCGATGCCAGTGAGCGGCTTTCGGTGGAGCGGGTGAAGCGCGCGCTGCGTCACCAGATGGCCTGACGGCGGCGATCTGCCAGGGCGCCGGGTCCCGCCCCGGAGACGCCGGCCGGCTTTCATCCCCCTTCGGGCGTACAGATCTGCGGCGCCAGCCTGCTCGCCAGCACGGCTGCCTGCGTGCGCGTCACGACCTGCAGTTTGCGCAAGATCGTGGAGACGTGGATCTTGATCGTCTGCTCGGAGACGTTCAACTCGCCCGCAATCTGCTTGTTGAGCTTGCCCGCCACGATCAGCGCCAGGATTCGTATCTGCTGGGGTGACAGCGAGGAGAAGCGCCGGGCCAGCTCCAGGTCGTCGTCCCCCTCGCCCCCGCCCGCCAGTCCCGCGATGTCCGGCGGCGTCCAGCGCTCACCCGCGAGAATGGCGACAATGGCCGCCGCCATGTCCGGCAGGCTCAGCGATTTCGGCACATAGCCCGAGGCGCCGAAGGTCATGGCACGCCGGATCGTCGCCGCGTCCGCCTGCGCCGACAGAATGGCGACGGGGACCGTCGGGTGCTGCGCCTGCATCAGGAACAATCCGGCAAAGCCATGCGTGCCCGGCATGTTGAGATCCAGGAGCACCAGATCGATATCGGCGGGAGCAGCCGCCACTGCTTCCATAACGGCGTCGAGCGTGTAGCAGGCGACGATTTCCACCTCGGGCGAGATCTCGGCAAGGACATTGGCGAGCGCCGCCTGCACCAGCGGGTGGTCGTCACCGACGACGATACGGACATCGCTCATGCGCCAACTCCATTGCCATGCCCCGCCATTGTGGTCCTCCCCTCACCGCTCGCAGCATTGCGCAGCGCCGCCGCCGTCAGGAACCGCCGCAGCGACGCCGGTTTCACCGGTTTGTACAGCACGCGGCAGCCGCGGGAATCTGCCTCTTCGAGGACGCCGGCGCCGCGATCGGCGGTGACGATGAGTGCATCCACCTCCCGCTGCCAAGCCCCGCGCAGCCGGTCGAGCACGCCCGTGCCGGTGAGCGGCGCATCCAGATGGTAGTCGACGAGCACCAGATCGGGAACCGCGCCACCCAGCGCGGCGAGCGCCGTCCCGGTGTCGCGCGCCGTCACAACGCGGTAGCCCCACTGCTCCAGGATCGCCTCCAGGGCTTTGAGGATCGCCGTCTCGTTGTCGATGCACAGGATGAGGCGCCCGGCGCTGTCCGGTTCTGCAGGGCGGTCGGCACGCGGCATGGCCCGCACCGCCCGGCGCGGCGCCAGCGGCAGGTCGATGCCCACGCCCGTCCCGCGTCCGGGCACGGAGAAGAGCGCGATCTCATGCCCGAGCAGGCGCGCGATGCGATCGACGATGGCCAGGCCCAGTCCGAGGCCACGATCCCTGGCGCCGTCATCGGCGTCGAGCCGCTGGAATTCCTGGAACACTTCCTGCTGCTTGTCTTCGGGGATGCCGACGCCGGTATCGCAGACAAGAACGCGCAACACAGCGCCGCGCCGCCTGCAGCCCATCAGAATGCGCCCGCCCGGCGGCGTGTAGCGGATGGCGTTCGACAGGTAATTTTGCAGAACACGGCGCAGAAGCTGCGGGTCGGAGCGCACATGCTGCCCGCTCGCCACGACCCGGAGGCGAAGGCCGTGTTCGGCGGCGAGGGCGGAGAACTCCACCGTCAGGCGGGCCAGCAGGGTGTCGATGGCGAAGTCCTGCACGTCCGGACGCACCACGCCGGTGTCGAGCTGGGAGATGTCGAGAAGACCGTCGAGCAAATGCTCGGCGAAGCGCAGCGAGGTTGCGGCGTTGTCGGCCAATCCCCACTCGGTGACGGCCACGGAATTGCCGGACTTCAGCTTAGCGGCGCGCAGCTTCTCCTCCAGCGCGGAGATGAACAGGCGCGCCGCGGTCAGCGGCTGCATCAGGTCGTGGCTGGCGGCGGCCAGAAACCGCGTCTTATGCGCATTCGCCCGCTCGGCCTCGGCCTTGGCGCGCGCCAGCGCCTCGGTGCGCTCCCCGACGCGGCGTTCCAGCGTCTCATTGGCGTTGCGAAGAGCCTGCGCGGCGCGGTGGCGGTCGGTCACGTCCTTGAAGGTGGCGACGAATCCGCCTTCCGGCATACGGTTATAGGTGATCTCCAGGACGGAGCTGTCGGGGCGGCGGCGCTCATAGGTATAGGGCCACTCCTGCGCCTCGATATCGCGGTTGACGATCAGCGCCTGGAGATCGTCGGCGCCATACTCGCCGCGCGCCTGATTGAAGCTGATCAACTCGCCCAGCGGCAGGCCGACACGGACGAGATCCTCCGGCATTTCGAGCAGTTCGAGAAAGCGCCCGTTCCAGGCCGCGATGCGGAATCCGGCATCGACCACCAGAATGCCCTGGCCGACATTTTCCAGCGTCGCCTGCAACAATGTGCGATTGAACCGCAGCGCCTCCGTGGCGTCGTCCAGCATGGCCATGGCGGCGCCTCGCGAGAGCGACCCGCTTTCCAGCGCCGCGGCCATGACGATGCGCGCCGAGGCCGCGCCGATCGACCCGGCGATGAGGTTTTCGGTGAAGCGCACGGCGTCGAGGTCGGCGGGGCTCCATTTGTCATGCGCGGGCGGGGTGTCGGGAAGGCCGATATCGGCGTGATAAGCGGTGAACGCCGTCCCGGCCCGCTCCGGACCGACAAAGCGCGCGGCGATGTCGCGCAGGTCCGCCAGGCTGGTGATGGCGCGCCAGGATCGCGCAGGCGCCGCCGAGACGCCGCCGCCGTGCACGAAGGCCGCGGCCTGCGCCCGTTCCACCGCGGATTGTCGGCTGAGAAGCGAGACCACGAAGAAGACGGCGCTGTTCGCCAGGAGGCTCCACACCGTCGCATGTGAAATCTGGTCCAGACCGGTGAGGCCGAACAGTGCCAGAGGCTTCAGCCAGGCGATCCCCGCCGGTCCGTCCTGCACGAGCGAGCCGAGCGTCGGCATGAACTGTCTGGCCGCGGGCAGAAGCAGCGTATAGGCCCAGACCGCGGTGCCCGCCGCCATGCCGCCGAGCGCCGCACGCCGCCCCGCGCGCCGCCAGTAAAGGCCGCCGAAAAACGCCGGGCCGAACTGCGCCACAGCCACGAAGGAGATGAGGCCGAATTCGGTCAGCGGATAGCTCCGGCCAATCGTGCGGTGCATCAGATAAGCAAGCAGCAGAATGACGATCACCGCGACGCGGCGCACCAGGAGCAGCATCCGCGACACATCCCGCGCGTTGCCGCGCACGGCCAGACGGCGCGAGTTCAAGAGCACCGGCATGACGACGTCGTTGCAGATCATGGTGGCAAGCGACACCACGGCGACGATGACCATGCCGGTCGCCGCCGAGAACCCGCCGAGGAATGTAATCAGGCTGATGCCTTCCGCGCCCGCGGAGATCGGGAGGTTGATGACGAAGGTGTCGGGATTGACGGCGCCCTGGAACGTGGTCAGCCCGGCCACGGCGACCGGCACCATGAAGATGCTGAGCGTGAAGAGATAGGCCGGATAGAGCCAGGCCGCCGAGCGTGTGTGCGCCGGGTTCTCGTTCTCGACCGCCGTGACGTGGAACATCTGCGGCAGGCAGAGGAAGCAGATGACGGAGATAGCGCTCACCGTGTACCAGCCGACATGCAGCGGCTCGACGGCGGTCAGGTCGCGCAGCGACGGATCGAGATAGGTGCGCGCCAGCAGGTCGCCGAAACCATCGAACATGCCATAGACGATGAACAGCCCCATGACGGCGAATGCGGTCAGCTTCACGAAGCTTTCGAAGGCAATCGCCAGCATCAGGCCGCGATGGTGCTCGCTGGCATGGATGTGCCGCACGCCGAAGACGATGGTGAACACCGCCATGGTGATGGCCACGGCGAAGGAGGTGTTCTGCCAGAACGGCGCGCCCGTCTCGGTGGCGGCGCTGGCGCGCTCGGTGAGCACGTCGAAACTCACGCCGACGGCGCGGAGTTGCAGCGCGATGTAGGGCAGGACGCCCACCAGCGCCAGAAGCGTGACCACGGCAGCGACGAGCCGGCTCTTGCCATAGCGCGCGCCGATGAAATCGGAGATCGAGGTGGCGTTCTGCGCCTTGGCGATGGCCAGCACCTTCGCGTAGATGGGCTGTCCGAAAATGAGCAGGATCGCCGGACCGATATAGATCGGGAGAAACTCGTAGCCGGCCGCCGCCGCCCGGCCTACGGAACCGTAGAAGCTCCAACTCGTGTTGTAGATGGCCAGCGTCATGGCGTAGGCCAGCGCCGCGAGCCGGGAGTCGACGCGGAAGAGGGGACCGTTTCCCGCCCGGCGGTCCCCCCACCACGCGATGATGAAAAGTACGCCCACATAGGCCGCCGAGGCGGCCAGCACTGACCAATAGGGCACGCCCTCGCCCTCTGTTGCCCGAGGAGCGAGGGTTGCGGCTTCCTGCGCCGTCCCATCTCCCCTCGCCCGGCAAAAGCGTAGAACAACGGCCGCCGCACAACAACAACAGTGCGCTCGGGTTTATGCGCTGCATGAGCGAAAGTAGGGGTGTGACGTGGCGAAGTGTGGGATAATCTCACAAATCGGGGCAGGTTCCTATCCGGCCCTGTCGATCAGCCTGTCTTCCACACAGGCCGGGCTGCTCTGCGGTTGAGCGGCTCGCAAGAGGCAAGAGACGGCGCTCCCAGCGGCGATGTTTTTCCTCTGGAATTGGGACGGCGGCAGCGGTGACGCCGTCCCGCGCCGCATGATGGCGCCTCAACCGAACATCGCAGCCTTGGGCGGCGTCGCCGTATCCTCGGACGTCGCGGCGTCAGCCACGGGAACTGGCGGCAGAGGCGTACCCGCGCCGCGCCGCGGGGGCGTTTGCGGGATCAGCACCGTCACCGTCGTCCCCACACCCGGCGCCGAGCGCAGTTGAATCTGTCCGCCGTGCAGTTCGACCAGGCTCTTGACAATGGCCAGCCCCAGACCCGCGCCACGATGCTTGCCACCCTGCGACCGGCTCTCGAAACGCCCGAATACGCTCGCCTGATATTCCTCCGGGATACCGACGCCACAGTCCTGAACCGCGAAAGCCACCATGCCATCCTCTTTCCGTGCCTTGCGGCAGGACAGCGTGATGACCGAACCGTCGGGCGAGAAGCCGATGGCGTTCGACAGGAGATGGAACAGGACCTGGGTCATGCGCTGCTGATCGGCCATGACCACGTCGAGATCCGGCGCGATCTGGATATCCAGCGAGACCCCCGCCTTCGTCAGCCGCTCGCGCACACCGAGTTCCGCCCGCTCGGCAATGGCATGGACGGACGCAGGCGCAATCTTCAGTTCCATCCCGCCCGCGTCGATGGCGGCGAGGTCGAGAATGTCGTTGATGATGGCGAGGAGCTTGGTGCTCGATATGCGGATGTCGTCCAGATATTCGCGCTGCTTGCCCACGAGCGGCCCGATCGGCGGCTCGGCCAGCATTTCCGCGAAGCCGATGATGCTGGTCAGCGGCGTGCGCAATTCATAGGAAACGTGCGACAGGAACGTGTTCTTCAACTTGTCGGCGGCTTCCAGCGCCTCGTTGCGCTCGATCAGGGCCAGTTCGACGCGCTTGGAGTCGCTGATGTCGATATAGGTGAGCACCGTCCCGCCGTCGGGCAGCGGCACGCCCGCATAAGCGAGGGTGATGTCGTCGGGCCGCGTGACCGTGCCGTCGAACGCTTCGCGCGTCTCGAATACGCCGGTGACGGCCCGATGCACTTCGGCCCACAGATCGCCATCGCCCGAAAACGGCTGACAGGCGGCGCTCACCTCGTCGATATGCGGTCCGGGCTCCAGGAAGGGCGGATCGAGCTTCCACATGCTGGCGAAGGCCGCGTTGAAAAGCTTCAGCCGCCCGTCCGAGCCGAACAGCGCCACGCCCTCGCGCAGATTATCGAGCGTTTCGCGCTGCACGTTGATGAGGGCGTTGTAGCGGCTCTCCTGGGCGAGCCGTTCGGTCACGTCGTCGAGCAGAGAGGTGATACCCCCGTCCGGACGGCGGTCGGTCAGCACATGCACGGTACGGCCGTCCGGCAGGTGCCACCAGTCTTCGACCGTCTCCGAATGCTCGAACGCCTTGAGCTGTTCCTCCCGCCATTTGCGGTAATCGGCCTGCTCGGGCAGAAGCCTCCGCTGCCGCAGATGGTCGAACATTTCACCAAGCTGGGGGCGCGTGTCGAGCCACGCCGCGTCGAGCTGCCAGAGCGACTTGAACGCCTGATTGTAGAAACTCAGACGCTGATCGGTGCCATAGACCGCAACGGCGGTGGCCACACGGTCCAGCGTGCGGCTGTGCGCGGCCATCTGGCGCGCAAGCGTATCCTGCACCGTCTCCAGCGGAGCGACGTCGATCACCGCGCCGGCGCTGGCCCGCCCGACGGGCACGACGATGGTATCGAACGTCCGGCGCTCACCGGCAACCACCGTCTGCAGGCGTTTGCGGAAAGTCTCGCCTGCCGCCAGCGCGGATTCCGCGGCACGGCGCTGCCGGGTCTCCAGAAGCTCGCGCTGGTGCTCGACCACATCGTCCGCGCGGGCGGCCTCCACGGCGGAGACATAGGCACGGTTCACCCAGACGAGCTGGCCCGCCGCGTCGCGAAACCAGACCGGCATGGGCAGCGCATCGAGCAGCGCCTTCTGCGAGGCGATTTCCTCGTTCAGCGCCCGCTGCTGCCGCATGAGGTTCGCCAACTCCATGCCGCGTCCTACAAGATCGCGGAATTTGAGATAATAGCCGGTGCCGGACGCGCGGCCCTCGGCCTCGATATCGGGACCGGCGAGCGTCTTCAGCGTCAACTCGAATGGCCGTCCGCTCGACTTCAGATCGCGCAGACGGTTTTCCAGCGAGAGGGCGGCGCCGCGCTCCAGCCATGACGCGAAGCGCATCAGATGGCGCAGCTTCACCGGAACGCCCAGCTTGGCATCGAGCATGTGGTTGACGAGCCGGGGACTGCCGTCAGCCTCGAAGGCGACGAGCGCCTGCGGTTCGGCCATGACGATGGATTGGGCGACCTCCAGCTCCTGGCGCAGCGTCGCCACCGCCTCCGTCGCCCGTGCCTCGGTGAGCCGGGCGCGTGCGGCGGCCCTCAGGAAGAGATAGGCAGCCCCCGCCGCCGCAAGGATGAGGCCGCCCGCGATCGAAAAAATCAGCCATCCGCTGACGAGGGTGGGCAGGTCGCCCGGCGTTACCGGCGCCGCCATGCATCGACCGGGCACCTGCAACGCCATAGCCAGCACGGCAGAACTCACGGCGCGAAGGCTTTTGCATCGCGTCAGAAGATGCCGCATCGAGGCTCTGCCAAGCATTCGTGTCTCCGCAAATAGCGCTCCCGTACGACTCAAGTCACACGGAGCCGGCGGTCATGGGACGATTCGAGTGTTACTTTATCGTTAACGCCGCCACGGCCGTAATCGTGACGTTTATTTATGGGGCAAACCGGCGGGCAATCTGGGGAAAAGTCCAGGATGCGCCGTCATCCCGGCCGCTTCAGCCATTCGATGACGCCGCGCCCCGCCGCCGCGCCGGTGGCGAAACAGGCCTGCAACAGATAGCCGCCCGTGGGCGCTTCCCAGTCCAGCATCTCCCCCGCGGCAAAGGTGCCGGGGACGGCCCTGAGCATGAAATGGTCATCGAGTTCGCCGAGGCCAAGCCCTCCGGCGGTGGAAATGGCGCGGGCGAGGGGGGCGGCCGCGATGAGGCGGACCCGCACGGCCTTGATAAGCCGGGCGAGCGCGTCCGGTGTCATGGCGCCAAGCGGTTCCGTACGGGCGAGCGCCGCCTCGCGCAGAAGGCCGGTTTCCAGCGCTGTTAACTTAGCCGCCTTGCGCAGGAAATTGGCGAGCGACCGCTTGCCGCGCGGCGCGCCGAGGCGTCCTGCCAATTCGACCGCCTCCACGCCGGGACGAAGGTCGATGTGCAGCATCGCCTCGCCCCCCGCCTCGATGGCGTCACGCAAGATGCCTGAGAGCGCGTAAACACCGCCGCCTTCCAGGCCATCCCGCGTAATCAGCGCCTCGCCGCGCAGCGACCGGCTGCCGAAGCTCAAGCCGACGCCTTTCAGCGGCTGGCCGTGAAAGCGCTCGCGGAACACCGCGGACCAGGGGACGAGGAAGCCGCAATTGGCGGGCTTGAGCGGCGTGATGGCAATGTCCCGCTGCGCGAGCGGCCCGGTCCACGCCCCGTCCGAGCCGAGGCGCGGCCAGCTTGCCCCGCCCATGGCGAGGACGGTTGCGTTTGCCTCGACGGTCACCGGTCCGTCCGGCGTGGCGAAACGTAGCCGCCCGTCCTCGTCCCAGCCGTTCCAGAGGTGCCGCGGTCTGAACCTCACCCCGGACGCCGCCAACCGCCGCAGCCACGCGCGCAGCAAAGGTGACGCCTTCATTGCCACCGGAAAGACGCGCCCGCTCGACCCCACGAAGGTCGGCTGCCCCAGATCGTGGCACCAGTCGCGAATGCGTGCCGGCGGGAAGGCCTCGATCGCCGCCCGCAGCCGGGGCGCCGCGCCGCCGTAACGCGCCATCAACGCCTCGAACGCTTCGTTGTGCGTGAGATTGAGGCCGCCACGCCCGGCAAGCAGGAATTTACGCCCCGTCGCGGCCATCCGGTCATGAACGGTGACGGCCAGCCCTGCCCCGGCGATGACTTCCGCTGCCATCAACCCGGCTGGACCGCCGCCGATGACGGCGATATGAGGGGTATGCGTCTGCGCCATGGCCGGCCACCAGCGTTGCGCGCCGGTCGACTGGCGCGGCATTCATCGAGAATCGCCCGGTTCCTAACACTCCCGCGGCAGCATGCGCAATGCGCGCCACCTTCGCCGCCCCCCGTGTCCTCGTCCCGCGAGCAAAGATGAGATTGCCCAGGAAATAGACGTCTGCCTAGCAGAAACCTGCATCTTGACTGAAAACTGGGCACGACATCGGGCGTACTCTTGCGTATTCTATGCCGTATGGGAGGCGACGTCTGAGCGCCCAGTAAATCGTCACCGGAATGGGGTGGCATGCTTCACGATAATCGCCGAATAGCATCAGAGCTTGGGGCCAGTCCCGGGCCAAAGCAGCTTAGCGAGATCGCACTCAGCGGCATTTACGAGATCTCCAAAATCCTCGTCGCACCCGACCGCCTTGAGCGCACGCTCGCCAACGTGCTGAGCCTTTTGTCCTCGTTCCTGGACATGCAGCACGGAACCATCGTTCTGCTCGATGATGACGACACGCCGGAAATGGTCGTCAACGCCAAATGGACCGAGAGCGGCGAAGCGTGCCGCCATCTCCTGCCACAGAAGGCGCTCGATCAGATCGTGGCGACGGCAACGCCGCTCCTCGTGCAGAGCGTGGAGGGGAATCCCCTGTTCGCCGGCTCGCACATCGCCGAGTTGGCGAAAAGCGGCGTGAAGGTCGCCTTCATCGGCGTGCCCATCCGCATCGGCCCGCGCGTCGTCGGGACACTGACCATCAGCCGCATCCGCCACGGCGAAAGCATGATGCGCTACGATCACGACGTGCGCTTCCTGGCGATGGTCGCCAATCTGATCGGTCAGAACGTGCAGCTTCATCGCGTCATCCAGCGCGACCGCGAGCGCCTGATGGCCGAAAGCCGCCGCCTGGAAAAGCAACTCGCCGAGGGCAAATCGACCGCGACCCGGCGCGATCCACGCATCGTCGGCGAAAGCCCGGCTATCCGTGCACTGCTCGGCAAGATCGCCATCGTCGCCAAGTCGAACGCCACGGTCCTGCTGCGCGGTGAGTCGGGGACGGGTAAGGAGCTGTTCGCCCGCGCCATCCACGAGGCAAGCCCGCGCGCACGCGCGCCGTTCATCAAGGTGAACTGCGCGGCACTCCCCGAGACGGTGCTGGAATCGGAGCTGTTCGGCCACGAGAAGGGCGCGTTCACCGGCGCCGTCAGTGCCCGGAAAGGGCGCTTCGAACTGGCCGATGGCGGCACACTGTTTCTTGACGAGATCGGCGAGATTTCGCCCGCCTTCCAGGCCAAACTGCTGCGTGTGCTGCAGGAAGGCGAGTTCGACCGTGTCGGCGGCTCGCGGACGCAGAAGGTGAATGTGCGCATCGTCGCCGCCACCAACCGCGACCTGGAGGAGGCCGTCGCCAGCGGCGATTTCCGCGCCGATCTTTATTACCGTATCAGTGTGGTGCCGCTGATCCTGCCGCCGTTGCGCGACCGCAAAGGCGACCTGCCGCTCCTGGCGCAGGCGTTCCTCGACAGGTTCAACCAGGAAAACGACCGCGAGCTGTCGTTCACCGCCGGAGCGCTCGCGGTGCTGAAAGCATGCTATTTTCCCGGCAATATCCGCGAGTTGGAGAACTGCATCTGCCGGACGGCGACGCTCGCGCAGGGGCACGAAATCCACGACGCGGACTTCGCCTGCGGCCATGGCGAGTGCCTGTCGGCGATCCTGTGGAAAACGCGAGGGCATGCACCCGGCGCGGCTGCCTCCGGCTTCGTGCCCTTGCCGGTCGCTGGAACGACGGCCCGTGCGGCGTCCACGCCCGGCGGTGAGCAGGGCGCGCCTGCCGGGATCGCCCCGGCGGAGGCGGGCACGCCCAACGTCACCCGCGAAAGCCTCGTCGCCGCGATGGAAAAGACGGGTTGGGTGCAGGCCAAGGCCGCGCGGCTTCTCGGGCTGACCCCCCGGCAGATCGGCTACGCGCTGCGCAAGCACAATATCGATATCAAGAGGCTCTGACGGCCGGGGCCTCATTGCCGGTATTGGCCGATGCCCCGCGCCAAATTAAGGCGAATCCGTGACTATTCCACATCAGTCGTAGTCCTACGAAGTGGCAGAACGGCAGCACTCCGCGCTATGTCAAATCTGACAATGAATTCAGCTCCATATCCTGATCTGCTTTACACACTAAGGTGCGGGTCCGGAAGGAGCGTGGCGCGGCGGCTGTTTCGCCTTTGCGGCTGCGGGGTTACGGACAACAATGACACAGGGTCTTTCCACTGCAGGATACGCGGCCCGTCGCTGGCGGCAGACACGGTTCACACCGAGGCGTAGCCATCTGACGC
The DNA here is from genome assembly GCA_050290865.1 of Rhodomicrobiaceae bacterium. Classification (GTDB taxonomy): domain Bacteria; phylum Pseudomonadota; class Alphaproteobacteria; order Rhizobiales; family Rhodomicrobiaceae; genus JARRLC01. Next base: position 97,764 of record JBNKIW010000009.1, on the reverse strand, counting down.
TCGTCGCGGCGGCGACCGCTGTTCTGGCCATATTGCCCTGGACCGCTCCCGCCGCCAACCGGGTCTCGGTGCGGCTGGAAGGAGAGGTTGGCCGCGAATGCGCGCTCCTTCAGCCAGGCACGACGCAGGGCGGCGCGTCTCTCGACACGAACGTGCAAGTCGGCGACATCACCCGTCCGGGGCATCGCGATTTCGCCTTCACCGTTCACTGCAACACGCCGTTCGAATACCGGCTGGAGGCGGAGCATGGCGCGCTGACCCACAAGGCAGTCCGCGAGGCGCCTGCCAGCTTCGTCAGCGCCGTGCCATACGGCGTCACGGTGCGCATCCCGACGGACGCCGTCACCATCGAAGACCATTGCAGTGGCGACAGCCTTCGCGCGGGCGCGGTGAGTTGCCCGTTCAGCAACTCCGGCAACGGCATCGCCATGGACACGGCGGGTCGCCTGACGGTGGCGTGGAAACCGGAGGGGATACCGATTGCGGGGCAATATTCGGATCGCTTGACGATCACCGTTTCCGCACGGCAGTGAAATTGGGGTGAGTTTAGTATTGAATGTTAGCTTGAAAGCATTTTTGTGAATACACAACTTACGATATTTAGTTTTGGGCATAGCGTAGAGAAGGGACTTCTTTGGAACCACAAGAGTAAACGAGTAAGAGGGGAATAAGAAAATGAAAAACCTCCGTAGTATCGCCATAGCAGTTGCGGCGTCTGGCATTCTTTCGGGCGTCGCATTCGCTGACAATCCCGTAGTGAAGGAACTTACGCTTGGTGGAGAAGTAACAACCGTAGCGATTTTCCCGACGGATCCCGTGCTTAATGCAGGGGACTCGGATGTCACGATTAGCGGCAGCAGTATAACGCTTAATGAGCTCGCGAGTTCAGAACTACATCCCGCAGCATCAACATTTACCGCTAACTACGAAAATGTTACTATTAATTATAGCTCCTACGTTGAGATTCAATCGAGCAAGAATGGATTGAAGGCAGATGGGGAGGCCCCTGCTGGTTTTGTCAATCGAGTGGATTATACCGCCAAAGTATCAATCGGCGACATTGATTATGCCGAGTTTACTACAGACGGCTCAGATGGCGCAAAGTTAGTGAAATCCACGTACAAAGTCGACCCAATACCGAACGCTACTGTCAGCATCTACGTCAGCACGGTATCCAACGACACCGATCAGCTTATGGAAGGCACGTATTCCGACACTCTCCGGCTGAGGATTGGGACTTCTTTGTAGTTTGATCACAGTATTGGCGAATGGACCGTCGCGGGATGTGTTCCGCGAGGAAGGTGATTTGCTGCCCTGGCTGGGCCGTTCCTGCCGCGCTCCCAAAGGTTGGGGGCGCGGTATCGCGGGGGGACGGAGCGGGGTGAGAACGAGAGAAAGGACAATAAATACAGGAATGCTGCAAGTATGATGATAATCCACACAATACGCAGCGTTATTATTACAACAGCGAACATTCATAAGCACGCAAAACGGAAGACTACGTATAGATACAAATCATTCGTTAGGCAATATTGCCGCCCAGGGCAGATTTCGTCCGATAGTTATAATCACCGTATAAGAAAGGGAATACCTATGAAAAAACTTCTTGCTTCTGCCGCGTTTGTGGCGATGGCTGTTGCTTCTGGATCTGTTTATGCAGGTGATCCGGGCGCTGCGGCCCTCAATATCACCGGGGACGTTGGCGCAACGACGTACCTCCCGAACCCTACCACCACGGGCACTCCTACCAACGCCAACCTGAATGGCAACACGGTTACAATCGCGACCCTTGCTGATGACCATGCACACCCAAAGGCATCGTCTATAAGCGTGCAGTACTCAAACGTCGTTACGAACTATCCTGCAAATATTGGTCTCTTTGCTGTGAATAACACTCTGACAAACGGAACGGATAATATTCCCTATGAAGCGCAGGCAAGCACGAGTACGGCTAGCCTGGATACCGGAGTATGCACTTTCGACAGTTCAGATCCCGTTTGTAAGACTACTGGTTCCGGCGAGGAACTTACAGACGATACCGTTACGGTCACAATCACGACTGCTGCTAATTCTGGAGTGACCGTTTCTCCTGGTACCTATTCGGACACGCTCACGTTGAAGATCGGCACGACACTGTAAGTTACAGAAGTCTCAATAACCATCGGGTGGATCAGGCTCTCTGATCCACCTTACTCTTGGAGCGTCAGTGCTGGTGGCATTGCAATTCAACGCAAACATTGCATATCAGGATGCCGCTCAATTTAGCGTTCACCTCCTGGGAAGGCTGTCACCATGAAGTCCTTGCTCTGCCTCCACCCATCCCGCATCCTCGCGGTCCTCGTCGCCACCATCGCGGTCAACCTCCTGGTCGTGCGCGCCCACGCCATGTCCGTCACCCCCATCGTGCTCGACATGACCACCTCGGGCGGCAAGGCGAAACAGATCACCGTTGTCAATGACGGCGCAAAGCCCCTGCCGGTCGAGATCGTCGTCAGCCGCATCGAACTGGATGAAAAGGGCGAGATATCCTCTAAGCCCGCTGGCGACGAATTCCTCGTCTTTCCACCGCAGGCCCTGCTCAAAGCCGGCGCGACGCAGAACTTCCGTATCCAGTGGGTCGGCGATCCGCAGATCCCCACCTCCCAGCACTACGTCTTCTCCGTCAACCAGGTGCCGGTGAAGATGCCGGAGGGCAAGTCGGGCGTGCAGGTGGTGTTCAACTTCGCCACCATCGTCAACGTCGCACCCGCAGGCGGCAAATCCGCTATCGCCCTCGTAAAGTCGGGCATCGGCAAGGATGACAAGGGCAAGCCGCGCCCCGCGCTCACCGTGAGAAACCCCGGCAACAGCTACGCCAAGCTGACGGACGCCACGATAAAACTCTCCGGCGGCTCGTGGTCGGAGACGCTCACCCCCGAAAAACTCCGCCAGAGCATGGGCGTCGGGCTGGTGCAGCCGGGCAAGACGCGGCGCTTCCTCATCCCCGTCGATATGCCCGCGGGCGTGACCAATGTGAAAGCCAGCATCGTCTACAAGCCCGGCAAGTAAAACCGGGCTTTGGGGGCACTAGAGTGAGGCAGGACGGGGCGTGATGCGAAAGGATGTGCGGCCAATACTGGGCGCTGCTATGCGCATGGTGTTTTGCGCCTGCGGCGCGGGGCTGAGCCTTGCGGCCGCAAGCCATGCCGCCGCCGCGACGCCGAAAGCCGACAAGCTCGCCTCACGCGCCGCCAAGGGCGACAAACTCACCCCCGCCACCTCCGAATCGACGGTCGCCGGGCACACGCCCACCTCGCGAACCGGCGGTTCCATCCCCGTGGACAGTATCACCGCCCGCCCGGTTGAGCCCCTGGCCACCACCACCACCGCTGTCAAAAAGCAGCCCGGCTATCTCCCCCGCTACCCGCTGCCCAAGACCTTTTCCTCAACCCCCAAGCCGAAACCCGACCCCGATCCGGCCCCCGCCACCGCAAAGGAAGAAGCGCCCGGCGAAATCCAGTGGTCCAGCAGGAAATCCGGTTCCGGCATGAAGGCCACGGGCGCGACAGCCCGCACCGTCGAACTCACCGTCCCCTTGCGCGACGGCAACTTCTATCTCGGCGACGTCGCCGCCCGCATTGCCCCCGGCGACAGGGTCAGCGTGCCCAGGGACCGTCTCCTCAAGATGATCGCGCCCATCCTTCGCCCCGCAGCGCTCGACACCCTCAAGAACCTGTCCGCGCCCGAAGGCCATCTTCCCCTCGCCACCATCAAGTCCGCGGGCTTCGACATCGTCTTCGACTCCGGCAAGGTCGAGATGACCATCAACCCCACCATCGAGCAGCGCGCCACCGGCCGCCTCAGCGCGGGGCACAAGCGTGATCAGGTCATCAGCGAGAACCTGTCAGCCCCGGCGATCTTCGCCAGCTATCTTAACATGCGCGCGGGCGCCGACTACGCCACCCATTCCTTCTATGACGGCGAGAGCACGGCGAATGCCCGCGTGGGCTTCGACGGCGCTACCCGCTGGATGGACATCGTCCTCGAAAGCAGCGCGACCTTCGACATGGAAGGCGGGTTCAGCCGCGGCTCGTCGCGCTTCGTTTACGATATGCCGGACGAGGCGCTGCGCTTTTCCGCCGGCGACGTCAGCCCGCCGAAAGCGCGGCTGCAGGGCGGCTCCGATCTCCTCGGCGTTTCGGTCGAGAAGTCCTATCAGAAGCTCCAGCCCGCCGCGAGCATCCACCCAACCGGCAGCCAGTCCTTCCGCATCGAACGCCCCTCGAATGTGGACGTGGTCATCAACGGTCACGTGTCGCGCCGCCTGCATCTGCGCCCCGGGGACTACGACATGAGCGATCTGCCCCTTTCGGCGGGGGCCAACGACATTTCGCTGGTTATCGAGGACAACCTCGGCAACAAGCGGACGCTGAATTTCTCCGTGTTCTCCGGGCGGTCGCTGCTGGCGCCCGGGGTTTCCGAATGGGCCTTAAGCGCGGGCGTCGCCTCACGGTACAATTCGGGCGGCCTCAAGGATTTCCACAATCTCTATTCGGGCCTTGAGTATGATTTCTCCACGCCCGTCGTCACCGGCTTCTACGAGCGCGGCCTGACGCCCGATCTGACCGGCAGCGTGCATTTCCAGGCCGACCCGGATGCCATGATGGGCGGGACCGGAGCGGCATTTCAGACCGCGTTCGGCTTTTTCGACGTGGAAGCCGCGGCGAGCAATTCCTTCACCTATGGCGCGGGCTTCGCCGCCAACATCGGTTACGAACTCGCCAATATCGAAGGGGCGGACGGCATCCGCCGCTCCTTCCGCCTCGCCATCGACTACCGCAGCGAGAAATTCGCCCCTGTCAGCGTCGCCGACCCGTGCAATGACACCATGCTGAGCCTGTCCGCAGCCTATTCCCAGCAATTGCCCTGGGAGCTGTCGGGCAGCCTTTCCGGCAATTATTCGATCGGCCGCGGCGACGACGGCGACCGCTACGGCGTTGACGTTTCGCTCGGCCGCTCCTTCGGACCGTATTTCAGCGCCGGTTTGACCGCCGGATATGCGGACAGCTCCGAACCGCGCAGCGACAGCGGACTTGCCGACGGCTTCAAGGCGGCGCTGCGGCTGAACTACCGGCTCGGCGCGCATTCCAGCATCGACGCCGGACATGACGCCCGGACCGGCAATTCGCAGATTTCCTACCGCCACCAGGAAGGCAGCGGCATCGGAAGCTGGAGCACGCAGGTGGAACTCGACCGCTCGCCCGGGCTCGACGGCGGCAACGACCATTACAGCGTCAACGGTTCAGCCTCCTACACCGCCAACCGCGCGGAACTGTCGGTATCCCAGCACACCGGCCTAGCGGGCCTCGACGTGGACAGCATCGATCAACGAACCTCGATTACGGCGGGGACCGCCATCGCATTCGCGGATGGTCGCGTGGCCGTGGGACGACCGATATCCAGCGGGTTCGCGATCATCAACCCGCACAACAATCTCGCGGAGAGCGAGGTGTCCGCGGGGTCGGCAGACGCCAAACGGGCATCATCCGGCCTCCTCGGTCCGGCGCTCCTGTCCGATGTTTCGCCTTATTCGCCGTCGCGCGTATCCATCGACGTCAGCAATCTGCCCGTCGGCTACGACCTGGGATCGGGCGCCTTCGACCTCTACCCGGGCTACAAGAGCGGATATCTGCTCACGGTCGGCTCGGACTACACCGTCACCGCTTTCGGCACGATCATGGATGCCGAGGGAAAGCCGGTGACGCTGCTGACGGGCGAGGCGTACGAGGAAGGACAGCCTCAGGGGCGCAAGGTGACCATCTTCACCAACCGCGCGGGCAAATTCGGCGCGCAGGGCCTGCGTCCCGGCCGCTGGGTCGTGGACATGGCGACCGAGCCGTCCAAGACGCGCTATGTCCTGGAAATTCCGGAAAAATCCGTCGGGCTCGTCAAGCTCGGCACGCTCAAGCCCGCTGGGAGGGTGCAATGATCCCATGGTTGCGCCACGCCGCCTATCTTGCGGTCACACCCGTGCTGCGCACGGCCGCCTTCTTTCATATCCTGTCGCGCGCCGATGTCTTCTCGCATCCGCTATTCCGGGTGGCGCTATGCGTCGCGGGGACCGCCCTCGTCGCTCCCGGCACCGCCGGCGCCGAGACGTGCCAGGGCCAGATCGGCGCTCGAACGGTCGTCGATGGCAAGACAGCCTACGACCCTTTCAGCCCGGCCAACGTGGCGGACAATCATCATGTCACCATAACCAATACCGGCTCCAAGGCTTGTGCTTATGCACTGGTCTTCCGCGCCAGGAACACGGATCCAAGACTTGGCGGCACGCTTGACTACAGCATTGCCAGCGAAGGCAGCCGCTCGCTCCTGACAACCGCTTCTCCTCCCTTCGCGCCCGCGGCTCGCACGAAGAGCCCCGTCGCACCGGGGGCAAGCGCACCGATCGAATTCCAGATCCTCATTGAACGCGGGCAGTCCGCTGCGCCGGGGGTCTATACGGACGAAGCCCGCCTCGAACTCTACGCCCTGGACGAGAGCGGACATCTGGGCGCCGCGCCTCTGCAAACAGCGGTTCTGCACATCGATTACGATGTCGCGCGCGTCCTCAGCGTCAATATCAAGGGAGCGGACGCTTCTCAGACGACGATGCGCTTCGGCAAGCTGGCGACGGGCGCCGTGCGGACCGTTGAAATCCAGGCGCGCAGTAATCTGAGCTATCAACTGGACGTTGCGTCGGACCATGGCGGTGCCCTGGTTCTGACGCCGGGCGTGCCGGGGCAGAATTGGAGCATCCCCTACACAGCGACGCTCGGAGGGCATGCGCTCGACCTCGCGGCCGGGGCAAGCGTGCGCGACCAGCAGCCGACGCGCCCCGAGGCGGACGCGAGCTTCCCCCTCACCGTGACCATCGGGGATACGACACAGAAGCGCGCCGGACGTTACGAAGACGTGCTCACCGTGGAAATCAAGGGCGCGGCACCGTGACAGACGCGGCGGCGCGCGGAAATGGAGCCGGGGCGCGGGCGAATATCGCGACGGCTTACCGCCCCGGCCAATTCTACGGCAGTTGGAAGCGCTGGTGCGGGTAGATCAGATCGGGATTACGAATCTGATTCTTGTTGTTCCTGAAAATCTTCGTGTATTTCGTTCCGTCGCCATAGTAGCGGCGCGCAATCTGCCACAGCGTATCACCACGCCGGACGATCACCACCTCACGACCGCCACGGGTCCGCTTTTTCGCCGTTCCCTGGCTTGCACCGGCATCCGCTTCGCGATCCGCCGTGCCAGCGGAGAACCCGCCATCGACCGTCTTGTCCTCGACCGCCGCCACTTCCTGACGTGGCTGATGGTCGAATTTCACCTCGGCGCGCGCAACGACCTTGCCCTGCTCAGCATCCACCATGTCGGCGCGAATGTCATGACCGCCCGCCGTCAGGACGCGGTTCCCGGACAACGACCACTGCCCTCTCGCATCCGCGGTGGCCGCACCCGCAAATTCATTGTCGATATAAAGCATCACGCGCGCGCCCGGGGCCGCTCGGCCAGTCGCGTGAAGCATGCTTTTCTGTCCCACCTCCTCGTAGTCGAGGGCCACGAAATTGATCGGGCTCGCGGGATCGGCAGTGGTTTCCTGTTTGGCCGCCGCGCCCATGTCTGCAAGGCTACCCCCCGTCCCTGCGTTGGCGGTTTTGACCGGCGTCTGCAACACGCGGGGAGGCTTGCCTTCCTCCGTCAAGGCAACAAGCGGACGGCCCTGCTCCTGTTCGGACAGCGACAGCGCGATCCGCTGCTTGGAGTAAACGGTACGCCTGCCCGTCGGATCCTGCGCGTTCAATTCCAGCGAATGCTCGCCGCGCGCCAGGGGCTTGTTCGGCTGAATGATCCATTCGCCGTTTGCATCGGCCTTCGCCGTGCCGACCGTTTCGCCATTGCTCTGGATTGAGACGGTCCAGTCCGGCTCCGCGCGTCCCGCCATCACCACCTCGCCGGAAGGCTCGGCGCGAACGATGTCGAAACTGGGACGCACCGCATCCGGCTGCCGGGCGTCGGGCTTCTGCGCGGTCTGCTCGCCCGCGTCCTTACCGACAGGGCCATACCAGCCCATGCGATGACCGTAGATGCCGATATGGACCCCGATCGCGACCAATATCAACAGCAGCAAAATCCGCATTTTGCGCATCGGCGCGCCCCTTTCCGCTCAATCCACGCGGCCGCACCCTCGTAGACGGACGCTCGCTTCCACCGTTCTTGACGTCATTAACCATAAAACGCGGGCCGGACCAATACCGCACGGTACCGCACCCCCAGCCAGCACCGTCTCGATACAATACAATTTGGCGAATATGGAGGCAGCCGAGGCGGAGCGGCAGCGCCCCAGGATCGCGCCCGCATCCTGCCTGTTGGATTCGGCTGGCGCCTGTTTACAACAATGCCGCGGATGGCTAGCTTCGAAGCGTTGATGGAAAGGCACGAGCCATGACTTTGCCGTGCATCTGCACGATCGGCTATGAGGGTGCGGCGGTCGAGGATCTGATCGCCACGCTCAAGAAGGCCGGTGTTTCGCGCGTCCTGGATGTTCGCGAAGTTCCGTATTCGCGCCACCAGGAATTCTCTTCGGAGCCGCTCGCGGCCGCGCTCGGGCGATACGGCATCGCCTACACCCACATCCGCGAACTGGGGAACCCGCCACCCGGGCGGGAAGCAGCCCGAGCCGGCCACGCCGCAGCTTTCCGCGAGATTTTCTCGGCCCATCTGGCGGGCAGCGACGGCCAGCGCGGACTTTCCCAGGCTCTCGCAGCCGCGGCAGCCGAGCCGGTCTGCCTGCTTTGCATGGAGAGAGCGCCCGCGCGCTGTCACCGCTCAATGGTGACGGCAAAGATGCACGAGGCGACTGGCCAGGAGATCGTCCATCTTCACGTCACCCGCAGAATCGCGCATCCGGCGCAGGGAACGTTCGACTTCTGAGGGCGCGGCCTGCCTCAGAGGCGCCGCAGCATTTCAGTAGGGTGCGCGCGACAGCGTCGCCCGGGATGAGCTGACGGCCGAGCCGGGGGCGTTCTCCGCTTCGGGCAGGGACGCGTGCTGCAATTGCGTCGAACGCTCCTCGGGCTGCGTCTCAACCGCATTGTGCAGGGGCGGCACATAAGCGCCGGGTGCCGCGGGACCGCCGCAATCGTTCCGGCCGAAAATCCAGGTTTCCACATCGCGCTTCATGCGTGCGGCGAGCTCTGGCGGAAAGGCGACGCTGCGCGTGGAAATGAGCGTATTGTCGTTGAAGGGGGTGAACTGCACCTGGAAGACCTGCGCGTTCTCTCCCTGGCCGGTGGAAATGATGATCTGCTCGGCCGAGCCCTCGCCGTTCGCCACTTCGACGATCCCGGACCCGGCATTGTAATGATAGCCGCCGAGCAGGGGATAGGTGCCGCTGAACCAGCATGCCTGCATCTGTGCGGCGAAGGCCGCCTTAACCGCCTGCGGTCTGCCGAAGGACAGTCGCTGCGGTTCGGACCCTTCGACCTTCGCCAACTGCGGATCTTTCCTGGAACAGCCAGCGAAAACAAGCGCCACCAAGCATAGGGCGCCGATCACATGCGCGCGCAAAATCCTGCCCCCGTTCCCCGTCAATTCCCCACGAATCACCGTGCTGGCGAATGATGTCAAAAATGGGGGCGGGATTGAATGGGCCATGGTGTCCTGTGGCAAGATTGCATCACCCTTTACAACGGTCGTCGCCCTTTGCCCAGCGGGCGAGATCGGCTTTGAAAGCGTCGGCCAGTTTTGCGTCCAGACGGCGGTTGTGGCTCGTGATGACGGAACCGCCACCGCTCTCGCCGATCGCGATCCTGAAAACCAGCACGCCGCGTCTCTTGTCCGGTCCTTTCTTATAAAGAACGATTTTGGCGGTGCTGCCGTCCTTCGGCGAGACGCTGGCATGGAAGCCATGATTGGGCAGCTTCGACGCGCCGGGGGTCAGCCAGCAGGCATGGATCTGCTGAGCGATAAGGGTGTAGGCGGCCACGGGCGAGGACTCCGAGTGAACGGTGTCGGGGGTCACCGGGGCGCCTGCGGCCAGGATGTTCATCTTCGCCAGGCTCGACAGCGAGAAGCCGCTGCTTTCCGCCTTGTTCGCAGCGCGCCCGCCCTGGCTGGTGGCAACGCGCCGCTTCACCGGATTGCGCTCCGGAAGGGGAGGCAGGTCGCCCAGAGCGGCTACCACCGCTGGCCCCTGTGCTGCCGCGTAGGCCGTTCCGCCAGCATTGCCGGAAGCGCCGCTGAGCATCGGCATATCCGGCAAACCGATCCCCTCCGCGCAGCCGCCCAGCGCAACGGCAACAACGAAACCTGCGGCACGGGCAAACGCACGCATGAAGAAATACCCTCCAAAAACCAGCACGCGTCAGTCACGGAAGTTGACGAACTGCAGCGGCTGCTCGACGCCCATCGTCTTCACATGAGCGATCGCCGTCTGCAAGTCGTCGCGCTGTTTGCCGGAAACGCGCAGTTCCTCCCCCTGGATCGCGACCTGCACTTTGAGCTTGGCGTCCTTGATAGACTTCACCAGCTTCTTGGCAAGCTCCTTGGCGATCCCCGTCTTAATGGCCACCGTCTGACGCACGGACTGGCCGGCCGCTCTTTCCACGCTCCCGTAATCGAGCACGCCGGGTTCGATCTTACGGCGCGCCAGATGCGATTGCAGCAATTCATGCATCTGCTTGAGCTTCAGATCGTCGTCCGCGTGAATGACGATTTCCGTGTCCTTGCGTTCGGCGCGGGAGGCCGCCCCCTTGAAATCATAGCGCTGCGTGATCTCGCGCGACATGTTCTGCAGCGCGTTATCGACTTCCGAAAGGTCCGTCTGCGAAACGATATCGAAGGATGGCACGACTCACGTCTCCTTGGCTGCCCCTAGTCTTGGAATTTCCGGGCGGCTTGCAAGGAAAACCGGGAAACTCTGCACAACCCGGTTTCCGGGCGTTGCAGGGCTGCGTCAGTCGCTCGCGCACCCGATGCCTCCTTGCGCGGGGCGTCGGGGCGAGCATTTCGGGCCGTTCACGCGTCAGAGCACGCGCGGAAGATGTCAGGCGCGCTTGGTGGCCGTCTCCAGCCGGCGCAGGCCGCCGGGGATCGGGTGCGGCGGGCGAATCGTATGTTCATGCGTCGAGCGCTCGCTGACCAGTTCGGATTTCTTCAGCTCCTCCAGAGCATCGGCGAGCTGCGCCCTCGCCTCTTCGAGCCTGGCCTCCAGCCCCGCGATCGACGAGGTCAGATTGCTGCGCCGCTGCGCCGCAGCCTTGGCGTAAGTCGGGTAGGCGAAATGCTTGACGTCGCGAATGCCCGAGGCTTCCTCCTCGGCTTCGATCTGGCGGGAAAGATCGTCGGCGATGCGCTTGAAGTCGGCGATCATCATCTCGATGTCGGCGACCTTCTGCTGCTTCTCGTTGACCTCGAACCGGCGCAACTTTAGCAAGGTCTCGTTGGGTTTCATCGCGTGCACAAGCCCTCCGCCGGTTGCACCCGGCGGCGAGCGACTCCTCTCTAGTGGCAGCGTCGCGCCGAAGCGGACACTGCGGTTTGGCCCACACTCATGATGCCCCCCAGACATTAAGCGCTGGTAAACTACGACGGGCGTTGTTGATGCGTTGCTGCCACATGGCTGCCGCATTTCCGCCGAAAGGCTCACGCAACCTATGGATGCGCCACAAATTCTGCTAGGTTGGTCAGCAAGTGATTCGGCGCCACGCGCTGGCTGCCTTTTGGGGGACTTTTCGGAGCAGTACGGCGGACAAATTCCCACCCTGCGGTAACTGGCGGGTCTCGGGGTTCGTGCCTTGATGGCGTGGGCCGGGAGATGGGTGTCGTGCGGCTTTTGGCGCACGTGCCGGGACTGCGCCGAACGCGAGCGTTGATATCTCCCCGCGGCGCCCGTGTTCCGTCATGGTTCTGCGTGTACCATACATTAGTCTGAGTCGCGTGCTTCTCGGCGCCCTGCGCGCGGAGCGTGTATAAGTTTTTCCATAAGGGCCTTAACGCCCCTCCTAACGTCCTGTAGCTCAGTCTTTGTTAACCTGTGCCGTTTACTTTTGGTGTGGAATTAACCTTGCCCGGTCGCGTGTCCGCGCACCCACGCGATGCAAGGCCAGAAGGCTCCCCGGGTCTCGAAGAAACATGAGGAATTAGGATGAGGGTATTGCTTATTGAAGACGACAGGGCAACGGCCCAAAGCATCGAGCTGATGCTGCTCTCTGAGGGGTTCAACGTCTCGACGACGGACCTTGGTGAAGAGGGTGTCGATCTCGGCAAAATCTATGACTACGACATTATCCTGCTGGATTTGAACCTTCCCGATATCAGCGGATACCAGGTGTTGCGTACCCTGCGCCTCAGTAAGGTGAAAACGCCCATCCTCATCCTCTCCGGCATGGCGGGCATCGAGGACAAGGTTCGCGGCCTCGGCTTCGGCGCCGACGATTACATGACCAAGCCGTTTCATAAAGACGAACTGGTCGCACGCATCCACGCCATCGTCCGCCGTGCCAAGGGCCATGCGCAATCGGTCATTCAGACCGGCGATCTGGTCGTCAATCTCGATACCAAGACCGTCGAGGTGGGCGGCGAGCGCGTGCATCTGACCGGCAAGGAATATCAGATGCTGGAACTCCTTTCGCTGCGCAAGGGCACGACGCTGACGAAAGAGATGTTCCTCAACCACCTTTACGGTGGGATCGACGAACCGGAACTCAAGATCATCGACGTCTTCATCTGCAAGCTGCGGAAGAAGCTGGCTCAGGCCACGGGCGGCGACCATTACATCGAAACGGTGTGGGGCCGCGGCTATGTCCTGCGCGATCCGAAGGACCAGTCCGCCGCTGCCTGAGACGTCAAATTTTGAGTTCCGCCGTGAAGTTTCGCCTGTCTTGCCCCTGCCTGTGGGGATGCCCGGGCAAAGGCAGGTGAATGAGCATCGCCCGGACGCGCGGTGACAAGCAGTGTCCCGGTCAGTGTCTCGGTGTCGAACCTCCCGATGCGCCCAGGCGCCCCCGATTCACTCCACCAGATCCAGTACCTGTCCGGAAACGCCGCCCTCTGGCGGTGTATACTTGTGTCAGCGAATACTCCCTTTTATATAGGAGCGTCCTGCCGCGTGCCTCATGGTGGCACGCTTGGCGGATGTGGCGATCCGGTTCCGCCCGCGGTTCCTCTCGTGGCGATCACGCCCGGGCGGGGATATCTGCGGCGCCTGGGACAGGCCGCGAAACTGAAACGAGCGTCAAACCTGGCGATGCGCGATCGCGGACCGGTTGATCCACGAGACACGCAGCGCCGGCTCAATCTGCGGAACACTTTATGCCGGCAAACAAAGCCCTGGCCGAGAAGCCAGAGAACCCGTTTTTTTCCGCCTCTCTGGCTGACAGCGATCCCGAAGTCTTCGCCGCCGTCAAAGACGAGCTGGGGCGCCAGCAGCATGAGATCGAGCTGATCGCGTCGGAGAACATCGTCTCGCGCGCCGTGCTGGAGGCGGCGGGCTCGGTGCTCACCAACAAATATGCCGAAGGCTATCCCGGCAAGCGCTATTACGGCGGCTGCCAGTATGTGGACGTGGCCGAAAACATCGCCATCGAACGCGCCAAGCGCCTGTTCGGCTGCGCCTTCGCCAATGTGCAGCCGCATTCCGGCTCGCAGGCCAATCAGGGCGTTTTCCTGGCGCTGGCTTCACCCGGCGACACCATTCTCGGCATGAGCCTTGCCGCAGGCGGCCATCTGACGCATGGCGCGGCGCCGAATATGTCCGGCAAGTGGTTCAACGCCGTCCAATACGGCGTGCGGCCTGAAGACGCACTCATCGACTATGATGAAGTCGCCCGCCTCGCCCGCGAGCACAAGCCGCGGATCATCGTTGCGGGTGGGTCCGCCTATCCCCGCACCATCGACTTTGCCCGCTTCCGCGCGCTCGCCGACGGCGTGGGCGCGATCCTCATGGTGGACATGGCCCATTTCGCGGGCCTTGTCGCCGCGGGCGCGCATCCGAGCCCACTGCCCCACGCCCATGTGGTGACGACCACCACCCATAAGACCCTGCGCGGCCCGCGCGGCGGCCTCATCCTGACGAATGACGGGGACATCGCCAAGCGCATCAACTCCGCGATCTTTCCCGGCCTGCAGGGCGGCCCGCTCATGCACATCATCGCCGCCAAGGCCGTGGCCTTCGGCGAGGCGCTGCACCCGGCATTCAAGACATACGCACAGAATGTGATTGCCAATGCCAGGGCAATGGGCGAGTCTATTATGGCTGCGGGCTACGGCCTCGTGACCGGCGGCACCGACACACACCTATTGCTGGCGGATCTGCGGCCCAAGGGCCTGACCGGCAAGGCTGCCGAGGCAGCCTTGGGGCGCGCTTACATCACCTGCAACAAGAACGCGGTGCCGTTCGACGAACAGAAGCCATTCATCACTTCGGGGATCCGGCTCGGCTCGCCCGCGGGAACCTCACGAGGCTTCGGCCAGACGGAATTCCGCCAGATCGGGCGCATGATCGGCGAAGTGCTCGACGGTCTGGTGACGAATGGCGAGGAGGGTAACGGCCAGGTCGAGGAGCGTATCAAACGCGAGGCCATCGAGCTTTGCGACCGCTTTCCGATCTATAACTGAACGTGCGTCAGAGCAATTAGAGGCCAGCCATGCGGTGCCCCCATTGCAGCGCGACGGATACGCAGGTCAAGGATTCGCGTCCCACCGAGGATAACACCGCGATCCGGCGCCGCCGCTATTGCGCGGATTGCGGTGAGCGTTTCACCACCTTCGAGCGCGTGCAATTGCGTGAGTTGACGGTGATCAAGCGCTCGGGCCGCCGCGTCCCCTTCGACCGCGACAAGCTCGCCCGCGGCGTGCAGATTGCGCTGCGCAAACGCCCGGTCGATCCCGAGCATGTGGACCGCCTCATCAGCGACCTCGTCCGGAAACTGGAGAGCCAGGGCGAGAACGAAGTCTCTTCGCAAGCCGTCGGCGAACTGGTAATGGAGACGCTTCGCAAACTCGATCCTGTCGCCTATGTCCGGTTCGCCTCGGTTTACAAGAACTTCCGCGAGGCGCGCGATTTCGAAACGGTTCTCGACGAAATCGCCGGCGGCGGCGCAGACAGCGGGTAAGTCAAGGGGATCACGCCTATGAGCCGTTGCACCGATGAGCGGAATTAGCTCGCGCGCCGGAGAAGCCTGGCGCCCCCGTCCCCAGACGCACGACACCGCCAACATGACGCTCGCCATCGCCCTCGGCAAGCGGGGGCTGGGCCAATGCTGGCCGAACCCCTCCGTGGGGGCAGTGGTCGCCGATCCCGTCAGCGGCCGGGTTATCGCCTGCGCCTGGACCGCGCCCGGCGGACGCCCGCACGCGGAAGCCATCGCCCTCGCCGAGGCCGGTGAAGCCGCGCGGGGCGCCACGCTCTACGCCACGCTGGAACCGTGCTCGCACTGGGGCAAGACGCCGCCCTGCGCCGAGACCGCCATCGCCGCCGGTATCAGTCGTCTGGTTTATGGCGTCGTCGATGCCGATACGCGGGTGCAAGGCGCGGGGCTCGGCAAGCTGCGCAGCGCCGGCGTGGAGGTCGTGGAAAGCGTCCTCCAGCCCGAGGCGCGATGGCTGACGCTTGGCCACGAACTGCGCGTGACGGAATGGCGGCCTTTCGTGCAGATCAAACAGGCGGTCGATGCCAACGGCCTGATCCCGGCGGGCGACGGCGCGCCGGTGTGGGTGACCGGCGAGGCGGCGCGAGCGAGCGGCCATCTCCTGCGCGCGGAGGCGGACGCCATCCTTGCCGGACACGGCACCGTGCTGGCCGACAATCCGGACCTCACCTGCCGCCTGGCGGGGCTCGGCCACCGCTCCCCGGTGCGCGTCGCACTCATCAGCGATGCGCAGCTTCCCCCTGGCGCGAAAATGCTCACAACGCTGGCCAAGGCGCCCGTGTGGGTCGTCTGCGCGCCCGACGCGCCCGAGGAAAACATGGCGCAGCTTCGCGCCGCGGGCGTGGAATGCATCGTCGTCGAGCGCGAGGCGCCCGGGCAGCTGTCTCTGCCCGCCGTACTCAAGGCGCTGGCGGACCGGGGCATCACCCGCCTTCTGGTCGAAGGCGGCCCCGCGATGGCCGCCAGCTTCTTCGCGGCAGGGCTGGTGGACGAAGCGATATTTTTTCAGGCTGCGGCAAAATTGACCAAGCCGGCGATCAAACCGCTGGCGGGGCTTGCGGAATTCGCACAGGATGAGCGATACAACCTTGCCAGACATCAATGTATCGGCGACGACTGCATGATTTCCTATCGCCGGAAAACGTTCTGGCAAATATCAACGCCGCGGGCATGAGAGAAAAGAGAAGGCGGAACCATCCGATGTTCACGGGTATCATCACCGATCTCGGCACCATCAGGGGGGCGGACCAGGGCAAGTTCCGTATCGCCTGCCAATTCGATCCGGCGTCTATCGACATCGGCGCGTCGATCGCCTGCGACGGTTGCTGCCTGACGGTTACCCGTGTCGAGCGGGACAGCGACGGACAAACTGTTTTCGACATCGAGGCCTCCAATGAGACGCTGGCGCGGACGATGCTCGGCCGCTGGCGGGAGGGCACCCGTGTCAATCTGGAACGCTCGCTGAAGCTCGGCGACGAGATGGGCGGACATCTGGTCACCGGCCATGTGGACGGCGTGGCGGAAATCGCGGCCGTCACGCCCGACGGCAATTCCATGCGCTTCGAGATCGCCTGCCCGGAACCGCTGGCGAAATATGTGGCGCCCAAAGGCTCCGTGGCGCTTGCCGGAACCTCGCTCACGGTCAACACTGTCGAAGGCAACCGCTTCAGCGTGAATATCATTCCGCACACGCTGGAAGTGACGTCCTGGGGGCAATTGACCGCAGGCCAGCCGGTCAATATGGAGGTAGACCTGATCGCCCGTTATGTTGCAAGACTGGTGGCCGGTGATACTGCCGCCAGCGAACGGTAGGGTGTGTGCCATGGCACGGCGAGGGGCGACGGCGGCGAAGAAAGGGGAGGCGCGACAGGTGAGCATCGCTGAAAGACCGCGGCAGTTCAATCAGCTATCGGCTGCGGAGGCGAGCCAGCTCTCCTCTATCGAGGAGATTCTGGAGGACGCCCGCCAGGGCCGGATGTTCATCCTGGTCGATGCCGAGGATCGCGAGAACGAAGGCGATCTCGTCATCCCGGCGCAGATGGCGACGCCGGAGGCCATCAATTTCATGGCGAAATACGGCCGCGGCCTGATCTGCCTCGCGCTCACCCGCCAACGCGCGAGCGAGCTCCAACTGGAGCTGATGGCGCGCTCCAACGAGGCCCGGCATTCGACCGCCTTCACCGTGTCCATCGAGGCGCGCGAGGGCATCACCACCGGCATTTCCGCGCATGACCGCGCGCAGACCATCGCCACGGCCATCGACCCGGCGATAGGCCACCGCGACATCGTCTCGCCCGGCCATGTCTTTCCGCTGGTGGCGCGTGACGGCGGCGTGCTCGTTCGCGCAGGGCACACCGAGACGGCGGTCGATATCGCGCGGCTGGCGGGGCTGTATCCGGCTGGCGTGATCTGCGAGATCATGAACGACGATGGCACGATGGCGCGGATGCCCGACCTTCTGCCGTTCGCCCAGCTCCACGGCCTGAAGATCGGCACCATCGCCGACCTCATCGCCTATCGCCGCCGCCACGACAGCCTCGTCTGCGTCGTCAAGGAGGAGCGCATCGAAGACCTGCACGGCGCGGCCTTCGACCTGAAAGTCTATCAGAACACCGCCGACGGGCAGGAGCATATCGCATTGGTGAAAGGCGACGTGCGCGGCCATGGGCCTGTGCCGGTACGCATGCACGCGCTGAACGTGCTCGAAGATGTGGTCGGTTTCGACCGCGGCGGCGGCCGCCGCTCTCTGGTGGACCGCGCACTGCGTGCCCTCAGCAAGGAAGAGCGCGGCGTTTTCGTCCTCATCCGCGAATCCTGCCGCATGGCGGTCTCGGCCCGGCTGAGAGGCGAGGAAGACGCTGGCGAGCACGACAACCGCCTTGTCGATTACGGTGTGGGTGCGCAGATATTGCTGCATCTCGGCGTAAGCGAAATGGTGCTGCTCACGAATTCGCCGCTGCCGAAAATCGTCGGCCTGGAGGGCTACGGCCTGAAGGTGACGGGCAGCCGCCCGATCAAATGACCGCGCCGCCCCGGCGGCTGCGTGTCTGGAACTGATTCGTTCTGACGCATTTCAAGCCCTTACCATGTCATGGCCGGGTGCCGATCCGGCCAGCCAGGGCGGCCGGGGAATGGCCGCAGGCGCTGACCCGGGTCACCGGGGCTTCACCTGGTGACGACGCGGCAAGGTCACGTCCATCGCAAATTGCATGACACGAGGCTTTAGAAAACCCATGCCCGACATTCGCCCGCATGTGCTCCTGATCGAGGGGCGCTTCTATCAACACATCGCCGACGAACTGGCGGCAGGAGCCATCGCCGAACTGGAAGAGGCCGGCGCCACTTACGAGCGCATCGCCGTTCCCGGCGCGCTGGAAATCCCACAGGTGCTGGCGTTCGCCCTCCACGCCGAACTGGCGCCACTCGGTGCAGCGCGCTGCCGCTTTCATGGCGCGGTGGCCCTGGGCTGCGTCATTCGCGGCGAGACCTCGCATTATGATATCGTAGCCGGAGAGTCGGCACGCGCGCTGATGGACCTGGCCATCGAGACCGGCATTCCCGTCGGCAACGGCATTCTCACCGTCGAGAATGGGGAACAGGCCATGAAACGGGCCGCCGTGACCGAAGGAAACAAGGGGCGCGATGCAGTGCGCGCTTGTCTCAGGCTCATTGACGTTTTCATGGATTGCCATGACCTCCGATCCGAGTAGCCCGGCTTCGGCCGCTAAGAGCAGGGGCAATGCCCGCGGTGCCGCCCGGCTCGCGGCTGTTCAGGCGCTCTACCAGATGGACATCACGCGGCACGATGCGGCGGCGGTGGTCGCGCAGTTCATGGAGCACCGCTTCAGCCATGCCGTGGATGGTGCTCATTACGACAGCGCTGACGAATCGTTTTTCAAGGATCTCGTGCTGGGCGTCGTGCGCGCGCAGCGTGCCGTCGATCCGCTCATCGCTTCGCATCTGGCGTCGGGCTGGCGGCTGGCGCGTATCGACAGCATTCTGCGGGCAATTCTGCGCGCGGCGGCCTACGAGCTGAACGAGCGCCGCGACGTGCCCGCGAAAGTGATCATCAACGAATATGTCGAGATGGCGCACGCATTTTTCGGCGGTGACGAGCCGGGCGTCGTGAACGGCATTCTCGACGCCATCGCGCGCGAGGTCCGGCCCGGCGAGGTGCGGATGCATGCGTGACAGCGGCGACGAGCGGGAGAACGGTCGGGGGGACGGTGGCGAAGATGCCGTCATCGCCCGCTGGTTCCGCCCGCTTGCCCGGGGGATGTCCGGCGCATTCGATCTGAAGGACGATGCCGCGTGCCTGACGCCGCCCGAAGGCTCCGACCTCGTGATCACCACGGATGCGCTGATCGCCGGTGTGCACTTCTTTGCCGATGACACTCCGGCGGATATCGCCTTCAAGGCGCTGGCCGTCAATGTGTCCGATCTGGCCGCCAAGGCAGCGGTGCCGCTCGCCTACAGTCTGGCGCTGGCGCTGCCGCGCGGGACGGCGGAGGATTGGCTGCGCGGCTTCGCCGAGGGGCTGCGCGCCGGCCAGGAGGCATTCGGCATCGTTCTGTCCGGTGGCGACACGACCGTCTCCCCGGCAGGGCCGCTGATGATTGCGGTGACCGCGTTCGGCTCGGTGCCAAAGGGCGGCATGGTGCGGCGCGGCGGCGCGCGGACAGGAGACAGCCTCTATGTCAGCGGCACCGTCGGGGACGCGGCCCTTGGCCTGGCACTGCGTGGCGATACGGCCGGAGCGGCGGGCTGGCCCCTCGGCGCGGAGGAGCGTGCAGCGCTCATCGCCCGCTATCTCCGCCCTTCACCGCGTCTGGCACTGCGGGATGCGCTCCGCGCCCATGCCTCGGCGGCGATGGACATCTCGGACGGCCTGGTCATCGACTGCGGCCGCATGTGCGCGGCTTCGATGGCCGATGCTGAATTCGAGATGACCCGAATACCGCTTTCAGCAGCCGCACGCGCTGTCTGGAACGCAGATCCGGGCATCCTGGATTCCCTCGTCACCGGTGGCGACGATTATGAAATCCTCGCTGCGGTCCGAGCGGGCGAGGAGGAGGCTTTCGAGACGGGCGCGCGTGCCGCGAGCGTGGCCGTGACGCGAATCGGTGTGTTCGGGGAAGGAACGGGCAGGCTGACGGTGCTGGATGCGCAGGGCCGCCCACGGGCACTTGCACGGACCGGTTACGATCATTTCGCGCTATAGTGTGGCATTTCGCAAACGTTATGAGAGCCCCGTAAGGAGGAAGGCCGTTCGAAAGACGGAAAACGGGTTCGGCAAAGTACGCCTTTTGACGCAGGCTTTTCAAGGCGGCAATAGGCGGCAGCGCAGCACACTGACGGATATCCTTCTGACACACCGCGCCTTTTCCTTGATTCTCCGTGGGGTTCGTTTGAATCCGGTGCAACGCGATGTTGCAGAAATAAGACGATTTTCCTATTGTCCCGTGGGCTTCGCACGGAAGACCCCGCACCGCAGATCCATCGGCTGGTGACTGCCGGGACGAACGGGCTGCGCACATCGCAAATGGAGCCAAACGCTGAAGGCTGGCGACGCGGCTGGGAAGGGCGTGGAGCCGTTCGCGTCACCTTGAAATCGAGGGACATTGAGCATGAACAATTTGATCTGGGTCATCATCGCCTGTGGCGCGCTATCGCTCGTCTACGGCGCATGGGCCGTGCGGTCGGTGCTGGCCGCCGACGCGGGCAATGCCCGCATGCAGGAAATCGCGGGCGCCATCCAGGAGGGCGCAAAAGCCTATCTCGCCCGCCAGTACACCACCATCGCCATCGTCGGCGTCGTCATATTCCTCCTTATCGCCTATCTTCTGTCCATTCCCGTCGCCATCGGCTATTTGATCGGCTCGGTGCTTTCGGGAGCGGCGGGTTTCATCGGCATGCATGTCTCGGTGCGCGCCAATGTCCGCACGACGCAGGCATCCACGAAGGGGCTGGCCGCCGGTCTGGAACTGGCGTTCAAGGCGGGCGCGGTGACGGGCCTGCTCGTCGCGGGACTGGCGCTCCTCGCCGTGGCCATCTATTTCGCGGTTCTCACCCAGATCATGGGCTACTCACCCGCTGACCGCGTCGTCGTTGACGCGCTGGTGGCGCTCGGCTTCGGCGCGTCGCTGATTTCGATCTTCGCCCGTCTCGGCGGCGGCATCTTTACCAAGGGCGCCGACGTCGGCGGCGATCTCGTCGGCAAGGTCGAAGCGGGCATTCCCGAGGACGATCCACGCAATCCGGCCACCATCGCGGACAATGTCGGCGACAATGTCGGTGACTGCGCGGGCATGGCCGCCGACCTGTTCGAGACCTATGTGGTGACGGTGGTCGCCACCATGGTGCTGGCCACGATCTATTTCGCCGGGCAGGAGGTGCTGGCCAACGCGCTCCTCTATCCGCTGGCCATCGGCGGCGCCTGCGTGATCACCTCGATCATCGGTACGTTCTTCGTCCGCCTGGGCAAGTCGGAGAACATCATGGGCGCGCTCTACAAAGGCTTCATCGCCACGGGGGTTCTGTCGCTCATCGCGTTGTGGCCCATCACCTCGATTCTGATCGGCATGGATACGCAACTGACAGCCACCGGCGTGACGTTTTCCGGCATCGACCTGTTCTATTGCGGCGTGGTCGGCCTCGTGGTGACGACGCTGATCATCGTCATCACCGAGTACTACACCGGCACGAACTACCGCCCGGTGCGCTCGATCGCCATTGCCTCGCAGACCGGGCACGGCACCAACGTCATCCAGGGCCTCGCCGTCTCGCTCGAAGCGACCGCCGCGCCCGCCCTGGTGATCATCGCGGGCATCATCGCCACCTACAGCCTCGCCGGTCTCTACGGCATCGCCATCGCGGTGACGACCATGCTGGCGCTCGCGGGCGTGGTCGTGGCGCTCGACGCCTTCGGTCCGGTGACGGACAACGCCGGCGGCATCGCGGAAATGGCCGACCTGCCAGCATCGGTGCGCAAGACGACGGACGCGCTGGACGCGGTCGGCAATACCACCAAGGCCGTGACCAAGGGCTATGCCATCGGTTCGGCGGGCCTCGGCGCGCTGGTGCTGTTCGCGGCCTACACCGAAGACCTGAAGCACTTCATCGGCAGCGCCAGCCCTGAACAGTTCCAGTTCTTCCAGGGTGTGCAGCTCGATTTCTCGCTGTCCAACCCGTATGTGGTGGTCGGCCTGTTCTTCGGCGGCCTGCTGCCCTATCTGTTCGCCGCCATGGGCATGACCGCCGTGGGCCGCGCGGCCGGTTCGATCGTCGAGGAAGTGCGCCGCCAGTTCAAGGCTAAGCCGGGCATCATGGAAGGCACCGACAAGCCGGACTACGGCGCTGCGGTGGACATGCTGACCAAGGCGGCGATCAAGGAAATGATGATCCCGTCGATGCTGCCGGTTCTGTCGCCGGTGGTTGTCTTCTTCGTCGTCAACTGGGTGGCGGGCAAGTCCGCGGCCTTTGCGTCGGTGGGCGCGATGCTGCTCGGCGTGATCGTGACCGGCCTGTTCGTCGCCATCTCCATGACGGCGGGCGGCGGCGCCTGGGACAACGCCAAGAAGTACATCGAGGACGGCCATTACGGCGGCAAGGGCTCGGAAACGCATAAAGCGGCCGTGACCGGCGACACCGTGGGCGACCCCTACAAGGATACCGCGGGCCCGGCGATCAACCCGATGATCAAGATCACGAACATCGTGGCGCTTCTGCTGCTGGCGGTGCTGGCGCACTGAGCTGCGGTGAGTTGTGAAAGGAATGAGGAAAGGCCCTTTCGGGGGCCTTTTCTGCTTCTGAGTGCCTGCTTTCTCCGGCTTACCCGAGCGTGCCGCCCCGTGGTCGGGCGCGTCAAGGCCAAGCCCCTCCGGGGCGCTTCGCGGCCCTGACCCGCCCTCCGCGCGGACGGCCTGGATTGCCATGGGCCGGGACGAAGGGATGGGCAATCAGGCCGAACAAAGGGATGCCCTCAGGGCGGCAGAAGGCCGAAAGCTCAGTGCCCCTCCAGCCACTTCAACCCGGCATAGCCGCCCACCCAGATCGACAGAAGCGCGATCAGCGCCCCCGCCGCCAGCGTCGAGATGCCCGTCAGGCCCTGGCCGATCGTGCAGCCCAGCGCCATCACGCCGCCGACGCCCATGAGGGCCGCCCCAAACATGTGGCGCTTCATGTCGCTGGCGCCTGTGAACGCCTCGATACGGAAATTGCCGGTCAGCAGCGCCGCCACAAACGCGCCCAGGATCACGCCGCCAACGGAGGCGACACCGAAACTGATGGTCGCGCCGGTGAATGTCATCAGATATTGCAGGCTGTCGCCGATGGGGCCGACGAAGGAGAACGAAGCCAGCGGGGCCGGCTCGAAGTCGTCGGCGCCCAGCACGCCCGTGATCCACCAGCCTGCCGGGATCAGCAGGCCAACGAGCACGCCCGCGACAATCAGCATCGGCGCCTGCAGGAAGTCGCGGTTACCAAGGCAGAAGACAGCGAGGCCGCCCCCCAGCGCCACCGCAAATGCCCAGCGCAGCGCCAACGCGCTCACGCCAGACAGGGCAGCGAGCATCTCCGGCATGCCCTGGCCGGGAAGCCCCGCCGATGCCAGATCGAAATTCGTCACTTCCACCTGAAGCCGGGCCAGGCCGACAAGCCCGCGCATGGTCATATAGGCGAACAGGCCGAGGACGAGGAACACCACGACCGACTTCAGGTTGCCGCCACCGATACGAACCAATGTCTTGTTCGCACAGCCGCCTGCCAGGGTCATGCCGAAGCCGAACATCAGGCCGCCGAGGACCGCCCCCAACCAACCCAAATTGGGCGTGAGATAGATGGATTTGCCAATATCGATGAAGCCCGCCGACACCATGGCCTGTGTACCGATGATGGCCACGGCGATGGCCAGCAGCCACGCCCGCATACGCCGCCAATCGCCGATATAGACGACGTCGGACAACGCTCCCATCGTGCAGAAATTGCTCACCTGCGCGACAGCACCGAATACGGCGCCGGCTACGAACGCCATGAGCCCGACGATAGTCGTTACCGGAAGGTCTTCCATGCCCGTTTCCCCTCGAAAAAGAAAGAATACCGTTTGTCATCCAGCGGCATTCCTCGCCGCGCGGGATGGCTCAATGCCTCATGTTTTGTGCAGATGAATATGCTCATTCGCCCCGTGGATAGCGGCCACTCATCATTGCTCTCCCTTGGCACCGCCCGCGAAACTGGCCGCATTTCGCAGCCAGACGCACCGCCCCGTTCCATCGCAGAGCGACGGACCGTTCCAGGGCACGGGCGGCAGCGTCTGGCTGTCTTTCCTGTCCATGCGAAACCCAGGCGTTAAGGGGCCGCCCGGGAGGAACTCCCCGAGTCGCAGGATCAGGCGACCGTGAGCTTGGACGTGGCCTCGTAGGTGGAACCGTCGTCGTCTTTCCAGGTGAATTTGAACTCGCCGGACTCGGAAGCCTTGAAGAAGAATGCCTGATACGGGTCCGCGGAAATCGCCAGGTTCCAATTGGCCGTAAAGAAAGCCTTGCCGTTGAACGCGGCCTCGAACGTGTTGACGATCCGGCGCGGGATGGACCTGCCGTCGGCGTTCTTATGCGTGCCGGTTCCCGTGTCATAAGCGATCGGCGTCTTGATCTCGATAATCTCGCCTCTTCTGGCTCGGCTGGGTACCCGCAAACGGGATTGAGATGTTGTGATCATTGCGTTTCCTCGGTTCTCTTATCGTTGGATTTGTCCTTTACGGACGACGGCAAGCAACCGTCACGATCGCTGGTTGTCGCTGGCAACCACGAACTGGCCGAATGAATTGTGCGGTTCGACACTGCGCCGCTTTCGGGAGGCTTCCTGCCCTCTCGCCACGCGCTTTGACGATCACGCTCACCGCGCCGATCTAAAATCTATATGAATGTTACCGAATATTCAAGAGAGCTGATGAAGAACGAACGGTTCGCCCTCGGGCCCGCCCCAGGAAGGGAGGCCACCGCATACCTGTTTTCGGCATGAACCCGCGTGTGCTCAGGCGGTGAACCCACCGCAGCGACCGCGCAATCG
Source organism: Rhodomicrobiaceae bacterium (assembly GCA_050290865.1). Classification (GTDB taxonomy): domain Bacteria; phylum Pseudomonadota; class Alphaproteobacteria; order Rhizobiales; family Rhodomicrobiaceae; genus JARRLC01. The sequence goes on along the minus strand of JBNKIW010000009.1, from coordinate 72,529 downwards.
CCCCTTTGGGCCCCTCAGTGTCTGAGCCGAAGGATCTCACCCTTGCCGAGCGTGGCCATGTCACCCGCGAAACGCCGCACCGCCCCGCGCAGGGGAGCCAGATGGGCAGGGGGAAGCTCCGCCCGCAAACGCATCGCCAGCATGGCCAGCCATGTCAATTCGCCGCCGCCGCTGTCAACGAAAGTCGGCGTCCACGATGCCGCTTCGCCGCCCAGCACCACGGTCCCGCGGCGCATGAGGATGCCGGGGCCGGCGCCACAATTGCCGAAAACCGCCACCGTCCCGGCAATCATGCGTGAACCCAGGTAATCGCCCGCATCGCCGCCGATGGCGATCAGCCCGCGCCGCATGCGGTCGCCCGCGCGTGCGCCCGTGCGCCCGGTGACGATGATCGTGCCCCCGGTCATTCCCGTCATTTCGCCGGACCTGGGACCGCCGAGAAAATCGCCCGCGCCGCCCTGAATGCGGATCAGGCCGCCGGACATGCCGCTGCCCGCATAGGGCCCGGCGTTGCCCGCGACAGTCAGTTCGCCGCCCGACATACCGAGGCCGGCATAAGCGCCCGCGCCGCCCTCCACGGTCAGGCGTCCGCGCGTCATGCCGCGCCCGATATTGTCGAACCGCGCCCCCGCGCCGTCGGCCTGCATCTCCAGCGCATCAGTGTCGCCCGCCTCAATGCGGAACACATCGCCCGCCGTGAGCGGCGCCTTCGTGCTGTTTACGGGGAGAGCGCCGATTTCGCTCTCGGTCAACCCGGCGAGGCGCTCAGGCGTCAGCTGCGACAGATCGAGGCGCTGGTCCGGCTTGGCCCGCAGCGTGAGTTTGACCGCGCTCATGGCAGAAGCTCCCGCAGGTGGAAGTGGTGCGGGCCGAGCTTGCCGCCGTAGTTGCCCGCGCTGACGCTCAGCAGGCCGCCTTTCGCGCCGATGTCGATCAGTGTCTTCAGCCCGGCGCGCATGCAATCGGCAACGGACGCGGCGCTCAAGCCATCGATCACAATCTCCAGCACGGAGCCGACCTCGGGCGAAAGCTGCGTATTCGGCACCGATTTCAGTGTCGGGCAATAGGCTTCATTGGTCGAGGCGATCATGAATTTGTACTTCGACCCGACCTTGGAGCCGGAGCGGACCATGCCGCCAGGGAACGGCAGGATGGTATCCGGCACCGCACGCATGGCGGCGACGGCGGCTTCCGCCGCGGCGAGCGTTTCGGCGGCGCTGTGCCCGAGGATGAGAAGATTGCCGCCACCCACGGCCTCGGTCGTCGCCCCCGCCACGGCCTCGCACAGAAACTCGCCTTCCATGACCGGAATGCGCCAGTACCGCTTGCCGCCGATCATCTTGGACGCCTGGAAGCCGTCGCCGAAATAGCGAAGATTGGCTCCCAGCTTGATCCGGTCCTCCGAAACGATGTCCGAGAAGCACGCCGCGCCCGCGCAGGTCAGCACACATTGCCCGACCCGGTTGATGACCTGCTGCTCAAGCGCATCCGGCGCCATGGACAGCACGAGGACGCGCACGCCCGGCCGTCCGTCCACCGTCTCATCCGGCATCAGCTCGCAGTCGATACCCGCCTCGCAGCCACAGCCGATGACCGAGGTCGCGAAGCCGGTCATGGACGTCGCGGCGACGCGCGCCCATTCGATGTTCGGTCCGGTGATGACGAGTGCCGTGGCGGTCATCGGGAAGGCTTCGGCGAATGTGTCCTCGATGGTCAGACCGTTGCGGACAATGCCGCCCTCCGGGGCCACCCCGTCATCGCCGCCCTCCTCCCTGGCGCCGCGGCCGGTCAGGCGGTCCCATAAGCCGGGACGTGTCTTCATGTCCGGCATGGCTGCTCCTCGAAATGGCTGGCCTTGCCCGCGAAGGCGTCAGGAACGGCGAAGGCGTCCACGGCCAAGCCGTAATGCTCGGCATAATAGCGCCCGAGCCAGTCCTCGATCTGGGCGCTGCCGCGCGGCGGCTTGATGTAGTGCGTGCGGCCCCAGCGATAGGGCTTGACGGCGCCGTTCTCGACGATGAGGTCGCCGTCCTTGAACACATAGTCGGCGGCCGAAAACATCGCGGTCTTGTCCGCCCGCTCGGTATAGACCGAGATATCCGCCGCGGCACCGATCCCGAGCTGGCCGCGGTTCTTCAGGCCAAGCAGGCGCGCGGGCGCGGCACGGGTCATGGTCGCAATCTCGTAAAGGCTATATTCGCGCCGTAGCTGGGACAGGAGCGTCATGTCCATCGCCGCCTTGGGCAGACGCGAAATCCATTCGGCGCGCTCATTGGCGTCCATCAGCAGGTGCAGCACCTGCGGATAGGTGGTAAACGGCGCGCCGTTCGGATGGTCGGTCGTGAAGAAGACTCGCCACGGATCGTCGATCAGCAGGAACAGCTCCAGCCCGACCGCCCATTGCAGCGCATTGTAGAAATTCTTATCGCTGTAACGATAGGGGACGATGCCGCCGCCGGTGCCGTCGCCGTCCCAGATGATCGTCTTCTTGGGACGTGCGGCGGAGAGGCTCGAATATTGGCGCATGACGTCGCCGGAAATCGTCACCGTCTGGCCGAACATCACCTGGCCGACGTCCACGGTCACGTTCTTGTGGTAGGCGATGGCTTCGGCGAGTAGAGCGGCGGCCGAGGAGAAACTGCGCTTGCCCTCGCTGCCATAGCCGTAGAACTGCAGATGCGCCAGATGCAGCGGCAAACCGCTCGCGGCTTCCATCGTCTCGATGGCGGTCACGAAGCTGGTGCCGGGAACGCCGAGATTGTTGCAGTGCACATGGAGCGGATGCGGGATACCGAGGCGATGGACGGACGCCAGCAGCGCCTGCACGATCGCCCGCGAGCTGACACCGTAAGATGGCACCACATCATCCAGGCCGAAGGTGCGCACATTCTCCTTGAAGGCCGCGCCGCCGCCTGCGTTGATCACCTTGACGCCGAGGCACTTCGTCTTCTCGACGCTCCAGGCGACGTAATCATCGAGCACGGTCTCGCTTTCGCCGTCGCGCAGCAGGCGCAGGAGGAAATCCGTGTTGCCGAGCACGGCCAGCGCGCCGCGGTCGATATAGGGAATGTCGGCCAGTTCCAGATGCGCCTGCACGGCCCCTTGAGCGACAAGGGCGGGCTCGACCACGGTGGTGTAGCCCATCTCCGCGTAAAGCCGCCCGGTCTCGTAAGTGGACCAGCGCGCGGTGGAGAATGGCGCGTGGCCGGGATGCGGGTTTTCGCCCGGGTGCTGCTCCAGAAGCAGCGTCCGGCTCATATTCACGCTGCCGCCAGCGATGTGGGAGTGAATGTCGATGCCCCCGGCCATGACGATCTTGCCGGTGAGATCATAGGTCTTGATGCCGTCCATGCTCGCGGGCGCGGCAACGATCCGGCCGTCCTCGATGAAGAGGTCGCCCGTTTCGTCGCGGCCGTTGGCCGGGTCGATGATGCGTCCACCTTTGAGCCGGATCATGCTGCAGCGGCCTCCAGCCGGTTGAGAATGCCCTCCAGGACGGCGGCGGGCGTGGATAGGGCCGCGGGCTCGGTGGCCGCCGCGTGAATGAGTGTCTGCATCTTTTCGCTGTAGAGTTCGGCGTCGGCGCCGACGCCAGGGATTGCGGTGCGGAAGGCGACCTCGGGCGCGCGATTGAAGACGGTGCCGGGCGCGGTGATGGCAATCGTCGGCAGATCCGCCTTCCATCCCGGCGCGGCGGCCTCGAAGGACGACACCCAAATGAGCGCGTCGCATTCGCCGCCGGTCACGAGGCGGGCGGCGTCGAACCGCCACGGGTCGTATTCGGGATAGCCGCGCGCAAAACCGACGCGGGGCGGAAAGCCGGTCGTCCAGGTCGAAACGAGCGCCGCCGTCTGTGCGGGCGCCGGACCGGCGAGCGGCAGCGTGGTGACGCGCGTCGACTGGTTGAGGAAGTCCACGACGTTGAGCAGCGACTGCATGGCGAGCGCATCGAAATCCTCGGACGACCACGCGATGACGCCAAAGCGCGCGGTCATCAGCCGTCCCGCCACCTCCTCATAGGCCGCTCGATCGATGCCGCCAAAACCGTCCGCCGGAATGGGCCGTCCGCGCAGCGCAGCATTGAGGACGCCCAGAATGCCGTGGATCGCCGCCACATCGCCGCCGAGCTTCATCACGTCGTCGCTCGACAGCGCGTTGCCCGCTCCTCCCTCGCAGAGCCACAGCACATCGCGCACGGCGCTGTCGCCTGCCGAAAGCACCGGCCTTCCGGTCATGATCTGCGCGATGGTCTGCGAGCGTCCCGCGGCGGGACCAATGAGCAGCAGCACATCGCCGCGATCGCGGACCTCGCGCGGGGAAGTGAAAGACACGCCTCTGTCTGCCATGACGCTGTAGTAGTCGAGGAGACCACGGTCCCGGCAAAAATCAACCGCTCCGCCGAGGCGGGCGGCAAGCCGCAGAGCGGCGCGCGTTCCGGCGACGTCAGTGCCGGGACCGGCGACGACCGCCATCTTGCAATCCGTCAAGATCCCCGCTGCCTTGTCGAGCGCGGAATCCAGCGGCACCTCGGCCTTTCCGACCACGGCCGTCATCGGATGCAGCTTCTCCCGAAGAGCATATGGTTGTCCTCCCTTCGTTACGGCTGGCGCGATACGCTACCGTTTTCTATCACCAGGGGCGTCGTCCGTCGCGCGCAAGTGCGTGCCGTGTCCCCATTTTTCTAATGTCGTGCTGATATTCGGTAACATGCGTAATTGTCCGGCCGCCAGCCCGTGCCTGTCATGATGCTACGGAAGCCCCTCGTTTCAAAGAGAGAAACGTCTATCGCCGTATAGGAAATCTTAATCGTCATACTTGATGTACGCGAAGCGCTGGTCGGTCGCGGGTGTGCCTTCGAGCGCGCCTCCCTCCGTCGCCGGCTGCCAGCCGACCACCTCCTCGATTTTCTTCGCCAGTTCGAAATCCTTGTCGGTTATGCCGCGCGCGGCGTGATTCATCAGCCGCACCTCGACCCAGGCATAGCTGGCGGTAATGTCGGGATGGTGCCAGGCCGCCTCGGCCAGATGCCCGACGGCGTTGATGACCATCAGCGTCCCCTTCCAACCGTGCGTGCGGTACTTGCGCCGGATCCAGCCGTTCTCCAGATACCAATGGGGAAGCTCGGATTTCAGCCGTGCCTCGACGGCCTCGGGCGTGTACACTTGCTCTGCCTTGCCGCTCATCGCCAGTGCTCCTTAGAAAGATTGCAGCAAGTATAGCAGAGGATGGTCCACTTGGTGTTAAATCTGCACGCCGTGCAACGCTCCGGCGGCCGGGCATGACGCGGGAGCCGCAGCACATCTCAGTGACCGCGCACGCCCGGCTGCATCTCGGCTTCCTCGACCTCGAAGGCGGTCTTGGGCGGCGTTTCGGTTGTCTCGGTCTTGCCATCACCGATCCCGTAACGCGGCTGCGGCTGGCCCGCGCGCCTTCTCTCATCGTCGAGGGGCCTGAGGCCGAGCGTGCCCGCCGCCATCTCCTGGTCCTGGCGGAGACATTCGGCATTCCGCCCCGCTGCCGGCTCACATTGGAGGAAGCCATCCCCGCCCATGCGGGCCTCGGCTCGGGGACGCAGCTCGCCCTGGCGATAGGCGCTGCCTATGGGATGATAGAAGGACGTCCCTTGTCTCCCGCCGATACGGGCGTCATTCTCGACCGCGGCGCGCGGTCCGGCATCGGCGCGGGTGCATTTACGAAAGGCGGGCTCATTCTCGACGGTGGCAAGGCAGAGGGCGGAGGCGTACCGCCGGTGGTGGCGTCGCTCGCCGTGCCGGAAGCCTGGCGGGTCATTCTGCTGCTCGATCCCGCTGCAAAAGGTGCGTACGGTCCCGATGAGCGCAAGGCCTTCAAGGAATTGCCGCCCTTTCCGCCGGCACTTGCGGGCCATCTCTGCCGCCTGACACTGATGCAGGCGCTGCCTGCGGTCGCGGAGGGCGATCTGCGGCGTTTCGGCGAGGCCGTCGATGCCATCCAGGACATGATGGGCAACCATTTCGCCAACGCCCAGGGTGGCAGCCCTTATACGAGCGCCCGCGTCGGCGCGGCCCTGAATTGGCTGAAGGCGCAAGGGGTTAAGGGCATCGGGCAGAGTTCGTGGGGGCCGACGGGTTTTGCCTTCGTTAATGATGCGAGCCTAGGCTCGGATCTCATCGAGGGCCTCAAACAGGCGGGATATGCAAACGGGCTGGACATCAGATTGTCCGGAGCCCGCAACAAAGGCGCCCGGATCGTTCATGCGGCCATAGCGCGGGACGGCCGGAGCGATACCATCGGGGAAGAACGCTCGCACGGAGGAAACGGACATGGCTAGCCCCAACATTTTGCACATGGTGACGCCACTCAAACATATGAGCCCATTCGATGTGAACATGGCGCTCGACGCGGGCTACAGCGCCGTCATCCCGTACACACATGTCGCGCTGGAAGAAATCCGTGGGCTGGTGCAGGACGCCATTTTTTCCCGCTCGCCCGCCGACGGGCCGCGCACGGGACTATTCGTCGGCGGCAAGAACGCCATTCTCGCCCTGGACATGCTGAGCGAAGCCTGGGAGGCGATGGTGCCGCCCTTCGCGATCTCCGTTTTCGCCGACCCGGCGGGCTCGTTCACGACGGCCGCTGCCATGGTCGCCTGCGTGCAGAAGAAACTCATCGACAAAACGGGCGCCGCCATGCGCGACCGCAATGTCTTGGTCTTCGGCGGCACCGGCGTCGTCGGCTTCTGCTCGGCGGTCATCGCCTCCCTGGAGGGCGCCCACGTCAGGCTCGCCGGCCATGATGGGGAGATGCGCGTCAAGCGGGCGGCTGCGGACATGCAGTCGCGCTTCAATGCGCAAGTCGAGGGCGTTGACGGCAGCTCCGACGAGAAGCGCGCCGCCCTCATCTCGGACGCGCATGTCGTGCTCTGCGCCGGACCGGCGGGCGTGCGCGTGATTTCTTCAGCCATTCTCGGCGCGGCGCGCCAGCTCGTCGTCGCCGCCGATGTCAACGCCGTGCCACCTTCGGGCATCGACGGCGTCAATGTCCAGGACGACGGTGTGCCGGTTCCCGGCACCTCGGCCGTGGGTATCGGACCGCTGGCGATCGGCAATGTGAAATACCAGACGGAGTCGGGCCTGTTCCGGACGATGATCGCCTCGGATAAGGCCATCGCGCTAGACTTCCGCGACGCGTTCCAGCTGGCGACGAACATCGCCAACAAATGACGGCGGCTGATGGCCCGGCGATGCAAGGCGTGCTGATCGCCGCCTTTTCCGGACGCGCATTGGCAGCGGCAGCGAGGCGGGCGGGTTATGCGCCGCTGGTCGCCGACCTGTTCGCGGACGAGGATACGAGATGCCTCGCGGCGGATGGGTCGCGTGTCGCGGGCGATCTGGCAAACGGCTTCGAGGCCGACAGCCTCCTCGAAACCCTTGATAGGCTAGGCAAATACGCCCCGCCCCCCGTCGGTATCGTCTATGGCGCCGGGTTCGAGACGCGGCCCGGGCTGCTCAGCGAAATCGGCGGACGCTGGCGCATTCTCGGCAATGAGCCGGAGGTGCTTGCCCGTCTCAAGGAGCCGGTAGAGTTCGCCGCGCTCTGCGGCACGCTCGGCATTCCGCATCCGGAGACCCGGCGCGACTGTCCGCCGGGGCCGGAGGGATGGCTGCAAAAACGCGCGGGCGGCGGCGGCGGCACGCACATCACCCCGGCCAAGGGCGCAGTGCCGGCAGGGGAAGACGTCTATTTCCAGCGCCGCGTCGAAGGCCGGCCCGTCTCCGCGCTATTCGCCGCCGCACGCAACGATGTGCGCATCATCGGTTTCAGCGAGCAGTGGCAGGCCCCGTCCCCTCTCGAGCCATACCGCTTCGGCGGCGCGGTGCGTCCTGCGGACCTCCCCAAGCAAACGGAGGCCGCCTTGACCGGCGCTGTCCAGGCCCTCGCGCGCGAATTCGGCCTCCGCGGTCTGAACAGCGCCGATTTTCTCGTCGGCGAAGACGGCTGGTGGCTTCTTGAGATCAACCCGCGTCCCGGCGCCACGCTCGATATCTTCGATAGCGCGGCGTGTCCGCTTTTCGCGCTCCACATGGCGGCAATCACGGGCCGCCCCTCGCCGCGTATACGAAAGCTCCCGGGCGCCGCCGCCACGCGAATCGTCTACGCTTCGCGCCCTGTCATCGTGCCGCCATCCATCCGCTATCCGGCATGGACCGTGGACCGCCCAGGTCCCGGCGCGCGGCTCTGTGCGGGCGATCCATTTTGCACGGTTCTTGCAAGAGAACGGTCTGTATGCGAGGCTTTAACCTCCTGCACACAACGCGCTGGGCATTGGCAGACGATTTTTGATGAGCATGAAGAATGGATAAGATCCTCGTGAGGCACGCCAATCCAGGCGTCAGCGTCAACGCCCTGGCCGGCGAGCTGGTCGACCAGATGATCGCCGACAGCGCCAGGCTCCGGGTTTCAGCGCGGCGCGGCGTGCTCGGCCACTACCTGATCGACGCGGGACAGACCGTTCTTGGCGGCGTCGAAGCGGGCACCCGCATTGCCGAAATCTGCATGGGCGGCCTGGGACATGTGACGCTCAGCAGCTCCGAGGCAACGGCGCCCTGGCGCCTCGGGCTGACGGTGGCCTCCAGCAATCCGGTGCTCGCCTGTCTCGGCAGCCAGTATGCCGGATGGAGCCTCAATCACGGCGAAGGGGAGAATGCTTATCGTGTCCTCGGCTCCGGCCCCGGGCGCGCCATCGCGCAGAACGAGGACATCTTCGCCGAGTTGGGCTATCGCGATCACGCCGAGCGCGCGATTTTCGTGCTGGAAGCGCCCTCGCCGCCGCCCGAGCCGCTGGTCGAAAGCATCGCCAACGACTGCCAGCTCAGGCCGAAAGATCTCGTCTTCATCTATGCGCCGACACAGAGTATCGCCGGAACGGTGCAGATCGTGGCGCGCGTTCTCGAAGTGGCGCTGCACAAGGCGCACGAGCTGGATTTCCCGTTGGCCCGCATCGTCGATGGCGTGGCCACGGCGCCGCTTGCGCCACCCGGCGGCGATTTCCTGACCGCGATGGGGCGCACCAACGACGCCATCATCTATGGCGGCCACGCGCAGCTTTTCGTCACCGGCCCGGCAACGGACGCCGAAAACCTCGCCAAGCTTCTGCCGAGCAAGGCGTCGCGCTTCTACGGGCGCCCGTTCCGCGAGATTTTCGACAGCGTCATGGGGGATTTCTACGCCATCGACCCGAAGCTGTTCAGCCCGGCGTCGGTCAGCATTACAGCTATCGAGTCCGGCAGGAGTTTTCACGCCGGACAGATCAACCCGGCGCTCATCTATGCCAGCTTCTCGTAAAAAGGCGGCCCGGACCGGGGACGCCCCCCGCATCGCGATCTTCGCGGAGCCTGGCGACCGGCCCGCCAAAGCGATCGCCGCCGCGCTCGAGGCGCTCGGCGCCCGCGCCTGCACCGTGTCGCTGAAAATCTGCGGCATCGACAGCGGCGTGGAACACGGCTTGCGCATTCCCGGTTTCGAGGCGCGCCTGCCGGATGGCGCCATCGTGCGCAATTTGCCCGCGGGCACTTTCGAGCAGGTGACGCTGCGGCTCGGCGTTTTGCACGCCCTTCGCGAACTCGGGGTGAAGGTCTGGAACGACGCGCGCGCGCTGGAAGCTTGCGTGGACAAGTCCATGACCACGCATCTGATCGCCAGGGCGGGCCTCCCCACCCCCATCACCCGCACCGCGCAATCACGCGCCGAGGCGGTGGAAATCGTTGCTGCCGAGTGCTCGGGCGGTGCAACGCTGGTGCTGAAGCCGCTGTTCGGGGCGCAGGGGCGCGGGCTGCGGCTGATCCATGGCGCGGACGATCTGCCGCCGGAGGAGGAAGCCGCGGGCGTCTATTATCTGCAGCGCTTCGTCGAACCTGCGGGCGAGCACTGGCAGGATTTCCGCCTGTTCGTTATCGGCGGCAAGGTCATCGCCGGGATGAGCCGGATCGGGCAGAGCTGGATCACCAATGTCAAGCAGGGCGCGCTGCCGCAACCGGCCGTGCTCACGGGCGACCTCGTCAAGACGGCGCAGCGGGCGGCACGGGCCGTCGGCGTGGATTATGCAGGTGTCGATCTCATCCGGGGCCGCGATGGCACGCTCTTCACGCTCGAAGTCAACGCCATGCCGGCCTGGAGCGGGCTGGAAGAGGCCAATCCTGGCCTTTCGGTCGCCTCGATTCTGGCGTCTCGGTTTCTGGAGGTGCTCCGCCGGGGGGCGCGGACGGGCGGCGCTCCGTGACCCGGCGAACCATCGCGGCTGCGTTCCGCGAGGCGTGTCACGCTGAATTGCACGCGCTCAAGCCCGGCAATGTCCACATCTATGCCAACGGCCACCGGATGACGGTTGCCGATTTCGAGGCGAGCGCCGAGGCGGCTGCTCCCTCCATAGCGGCGCACGGTGCGGGCGTCGGCGAGCGCGTTCTGGGTGCGGTCCGGGCGACGCGGGCACGCACGGGACAGAACACCAATCTCGGCATCATCCTGTTGTGCGCGCCCCTCGCGGCGGCCGCGGAGATGATGCCGGAAGCAGGCGACACGCGCGAAACCAGGCCGCGCGGCTTGCGGACAAACCTTGCGGGCATCCTGTCAGGATTGACCGTCCAGGACGCCGCGCTCACTTTCGAGGCCATCGCCCTGGCCAGTCCGGGCGGTCTCGGCACCGACACCGAGCACGATGTGCGCAATCCCGCCCGCGTCACGCTCCTCGGTGCGATGCGCGCCGCCAGTGCCCGCGACCGCATCGCCCATCAGTATGCCACCGGTTTCGCCGACATCTTCCAAGCGTGCGGGTCCATCGTCAGGGAAGGCGAGGCCCCGTCCGCCACGGCCGAGCGCCTCTACCTTCATTTCCTCACCCGCTTTCCCGACAGCCACATCGCGCGCAAATTCGGCCCGGAGACAGCCGAGGAAATCCGCCTCCTCGCCTGCGACGCCGAGCGCCGTCTCGCGGATCTGCCGGACGAAGCCGGATGCCGCGCTCTGCTTCTCGGCCTCGACGCCACCCTCAAGGAGCGGGGCATCAACCCCGGCACCAGCGCCGACCTCACGGTCGCGACGGGGTTTGTACACCTGCTGCAAACAAATTTTGGATAGCGTGCTGCAGGTGTCGGCTGCCGTTGTTGCGATTCTGAAGGGGTTGTGATTAAGGTAAACATGCGTCGTTCCGACGCGGCTATCTTGCCAACCGGTTTGGCGCTGGAGCGTCAGGCGCTGTCAACACGGATAGTTAGTCAGGGCTTCCGCGGCAAGGCTGCGGAAGATGGAAACAACTTTCTTGGAGGGTCCTGGGTTATGGCTAAGATACATAACGTACGTGTGGGCGAGTCGCTCGTTGGCGACGGCAACGAAGTCGCGCATATCGACCTGATCATCGGCCCGCGCGGCAGCGCAGCCGAATCGGCCTTCTGCAATGCGCTTACGAATAACAAGGACGGTTTCACGGCGCTTCTGGCCGTTATCGAACCGAATCTTCTGTGTAAACCGAATACGATTCTTTACAACAAAGTGACGATCAAAGGCGCCGAGCAGGCCGTGCAGATGTTCGGTCCGGCCCAGTATGCGGTCGCCAAGGCCGTTGCCGACAGCGTCGCCGACGGCACGATTCCGGCCGCCGAAGCCGATGATCTCTTCATCTGCGTCGGCGTGTTCATTCACTGGGAAGCCAAGGACGACGCCAAGATCCAGGAGTACAACTACAAGGCAACGAAAGAGGCCATCGAGCGCGCCGTCAGCGGTACGCCGACCGCCGCTGAAATGCTCGGCAAGAAGGATACGGCGCACCATCCCTTCGCCGCGAAATAGAGCGGAAACCGCCCTGAGCAGGTAAAACCCGAGGTTCAGGCTTCCGCTGGGATTACGCCCGAGCCCTCAGCGGAATCCAAGGGGCTGCTTCAGCGGCTGGCCGCGATATTCTTGCGTTGACTTTGACAGGGGGCGGTCGCGTGCCGCCCCTTAACTTTGCCGAATGTCCTGCACGCCGATTGCCCCGCTATGCAGAGCCGTCGAGATGAGCGCGCCGCGTGCGCCCATCCCCGCCAGGATCTCGATATCGGCCGCATTCCGTACTCCGCCTGCCGCGTAGACCCGCCGGGCGCCGGCACGCGCGATGACAGCGCCGAGCCGCGCAAAGTCCGGCCCCGCCCCCGCTCCGACGCGATCGAGCGTCATGACGATAACCTCCTCCGGCCAGAGCTGGGCATCGGCCAGGAGGCGGGCGTCGCCAATGAACTGCCCGCCGCGAAAGTCGAGCGAGAGAATGCAACCAGCCTGCCGGGGCAGCGCCGGGGCTGTGAGGCTCTCGCTCCCCAGCACGGCGCGCGTCTCCGGAAGAGCGTGCTGGTGGCAATCGGCCTCCGTCGCCAGCCCGCTGTCCACCCAGAGTTCGACACCGGGAAAGGCGGCCCGGATAGCCGCCACGGCGTCTGCATGACCGCCGCCTCCCGCGATCGCGTCGAGATCGGCGATATAGAGTCGCGAGAAGGGTGCCAGCGCCATCAAGCCACGCGCCACGCTCAGCGGCCCTGCCTCCGGTGAGAGCGGCGATCGGAGTGGCTGATAGCGAGTTCGGTCCCCGCCCGCCGCGCACACGGCCATGCCGCCTTTCAGGTCGATGACAGGGATGATTTCGAAGGTCATGCTTTGCACCCGATTGCCCGCGGTGTATTCAGTCCGCGATATGGCAGCGGAGTCCGGATATGACAACCACCATGGGCTGGGACATCGGCGGCGTTCACGTCAAGGTGGCGGTGGTCGCGGACGGCCGTGTCACGGCGGTCGAACAGATCCCTTGCACGCTATGGCTGGGCGTGAACCACCTGCGCGACGCGCTGTGCGCCGTCACCGCCCGCTACGGCCACGCGGACCGGCACGCTGTCACCATGACCGGAGAACTGGCCGAGAATTTCGCCAGCCGCGAGGAAGGGGTGCGCACGATCTGCGCGGAAAGCTGCGCGGCGTTGGGGCAGGACAAGGTGCGGTTCTACGCTGCAAGCGGCGCCGCCCCCCTGTCCTCCCGGAGCGAAGCGGTCGCCGCCTGGCAAACGGTCGCGTCGGCCAACTGGCACGCCAGCGCTACCTGGGTGGCCAGCCGGCGCCCCGATGCGTTCCTCATCGACATCGGCAGCACCACCACCGACATCATCCCCCTGCGGCAAGGCGCCGTGGCGGCGGCCGGTTTCGACGATGCGCGGCGTCTGGAGACCGGCGGACTGCTCTATTCCGGCGTGATCCGCACATCGCTTATGGTCATGGGCGAGGCGCCTTTCGGCGGCGTGCGGCAACGGCTCATGGCCGAGAATTTCTCCACCACCGCCGACATCTACCGTCTCACCGGAGAGCTGGCCCCGGAGGACGACAGCTATCCGGCCTCCGACGGGCGCGGAAAAAGCGCCGCCGAATGCCGGGCGCGGCTGGCACGGATGTTCGGGCGCGACGCAGGCGATGCACCCGACGCCGCCTGGGATTTCCTTGCCCGATATTTTCGCGAGCGCCATCTGCAAAAGCTCGGCGAGGCGGCGGCGCAGGTCCTGTCTCGGGGCGAACCGGCGGGCTCGGCACCGCTCATCGCGGCGGGAGCCGGGCATTTTCTCGTGCCGGAGCTGGCGCGCCGTTTCGGCCTCCCCGTCGAGACGTTTGCCTCGCTGATCCCGGCCATCGACGAATGCACCCGGCGCGCGAGCGGCGTGTGCGCGCCTGCGGTGGCGGTGGCCTTGCTGGCGGCGACCCTGGAGTAATTCAATCCTCGAATATGAGCCGATTGGCACCAGCGCAGCGCGAAGCCTATTCCACCAGCCGCGGCCAGGCCGCGCGGCAGCGCTCGGAGAAGATGCGGAGATGCCCAATGGTGCCGACGCCGGCGTCCGCGGGTGAAACGATCCTGTTCTCGATCTGAGTATGAGGGTAGAGGAGCGCGAGATCGCGCACGACCTCGGGTGGGATCATGGGGTCGTCGGCGATAGCGACCGCGGTGAAGGCGCATGAAACGCTTTCCAGGTCGGGCATGGGCAGATCCCGCCCCCAGTCCAGGCGATGAAACTCTCGCTGCGGTGAGACGCACCAACGCCGCCACTGCCAGTAGACCCCGGCTGGCAGATCGGCGCCCAGCCCGATGAGACGCCCCGGCATGTAGCCAAGCATCCGCGTCAGCACCGGCCCGGCGGCAAACCAGAACGCAAGAACCGCGGGCGTGAATTCCAGCGGATGCCGTGTCCAGTGCGCCGGACCGCAGGCCACGGCCGTGAACCGGCGTATGCGCCGCCCGTTCCTGTGAAAGGCGAGAAACATGCCGCCCATGGAGTGCCCTATCCCTTCGATAGGAAGACCGGGATAGCGCTCGCACAGGTAATCCAGGGCGGCGCCCTGGTCCTCGACGCCCCACACCGCCATCGTCGCGCCGGCACGCCTGGGGGACACGGACGCCGAGGCACCGAAATCGCGGTAATCGTAAATCAGCACCACCGCCGCGCGCTCGGCACTCAGCCAGGCGGCGAAGCGGGCATAGTAGTCCCGCGGGACGGCGGTCGCGCCGTGGATGACGATGGCGAGCCGTGGCGCGTCCTCCGGCTCGAACAGCCTGCCCGCGAGCATTGCGCCATCCGCGCAGACGATCGAGACGGGGCGGCCCTGGCGCGTCTTATTCCTATCCAGCAAGGTTCTGGTTCTCCCGAGATGCCCGGGCGCGGGCGTCGTATTGCTCATGCGATGAAAGAGGTCTCCCTCTTGCACTGCCTTTGATCTGGCCGGACCGGCACAAACTGGCAAGCGCGGAACCGAGTGGCTGTCAAAGGAGGGATAAGACCTGTCCGATCGCTGGAATGGAACCGGGGCACACGGCTATCCGCGCAGTCGCTAAACCTTTAACGGCCATGTTGACGAGATCTTTCCTCGCCCTACCGTAGAGTATGCTGTTGTACCGGGGTGGGTAGTTGAGTACCAGTATGATTACCGCAGCGTCGCCGCTCTCGGCCATGCAGGCCGCCGCCACCAGGCTGAACGCCTCGGCTGGCAACATCGCCAACGCGAACTCGGACGGGGCACTCCCGACCGGGGGTGAAACCGTCGGCACACCCGCAGCGTATCAGCCGGTGCAGGCTGAACAGACCTCCGGCGCCGGCGGCACCACAAGGGCCGTGTTGCGCAATGTCGCTCCTCCCTATGTCGCTGTCTACGATCCGTCGGCCAGCTACGCCGACTCTCAGGGAATGGTCGCGACGCCCAACGTGGACATCCTGAACGAGTTGCTGAACCTTACGGAAGCGAAAAACGATTTTGCCGTCAATGCCAGGGTGTTCGAGGCCTTCAACGACATGGTGAAGAAGCTTTACGACATAACCGGCTGACGCTTCGCGGCGGCTTCGAAGCGGATAAGCATTCTTCCGTAAAGCGCTACGCCTGTTTTTCGAATAATTATGTCGCATTACCGGACGGGATGCACCCGCCGGCGCAGCCGTATCGCGTAAAGGCGTCTCATGGCGGAGCTTCGGGAAACAGCGACACCATTCCCGCACTATTGCGGGCACCGCGAGAGGCTGCGCGCACGCTTCCGGCAGGGCGGTGCGGATGCTATGCCCGATTACGAGCTGATGGAGCTGCTTCTGTTCCGCGCCATCCCCCGGCGGGACATCAAACCTCTGGCGAAAGCGATCATCACAACCTTTGGCGGCTTTGCCGAGGCTATCAATGCCAGCGACACGCGGCTCGCCGAAATTCCCGGGCTGGGGGCGGCGGCTATTACCGAGATCCGGCTGGTGCGCGCGGCGGCGCTGCGCATGATGAAGGGCGAAGTGCGCAAGCGTCCGGTGATGGACTCGTGGGAGAAAGTCGTCAATTACTGCCGCGCCGCGCAAGGGTTCCAGGCGCGCGAGGAGTTCCGTGTCCTGTTTCTGGACACACGCCACGCGCTGATCGCCGACGAGGTGCAGGGCCGGGGCACCATCGACCACACGCCGGTCTATGTCCGCGAGGTGATGAGGCGCGCGCTGGAACTGTCGGCGGCGGGCATCGTCCTGGTGCACAACCACCCCTCAGGCAACGCGACGCCGTCACGGGCCGATGTCACCATCACCAAAGAGATCATCGCCGCGGGGCGGAGCGTGGGCATCAGTGTGCATGATCATATCATCGTCTGCCGCAAGGAACATGCGAGCCTGCGCAGCCTGGCGCTGGTGTGAGCGCCGCCGATGGCCTGTCGCGTATCAGGTGACGCGCGGCACGCAAGAAGGAAGGCAGTGCTCAACTATGGCGAGGGAGCAAGAGATTTTGGCGTGAAAAAGGCGAATCTGGTACTTAGTCACTAATTATTCCGCTGGCCTTGATGCTTTTTCGTGACACTTCTACGTACGAATCAGTCATAATTTAACCCCTAAGGTAATCCTAAGGTTATGAAGCGCCCGCCACCGGTCCTCTTGTTTTGTTGCGGGCAGCGCTGCGGCGTTGCGTAACGCGGCTCATCAAAAGGCATCCAAGCCATGCACAGTGCAGCCTTTCTGCGGCGCACCGATGAGGACATTTCCCATTCCGGTTCCAGCCGGATCCTGCTCAGCGGAAAGGCGTTCGTCGCCGACCGCACCGGTGCGCTTTACTGGCCTGCTGAAAAAACGCTTATCGTCGCCGATCTTCACCTGGAGAGAGGCTCCTATCTCACCGAAGCAGGGGTGGTTCTGCCGCCCTACGACACGGCCTCAGCCTTCGAAAAGCTCGAAGAGGCACTCGACCGGTACGACCCCGCCCGCGTCATCGCGCTCGGCGACAGCTTCTGCGGCGGCGACGGGGTGCGCCTGTCCGCTCATGACGCCGACTGGCTCCACGATCTGATCGAAGACCGCGACTGGTATTGGGTCTGCGGCCCGGATCAGGCGCCGGTCCCCGAGGGCTTCGGCGGGACGGTCGTGCCGCATCTGTCGCTGGGGGGCGTCAAGTTCCGCTACGAACCCGTGCGCGCTCCGGTCAGTCACGAGATCGCCGGGCGCATGCATCCCGTCGCACAGATATCGGAGTATGGCCACGTCATGCGCGGGCGCTGCTTCGTGTCGAACGGCATGCGGCTGATCCTGCCCTCGATCGGCGCCTACTCCGTGGGAGCGAACGTGCTCGACAAGGCGTTCGATCCCCTTCTCGGCAATGAGGGGCTGTTCGTCTGGGCAATCAATGCCGGGCGTGTGACGCAGGTGGCGTCGGGGCAGCTCCTGGAGGAATTGGCCGCCTGAGGCCGTTCTGATTATCCGCTCCGCGCGGGCAGCGTGACACAACAGCCATGCTGCGCTGCGTGGACGTAAGCCGTAGCGTCATCGACATCCGTCAGCCGCTCCGCAAGGGCCCCCCGCCGCCCGCGCAGGTTCGCGAGCGTGTCGGCGAGCGTTTCCGCGCTCGACCAGCGCACACCCTGGAAAAGCCCCCGAATATCGCGCCCGCGCCTTAGGCCGACGAGCCAGAAACCACCATCTTCGGCAGGGCCGAAGACCACGTCTGCGTTCTTCAGCGCGTCGAAAGCGCGGGCGACACGGGCCGCCGTGATGCCGGGAATATCCGATCCGATCAGAACGACAGGCCCTTGCGCGTTCCGGGCAAGCAGCCGCGCCATCCGCGCGCCGAGATCGCCACCTCCTTGCGCGACACGCGGCACCGCGCGCGGCCAGACCGCAGACGCAACGGCCCTGTCCGGAGTTATGGCAAGGATGGTCCGCCAGCGGCGGTCCGGGGCCAGCCTTCGGACGAGATTCGCGGTCACGGTCCGCTGGAAGCGCGCGGCCTGGGCTGCACCGATGCCTCGCGCGAGCCGCGTCTTGACGGTGCCGAGCCGCGGTTCCTTGACCATGATGATGAGGCAGCGGCCACCCGGCTGGCGCCGCTTGTCGCCACCACGCCCCTTACCCATAGAGCCGCGTAAGAAATCGCGTCGGCACGTGCAGAAGATACAGGCTGAGGCAGGTCAGGTTGCGGATGCTTCTCCGGAAATAGCCTTCCTGGCGATAGCGCCGTGCGCTGGTCACGGCGGTGCTGCGCAGGCGTAGAATGCGGCGGCGGCCAAGCCTGCGGACGATATCCACGTCCTCCATGAGCGGCATGGGGCGGAAACCGCCGATTTCATCATAGAGACGGCGCGAAACAAGCAGCCCCTGATCCCCGTAGGGCAGCGCGAGGACGGCGCAGCGCAAGGCCACCATAGCCTGCAGCCATACCGCCCTCAGGCTGTTGTCGTCGAGGCGGAAGCGGAACACGGCGGCCGTATCAGGCCGGTCGCCGAGATCAATCGCGCGCATGAGCCCGAGCACCTCCGTCTCCCAGCCCGGTTGCAGGACGGTGTCCGCGTGGAGGAACAGGAGCCACTGGCTTTTCGCCACGCGGGCACCCGCGGCAAGCTGCTGGCCGCGGCCACGCTCCGCCTGGATGAAAGTCGCGCCCGCGTCGTCGGCGATCGCGGCGGTGGCGTCCGTCGAGCCGCTGTCGGCTATGACAACCTCGCGCACAATGCCATCCACGGCGGCCGGAACCAGCGCGGTCAGGCAGCGCGCAAGCCCCGTTTCGGCGTTAAGCGTGGGAATGACGACGGAAATCATGGCGGCGATCATAACCGTTCGGGCGTATTCCACAAGATGCGGTGTGGGGCCTTGGTTTCGCGTTGGCTGCTGCGCCAGATCTGGCGTTGGAGGTGATGCCGGGTAAAGGACGGCTGGGCAACAAGTGCGAGACCCGTGCCGGTTGGATGGGGTTCAGTGCGTGTTTTCGCCCATGTTGCCAACCGCTACCGGCGCTCCGCTAACGCGCCCTGGCACATTTTTGGACGAAAAAGCGCCAGTGCCGACAATTTGAATGTTTTCCTTAGCACAATCATCATGCTTAACGGATACCGTCAGCTTGTTCCATCGGGGCACAGCCGACCGGCGGCACCATAACAAACGATTCACCTCGGCGAAGACATCCTCACAGCCAACGCAGCCGAGGCGGATATGGCGCCGCCGGTCGCATCTTCTCCCGCAGCGCCGTATAATGACCTCTGCCGGGAGCCTCAGCGCAGGATTTGCCACCTGTCGCGCAGGCCGGCGATGAACGAATCGCGGTTGGCCGTCATTTCATGAAGGACCGCAGGCGCGGTGTCGGTATCCTCGTGGCGGGCGCCCCATACGATCATCTCGACGATCACCGGCGCGAGATCCATCCCCTTATCGGTGAGCTGGTAATTGACCTTGCGGCCGTCCTCGGGATCGCGCTGCTTCTCGACGATGCCGTGGGCTTCGAGGCGGTTCAGGCGCTCGGCCAGAATGTTCGTGGCGATCTTCTCATCGGCTTTCAGAAAATCGCGGTAGCTGCAACGGCCGCCGAACATCAGATCGCGTACGACCAGCAGCGTCCAGCGATCGCCGAACACTTCGAGCGCGGCGTTGAGCGGACAGTCCGAGCGGCGGGGAGAAAGTCTCTTTTTCTGCATCTTCGGTCTACGGGGCTATGCTTGCAATACGCAAGCAAATAACCGCAACACCCTGCCGTGGCAAACAGCAACCGTCGCTTGCGGCAATCGGACCCACCCCAAACCGGCGCTGCCGCCCTCGCTCCGCGCCCTTTATTTCGCTGCCCGATGCTGCTCCAGCACCCATCTGGTATTCTGGCCGAGCCATTTCTTCTCGGCTTCCACCAGCAGGCCGGTGCGGTGCCAGTCGCGGACGACACCGGCCAGAAACCGGCCCCAGGCCGCGTCCTTCTCGCCCGATTTCACGGCAATGGCCCACGGCCGGGGAGCGATGTCGAGCGGCACGACGTCGAAATCCTTCCATTTATCGGCGGTGCGCTTCTTTTGCATCAGGATCACATCGTCGTGAACGAACGCCGCACACTGGCCGGCAAGCAGCGCCTTTTCATTCTTCTTTACGCTCTTGAAGCGTGCCAGCGCCTGCCCGGTCATTGCGCGCAACGCACCGCTGAAATAGGACTCCGGGACGGCGCACGCCACCTTGCCTTTCAGATCGGCGGCGCTCCTGATGTTCGCCGCCTTGGGCACGAGCATCGCCACGCCCGCCGCGTAATAATACGGCTCGATAACCCCGGTTTCTCTCTTGCGGTGCTCGGTCACGCTCATGGTGGCGATCGACAGATCGGCCTTGTCCGTGGCGAGGAACTGCAGACGGGCCGAGGCCGCCACCGGTTTGAGCCGCAATTCGACCCCGAGGCGCCGGGCGACGTCCGCCGCGAGATCGGCCTCGATCCCGACAATCTGCCCCGTTGGATCACGGAAGCCGAAAGGCGGATAGTCGGCTTTCACGGCCACCCTGAGCACGCCCTTCGCCTTGACGTCCTCAAGCACACCGGCACCCGCGGCATACCCCTGCGCCACCACGAGGGCTGCTGCAACCCACAGAACCATAAACGGAAATCGAAGCGTCATTCGCAGTGCCTCCCGCCACACCAGACAGCGGCGTTTCTTGCCCATGCGGCGGTTTACTACAAATCTCTCGTGGCGTGAACGTGTTGTGCGGACCGGGTACAGCGAACGTTGCATCCCGTCGCTGAACGGCCGATGATGCGCGCGAAAGACAGTATTGCCGCAACGATAACAGGGGAACCACCCGCGTGAACGCCGCCGAGCCGAATTTCGTCCTGACGCTGTCCTGTCCGGATCAGCCGGGTATTGTCCTTGCCATAGCCGATTGTCTGGCTGCCAATGGGTGTAACATCACCGACAGCGCACAGTTCGGTGACCGCGGTACCGGCCGTTTTTTCATGCGCGTGTCGTTCTCCGCCCCGCCGACGGCGCGCCATGTGGAGATTGAGGCGGCATTCCAGCCTGTTTTCGAGCGCTTCCAGATGACGGCGAACATTCACGATCTCTCGCGCCGTCCGCGCGCGATCATCATGGTTTCCCGTTTCGGCCATTGTCTGAACGATCTGCTCTACCGCCACGGCATCGGCGCGCTGGCCATCGAGATCCCGGCCATCGTTTCCAATCACCGTGATTTCTATCAGCTCGCCGCCAGCCACGACATTCCGTTTCACCATCTGCCGATGACCGCCGAGACCAAGACACGGCAGGAGGGACGGCTCCTGGAACTCATCGAGGAGGAGAAGGCGGACTTCGTCGTGCTCGCCCGCTATATGCAGATTCTGTCGGACAATCTCTGCCGCAGGCTGGAGGGCCGGGCGATCAACATCCACCATTCCTTCCTGCCGAGTTTCAAGGGGGCAAGGCCCTATCATCAGGCGCATGCGCGCGGCGTGAAGCTGATCGGGGCGACGGCCCATTACGTCACGGCGGTGCTGGACGAGGGGCCGATCATCGAGCAGGAGGTGACGCGCGTGGATCACGCCATGCAGCCCAAGGATCTGGTGGCGGCGGGGCGGGACATCGAATGCGTCGTCCTGGCCCGCGCCGTGAAATGGCACGCCGAGCAGCGGATTCTGGTGAACGGCGGCCGGACGGTGGTGTTTCGCTGAGGCGGCCGCGCCGCGCGACTCACTCGAACGCCAGCGCCGCCGCCGGATAGGCGTGTGTGTCGGGCTTTGACAGCGCGTTGCAGGGCTGGTCGCGCGCCGGCTCGCTGAAATATTCGGGGGGAAGCCGCGCGATCAGCGACGTGATATGCGTGCTCTGCACCGCGATGTGCTCGCGCATCAGGCGGTCGGCCTCGTCGGCGTCGCCTTTGCGGATGGCGCAGACCACGGAATCATGCTCGCGATAGGAATCGCGCATGCGATGAGTGCGGCGGTGCTGGAAACGGCGGTAGGTGCCGACCCGGTTGCGCGTACACACGGCCTGCTTGATGAGCTGGCTGTTGTGGCTGGCGCGGTAGAAGGCGTCATGAAAGCGGGCATTGGCGAGACAGTAGGCCTCGTAGTCGTCGGTTTCGCTCGCCAGGCGGCAGCAGTCGTGTGCGTCGAAAATCTGCGCCAGTTCCTCGGGGCTGGCGCGGGTCGTGGCGAGACGCGCGCAGACGCCCTCATAGACGGCCATCATTTCGAACATGTCCACGAGTTCGGCAATGCTCAGACCGGCCACCACGGCACCACGATGCGTACGGATCGACACGAACCCCTCCGCCGCCAGCTGCCGCAGCGCCTCGCGCACTGGCGTGCGGGACGTGCCGTACCGTTCCGCCAGCTTGGTCTCGTCAAGCCGCTCCCCCGGTTTCAGGTTGAACATGAGGATTTCTCGCTCCAGCTTCTGCTTGAGCTTCTCGGCAATCGAAGGCGGCATGAGCGGCCCCGTTCTCCAATAGCGAAGCAACCGCGCCCCGAGTCAGCCGGATGATGAAATACGGAAACCGGCTTCGGATGGCGCTGCCGCGAGTTGGCCGGTCAGACCGACGCCTGATCGCGCTTCACGACAGCACTGCGCTGTGCATACAGGAAATTTGTTCGTGTATAGTTCAGGAAAAGCATCTTAGCTGGCGCTTCCGATCTTGTCAGGGGAAATATGCCCTTGCGACATTGAATACCAGCAAGGGCGGCTTTTCAGCAGGATTACGTCTGCCACAAGAAACGGGATTGTATGCATGAATGTCTCCTTTTTTCAGGAACTTCTGACAGCTATCTCTGAACGTGGTCGTCAGCTCCTTGACCTTTCGGGCATCACGTCGGGCCAGGGCGAGACCATAGAAACCCTTTCGCAGGCCCTACTCTCGGGGCGCGGGGAAGCCTCCGGCGTTGCGATCGCCCGGCAGATCCTTGCACGCTACGAAGGTTTGAGCACGGACAAGCGGGCGGCGTATTTCCGTTTCCTCGCCGATGCGTTCAGCCCCGACGCCGAGACGCTGGAAAAAGCGGTGCGCCTCTATATCGACGAACCGGGGCCGGAATCGCTGAAGCGGCTGACGCTGGCGATCGAGCCGCCACGCGCGGAGTTCCTGCGCCGCCTCAATCTTGCGCCGGGTGCGACCGCCAGGATCGTGGCCATGCGTGCCGATCTCCTCGGCTGCATCAGGGGCGATGCCGCGCTCGCCGCGGTGGATGCGGATTTTGCCAGTATGCTGAGCTCCTGGTTCAACCGCGGCTTTCTGGTTCTGCAGAGCATCGACTGGGCCACGCCCGCCAACATCTTAGAAAAGATCATCCGCTATGAGGCGGTGCACCAGATCAAGGGCTGGGACGACCTCCGGCGGCGCCTCGATCCCGCGGACCGGCGCTGCTTCGCGTTCTTTCATCCCTCGCTCATCGACGAACCGCTCATCTTCGTGCAGGTGGCGCTGACGCAGGAGATACCCGCCTCGATCGATCAGGTGCTGAAGGCCGAAGTCCCGCTTGCCAGGCCCGCGGAGCCGGCCACCGCCGTCTTCTACTCGATCTCCAACTGCCAGGAGGGGCTGCGCGGCATTTCCTTCGGCAATTTCCTCATCAAGCAGGTGGTGGAGGATCTGGCGCGATCCATCCCCAGCCTGAAAACCTTCCTCACGCTGTCGCCCGCTCCCGGTTTTGCCGCATGGCTGAAACGCGCCAAGTCTTCGCGGATCCTCACCTATCTCGATCCGACCGAACTGGCCATGCTCGACAATCTCGACGAGCCGGACTGGACCGAGGATGCGAAACTCGCAGATGCCCTGAAGCCGGTCCTGCTGGCGGCGGCGGCGCACTATTTCCTGGTGGCGAAGAATGTGGGCGGACGCCCCGTCGATCCGGTGGCGCGGTTCCACCTGGGCAACGGCGCAAGGTTGGAGCGGCTGAACTGGCTTGGCGACACTTCGCCGAAGGGCATGGCGGAATCGCACGGGCTGATGGTGAATTACCGCTATGACCTGCGCGACATCGAACGCAATCACGAGATGTTTGCGAATTCCGGCTCGGTGACCGCTGCCAAGGGCGTGCGCGCCTGTCTGCGCGTGCCGGAGAAGTCGCAGTTCCTGGCGCCGGTTCCGGAAACGGAAGAAGAGCGCGACGCCGAGGCCAAGGAGGAGTGACACCCGGAAAGGGGCGTACTAATCCTCGCCTACGCTCAGCCCCTCGATTCGCGGTGACGTCACTTCGCCGCCGGTCTCGCCGGCCGCGCCAGCGTCGACCCGCTTCCTCGGCCCCGTCCACGCGCCCGCGGGGCTGGGCAGAAACGCCTGTCCCTCGCGCTGAAGGAACGTCCAGAGCGCCGCCGCTGCGGGCATCAACCGTTTCTCGTTGTGGCGCACGATGTGCCATTGCCGCAGGATGGGCAGCCCGACGACGTCGAGGATCACCAGCCGCTCCATCTCGATTTCCGCCCCGACCGTATGCGCCGAGATGAACGCGATCCCCAGGCCGGCCATGACGGCCTGCTTGATCGTCTCGTTCGAGGCGATTTCCATTCCCCTCGGCGGGTTCACACCGCCTTCCTCGAAAAGGTGCTCCATCAGGCTGCGCGTGCCCGAGCCTTTTTCGCGGGTCAGGAAGGTCTCATCCGCGAGGTCGGCGATGGAGATGTTCCGCTGATGCGCGAGACGGTGGTCGGGCGCCGCGATGATGACATGCGGGTGGTCGCCGATCACGGCCTTCTCGACCGAGATGTCTTCGGGCGGGCGGCCCATGATCATCAGGTCGAATTCGAGCGTGGCAAGCGAGCGTATCGTTTCCTGGCGGTTGCCCACGAAGAGCTGGATGTCCACCTCGGGATGGACGCGCTTGAAGGCACCGAGCGCGGCGGGAGCGAAATATTTCGCCGTGCTGACAGCACCGATGGCCACCGACCCGCCTTTGAGGCCGCGCATGGCGTTCAGCGCCTCCTCGCACGCGGCGAGCGCTGCTTCGATGCGGTGGACGCAGTCGAGCACCTGCTCACCCGCCGCGGTCAGGCGCATGCCCTCGCGGGTGCGCTCGAATGCTGGCAGCCGAAGGTTTTCCTCAAGCTGCTTCAATTGCAGCGTGACGGCTGGCGGCGTGACGCCGAGCAGGTCGGCGGCCCCCAATATTTTCCCGGTTCTGGCAATTCCGGCGACGGCGCGGAGCTGCCTCAGACTGACGTTGCGCATCTCATGAAATTAAGAGAATTTTATCTGAATGCCAAGCGAATTTAATTTTACTAACTATGGAGGCTTTGCCAGAATGCGGTTGATCGGGCATACCACAAGGCTGTCCGGCAAATAAGGTTACAAGGTATCGCGCTGCCTTGACGTCGCATCGCAAGGGCCGGTCTTGCAGACTGGTCCTGGCCATGAGAAGCAGTCACCCGATGCCATGCCAGGGACTTAGCCCTTCGGGGAAAGGCACCGGCTGCTTGAAATACAGTTTCGAGGTACCGTGATGACCGAGCATATCACGCTTGATGCGTATCTGTCGCCGTGGTCGCAGGGCGATCCGCAAAAGGACGCCACCGCGGCGGTCATCCGAGGCATCGCCGAGGCCAGCGCCGACATCGCGGGCCGGATCGCCATCGGGGCGCTCGGCGGAAACCTCAGCGCCGAAGCGGGTACGGCCGGGAGCGGCGACGGGCAGAAAGCGCTCGATGTTCTGGCGAATGACCGCATCATCGCGGCGCTGAAGGGCCCGGCCGTTGCGTCCGTCGCGTCGGAGGAACTGGGGGCGCCGCTGGTCTTCGGCGAGGGGCTGGTGGGCGTCGCCATCGACCCGCTGGACGGCTCGTCGAACATCGACACCAACGTCTCGATCGGCACCATCTTCTCCGTCATGCCGGTGCCCGCCGGGGGACGCGCGGAGGCGATCTTCATGCAGCCGGGGTCCGCGCAATGCGCTGCCGGCTATGTCATCTACGGGCCGCGCACCGAGATGCTGCTGACGGTCGGGGAGGGTACGCTCGCCTTCACGCTCGACCCGGCGGCGCGGCAATACCGGCTGACCGCGGCGAATGTCACCATCCCGCGGGATTCGAACGAATACGCGATCAACGCTTCGAATTACAGGCACTGGAGCCCCTCGGTGCGCTCCTATATCGACGATTGCATCACCGGGCGGGAAGGCCCGCGCGGCGAGGACGTCAATATGCGCTGGATCGCGTCGCTCGTGGCGGAGTGTCACCGCATCCTGGTCCGCGGCGGCGTCTTCCTTTATCCGGCGGATGCGCGCAAAGGTTACGAGAACGGCAGGCTGCGGCTCGTCTATGAGGGCAATCCGATCGCGTTTCTCGTCGAGCAGGCGGGCGGCAAGGCTTTCGATGGCGGGACACGGATTCTCGATATCGTGCCATCGGCCATCCACCAGCGCACGCCGTTGATATTCGGGTCCGCGGGCGAAATCGACCGCATCGCCCGGTACAAAGCCGATCCGTCAACCATGTACGAACGTTCACCGCTTTTCGGCAGGCGCGGCCTGCTGCGCAGTTGAGTCACCGAGGAGAGCGACCCTTGTCCCAAAAGCATCCCATAATCTCCGTCACCGGCTCTTCAGGCGCGGGCACCACGACCGTCAAGCAGACCTTCGACCGGATCTTCCGGCGCGAGGGCGTGGAAGCGGCGACCATCGAAGGCGACGCCTTTCACCGCTACAACCGCGAGGAAATGAAAGCGGCGATGGCCGAGGCCGCCCGGAACCACGACAACACTTTCAGCCATTTCGGTCCGGAGGCGAATATCCTCGACAAGTTGGAGGAAACCTTTCGCAGCTACGCCGAGACGGGCACCGGCAAGACGCGCCACTATGTCCATGATGAACTGGAAGCCGAGCGCTATGGCACGGCGCCCGGCACCTTCACCGAATGGGAGGACCTGCCGACGGACGGCGACCTTCTCTTCTATGAGGGCCTGCACGGCGCGGTCATGACCGAAGAGGTCGATCTGGCGCAGTGGGGCGATCTCAAGATCGGCGTGGTGCCGGTCGTCAATCTGGAATGGATCCAGAAGATCCACCGTGACAAAGCCTCGCGCGGCTATTCCACCGAGGCCGTCACCGACACCATTCTCCGCCGCATGCACGACTATGTGAAATACATCTGCCCACAGTTCACGGAGACCGACATCAACTTCCAGCGCGTGCCGACCGTGGATACGTCCAACCCGTTCATCGCGCGCTGGATCCCGGCGCCGGACGAGTCACTTGTGGTTATCCGCTTCAAGGATCCGCATGGCATTGATTTTTCCTATCTGATCTCGATGATCCACGACAGTTTCATGTCGCGGGCCAATACGATCGTCATTCCGGGTGGAAAGCTGGATATCGCCATGCAACTCATTCTGACCCCGATGATCATGAAGCTCGTCGAACGCAAGCGCCGCGCGCGTTGAACCGCCGAAATAAAAGGGATAGCCGTATGAACGTAGAGGTAGCGAACGAAACGGGGGCCTCCGGCGCAAGTCACGCCGATATGGCCAACGCCATCCGCGCGCTGGCCATGGACGCGGTGGAAGCCGCCAAGTCCGGTCACCCGGGCATGCCGATGGGCATGGCGGACGTGGCGGCGGTGCTGTTCCGCGAGCATCTGAAATTCGACCCCGCCGATCCCGACTGGGCCGACCGCGACCGTTTCGTGCTCTCGGCGGGCCACGGCTCGATGCTGCTCTACGCGCTCCTCTACCTCACCGGCTACGAGGAGGTGACGCTCGACGAGTTGAAGCGTTTCCGCCAGCTCGGTTCGAAGACGGCGGGCCATCCGGAATACGGCCATTGCCCCGGCGTGGAGACGACGACCGGGCCGCTGGGCCAGGGCATTTCGACGGCGGTCGGCATGGCGCTCGCCGAGCGGATGCTGAATGCGCGCTACGGCGATGCGCTCGTCGATCACTACACTTACGTGATCGCCGGCGACGGCTGCCTGATGGAAGGCATCAGCCACGAAGCCATCGACATGGCCGGGCATTGGAAGCTCAACCGGCTGATCGTGCTGTGGGACGACAATTCGATTACCATCGACGGGCCGACCTCGGTTGCGACCTCCACCGACCAGATCAAGCGCTTCGAGGCGGCGGGCTGGGCCGTGGCCCGCGTGGACGGGCACAACCCGGCTGAGATTTCCGCGGCCCTCGCCAAGGCCCGCTCCTCGGACCGGCCCTCGCTGATCGCCTGCAAGACGATTATCGGCTATGGCGCGCCCAATAAGCAGAACACCGAGGGCGTGCACGGCGCGCCGCTGGGTGCCGCCGAGGTCGAAGCGGCCCGCGCCAAGCTCGGCTGGCCGCACGCCCCCTTCGTCATCCCCGACAATATTCTCGCCGCCTGGCGCGCGGCGGGCAGCCGTGGCGGTCAGGCGCGGACGGCATGGCAGGAGCGTCTCGACGCGCAAGGCGAGCTGACGCAGCGCGCTTTCGAGGAAGCCATCGGAGCGAGCCTGTCCAGCGATACCACGCAGGCGCTCGAAGCGCTCAAGGCGAAGTGGTGCGAGGAAAAGCCCAAGCTGGCCACCCGCCAGGCGTCGCAGGCGGTGATCAACGCCATCGTGCCCGTCAGCCCCAAGCTGATCGGCGGCTCGGCCGACCTGACGCACTCGAACCTGACCGTCGCCAAGGGACAGAAATCCGTTACGGCGTCGGACTACTCGGGCAGCTACATCCATTACGGCGTGCGTGAGCACGGCATGGGCGCGGCGATGAACGGCATTGCGCTGCATGGCGGCTTCGTTCCTTTCGGCGGCACGTTCCTGGTGTTCACCGACTATTGCCGCCCGGCGATCCGGATGTCGGCGCTGATGGGCCAGCGCGTCATCTATGTCATGACGCATGACTCCATCGGCCTCGGCGAGGACGGCCCGACCCATCAGCCGGTGGAGCATTTCGCCGCGCTGCGCGCCATTCCCGGTGTGCTGGTGTTCCGCCCGGCCGACGCGGTGGAGACGGCGGAGGCGTGGCAGATGGCGCTGGAGATGGACGACCGCCCGTCGGTCCTGTGCCTCACGCGCCAGGGGCTGCCCGCCTTCAGGACGGAAATGACCGATTACAACCTCACCGGCTTCGGCGCCTATGTGGTGCGCGAACCGGCGGGCGAACGCGATGTGACGTTCCTTGCCACCGGCTCGGAAGTCTCGCTTGCGCTGGCCGCGGCGGATCAGCTTGCCGCCGAAGGGATCAAGGCGGCGGTCGTATCCATGCCCTGCTGGGAGTTGTTCCGCGAAAAGCCCTCGCATTACCAGGAGGAGGTTCTCGGCACCGCGCCGTGCATCGGCATCGAAGCGGGCATCCGCCAGGGCTGGGACGAGTGGATCGGGCGCGGCGGCGCATTCATCGGCATGTCGAGTTTCGGTGCATCTGCCCCGGCGGGCGAGCTTTACAAGCATTTCGGTATTACAGCCGAGAACGCCGTAGCCGCGGCGAAACGGCTGGTGAAAGGCTGACGGCCAGGATCATGCGATTTCCGGCCTTTAGCTAAGAAAAGAACCCGCGTCGTGGCCGGACCTGAGCCGGCCAGCCGGGGGGGCACTTGGGGAAAGTTCAGTGTGTGACTCTCGATGTCCGGACGGGTGTCCGGACATGACGGTGAAGCTATGCCATGAGGGCAGCAAGAGTGTTGCACCCGGTTGAAACACGAACTCACTGGATGGCGTCGCGGCCGCATCCCCCGGCATGACCCGCGACAGGATTATGAAGAAGGAGCAATGCAGATGAACGCACCAGCGGCATCCGGCACCGGCAAATACAAGTCCGGTGTGATGGAATACAAGAAGATGGGCTACTGGGACGGCGATTACGAGCCCAAGGATACCGACATCATCGCCCTGTTCCGCATCACGCCGCAGGATGGGGTGGACCCGATCGAGGCGGCGGCGGCGGTCGCGGGCGAAAGCTCCACGGCGACATGGACCGTCGTGTGGACGGACCGGCTGACGGCCTCCGAGAAATACCGTGCGCGCGCCTACCGCGTCGATCCGGTGCCGAACGCGCCGGGGCAGTATTTCGCCTATATCGCCTATGACCTCGACCTGTTCGAGCCGGGATCGATCGCCAACCTGACGGCCTCGATCATCGGCAACGTGTTCGGCTTCAAGCCCTTGAAGGCGCTGCGGCTCGAAGACATGCGCTTCCCCATCGCCTATGTGAAGACCTTCCAGGGACCGGCCACCGGCATCGTGGTGGAACGCGAGCGTCTCGACAAGTTCGGCCGCCCGCTGCTCGGCGCCACCGTCAAGCCCAAGCTCGGCCTTTCGGGCCGCAACTATGGCCGCGTGGTGTACGAAGCGCTGAAAGGCGGCCTCGACTTCACCAAGGACGACGAGAACATCAACTCGCAGCCCTTCATGCACTGGCGCGAGCGTTTCCTCTACTGCATGGAGGCCGTGAACAAGGCCCAGGCCGCGACCGGCGAAATCAAGGGCACCTATCTCAACATCACCGCCGCGACCATGGAAGACATGTATGAGCGCGCCGAATTCGCCAAGGAACTCGGCTCGGTAGTCGTCATGATCGACCTCGTGATCGGCTACACGGCCATTCAGTCGATGTCGAAATGGTGCCGGAAGAACGACATGATCCTGCATCTGCACCGCGCCGGCCACTCGACCTACACGCGGCAGAAGACGCACGGCATCTCGTTCCGCGTCATCGCCAAGTGGATGCGGCTCGCGGGCGTGGACCACATCCACGCGGGCACCGTGGTCGGCAAGCTGGAAGGCGATCCGCACTCCACGCGCGGCTATTACGACATCTGCCGCGAGGACTTCAATCCGATGAAACTGGAAAACGGCATCTTCTTCGATCAGCACTGGGCGAGCCTGCCCAAGCTGATGCCGGTGGCTTCCGGCGGCATCCACGCCGGCCAGATGCACCAGCTCATCGACCTCCTGGGCGAGGACGTCGTTTACCAGTTCGGCGGCGGCACCATCGGCCATCCGCACGGCATCGCGGCGGGCGCGACCGCCAACCGGGTGGCGCTCGAAGCCATGATCCTGGCCCGCAACGAGGGCCGCGACATCCTGGCGGAAGGTCCGGAGATCCTGGCGGATGCCGCGAAATGGTGTGTGCCGCTGCGTCAGGCGCTGGAGACATGGAAGGACGTAACCTTCGACTATGCCTCGACCGACACCCCCGATTTCGTGCCGCAGGTTTCGACCTCGGTCTAAGGAGAGATACACATGAGAGTGACCCAAGGCGCCTTCTCGTTCCTGCCCGACCTGACGGACGAGCAGATCAGGAAGCAGATCGAATATTGCATTTCCAAGGGCTACGCGGTGAATATAGAGTTCACCGACGACCCGCATCCCCGCAACACCTATTGGGACATGTGGGGCGCACCGATGTTCGACATCGCCGACGCGGCGGCGGTCATGATGGAGCTGGCCGAGTGCCGCAAGGTTTACGGCGGGCGCATGTACATTCGCATGTCG
The DNA here is from genome assembly GCA_050290865.1 of Rhodomicrobiaceae bacterium. Lineage (GTDB taxonomy): Bacteria > Pseudomonadota > Alphaproteobacteria > Rhizobiales > Rhodomicrobiaceae > JARRLC01. The sequence continues at coordinate 41,370 of JBNKIW010000009.1, read as the reverse complement.
GCGTTCGACGCCAGCCACGGCTGCGAGTCGGTGAAGCTGTCGTTTATCGTCGACCGTCCGAAGGACGAGCCGGGTTTCGCGCTGGAGCGCCTGGAGCGGGGGGGCCGCGTGATGGGCTACTCGACGCGGGCCTACGCGACGAACAAGCCGGAAGGCAGCCGGTATTGAGGTTGACAGCTCCCAAACTTTGTCATGCCCGCGAAAGCGGGCATCCAACTCCGGCGAAGCATTCGAACCAATGCCGCTACATTCCCGCTTTCGCGGGAATGACAAAAACGGATAACAACGGATAATCACGTCATGGCCGGATTTCACCCGGCCATTCCCAAGGCAGCGATGACAGACGAACCCGCATCAAATACGCCCCCGGGCGCAATCGACCTCCGCCGCGAATTCGCGGAAACGGGGCTGGTCGAGGTGCTCGACGCGCTCGACCGCGACCTCGTGGGGCTCGCGCCCGTCAAGCAGCGCATCCGCGAAATCGCCGCGCTCCTCCTGGTGGACCGCGTCCGCGCCCGCATGGGACTGACGTCCGAGGCGCCGACCCTGCATATGAGCTTCACCGGCAATCCCGGCACCGGCAAGACCACGGTCGCCCTGCGCATGGCCGAGATCCTGCACAAGCTCGGCTATGTGCGCAAAGGCCATCTGGTGTCGGTGACGCGCGACGACCTCGTGGGGCAATATATCGGCCACACCGCGCCGAAGACGAAGGAAATCCTGAAAAAAGCGATGGGCGGCGTGCTGTTCATCGACGAGGCCTATTATCTGTACCGGGCGGAGAACGAGCGCGACTATGGCCAGGAGGCCATCGAAATCCTCCTGCAGGTCATGGAGAACCAGCGCGAAGACCTGGTGGTGATCCTCGCAGGCTACGCCGACCGCATGGACCAGTTTTTCCAGATGAACCCCGGCTTCCGCAGCCGCATCGCCCATCACATCGACTTCCCCGATTATACGGATGGCGAACTGCTGCAGATTGCCGAGATCATACTCGCCAGGCAAAATTACCGGCTGAGCGGGGCGGCGCGCGAGGCGCTTCAAGCCTACATCACGGCACGCAAGAGCCAGCCGCTGTTCGCCAACGCCCGCTCGATCCGCAATGCGCTCGACCGCGTGCGCCTCAGACAGGCGAACCGTGTTTTCGCCAGCGAGGGACCGGTGGCGGCGGAAGCGCTGTCGACGATCGAGGCGCCGGATATCCTGGCGAGCCGTGTGCTGCAGAATGCCGACGGCCGGAAGCCAGAAGATACCCACAAGGAAACGAACCCCAATGGCTGATGAAATCCTGATCGCACCGTCCATCCTCTCGGCCGACTTCGCGCGCTTCGGCGAAGAGGTCAAAGCCATCGACGAAGCCGGCTGCGACTGGGTGCATGTCGACGTCATGGACGGCCATTTCGTGCCGAACATCACCTTCGGCCCGCAGCTCGTGAAATGCATCCGCCCGTGGACCAGGAAGATCCTCGACGTGCATCTGATGATCTCGCCGGTCGATCCCTATATCGAGGCGTTCGCCAAGGCCGGGTCCGACATCATCACCGTTCATGCCGAAGCGGGTGTCCACCTCGACCGTTCATTGCAGCTCATCCGCAGCCTCGGCAAGAAGGCGGGGGTATCGCTCAATCCCTCCACCCCGGAAAGCGTTGTCGAATATGTGCTCGACAGGCTGGACCTGATCCTCGTGATGACGGTCAATCCCGGCTTCGGCGGGCAAGCCTTCATCACCTCGCAGCTGGAGAAAATCCGCCGCCTGCGCGCCATGATCGGCGACCGCCCCATCGACCTGGAGGTGGATGGCGGGGTCAGCCCGGAGACGGCGGGCGCGGTCGTGGCGGCTGGCGCGAATGCGCTGGTGGCGGGCTCGGCGGTATTCAAGGGCGGCACGGGCGAGGCTTACGCCGCCAATATCGCTGCCATCCGCAACGCCGCGTCGGCCGGATGAACGCGCGCCGTGGAAACACCGTTTCCGCCAGGAAATTCACTGCCCTGCGTTCGCGCCTTGCGTAACCCACTCGTGACTGGCAATTGATTATGCCACGCGGCATGCTCTTTCGCGTCAATCGGGGTCGGGGCTTTGCGGAGTACGCATGGGCAGTTTCTATTCAGGCGTGGCGTGGGTGCGCCTGCCGCAGACGGCGGCACATTGGGCCATCACGGTTGCGATGGTGCTGCTGGCGACGCAAGGCGCGGTGTTCTTTGCCTCCCCCGCGCAGGCCGCGGATCACGATCGTAAATCGGTCCTCGAACTCTTCACCAGCCAGGGCTGCTCGTCCTGCCCGCCTGCCGACGCCCTCCTCGCCAAGCTCGCCACGCGCGATGACATCGTGGCGCTGACCATGCCCGTCAACTACTGGGACCATCTCGGCTGGAGGGACACGCTCGCCAAGGAAGCCTTTACTCAGCGGCAGCGCAACTATGCCGAGTCCCGAGGCGATCGGGAAATCTATACGCCGCAGCTCGTTGTGAATGGCATCGCGCATGTCGTCGGCAGCCGCGCGGACGATATCGAGGACGCCATGCGGCGGACTTCGTTGAAGCTCGACGAGGCATGGGTTCCGCTGGCGCTGCAAAGAGACGGCGAGGCCATGCGGCTACAGGCCGGCGCAGCCCCGCTGGACAGCACCTATCGCCGCGGCACGGTGTGGCTGGCATTTTTCAGCAACACCGTTCCTGTGAATATCCGCCGCGGCGAAAATACGGGCGCCAGGATCACCTATACGAATGTCGTGCGCCGCCTGGAGCGCGCCGGGCGATGGGACGGTGAAGCCGCAAGCTTCCAGGCGATGATCCCGCGCGGACGGGGCATAGACGGCTGCGCGGCCTTCCTGCAGGCCGACGGCTCGAAAGTCATTCTCGGCGCGGCGATCGTGCATCTCGCCGGCGACTGACCGGTTCCGGCGCAATGCCGCCCGCCTCGAAGGGCACTGCGGCAATCCCCTCGGCCTCACCGCGGCTCAAGCCGATATCCTTCAGCGACCGGTCGGAAAGCGCGAGAAGCGCGCGCCGCTGACGGCGATCTTCCAGCCAGGCTTCCAGCGCCAGCACCCAACCAAGCAGCGTGTTGAGGCCCCATGCGCGGGCCGAAGTGCCCGACCGCGCGGCCAAGGGGAGGGTCTCCGTTCTCGTTGACATCTTCTCTGCCTTTCGCACTGGCAGCCCTTGGCACACTGCCGCGAGCATGCTGGCGCAAAGTCGCGCCGCATGACGAGTCACGCCGTGCCGGTCAGCCGGTTCCTATTTCGTCAAAGCGCCTGCTTTTATCGGCATTGCCACGCCCGGAAACACTCCGGAACTTGCGGTCCAATCGTCATGATCCGCGCCGCGGGCAGGCTGCCGCAGGCGATAATCTTATTGTTAACGCGGCTCTATGCATAAGGGAAATGAATGTTTATTATCTCATCCATAACGCATCTTTATGAGGAACCGATGAGCCGGAACATTGACATCGGGTTGTTGCGAGCGTTCGTCGCCGTTGCTGAGACGGGCGGAATGACCGCTGCGTCGCGGCTTCTCAATCTCACGCAGGCGGCCATCAGCCAGCAGATCAGGCGGCTGGAGGACCAGTTGAAGCAACAGCTGCTGGATCGCGACCGCCGCCGCACCGCGCTCACGCCGGCGGGCGAGCGGCTTTATGCGTTTGCGCAGCGCATGCTGGCGCTGAACGACGAGGCTTGGGGAATGATGACCTCGCCGGACTTCGAGGGTGAAGTGAAATTCGGCGTTCCGCACGACGTCATCAGACCGTTCGTTCCAGCAATACTCAAGAATTTTGCCCAGCATTGGCCGCGCGTCCGCATCACGCTGATGTGCTCGACGACCTTGCGGCTGTGCGAAATGCTGGAGCGGGGCGAGGTCGATCTGACGCTGACCACGGAGGAGGAGGCCGGCGGCCTCGGCGAACTCCTGTTACCCAGCCAGCTCGTCTGGGTCGGCGCGCGGGGCGGGGACGCGTACAGGCGGAGGCCGCTGCCGGTCTCCATCGGCGATGCGACCTGCGCCTTCCGCGCCGCGAGCCTGAAAGCGCTGGCTGGCATCGATGTCGATTGGCGCGTGACCTGCGAGACGAGCGACATCACCCCCTATTGCGCGACGATCGAGGCGGATCTGGCTGTCGCGCCGATGCTGGCACTGGCTGTGCCGCGCAATCTGCAGGTTCTCGGTGTCGAGGAAGGATTGCCGCCGCTGCCGGTGTTCCACATCAACATGCGTCTGCCGCGCGCCGGTGTCAGCAAGGAGGCGGAGGAACTGGCGCGTTTCGTGCGGGCGGGATTTGCAGACCTGCTGCCCGAGCACTGCGCTGCGTGGCCGTGGCCGTAACGCGCAGCCGGCATCATCGGGCAACGCGGCGCCATCCGCGCGAGGCGGGCCTGTTCGCTCAGCGAAAAAAAGCCCCAGCCGATACCGGCGGAGGCTTGATCGCAGGTTCGTTTCGCCAGGCTTGGCAAACTATTTGCGGCGCTGCCCAAGGCCCATTTTCTTGGCGAGCGCGGAACGCGCCGCCGCGTAATTCGGAGCCACCATCGGGTAATCATGCGCCAGACCCCACTTGTCGCGATATTCTTCCGGCGACATATTGTAGTGGGTGCGCAGGTGGCGTTTGAGGGACTTGAACTTCTTGCCGTCTTCCAAACAAACGATGTATTCCGGCGTGACCGAACGCTTCACGGGCACAGCGGGCTTCAGTTCTTCGGCCGGCGGCTGCGAGGCGTTGACGGATGCGCGCGACAAGGCTTCATAGACATCGTTGATCAGCATCGGTACATCGCCAGCAACGACAGTGTTGTTGCTGACATAGGCGGAAACAATGGTTGTCGCAAAATCGACCAACTCACTGCTCTCGGTTTTCGTCTCCATCATGTGCGGTCTCCTGGCGTCCTTTCTGGACATCCTTCAGTTCTTTGCAAAGGCACCGGCAGGGCTGGGGTTCCATACGGCACCGACCTTTCGCAATGCGAAAGATGAAGATCGTGACCCCACGGCTTAGGCCACCTGTTTTTGTGTATGAGCAGGGATATGCCACTATCTTCTGAGATCATAGTATTGCAATTTCTGTTATTTTCAAGAGAAAGAACTTCGCGGAGTTCTAATGCAGGTAGCCTGCTGACATTAAGACACGCAAGCCCTTGGCACCCCTTGAATTTTCTTATGGTAAAAGAAGATTGCGCCGTTCAAGGACGATGCACAGTTTCTGTGATCAACTTGGACGTAAAATCACCATTTACGCAGTATTCTATAACATTGAAGGGCTTTTCAGCCAGAAGCCACCCCGGATAATGCCGGATCCTGCAAAAGAAGCGCATCTCCCCCGCTTGTGCAGTATTCCTAAGCATATCAATAGCAAATTAACCTTTCGTCGCAGGCCGGACCGCGAACGCCCCATGGCGACATGCGTCAATATGTCGCATCCGCGCTCGTGAGCTCGAAAAAAGCGCCTCCGCGAATTCGGGAAGTGCAACCGCAGCACCGGAAAAGGACGACCACTCCGCCTAGGGAATATTGGAAACAGATGCGATGAAATGTCCTGGACGTCTCCGCCCGAACCTCTCCACGCGCCCCTGGCGTGCCCGCCGTTAGACTTCATCCTCGCCGCCGGTCCGCGGTTTATGCCTCCGCATTCGCCACAAGGACCGCGGCTGGGGGACTGTGGAACGCAGGCTTGCATCGAAGCGACGGGATGCAGAGCTTTCGGCGCGTTCTGCCACGCGAGGAGCGAAGCCCGGGTCAAGCGCGCAATACGCCGCAGCAGGCGAGCATATTGCAGTGCAAATGCGGCCGGGGCGGCAATAGCGACGGCGATCATCAGTCGAACCGCGCCTGCCCCGTCCCGAAGTGTTGGCGCCCCGCGCGCCGCGCCAGCGCGGACAAGAAAAAACGAACGGGCGAGGATCGCGTGAAACTGCGTCGTGGCCGCAAACACAAGGCGGCGGAGAATGTCGCTGCTTGCCATACTACCCATCGACGCAGAATGTCTGAGTTTCTTGAAAAATGACTAGGTGAAATACCTTATGGCCGTGAGCTTGCGTTTTCGCAAGCACTTCCAGAAATCTCGCGTTTCTGCTCCGCAACGAGTTGCCTCTCTGCCACAACCCCATGGAATCGCCGGCAAGCGCAGAACTTAAGCCACAAGCGCGAAAATGAAGCGGAGGGCCACCAATGCCAGGAAGCCTGCGAATGCTATCTCGAGACGCCGCCGCGACAAGCCGTGCGCCATGCGCACGCCGAGTGGTGCAGCGAGCACGCTGGCGGGGATGATGATGGCGGCGCCCAGGAGGCTTACATAGCCCAGAGAATGTGGCGGCAGACCGGGGACGTCCCAACCGGCCCAGGCATAGCCGATGACGGCCGGAATGGCGACGAACGTGGTGCAGCCCGCCGCTGTGCCGATGGCCTGATGGATCGGCCGCCCGTATAGCTGCAGAAACGGCGTAATATAGGTGGCGCCGCCGACGCCCATCATCGAAGACAGGAAGCCGATCCCCGCCCCGACCGGGATTTGCACGCCGAGGCCGGGCATGCGGGAGGCGAGACGCCAGCTTTCCTTCTTGAAAAGGTAGATGAGGCAGAGGATGCAGGCCGCGACCACCCAGATGATCTTGAGTTCGACGTCCCCGGAGGACTTGGCCGCGACCGCTCCCGCGACAACTCCCAGGGAGCAGGCCGGGCCCAGCGTCCTGAGTATGGAGGGATCGACGGCGCCGTGACTGTAGTGCGCGCGCGCGGCACGGAATGTGGTGGGGATGATGATGGCGAATGTCGTGCCGATGGCGAGGTGCATGCGCACTGCCGGAGCGGCACCAAGCAGGCCGAAAAGGTCATAAAGCACGGGCACCAGGACGCCGCCCCCGCCGACTCCGAAAAGGCCGGACAGAATGCCGGCAAACGCACCCCCTGCGAGCAGGAGCGCGATTTCGGAGAGTGGCAGGCCGAAGTCCATGGGGATCCTTGGAGCGAGGTTTGGCTTCTTAAATCTGTATTTCGAGGAGACGGCAAGAACTTACAGTGTTTTTCCGCGGGAGGGATATGGCGCGCCGAAGTTCTGCCGTCTCCTTTTGCGAGCGAGATGGTTGGGAACCGGGCGCCGGTTGCTCGCAGCACGGCGCCTCAAGCGAAGCGCGCAATGCCCCGCAAGAAGGCACACGAACGGAAAGGATTATTGCGAGCGGGGTGTCGGGACCGGGATTCCGAAACGGCGCGCGGTCAGCACGCGGCAGCGATCGCCTTGTCGAGCGTGGCTTCGAGGGCCGCGAATTTCGCATCCACAACGCGCAGATCGTGCGCCAGGGCGGCCAGCCGGTCGATGAGCTTGCTGGAAAAGTGGTGCGCGATCGAGGGATCGGCTTCCATCACGTCGAGCAGTTCCTTGCGGCTGATGGCGAGGGCACGGACACGGCCCTGCGCCGTCACCGTGAGGGTATAGGCGGCATCCACCAGCATCACCAGTTCGCCGAGAAAAGCCCCCGCTTCGAGACGCAAGGGTTCCGACTCGTCGTCTTCCGCCGTCTGGGCGATGGCGCGGCCGCTCAGGATGAGATAGGCCGTGTCGCCCACCTCGCCCGCACGCGAAATGAGTTCGTCCGTTTCGAAGAAAGTCTTCTTCGCCGTGTCGAGAATTGCCACGAGTTGTTCCTGGGTGAGGCCATCAAACAGAGGCACGCGCCCTAGAAGTGCGGCGTTGGTGTCGATCGCCATGGTCCAGATCCGCCCTATTGCATCCTTCAATAATGAGGCAATACTCCTTTTCCCTCAGTTTTGAGTCCTGAAGTGAGTCGAGCGAGGCGGGCAAGACGAAACCGTTGCGGAGCAGGCCGAGTCCTGATGAAGTGCGGCGGCACGGCCACGGTTGTTGCGAGTACGCCTGATCCGCGGGAAGCCCTTAAAGTCCCTGCGACACGCGGAGCAGGACTTCCCGCGGGGCGTACTGGCTTGATCGTGGGCTTAAGGGAGCGTATGCAGCAGCAGTCATGAGTTGCAGGATTTGAAGAATGCACGAAACACGACGTCCGCGCTGGCACCGGCGCGTTGGGCAGATGGCAGGCGCGGTCATGCTGTGGCTGGCGGTGGCGGGGGCAACCGGGACCGCTGGCGCCAAGGAGGCGGCGTTCCAGGCGTGGCTGGGAGCGCTGTGGCCCGAAGCCAAGGCGATGGGCATCAGCCGCGCGACCTTCGAGACCGCCACGCGCGGCCTCAAGCCGGACCTCCGATTGCCCGACCTTGACATCCCCGGCCGCGCCGCCGCGCCACGTAAGGGGCAGGCCGAGTTCGTCAGCCCTCCGGCGGCTTATCTGTCGGAAAGGCGCCTGGCGCGGCTGGCGTCCTACGGAAAGAAACTGGCGGCCAGACATCGCAGCACGCTCAAAAGGATCGAAGCGCGCTTCGGCGTGCCGCCGGAGATCGTGCTTGCTATCTGGGGACGCGAAACCGATTTCGGGCGCTACAGGCTGCGGCACGACGCGCTCCGCGTCCTGGCCACGCAGGGCTATCTCGGCAAGCGCAAGGCGCAGTTCCGCGAGGAATTCCTCTACGCTTTGAAGCTCCTGCAGGAAGGGCACGCGAAGAGGTCGGCCATGCGCTCGTCCTGGGCGGGCGCTATGGGGCTGACCCAGTTCCTGCCCTCCGATTTCTACAAGCACGGCGTCGACATGGACGGCGACGGCCGCCGCGACATCTGGAAGTCGGTGCCCGATGCGCTGGCCTCCGCGGCCAAGCAGCTTAAAGCCAAGGGCTGGCAGCCCGGCAAACGCTGGGCCTACGAAGTGCGCGTACCGAAGAAGGTCGATTGCAGCATCGCCGAGCCGGACCACACCGCATCGCTCGGGGAATGGCTGCGGCGCGGCTATGCGCCGGCATTCGGGCGCAAGCCCGGCGCGGCGGAGACGGCGGACAGCGCTTCGCTGATTTTGCCCGCGGGGCTCTATGGTCCGGCTTTTCTGATTTCGAAAAACTATTTCGTCATCAAGGATTACAATTTCTCCGATCTGTATGTGCTTTTCGTCGGCTCGCTCGCCGATCGCATCCGCGAAGGCCGCGGCTTCGAGGCGCCATGGGGCAGAGTGGTGCAGATGCGCACCGCCGATCTGACCGAGATGCAGCGTCATCTCGCCGTGCTCGGCCTTTATCGCGATAAGATCGACGGCAAGGCGGGCATGAAGACGCGTGCGGCGGTCGGCCATTTCCAGAAGGCGGCGCGATTGACGCAGGACTGCTGGCCGAACGCGGCCACGCTCGCGGCTCTGAGGGCGAAAAACGGCGGAAGACGGGTCGAAAACAGGTGAAGGCATGGGAATACTCGGGCAGATGGACCGGCCTCTGCAACTCGTGCTCATCCGGCATGGCGAGACGCCGCGCAACAAACATAAGGGGGCGGTTTATTTCGCCACCGAGGCGGAGCGGGCCATCCTGCCGGATGTCGGCTACGTCGACATGCCCCTGACCGAGGACGGCAGGCGGCAGGCCGAGGCGACCGGAGCCGCCCTGCGCGCGCGTTTCGGCGTTCCGGACTGCCTGTACCATTCGGGCTTCTGCCGCACGGTGGAGACGATGACCGGCATCCTGTCCGCCTATGACGCGCCCGAGCGCGCGCGCATCCGCGTTCTCGAAAACACCTTCGTGCGCGAACGCGACAGCGGCTACACTTACAACATGACCGCCGAGGAAGCCGAACGCGCGTTTCCCTGGCTGCCGGACTATTGGCGCACGCATGGCAGCTTCTACGCCCGCCCGCCCGGCGGCGAAAGCTTCGCCGACGTCGTCCGCCGCGTCTATCTGTTCCTCGACATGCTGTTCCGCGACTGCGAGACGCGGACCGTGTTTGTCGTCACGCATGCCGGAACGAAGCGCTGTTTCCGCTATCTGCTGGAGCGGTGGAGCCATGAGGAGATGGAGACGGCGCGAGCGCCGGAGAATTGCGGCGTGACGGTATACGGATATAACCGGGAGGCGCGGCGCCTCGTGCTGGAGGAGGCGAATTCCGTCTTTTGGCGGCAGCAGGAGTAACGATGGCCGGGGGGCGCCCCTGCCCAATGCGAGCGGAGGCCATCCATGCGCATCATCATAACCCGCCCCGCCGAGGACGCTGTGCGGATGGCGGAGGAATTGCGCCGCCTCGGCCACGCCCCCGACATCCATCCGCTGATCGAAATCGCACATCTCCCGATACCGGCTGACGCCCTCGACGGTGTTTCGGCGCTGATCGCCACCAGCCGCAACGCCCTGCGCTCGCTCGGCCGGAGCGAGATGCTGACGCCCGCCCTGCGGTGTCCGATCTTCTGTGTCGGCGAGGCCACGGCGGCGGAGGCACGGCGCCTCGGCTTTGCCGATATCCGCACCGGGCCGGGCACAGCGAAAGATCTCCCACCCATCATCACGCAGGCTCCGGAGGCCAGGGCCGGGCGGCTTCTCTATCTCGCCGGCGACCACCTCGCCTTCGACCTTGAAGCGGCGCTCGCGGCGGACGGCGTGGAGATTCTCCGCACGATTGCCTACGAAGCCAGGGAACTGTCCCCGGCCTCCGCCGCCGCGCTCGCCGCAAAATTGCGGGCCGGCGTGGACGGCGTTATCCTCATGTCGCCGCGTACAGCATTGATTTTCGCCAGCGTTTTCGCGACCGCGGCCGCCGGGGAGAAGCGTTGTGCGACAACGTGTTATTGTTTGTCTGAGGCGGTCGCCGCACCGCTCCGGGATATTGCGGGGCTGACCTGCCGCGTCGCGCGCGCGCCGGTGGAAGCCGAAGTGCTGGCATTGACGGCCAGAGCGCGCTAAGCACAATCACGGCGGGGGCGCCCGGTATGGTTGGCAAACTTTAATCTTTGCTGTCCTATGTTGCGACAAAGGGCAGGTGCGGCGGCCCGCCTGTGGGGACGATTGAGGCCATGACGACGAACGACGACAAGGAAAGCCCCAGCGTGGGCGGGCAGGAGCGTCCGCAGGTGACGCTCGACCTGAAAGCTAGCGAGGTCAAGCCTGACACGCCTCCAGCGGGCGACGAGGCTGCCGCCACAGCACGGCATCCTTCGGCGGCCGGCGCGGGCGGCGGCATTCAGAGTTTTGCCACGCATCTTGCCGCCGGGGCGCTGGGCGCGCTCGTTGCGCTGATCCTCGCCTACTACCTTGCCGCGAGCTTCCGCGAACACTTGCCGCTTCTGACCGAACGCAGCGCCGAGGATCTGCGCGCGCGCATCGTCAACTATGACGAACGTTTCGCGGCGCTGGAAAAACGTCCTGCAGGGGAAGCCTCCGCCGCGCAGATCAAGGCGCTGGCCGGTCAGGTGGAGGCCGCGAAGCGCGAGATCGCCACCCTCGGCAAGCGGCTCGACGAACGCCCCGTGGTTGCGGGCAGCGCCACGCCCGAAACGCTGGCTCAGAGCATCGACCCGCTCAAGGCCCGGCTCGCCGAACTGGATCCGCTGAAGGCCAAGGCGGCCGAGGTGGACGCTCTCAAGGCCCGGCTCGCCGAGTTGGAGACACGTCTTGGCGCCCTCGCCCAGGCGCAGACCGAGGTCGAGACCGACAGCAAAGCCTCCGCGCTTGCCGTCGCGCTCTTTGCCCTTCGCCGGGCGGTGGCCGAAGGCAAGCCCTATGCCGCCGAGTTGAAGGCCATCGCCGATATCTCGCCCGTACCGCTCGATCTCGCCCCGCTGCAGGCGCACGGCACGCAGGGCGTGCGCAACCTCGCGCAGTTGCAGGCATCTTTCGAACCGGCGGCGGAAAAGGCGATCGACGCGGAAAGCCGTCCCTCCGGATCGCTTACCAGCCAGATCTGGGCCAAGGCCAAGGCCCTCGTCCGCGTCCGGCGGACGGGCGACGTCGCGGGCGACGGCACGCAGGCCGTGCTCGCCCGGACGGAGGTGCGTCTCAACGCCGGCGACCTGCGCGCCGCTGTCCGCGAGGGCCAGCAACTGAAGGGTGACGCTGCCGCCGCCTTCGCCTCCTGGCTCGACGAGGCCAGGGCGCGGCTCGCAGCCGACGAGGCGCTGGCGCGTGCCGAGGCCACCCTGCTGACCGCGCTCGGCGGAAAGAAGAGGGGAAGCTGATGCTGCGGGTTCTTTTCGCGCTGATCCTCGCCGCGGCGACTGCGCTGGGCCTCGCCTGGTTTGCCGACCGCCCAGGCTCCTTCACCGTCGAATGGCTCGACTACAGGGTGCAGACGACGCTGTTCATCGCCGCGGTCCTGACCGCGCTCGGCGTGGCGGCGCTCACCTTTCTGGCCAGCGTCCTGCGCAAGCTCACGCGCAGCCCGGGGCGCATTCGCCGCCGCATGGCCGAGCGCCGCCAGACGCGTGGCCTCACGGCGCTGCGCAAAGGCATTTTCGCCGTCGGCGCGGGCGACGAAGCCCTGGCCGCGCGCTTTGCGGCCGAGGCGCGCCGCGCCCTTCCCTATGAACCGCTGACGCAGTTGCTCCTGGCCCAGTCGGCGCAGCTCTCGGGCGACCGCCGGGCGGCGCAGCGCCTGTTCGAGGCGATGTCGGAGAAGCCGGAAACGCAGCTTCTGGGCCTGCGCGGCCTGTTTCTTGAGGCCAGCCGCGACGGGCAGATGGAAGCCGCCGAGCAGTTCGCGGCCCGCGCTATGGCGCTCAATCCGGCGCTTCCCTGGCCGGTGCACGCGCTGTTCGAGATGCAGTGCCGGACGCGGAATTGGGAGGGCGCGCTGGACACGCTGAACGTCGCGCGCAATTTCCGCCATGTCGACCGGAAGACCGCCGACCGCCGCCGCGCCGTGCTGCTCACCGCGCAGGCCATGGAGATGGAAGGTTCGCAGCCCGACAAGACCGCCGAACTGGCGCTCGAAGCGCACCGGCTGGCGCCGGGCTTCGTGCCCGCGTCGTGTATCGCCGGACGCATTCTCGCCAGCCGCGACAGCGCGCACAAGGCTGCGCGGGTGCTGGCGCGGACATGGCAGTATACTCCGCATCCCGATCTGGCGCTCGCCTACGCCTATGTCCGCCCCGGAGATTCGCCGCGCGACCGGCTGGCGCGGATCAAGTCGCTGATTTTCCTGACGCCCGACCACGAGGAGGCGCAGATCGCGCTCGCCCGCGCCGCGGCAGACGCCCGCGAATGGGAGGAGGCGCGCGACGCGCTGCAGCCGCTTCTCGCCAAAACACCTTCAGCGCGTGTCTGCACCCTGATGGCGCGTATCGAGGGTGGGGAGAAACGCGACGCCGGGCGTGTGCGTGAATGGCTTGCACGCGCCGTGCGTGCGCCGCGCGACCCGGCATGGATGGCCGATGGCATTGCGTCGAGCGAGTGGGCGCCGATTTCGCCGGTCACCGGTACGCTCGACGCGTTCGAGTGGCGTGTGCCCGGCGACCGGCGCGTGCCGGGGGCCGATGACGCGCTCATGGACGATATCTCCTCGCTCAGCCGAGAAGTGGAAGGCGTCGCGCGGGCCGAGACGGTGGGCGAGACCGCGGCGGAGGGGAGCGCTCAGCCGATCACCATCACCGTCACGCCGCTGGAACCCGCGAACGCGCCGAAGCCTCCGGCGGAGAAGCTGCCGGATGTCGTCTTCACGGCGGCGGACGAGACGCCGGAACCGGCGGCAGCGGCCGACACCGACGACAAGACTGCGCGCGCCGCCGAAACGGTGCTGCCAGCCAGCGAAGGGTCCCCGCCAAAGCCGCGCAAGGTCGAGCCCAGAATCTTCGTGCCCGACCGCCCCCCGGACGACCCCGGCCCCGGGCGTAGTGATGAAGACGAGGCTTCGACGCCCATAGGGCGCTTCCGCAGCGCATCGAAATAGGCGGCACGAAGCCCGCCGCGATCGCCTCCCCCGGTTACCTTCGGGGGAAATTTCTTTTGTGTTGTTCAGCGTATGCAGTAAGGTCACTCGCGCGTTCGCGCCGGGGCTGAACAGTCCCGTTCTGGGGCAGGAACAGATAGACTAGAAGCGAGAAATGGACGCGCCTGTCAGGATAGCGCTGGACGCCATGGGCGGTGACGAGGGGCCGTCTGTCGCCATCCCGGGGGCAGCGCTTTCGCTCGTGCGCCACCCGGACATCGAATTCCTTCTGTTCGGCGACGAACGCGCCATCGCCCCCTATCTGGCCGCGCATCCGGCGCTGGCGCAGAAATCGCGCGTCATCCACTGCGAGGTGGCCATTTCCATGGACGCCAAGCCGAGCCAGGCGCTCAGGCAGGGCCGCGGCAAGAGCAGCATGTGGCTGGCGCTCGACGCGGTGAAGCGCGGCGAGGCGGATGCAACGGTCTCGGCGGGCAACACCGGCGCGCTGATGGTCATGGCGATGTTCTGCCTGCAAAAGCTGCCGGGCATCGAGCGCCCCGCGCTGGCGGGTATCTGGCCGACGATTTCGAGCGAGTGCATCGTGCTCGACGTGGGCGCCAATGTCGGGCTGGATGCACGTTTCCTGGTGGGCAATGCCGGCATGGGCGCCGCGCTGGCCCGGGCGATGTTCCACGTCGACAAGCCCTCGGTCGGTCTCCTGAATATCGGCGTCGAGGAAGTCAAGGGGCTGGAGGAGATCAAACGCGCGGGCGAGGCGCTGAAAAAGCCCGATCTGCCCATCGTCTATCACGGCTTCGTCGAAGGAGACGATGTGGGCAAGGGGACGGTGGACGTGGTCGTCACCGATGGTTTCACCGGCAATGTGGCGCTGAAGACCGCTGAAGGCACGGCCAAGCAGATCGCCGCCTATCTGAAATCGGCGCTGAACCGCTCGCTCTTCGCGCGGATCGGCGCTCTTCTGGCACAAGGTGCATTCCGGGCGCTGAAGGACAAGATGGACCCGCGCCATGCCAATGGCGGCATTTTTCTCGGTTTGCAAGGAATTGTAATAAAAAGTCACGGCGGTGCCGACGCGATTGGCTTTGCAAGCGCCGTCGATCTCGGTTACGACATGGCGAAAAGTGGCCTTGTGCGGAGCATTTCAGAGGATGTCGAGAGTTTCCAGAATGCCTTGCAGCAGGCGCCAGAGTTGAAAAACACGGACGCCATCTCGTGACCCTCATTCGTTCTGTCATCCGCGGCTGCGGCTCCTATCTTCCGGAGAAGATCCTCACCAACGACGATCTCGCGCGGATCGTCGATACCTCCGACGAATGGATCGTGGAGCGCACGGGCATCAAGGCGCGCCACATCGCCGCCGACGGTGAGTTGACATCCGATCTCGGGCTTGTCGCGGCCCGGCGCGCGCTCGAAGCGGCGCAGATGGATGCCGGCGATATCGACCTCATCGTCCTTGCGACCTCTACCCCCGATCTGACCTTTCCGGCGACCGCCGTTACCGTTCAGGCCGGCCTGGGCATCACCGGTGGCGCTGCATTCGACCTGCAAGCCGTCTGCTCGGGTTTCGTCTATGCGCTGTCGGTCGCGGACAATCTCGTCAAATCGGGGCAGCACCGCCGCGCTCTGGTGATCGGCGCGGAGACGTTCTCGCGTATCCTCGACTGGGAGGACCGGGGGACGTGCGTGCTGTTCGGCGATGGCGCCGGTGCCGTCGTGATCGAAGGTCGGCGACAGAAAGGTCTGGCCAGCGACCGCGGCATTTTCGGCTCGATCCTGCGCTCCGACGGCCGCTACCGGGACATGCTCTATGTCGATGGTGGTCCTTCCACCACGAAGACTGTCGGACACCTTCGCATGCATGGCCGGGAAGTCTTCAAATTCGCGGTCGGAGCCATCGCCGGTGTCATCACCCAGACTTTGGACGCATATAAGCTTACCGCGTCCGAAGTGGACTGGTTCGTGCCCCATCAGGCGAACAAGCGTATTCTCGACGGCACGGCCCGCAAGCTCGGCATTCCGCAAGAGCGGATCGTCATGACCCTGGAGAACCACGGCAACACCTCGGCGGCTTCCATTCCGCTCGCGCTCGACGCAGCGGTCCGGGACGGACGGCTCCGCGAGGGCCATCTCGTGCTCATGGAGGCCATGGGCGGCGGATTTACGTGGGGGTCCGTACTAGCACGGTGGTAGGTTTTCGGGCGCCGTGAGCGTAAATAATGCGGCGAATCGTCCTCTAGCGATCTATTAACCGAACATCTTAATTATATTTCGCGCACGCCATAATTTCTGCACGAAGATTTGCAACGTTCCCGTCCGAATTTGATGCGCCCGGAAATATCATGCTGAATCAGTATGATGCCAAATCCGGAGTTGACCGTTCCCCATAGTATACCTAATATAATGTCGGCTCGAGTCTTGAGGATTGAGCAGAGAAATTCATGGCAACAGACAGCAAAACATTAACACGGGCAGATCTGGCAGAGGCCGTCTTTCAGAAAGTCGGCCTCCCGCGCAACGAGTCTGCCGAACTGGTCGAGAGCGTGCTTCGCGAGGTTGTCGCGTGTCTGGAACACGGCGAGAACGTGAAGCTCTCATCTTTCGGGTCGTTCAGCGTGCGCGATAAAAGGGAGCGTATCGGCCGGAATCCAAAGACCGGGGATATCGTACCGATCACTCCGCGGCGGGTTCTGGTGTTCAGGGCCAGCAACATTATGAAGGACCGTATCAACTCCAATTTATCTCGAAAAATGAAAGCGGCTGAATAACAACCCGGCTTCGCCCGGGTTTTCCAACAAGCGGGGGCTCGTTTGGAGAAATCATCGAGTGCGTTTCGCACCATCAGCGAGGTCGCGGATGAACTGGTCGTACCGAAGCACGTCTTGCGCTTCTGGGAAGGCAAGTTCTCGCAATTGCGGCCGATGAAGCGGGGTGGCGGCAGACGCTATTACAGACCTGAAGATGTGGACCTCTTGCGTGGCATACGCTGTCTGCTATACCGCGACGGCTATACGATCAAGGGGGTACAGAAGATCCTGCGCGGCAGCGGCGTGCGTTTCGTCAAAGACTGCTGGCGCGATGGCGACGACTCCGCACAGGGCGGCAACATGGCGATCAATATCCCTGATCTCGCCGAAGAAGCGGCACACGAGGCGCGGCGGGAGCTGCAGGAGGCAGGGCGCTCGGCGCGCAAGCGTGCTTCGGCTGCCAAGTCGCCTGCGTCCGAGGCAGTCCACGCCAAGGCAGAGATGCCGAAGCTGACCGAGCCGCAGCGCCGCGCATTGTCGAAGGTCCTGCGGGATCTCGAGGAATGCCGCGAGCTTCTGCGCGCCGACATGAAGCACGCCCCGGCGGTTTGAGACAGGGGCTCGGGGCTCACACCCCGGATCCCCCCGTTTGCGCACGTTTTTTGGCCGGGCATGGGTAAGGCGGCATGAACGCACTCGCCGAAGCCGGAGCCGCGCTTCTGGGCGGCACGCTTCGCCGGGCGGATGCGCTTGGTGGTGGCTGTCTGTCCCAGATCCTGCGGATTTCGCTCACCGATGGCCGTGAGGCCGTCGTGAAAGGCGGTGGCTCAGCACAAGCCGAAGCCACCATGCTGCGGGCCATCGCGGCGGCGGGAGCGCCCGCGCCAGCCGCCCTGGCCACCGGCGACGGCGTGCTGGTCATGGAGGCGCTTGACGCCGGGGGCGGTCTCTCCAGCGCCTGGGCTAGTCTCGGGCAGGTTCTGGCCGTGCTGCACAGCGCCCGCGGCGAGCGGTACGGCTGGGCGGAAGATTACGCCTTCGGGCGGGTCGCCATCCCGAACGGCTGGCTGGACGGCTGGCCCGAATTCTGGGCCGAGCGGCGGCTCCGTGTCCATCTCGCGCACCTTCCCAGGGAATTGGCCCGCCGCGTCGAGGCGCTCGCTGGCAGCCTGGCCAGCCGTCTGCCCGCGCGCCCGGCGCCTGCGCTTCTGCACGGCGACCTCTGGGGCGGCAACATCCTCAGCGATGGCCGCCGGATCACCGGTCTGATCGACCCGGCGTGCTATTACGGCCACGCCGAGGTGGATCTGGCGATGCTCACCCTTTTCGACCACCCTTCCGCCGCTTTCTATCAGACCTATGGACCGCTGGAGCCAGGGCAGGCCGAGCGGCTGCCGATCTACCAGCTCTGGCCCGCGCTCGTCCATGTACGCCTGTTCGGAAGCGGCTATCATGGGATGGCCGAGAGGATGTTGCGGTCTTGCGGCGCCTGAATGGGGCGGGCGGATCCCGGCAGTTTCCTTTCATCTGATGTAAGGCACTGAGGTGCTATTTTAATCTTCGCGGCAAGACCAGGACCGCCAGCCACAGGGGTCTTGTGGCCGTGTCTTGCGAGAGGCGGCGGCCTTTCGGAACGGATCTGTCAGGGGTACGGGTGCGCAATTGAGTAAGAAATCCACGCGGCGCGGCGCCGCGAAAAGCGGGCAGAAAACGGCCCCTGCACAAAAGCGGCCCGCGCGAAAACAGAACAAACCCGCGTCTCCCGGGCGCGTCACGGTATTGCGGCGCATCGGCGGCTGGCTCGCGGCCCGCTTGGCTTTTCCGCAGAGCTGGCGGCCGCGCGTATCGCCCATCGCCTTGCTGCACGGCGTCGCCGGCTTCTGCGCGATCGCTGCGATTCTCAGTTTGGTCGGCGCTCCAAAGATGTTCGCCCTGTTCAGCGATCCCGGGGTGACGCAGGCCCTGTATGGCGCGCGTCCGGGAGCCGAACGGGAGCCAGGCGCTCTGGAGACGTGTCAAACGGGCGGGAAAGCCGGAGAACTCGCGGCGTGGAGCGAGAATCACGGCCCGAAGCCCGGCCGTTCCGAAGCGAGACCAAGCTCGTGCGAGAGAGCCGCGGCATGGCCTGCCCGCAACCGGGCTTCGCGCACTGCCCATGCTGCCTGGCCCGGCGCGAATGCGGAGCGCGGTGTTGCATCGGCCAGCCGGCCCGGCGGTGAGGGCGAACGGCTGGTGCGCAAGCCCATTCTGAGGTGCGGTGAGGCCGCGCTCGGCCCCGGCCGGGAAATCCCCGTCGATGCGACGGGTGGCCCGCGATATGGCATGATCCAGTTCAAGGACACGCTGCCCCTGAACGACAAGGAAGTGGTCTTCACCTTCGATGACGGCCCGCACCCGAAGCGCACGCCGCAGATCCTCGACATTCTCGACCGCTATTGCGTGAGGGCCGTGTTCTTCGTGATCGGCGAAGTGGCGCAGCGTTATCCGCACCTGGTGCGGGAAATCGACCGGCGCGGCCACATCGTCGCGACCCACACCTGGTCGCACCCGGTCAGCCTGAACTTCGTTTCGCGGCAACGCGCCGAGGAGCAGATCGAGCAGGGCATCGCCGCCGTGGCCGACGCGCTGGGCAGACCGCCCGCACCGTTCTTCCGTTTTCCCGGCCTGGGGCAGTCTGAAATGTTGCTGGACTTCCTGGCCGAGCGCGACATCGCCGCCTGGTCGGTAGACGCGATCGCGGGCGACTCCGAAGGCGTCAGCGCGCGCCGGATGCCCCGCCGTCTCATGTCACGGCTGAAGAAGTACGGGCGCGGCATCCTCCTGTTTCACGATATCAAGAGAACCACCGTCCAGGCGTTGCCCGTTATTATGGAGGAACTGCGCGAGGAAGGGTACCGGGCGGCGCATGTTCTGTCGAAGGGACCGGTCCTGACTGTCCCGGAACTGACGGCGACGGTCAAGAAGCCCAGGCGCAGGGGGCGCCAGGCGGACTTCCATCACGGCAGGGGAAAAAGACGGTACCGGTGAGGCTTGATGCCGACGGTCTGCCCCGGCTGGACGCGCTCGTCGCGATGCGCTTGAATTTCGATCGGGATCTCCTCTCCGCCGTGCAATAGCGCCGCCTCGACGCGCAAGTGCGGCCCGAAGCCTCGTACATGGCTGACGCGCGCCATGAGCGCGCCTTCCCCGGCGGCGACCAGCGACACGTCGTGCGGCCGCACGAACAGGCGCGCCCCCCCCGATTGCGTATCCTGCGGGTCGATGTCCAGCGTGGCACCGTCGAACTTCACCAGCCCGCCTTCGACGCGCACCGGCACGACGAAGGATTCGCCAATGAAATCGTGCACGAATGCCGAATTGGGACGCTCGTAGACTTCTGTGGGCGTACCGATCTGTTCAATATGGCCGTGATCGAGGATGACGACCCGGTCGGCCACCTCCAGCGCCTCCTCCTGATCGTGGGTCACGAACAAAGACGTGACATTGATCTCGCCGTGAAGCTCGCGCAGCCAGCGCCGCAGCTCCTTGCGCACCTTGGCATCCAGTGCGCCGAACGGCTCGTCGAGCAGGAGGACCCGCGGCTCGATCGCCAGCGCGCGGGCAAGCGCAATGCGCTGCCGCTGGCCGCCGGAGAGCTGGTGCGGATAGCGGTGCGCCAGCCAGCCGAGCTGGACCATGTCCAGGAGACGGTTGACCTTTTCGGCGATCTGCGTCTCGGAGGGACGTTCGCGCCGCGGCCTGACGCGGAGCCCGAAGGCGACGTTCTCATAGACCGTCAAATGGCGGAACAGCGCGTAATGCTGGAAGACGAAACCGACGCCACGCTCGCCGGCGCGCCGGTGCAGCGCATCCTCGCCGTCGAAACGGACCATGCCCTCGTCGGGCCAATCCAGGCCGGCTATGATCCGCAGAAGCGTCGTCTTGCCGGAGCCGGAAGGGCCGAGCATCGCAACCAGTTCACCATGGCGGACGCGCAGGCTCACGCCGTCCAGGGCGACGAAACTCCCGAAACGCTTGACGATGTCCGTGGTCTCGATGGTCATGGGCGTCAGCTTTCGGAAACGCGGCTTTCAAGCAGCGTCTTGAGCACCAGGGTGACGAGCGCGAGCAATGCGAGGATCGAGGCGACCGCGAACGCCGCGACGAACTGATACTCGTTGTAGAGAATCTCGATATGCAGCGGCAGGGTGTTGGTCTCGCCGCGGATGTGGCCGGAGACGACGGACACCGCGCCGAACTCGCCCATGGCGCGGGCGTTGCACAAGAGAACGCCGTAAAGCAGTGCCCATTTCACATTCGGCAGTGTCACACGGCGGAAGGTGGCGAAGGCCGAGGCGCCAAGCGAGATGGCCGCTTCCTCGCTCTGCGTGCCCTGCTCCTGCATCAGCGGAATGAGTTCGCGGGCAACGAAGGGGAAGGTGACGAAGACGGTGGCCAGCACGATGCCCGGCAGCGCGAAAAGGATCCTGATGCCGTGGGCCTGGAGCCACGGGCCGAACATCCCTTGTGCGCCGAACAACAGCACGAAGACGAGGCCGGCGACGACGGGGCTGACGGAGAAAGGCAGGTCGATGAGCGTGATCAGCAGGCTCTTGCCGGGAAAGTCGAACTTCGCGACCGCCCAGGCCATGATCAGCCCAAAGATGAGGTTCAGCGCCACGGAGATGAACGCCACCAGCACCGTCAGCCTGAGGGCCGCAAGGCCCGCTGGATCGGCGATGGCGTCGAGATAGGCCCCGAAACCGTGCGAGAAGGCCTGCGCGAAGACCACCGCGAGCGGCAGGACGATGAACAGTGTCAGGAACGCGATCGCCGCGCCGGTGATAAGCCAGCGCAGGGCGGGAGGCTCCTGCCTCTGGCTCGCCACGGCGGCCTTCGCCCTCGCTGCGGTGAGTCCGTCCGGTGTTGTGGTGCCGACCGTCGCCATGGCCTGCCTCAAGGCCCGCCCGTGCGCAGCTCGGACCAGCGCTGCAGGCGGTTGATGACGAAAAGGAGGATGAAGGACGCCACCAGCATCACGAGCGCGATGGCTGTGGCGTCGGCGTAGCGGAACTCCTCCAGCCGCGTGATGACCAGGAGTGGCGCGATCTCCGATACGTTCGGCAGGTTGCCGGCAATGAAGATCACCGAGCCATATTCGCCGACGCCGCGCGCGAAGGCGAGCGAGAAGCCGGTGAGCAGCGCGGGCGTCAGGGCGGGCAGAATGACCCGCGTCATGGTCTGCAGCCGGGAAGCGCCAAGGCTCGCGGCGGCTTCCTCGACGTCCGGTTCCAGCTCTTGAAGCACGGGCTGCACGGTGCGCACGACGAAAGGCAGGCCCACGAAGATGAGCGCGACCAGAATGCCGAGCGGGGTGAAGGCGACTTCGATGCCGATGGCAGCCAGCGGCGCGCCGAGCCAGCCGTTCTTGGCGAAAAGCGCCGTCAGCGCTATGCCCGCGACCGCGGTCGGCAGTGCGAAGGGCACATCCACCACGGCATCGAAAACGCGGCGCAGCGGAAAGCGGTAGCGGACCAGCGCCCAGACGACGATGGCGCCGGACACGGTATTCACCACGGCGGCGGCGAGTGCGAGGCCGAAGCTCAGCTTCAGGGCGTTCAGCGTGCGGGGGCTGGCGATGATCGCCCAGAATTGCGCGAGGCTCAGCTCGGACGTTTTAACGAACAGCCCGGCGAGCGGCAGCAGCACGATGAGACTGAGCCAGGTGAGCGTGACGCCGAGCGTCAGGCCGAAGCCGGGGATGACGCTCTGTCGCCGCCTGGGGCTCGGCAGCAGGATGCGAAATGTCTCGGCCACGGTCGTCCTCGTCAAATTCCCGCCGTCCCCTCACTCTGCCGAAGACGAATGGTGGCATTTCCCGGCTGGCTGCATCAGTTGTTCAAGCATCGTCTCGCACGCCACATGGCGCGCAAAAAGCACAGGTTCCATTTGTAGAACGAATAGTTCGCCACTAAGTACGGGCTGTCAAGGCAAAACCGCCCCGATGGCGAGGTGGAGGATAGACCGGCGGGCTTAAATTCGGGTTCAACGCCGGCCGGCGCCGGCCTCCACCACCTCCCGCGTCTCGCATTCCCGCATTGGCGTCACCGCGCGCATGCGCCATCATTTCGCAGAGGCCCGGGCGTCCTTATTTCCGGCGATTAACGCTTTTTCCGTTCGGGGTGAGCATCTTCGTGCGCGGGAGGAAGCAGCAATGGCGGTCATGATTCCCGAAACTCTGCCCGGGCGGAACTGGGGCGGCGAGCGCATCACGGCGGGTGAGCGGCGCGTGTTCGCCCTGCTGCAAAGATTGCCGGAAGACTGCATCGTCTATTACGAGCCGGTGGTCCGCCACCGGCATCCGGATTTCATCGTCATCCTGCCCGATTTCGGCGTGCTGGTGATCGAGGTCAAGGGCTGGTGGCAGGCGGAGCTAAAGCAGGTCAGTCCGACGTCGGTCACGCTGGTCCGGCGCGGCAGGGAGGCCGTCGCGAAGCACCCCGGCGAGCAGGCGCGCGGCTATATGTGCCTCGCCATGAACAAGATCCAGGAGCATCCGCAGGCGCGCCGTCTGCTGCGGACCGAGGGGACCTATCGAAACCGTCTCGCCTTTCCGCTCGGCTACATGTCCATCCTCACCAACATCAATCGCGCCCAGTTGGAGAAGGGACGCGAGGCGCTGGCGGAGATTTTCCCGGCGGCCAAGACGGCCACGAAAGATCAATTCGGCGAATGGGACGCCCTCGGGCCGCAGGAACTGGCGGCGCGGCTGAAATCATTCTTCGATCCCTGGTGGCCATTTCCGAGGCTGACGCCGCAACAGGTGGATATCATCCGCAGCATCATTCACCCCGAGGTGGTGCTCCGCCAGTCGGAAACGGAGCTGGCGGTGCTCGATCTGCGCCAGGAACGCAACGCCCGCGCCATCGGCAGTGGCCACCGCGTCATCTACGGCGTGGCGGGCTCGGGCAAGACGGTGCTGCTGATCGCACGGGCGAAGCTGCTGGCGGAAGACCCCGACAAACGCATTCTGCTGTTGTGCTACAACAAGCTGCTCGCGTCCTGGCTGGCGGCGACCGTGGAAGGTCATCCGAACATCGACGCCGTGCATTTCCACAAATGGGGCAGCAGGAACGGCGCCGGGTTTCGCCCGGACGAGAGCGACGACGCCTATGGCGAGCGCCTGCTGGCTTCACTCAACGCGGGCAGCCGGGACAGCGGCCGGTACGATGCCGTGCTGATTGACGAGGGGCAGGACTGGCCCCGTCCCTGGTTCCGCTGCGCCAAGCTCGCGCTCAAGGACCCGGAGGGTGGCGACCTGCTGATTGTGGGCGACGGCAGCCAGTCGCTTTACCGGGCGCGGAAATTCACCTGGGCCGACGCGGGCGTCAATGCGCGCGGGCGCACCGTGAACGCCAATTTTGATCTCGATAAGAACTACCGCAACACCGTTGAAATCCTGCGTGCCGCACACCCTTTCGCGGCGCGGCCGAAGCGCGGGCAGGCAGCCGGCGACATGGGCGTCCTGGCGCTGCCGGTCGATCCGGACAAGGCGATCCGCAACGGTCCGGAGCCGGAGATCGTCTGCCTGAAAGACGCGCGGGACGAGAGCAGCTACGCGGCCGCGCGTATCGAGGAATGGCTGCGCGGCGGTATCAGGATCCGCGGGGCCCGCGAGCCCGTCGCCCCGCATGACATCGGCATACTTTATCCGCGCATACGTCAAGACGCGATGGACCTGCTCTGCGAGCGGCTCAACGGCTTCACCCGCGCGGTCTGGCTGAGCAGACGAGCGGCAACCGTCGGCAGGCTGGAGGACAAAGGCGTGCGCATCATGACCGTCAAGGGATCGCGCGGCCTGCAGTTCCGTATCGTCGTTCTGCTCTGGACGGATCTCTTGCCTTACAAGCCGCATCTGGACGAACGCAGCGATCTCTACGTCGCCATGACGCGCGCGGAAGACGTGCTCGTCATCCTGCATTCCGGCCATTCGCCCTATATCGACGAGTTACGCGCAAATCGCGGCGACTGAGACTCCTGCTCGACTTCCACGCCGAATTCCCCTCGAATGTTGAAGCGGCTGGCATCCGAGCCCGTCAATTCGGACCGGATATCGGGTGTTTGGGCCTCGCCAAACCGGTCCATCCGCGCCATATTCGCCCCATGCCGCCACGCAAACGCAAATCCGCCGCCTCGACCACCCCGCCCGGCGCCAGCGAGGCCCCCGCCACGCCCTATATCCCCGGCTCGGGGCAGGCCGCGCCTTCAACCGCCACGCTCCCCACGATGGCCACACATCCCATCGTGTCCGGCGCCATGCCCATGTTCACGCCGCACCGCCCGGAGCGCCCGGAGAAATCCGAAGGCGGGCGGCGTCTCGAACTCGTCTCCGCCTTCGAACCGCAGGGCGATCAGCCCCAGGCCATCGACGAACTCGTCGCGGGCGTCAACGCGCTCGAACGCGATCAGGTGCTCCTGGGCGTCACCGGATCGGGCAAAACCTTCACCATGGCCAAAGTCATCGAGCGCACGCAACGCCCCGCGCTCATCCTCGCGCCGAACAAAACGCTCGCGGCCCAGCTTTACGGCGAGTTCAAAAGCTTCTTCCCTAACAACGCCGTCGAATATTTCGTCTCCTACTACGACTATTACCAGCCGGAAGCCTACGTCCCGCGCACCGACACCTATATCGAGAAGGAATCATCCATCAACGAGCAGATCGACCGGATGCGCCACGCCGCCACGCGCGCGCTGCTGGAACACGATGACGTGATCATCGTCGCGTCGGTATCGTGTATCTACGGTATCGGTTCGGTCGAGACCTACACGGCGATGACCTTCACACTCACGCGCGGCGACCGCGTGCGGCAAAGCCAGCTCCTCGCCGACCTCGTCGCACTGCATTACAAACGCAGCAATATGGACATCGCGCGCGGCTTCTTCCGGGTGCGCGGCGATTCCATCGAGCTGTTTCCGGCGCATCTGGAAGACCGCGCCTGGCGCATCTCGCTGTTCGGCGACGAAATCGAGGCGATCACCGAGTTCGACCCGCTGACCGGCGAGAAGACGGCGGAATTCGAAACGGTCAAGGTTTTCTCCAACTCGCACTATGTGACGCCGAAACCCACGCTCGTTCAGGCCATCAAGGGCATCCAGGAGGAACTGCAGCAGCGCCTCGCCGAACTCAACGCCGCCGGGCGGCTCCTCGAAGCGCAGCGTCTCGAACAGCGCACCATGTTCGACCTGGAAATGATGGAGGCCACCGGCTCCTGCGCGGGGATCGAGAACTATTCGCGCTGGCTCACCGGCCGCAAGCCGGGCGAGCCGCCGCCGACGCTGTTCGAATATCTGCCCGATGACGCGCTCGTCTTCGTGGACGAAAGCCACGTCACCATCGGCCAGCTCAACGGCATGTTCAACGGCGACCGCCGCCGCAAACTCACGCTTGCCGAATATGGCTTCCGCCTGCCGTCCTGCATGGACAACCGCCCGCTCAAATTCGACGAATGGAACGCCATGCGCCCGCAGACGACCTACGTTTCGGCGACGCCCGGCGCCTGGGAGCTGGAGCAGACGGGCGGTGTGTTCGTCGAGCAGGTCATCCGCCCGACCGGGCTGACCGACCCGCCGGTGGAGATACGCCCCGTCAAGACCCAGGTGGACGATCTCATTCACGAATGCCGTGAAACCGTGCGGCGCGGCTACCGTGCGCTGGTGACGACGCTGACCAAGCGCATGGCCGAAGACCTCACCGAATATATGCACGAGCAGGGCGTCCGGGTGCGCTACATGCATTCCGACGTCGAGACGCTGGAGCGCATCGAGATCATCCGCGACCTGCGGCTCGGTGCGTTCGACGTGCTCATCGGCATCAACCTGCTGCGCGAGGGGCTGGACATCCCGGAATGCGCGCTGGTGGCCATTCTCGACGCCGACAAGGAAGGGTTCCTCCGCTCCGAGACGTCGCTGATCCAGACCATAGGCCGCGCGGCACGCAATGTCGATGGCCATGTCGTGCTGTATGCGGACAAGATCACCGGCTCGATGGAGCGCGCCCTGGCCGAGACGACCCGCCGCCGCGAAAAGCAGATGGCGTATAACAAGGCGCACGGCATCACGCCTGAGTCGGTTAAGAAGAATATCGGCGACATCCTCTCAAGCGTCTATGAGCGCGACCATGTGCTGGTGGGCGCCGGGCCGGGCTTTGCGGAGGAAGGGCCGCCCGTGGGCCACAATCTGGCGGCGGTCATCGAGGACATGGAGAAGCGGATGCGCGAGCACGCCGCCAATCTGGAGTTCGAGGAAGCCGCCCGCCTGCGCGACGAGGTGAAACGCCTGCGCGACGTAGAGCTGGCGGTGGCGGACGACCCGCTGGCGCGCCAGGAAGCGGTGGAGGCGAGCAGTGGCGGTACCCGCCCGCGGGCGCGAAGCAGCGCTGGCCGCCCCGGCACGCACGGCCGCGGCGCGCGCGATCCGATGGCGAAACCGCACAAGCCATCGCTGGACGAAATGGGGCCGCATTCCGAGCGCGGCCTGCCCCGCCGCAGCCGTCCACGGTAGCGTCGGCTGATTTGCCGCACAATAGCCGCAAATTTGCCGCTAAGCGTCGGGGATCATAGCGGCAAACACGCCAGTCGTTTCTGCCGCAACAGTCGATCCTTAATGAAGAATGAATGCATTGGGGTGGACATGCCCATGTTGTCCACGTAATGTCTTACCGCGGTTTCATAATCCGTGTCAAATTCTGAAAGTATGTGTCCGCGCCTAAGCGGAAAAGGAGGTGAAATGAGTATTCTCGGCACCGACGTTGCAGTTGGCAGCTCCGGCAAGGCCGATTTCGATGACATTTATCGAGAATCTGATCCGCGTGAATACTTCCGGGTCTTGTGTGGTCTTGATTACGTTATTCCAGACCTCGCGAAGATACCCTTCCGTTCCATCATTAGCGCACGTTCGGCGTCACAAACCGAACCGGTGAAAGTACTGGATGTCGGTTGCTCCTACGGCATCAATAGCGCGTTGGTACAGCATCCATTCGCTATCGACGATTTGACAGGGCGGTATTCCTGTCCGCACATGTACGGCGTAGCTTCGGATAGACTGAAGGAGCTCGACAGGAATTATTTCGCTGCGTGGCCAAAGCTGTGCAATGCTGAGTTCTACGGCATCGATACTTCGAAGCCCGCGACCTCTTACGCGAAGAGTGTCGGGCTGCTTAAGGACGCGGTCAACAGCAACCTGGAAAACGGCACGCCGAATGAAGCAGACCGCGCCGTCATGCGGGATGCCGACATGATCATCTCCACGGGCTGCGTGGGGTATGTTTCGCACCGCACATTCGCAAATATCATGGCATGCCAGACCGACAGGCGCAGGAAGCCGCCGGTCGTCGTCTCGTTCGTGCTCCGCATGTACTCCTTCGAGGGGGTTGCCGCCGAGCTTGCACGACACGGACTTGTTACGGAGAAACTGGAAGGCATCACCTTCGTGCAGCGGCGCTTCCATTCGCGGCAGGAGTTCGATGCGACGGTCAAGAAGCTGAACGCCATGGGCATCAGCCCTGCAGGCAAGGAGAGCGACGGGCTGCTGCACGCCGAACTCTTCATTTCGAGGACCGAAGAAGAGGTCCGGCAGAGGCCTCTCGACAAGCTGATTTCCATAACCAGCGGCGCGGAGCGGCAGTACGAAAGACGGTTCCGGCGCATCAGCGGCAACGAAGTGAAGCTGCTGCACTAGCCTTCTGATCTTGAGCGCTCAATTCCTGGAGGAAGTTGTCAAGCGCTCGTGTGAAGCTAGAACAAAAAAACAAGAATTATCTGGCGTTCATGGCTGGCACGGGGGGAGGCCGTTTGTCAGCGTAAATACATGAGCGGGATACTGGCTGCCGCGGATGGCGGCGCCTTTGTCCTACCGGTGGAGCGGCGGGAGGATGGCGGGCCAGATCCGGATCCACCGCCCTCTCAACCCTGGCCGGGGCGATCTGCCGACAGAGGCGATCGCGCCGGTCCGGTTCCGGCAAGGCCGCCAAGGATCGCGCCAACCTCGCGCCGGGCGGTGGAGAGCGGCGCCACGAAGATTTCGACACTGCGGCCCCGGGCCGTGAAGGTTGCCGAGACCGGCATCGTCCTCTCCTCGACATGGCGGAAAAGGCGGCGGAGGCGAACGGCGAGGCGACGGTTCACGAGCGAGGAAAGCCGCGGCCAGCCGTTGCGTGAGACGAATTCGTCGCGCACCCGGTCGCCGGTAAAACGCAGGCTCCAGTCTCCGCCCTCATGCTTCTCGAAAAGAAACAGGCACGACTTGTAGGCAATGAGTTCGTCGAGACTGATGTCGGTCAGGCGGGGCAGAACATGCGCGTCCCGCTTCATGTTCCAATAGCCGTGAGCGATCCGGAGCGTGGCGTCGGCGGCTTCGGCCTCGTCGAAGCGGATGAAGAGGCGCCGCAAGGGGGGCGCAAGTCGTGCAAAACCGGCCAATGCGTCCTCCCTGTTTCATCCATGATGCGTGCCAGAATAGGAAAGGAAGCTTTCGGGAGGTTCAACGGGGCCAACTCGCGGCCAAGTGCCCGTCCGGCGCGCGGGTGACGCATGTGCCGAAAGGGGCGCTGTCGCGATTGAGCGTGGCCTGCAGCCATGCGGCTTCCTCCTCATCTGCGCGCTGCAGCCGGAAGCGGCAGATGCGGAACGGCAGCAGCGTGAGGGCTTCGAGGGTGTTATCTTCGCCGAACCGCGGCAGATAGGCGAGTGCAAGATCGCCGCGGAATGCCTCGTATCCCTCGATCCCCTCGTAATCATTAATGAAATCTCCGCAGCCATAGAGGATCAGCCGCCCCTGATAAACCTCGATGGGGCGCGGATGGTGCGAAGAATGGCCGTGGAGCACGTGGCAGGCGCCCGCGTCGATGAGGGCGTGCGCGAAAGCCCGCTGCCGCTCGGGGACGCGGTAGCCCCAGTTCGAACCCCAGTGAATCGAAACCACGGCCAGATCGCCGGGGCGGCGGATGGCGTTGATCCGCGCGGCAACCGTCACCGCTGTCGCGGGAGACAGGTCGGGCAGCAGCGCCAGGCCGGGTGTCGTCTCGCCCGCGGCCCAGTCATCGGGAATGCCGCTGGATTCATGCCCGAAGGCGAAGACGAGGATGCGGCGTGTCTCTTCCACGCCGAGGATGGCGGGTGCCATGGCCGCCTCCAGATCCCGCCCGGCGCCCGCGGAGGGCACACCGAGGCCCTCCAGCGCCTCAAGCGTCTCGACCAGCCCCTGGCGCCCCCAGTCGGCGACGTGATTGTTGGCGAGCCCGCAGACACCGGCGCCGAATTCCTTGAGGCAGGCCGCGTTGCGCGGCGCCATCTTGTAATTGATGCCTTTCGGGACCGGCGTCCGGCTCGCGGTGATCGCGGTTTCGAGATTGAGAATGCGGGCCTGCGGATGGAAGCGGGCGATTTCGTCCAGCGCATCGCCCCAGACATATCCGGGCGGACAGCATCGCGGGATTGGCCCGTTCCTGTGCTCGGCCAGCGCGACATAGGAGGCTGCCGACTCCGCGTAGCCCTCGTAAAGCTGCGGATCGCCAGGGATGGGCATGATCTGATCGACGCCCCGCCCCAGCATCACGTCGCCGCAAAGGCATAGTGTGATCGCGCTCACGATGATCTCCTCGGCCGTCAAAACCGAAGATTAGCGCTCAATGCCTAACGCCGCACTCGCGGCGGGCCGCGCGCAGCCGGAAATTGTGAAAGGGACGTAGACCCGCCGCCACGGGACAGGGCCCCTGCCGGTTCCAGGTGCCTCTCAGGGCGCCGATTTCGGACCGCGTGGCCCTTGTTCAGGCTTTCGCGCGGTAGACCTGAAACTCCATCGGGCTGAGCAGCCGGAACTTCACACGTTCCGCCAGGGCCGGTTCGAGGCGCTCGAAAATGCCGTCACCTTCAAGCGCCACGTGATCGTCGACGTTTTCCAGCACGACATAGAGCGGGCGCGGGCTTTGCCGATAAGTCTCGCGGACATAGTCCATGACGCCGGAGATCATGTCCTCCCGCCACGCCGCCTGGAAATACAGCACGCTCGGCTGATCGGGGATGGAAATGCCGTCGAGATCGCCGCGGTAGCAGTCGATGTTGCGGCAGGTCATCAGCGAGCGCGGATAATGCGCGACGTTCATCTGCAGATCATCGAAGCTCTGCTCATCGTACTCGAAGCCGATGATACGGTCAAAACGATATCTTGCGGCCAGCAGCATCGGACGGCCGGACCCGGCGCGGAAGTCGATGAAGGCGTATTCGCGCAAATCTTTCGGCAGGAAGGCCATCGCCCAGTTGAACACGGTACCCGGCACCGGGCCATCATAAAGGATGGGGCGGTCGGGTACGGGCGCGACGCAAGCCGAGCGCAGTGTCGGCACGAAAAAGAGCTGTTCCAGGCGCCGGTCGAGCACCCGATTGTGGGTGAAGGTGAGCGCCTCGCCATAGCGCTTGCGCAGCTCGCGGCGGCGGAGATTGTGCGCAACCCACAGCGCGCTGCGGCTCGCGGCCTGTGTGAGCGCCGGAAGCGCCTTGGCGCGGGCACGGGCGAGAGCAAGGCGGGCAACGCCCGGCCCTTCGCGCTTTTCCTTGCTGGGTTTGGCCTTCGCCGGCCCTACGGGTTCGGGAGAGGAGACCTCCTGTTCACCGGCCGGCGTGAATTCGGTTGGCACGAATTCGGCCGGTTCGTCCATGGCGGCGGCCGGTTCAGGAATACCGGTTACCAGCTCCGGGATGACAGCGGCGGCGGGTTCCTGTGGTTTCGCAGCGGGTGGCCGCTGAGCGGGCCGCAACTCGGCTATGCGGCGGGTGACGGGCGGCGCGGGGCGCGGTTCAGGTGTCACCTCGGGCGGTGCCGGAACGGCCTCGGCCTGTGCGGGAGCAGTCTCCCGTTGCGGCGGAGCGATATCACGCGCTGCCGGGGCGAGATGGCGCGGTTCGGCGAAGGCCTTCTGAGGCTCGGTCGCCACCTCGTCGAACTCGGCCATGGGAGGCGGCGGCGGCTGACGGTCATAACTCTCGGCCCGCTGGTTGTGCGCTTTGGTCGAACGGGTCTTGTTCAGCGCACGGGCGGCGATTTCCTCCAGGCTCGGCTCGGCGGGCGGCTGAGGCGGCATGGTTTCCGCTCGCGAAAAGCGGCTGTAACGCTGCGGCGGCCGCGGCTGATCGTTCGACATGAAATGCTCCCACCTCCTCAAGCGATGCGCAATGCTACGACAAAGTTGAGGCAGACAAAAGGCAGGCCGCGGGAACGACCTGCGGACAACACGTAAAACGGGTCTTGCGGCAAGGCTGCACCGGCGCGCCGCTTGTTCTCAGCGCAGGCCGGGTAACCCGCCCCTCAGCGTGTCTCCTGCCCGAAGCGGCCGTGCCCCGTGGGAAAGACTGCCCGCAACCACGCCGCGAGATCGACGCCACAGGCGCCCGCTCCGGCCAGGACCGCCAGAAACGCCGACAGCAGCGCGCCGTAGGCCGCGAGCGACAGTCCGAGGATACGCAACGGCGCCTCGTCGCAACGCACCACCACGCCTCCGCCCTTGGCCAGGCTTTTCATCAGGTCCTGCGGATTGGAGGCGATGGTTCCCAGTCCCGTACAACTGTCAGGCCCCGGCCACCAGCCCCATTCGACACCGCAATGATAGATGCCCAGGCCGGCATTGTAGACGAAAGCCAGGGTGACGACGGCGAGGAGCGCGCGCGCAACGGCGGGCCACGGGCGGGCGAAAAGGAAGGCGGCAACGGCGAGCGGCACGGCGGCGTAATAGGGGACGCGCTCCTGGAGACACAGATGGCAGGGGCGAAAGCCGCCGATATGCTCCAGGGCGAGCGCCGAGGCGAGCGCCAGCACGCTGAAGGCGGCGATTGCCAGAGCCGTCTCGCGCGGGCCGAATGTCTCCGGCAGGCCCATCCGTATCACGGCGCTCAGATTGCTCATGGGCGAGGCTCCTTCCGAATCAAGGGCCGGGGGCTGAAATGTTGCAAGCCTGGAGGAAATCTCCTGAACCATTCGTTAAGGCGGCAGAATGGCGCGAGGCTGGTGGGCCGGATAATGTTCACCGGAGATCCGGTGGGGCGCCCCAGGAAAACGGGCATTCAGACGCGAAAATTAACGAACGGGGACGTCAGACCTGCAAACGCTCCCTTCTTGCCAATTCTAAATGACGTATTTGACCAGCACGAACCCGCTGATGATGACCACCGCAGCCACGCTCGTCACCAATTCCAGCCGGTGCTCCAGAAAGGCACGCACCGGTTCACCGTAATGCCTGAGCGCCCAGGCCTCGCCGTAGAACCGCGCGCCGCGCGTGATTGCCGACAAGACCACGAAGGCGAGAACGTCGTAGCCCGCAAAACCGCTGGCGATGGTGACGATCTTGTAAGGGATCGGCAGCAGGCCCTTGATGAGGATGATCGCCGCCCCCCATTTCGCATAGGACGCGCGGAATGCCTCGATCTGATCGGTGTAGCCGTACAGCTTCATCAGCCAGAGGCCGAGCGTGTCGTACAGCATTGCGCCGATGGCATAGCCGAGAAGGCCGCCCAGAATCGACGCCAGCGTGCACACGCCCGCGAGCTGCCATGCCTTGTCGCGCCGCGCCAGCACCATCGGGATGAGGAGCACGTCGGGCGGGATCGGGAAAAACGAGCTTTCCGAGAACGAAACGCCCGCCAGCGCGACATTGGCGCGGCGGTGTCCAGCAAACTCCATCGTCCAGTTGTACAGGCGTCTCAGCATGGAACTTCTGTTAATGCCAGACCGCCGCTTTGTCCACGGATTTGCGGGGGTAGCGTGAAGATCGAGGGGGACGGCAGCCGGGTCACATCCGGCAGCGGGTCTCCAGGAACCCCTGCAGCTGATCGGGCTCGACATCGTCGGCGATGAACGCTTCACCGATCCCACGCAGCAGGACGAAGGTCACGTGCCCGCCTTTTACCTTCTTGTCCTGCGTCATAAGGCTCATGACCTCGTGTGCCGAGGGGATCTCGCCGCCCGTTCTCCCCGCCAGTTCGGCAATCGACGTCGGGAGCCCCGCCGTCCTGAGATGCGCGACGACGCGCGCGCTGGCGCCCTTCGGGCAGAAGCCCATCTCCTCCGACAATTCGGTTGCCAGCACCATGCCGATGGCCACGGCTTCACCATGTTTGAGTCGCGCCGAGTAACCTGCCCAGACCTCCAGCGCGTGGCCGAATGTGTGGCCGAAATTGAGGAGCGCACGCTGGCCCGTCTCGCGCTCGTCGGCGATGACGATGGCCGCTTTCGCCTTGCAGGATTGCTCAATGGCGTGGATGCGCGCGGTCCCGGCTCCGGTGAAGACGTCGGTTACGTTTTCCTCCAGCCACCCGAAGAAGGCTGCGTTGCCGATCACGCCGTATTTCACCACCTCGGCGTAGCCGTTGCGAAATTCGCGGGCGTCGAGGGTGGAGAGAACTTCGGTATCGGCGATCACCAGACTCGGCTGATGGAACGTGCCGATCAGATTCTTGCCGTGACGGGTGTTGATGCCGGTCTTGCCGCCGACCGAGGAATCCACCTGGGCGAGAAGTGTCGTCGGGATCTGCACCAGCCGCACGCCGCGCTTGAAGATGGAGGCCGCGAACCCGGCGAGGTCGCCAACGACGCCGCCCCCCATGGCGATGACCACGTCTCCGCGCTCGAGTTCGTGGTCCAGGAGCGTGTTGCACAGGTCGGTCAGGCGCGAGAAGGTCTTGGTCCCTTCGCCCGGCGGCACGACGATCTCGCTGAAAGTGACGCCCGCGCTGATGAAGCTCAGCGCCAGATCGTGCAGATGCAGGCTTGCAACCGTCTCGTCGGTCACCACCGCGCAGCGCGCGCCCGGCGCCAGGACGTTCAAAGCTGCACCCGTGCTGGAAAGGACGCCGGGGCCGATGATGATGTTATAGCTGCGCGCGCCCAGCGCCACATTGACCGTTCGTATGGTGCCCGTCTTGGGAGTCTCGGTATCCGCCATCGCTCTCTCTTCTCGTGCGTGGGTGTGCTCAGCTCGCCGCCGCGAGCTTGGGGCATGTGGCGAGTGCGGAGATAATTTCGTCTACAATCGTTTCGTGCGCAACGTCTCTGCTGACGACAGCGACGTCTGCGAGCGCGTAGACCGGATAACGCTCGGCGATGAGGCGCTCCATGACGGCGCGCGGATCGCCGGTTTTCAGAAGCGGCCTATTGTCGCGGCGGTGGACGCGCTGCATGAGGATGTCGATGCCGGCATTGAGCCACACCGAGAGTCCGCTGGCCGCGATGCGGTTCCGGGTTTCCTCGTTCATGAAGGCGCCGCCGCCGGTGGCGAGCACTTTGGGGCCGCCTTCGAGAAGGCGGGCGATGACACGGCGCTCGCCGTCGCGGAAAAATGCCTCGCCGTCCTCGGCGAAGATTTCGCTGATGGTCTTGCCTGCGGCCGCCTCGATTTCCTGATCGGCATCGGTGAAAGGAATCTCGAGCCTGGTGGCCAGGCGCTTGCCGATCGCCGATTTGCCGGCCCCCATCAGGCCGATGAGCACAATGCTCCGGAAGCCGAGCCCGGCGCGCGTCAGCCGGATCGTTTCGGCCGATACCATGTTTTTATCTCTTCACGGGTTTCTGTCATTGTGCTCATGTGCCGCCGGTCCCCGTGTTTCGCAAGTGCCTTTGCTAAGGGGCGGCAACGGGCGAGGCAGTCGCGAGACACCGCACAAGCGAGCACTTCAGCCAGCATTCGCCCGCGTGTCAACACAAGGTGATAACTTTATTGCTAGTCTCGACACGCCGGCGGCATTTTGCTGCAGGTCATAATACCGCCAAAGTCCGATAGGAATTTTCGATAAGGGTACGGAAAAACGATGCCAAGTCTGATACGGTTTCTCACGATATGCGGTGTCGCAGTCGGGACATTTTACGGCAGTATGTACGTGCTGGCCGAGTATTTCGAGCCTGTTCCGAAGGCAACGACCAAGACCGTGCGTAACCTGCAAATACGGTAGTCCGTCAGGCTCCAGTATTGTTTGTTTTCGTTGAATGCCTCACGCGAGGGATGTCTTCGCGTGATCGGGGGCGGGTTATTCGCAATGCTTTAGTCCGGAAAAGGGGTGTTTCCGGTGTTATTGTGCTCAGCAAGTAACCCGAGGGTGAATTAAGAGGTTGGCGCGACGCTTATGGCGGTCGCCGGATGGGACGGACACATTGAGAGTTGAGGATATGGGGCGAACTAGGGGGGATGATTCGGGCGAGGCCAAGCCGGCCTTGATTGGTCGTTTCATGGAAATGCTGAGTGCGGAAAGGGGGGCTTCGAACAACACGCTCGACGCCTATTCGCGCGATCTGGCGAATTTCTCGAACTACGTCGCACCGCGCGGGCGCGGTCTGGCGGAAGCAACCACGGCCGACGTCACCGGCTTCATTGCGCTCATGGTTGAGGAAGGTCTTGCGGCTTCGTCCCGGGCGCGGCGCCTGTCCGCTCTGAAACAGTTCTACCGCTTCCTTCTCGCGGAGGGCATCAGGGCCGACGATCCCGCGGCGCTGGTTGGCGGGCCGAAACGCGAGGCCGCGCTGCCGAAGACGCTGAGCGTCGATGAGGTGGACCTGCTTCTGAAAGCGGCGCGCGCCCGTATCACTGACACGGCCAACGGCCAGCGCGTGAAGGCGCTCCGCCTGTATTGCCTCTTGGAAATCCTGTATGCGACGGGCATGCGCGTATCCGAACTGGTGGCGCTGCCGCGCTCGGCGCTTGTGGGTGACGACCGCACGCTCACGATCAAGGGCAAGGGCGGGCGCCAGCGCATGGTTCCGCTCAACCCAGCGGCGCAGGAAGCGCTTTCCCTGTATCTCAGCGAATGCGATGCGGCGACGCTGGGCGGTGGCAGCAACTCGCCCTGGCTTTTCCCCTCCTGGGGACAGCAGGGTCATTTGACGCGGCAACGGCTGGCGCAGGAACTCAAGCTTCTGGCGCATCAGGCGAACATCGACCCGACGCGCGTGTCGCCACATGTGCTGCGCCATGCCTTCGCCAGCCACATGCTCGAGCGCGGCGCCGATCTGCGCTCGGTGCAAAAGATGCTGGGCCATGCCGACATATCCACCACGCAGGTCTACACGCACCTTCTGGAGGGCCATCTGCGCCGGCTCGTCCATGAGCACCACCCGCTCGGCGAGCAGCAGTTGACCGATGCCTGAGCGGCGGGCTTGACAGCGTCCGCACCGACCGGCACTTAAGAGCCCGTCCTGATTGTCGTCAGGGCGGGCGTTGATTTTTGCCTTAGCCAGGGAGCGCGACAGGCAAATCCGGAGTATCCTGCGGCGCGAAGCTCCCGGAAACGCCCGGAGCAGGAGGCATCGCTGGTGGCACCGAAATGATACGCACCTATCTGGACTTCGAAAAACCGATCGCAGAGCTGGAAAGCAAGATCGAGGAACTGAAGGCCCTGAAGAGCGAAGACAGCTCCGTTTCGATCGAAGACGAAGTCAAGCTTCTTGAGGACAAGGCGCGCACCGCGCTTGAGGAGACCTACGCCAAGCTGTCGCCCTGGCAGAAGACGCAGGTTGCGCGCCATCCCAACCGGCCGCACTGCCTGGACTATATCGATACCCTGATCGAGGATTTCGTGCCGCTGGCGGGCGACCGCTACTACGCGGAGGATATGGCCGTCATCGGCGGCGCGGGGCGCTTCCGCGGCCGGCCGGTGGTCGTCATCGGCCATGAGAAGGGCGAGGATACCGAAACCCGTCTTCAGCACAATTTCGGCATGGCCCGGCCCGAGGGCTACCGCAAGGCGGTGCGCCTCATGCGGCTGGCCGAGAAATTCGGGATGCCGGTCCTCACTTTCGTGGATACCGCCGGCGCCTATCCGGGCGTTGGTGCCGAGGAACGCGGACAGGCCGAGGCCATCGCGCGCTCGACGGACTGCTGCCTGGGGCTGGCAGTGCCCATCATCGCCGTGGTCATCGGTGAGGGCGGTTCGGGCGGCGCTGTGGCCATTGCGACGGCCAACAAGGTGCTGATGCTGGAGCATTCGATTTACACGGTGGCCTCGCCCGAGGCGGCGGCCTCCATCCTCTGGCACGATTCCGCACGCGCCCAGGACGCGGCAACGAACATGAAGATCACGGCCCAGGATCTGGCGCAGATGGGCATCATCGACGCGATCATCGAAGAACCGCTGGGCGGCGCGCATCGCGACAAGACCGCGGTCATCCGGCTGACCGGGAACATCATCGAAAAGGCGTTGCGCGAGTTCGACGGCATGGAGGGTGAAGAGGTACGCCGTGCCCGGCACGACAAATTCCTGGCCATGGGGCGGGCGCTTTAGGCCGGTGGCCTGATTAGGATGTGTTTACCCCCGGCGTTGCGCAGGGGCGCAGGGTTGCCCGGAGGCGGGCTGCTCGCTCAGCCGGGATTGGAGGAGGACCGTTCTTGCCGCATGGCCACAGCCGATAGATGGTGCAAAAGCGCACCACCGGCGCATAAAACAGCTCGACCGAAGGAGATTTCGGTACAAAATCAGCGCCCAACACGCACAAGCGCATACACTTAGGATGCGCCTCTTTGATCTGCCTCAAAGATTACACGATTTCCCTCTTATACCGTGACGCAGGTCTAGGCGAGACCGTATTGTTGCCTATATTATGCGGGTAATAGTGTACCCGGATCGTTAACCCTTCCGGCGTCATCTTTAGTAAACTAAGGACGGACGCGCAGCATCCCGAGAATGCAATAAAGAAGGCGGGCCAAACGTTTTCATACCGGGCAAGGGCTACACGACGCTTCCAGAGCGTATCGAGAGTGCAGGGGAAGACCAGACAATGCTGAGCAGCCATCGCGAGGCACGGACAGGGAGCGTTCAGGGAGAAAAAGGCGCAGGCGCAGGCGAAGCGGTGATCGACGCCGAAACGCTGCGCAAATACGCGGCTCCCGTGCCCCGCTACACGAGTTACCCAACGGCGGCCCATTTCCGCTCCGATATCGATCACGCGGTTTACGCCGACTGGCTGAGCGCCCTGCCCGCCGCTTCGAAGCTGTCGCTCTATGTCCATATCCCGTTTTGCGACACGCTGTGCTGGTTCTGCGGTTGCACGACCAAGGCGGTGCAGCGCTATTCGCCCGTGGCCAGCTACCTGCCGGTTCTCCACAGCGAAATCGCGCACGTCGCGGAACGGCTCGGCGGCAGCCATCGCGTTGCGCATCTGCACTGGGGTGGCGGTTCGCCGAACATCCTGAATGCCGCCGACATCGAGGCCCTTGCGGAGCGGCTTACGACGGCCTTTCCCTTGCAGAAGGGAGCCGAGTTCGCTGTCGAGATCGATCCGCGTGGCCTGACCGTGGAGCAGGTCGATGCCTTCGTGCGCTCCGGCGTCAACCGCGTGTCCATCGGCGTGCAGGATTTCAGCGACGAGGTACAGGTCGCCATTAACCGTATGCAATCGTTCGAGACGACTAAATACGCCGTCGATCTCTTCCGCGAACGCGGTGTTGAATCGATCAATATCGATCTCGTCTACGGATTACCGTATCAAACCCTGGCGCGGCTGGACGACACGCTGGCCCAGGTCATCTCGCTCCGCCCCGACCGGGTCGCTGTATTCGGCTATGCGCATCTCCCCTCCAGAATGAAGCATCAACGGCAGATCGAGGATGCCGCGCTGCCTGGCCTTGCCGAACGCTTCGCCTCCGCCAATCTCGCCGCACGGAGAATGGCCGAGGCCGGATTCGTGCGCGTGGGTTTCGATCATTTCGCCCGGCCGGGGGATACGCTGGCCAGTGGCCGTGTTCACCGCAACTTCCAGGGCTACACGACAGATTCGGCGGATGCGCTCCTCGGCTTCGGCCCCTCGGCGATCGGCCGCGTGCCACAAGGATATGTGCAGAATGCGGTTCCCATTGCTGATTACATGCGGCGGATGGGCGAAAACGGCCTTGCGGCCGTGCGCGGCTACGCATTCACGCATGATGACGTGATGCGTCATTTCACCATCGAGCGCCTGATGTGCGACCTTGCCTTCCCCGCTGCCGAACTGCGCGACCGCTTCGGAGCGAACGCCACGCCGATCCTTGCACAGGCGGAAGCGCTGTTGGCTGGCGAGCAGGACGGCTTGATCGAGCCAAACGGCGACGGTTTCCACATTACCGAGCGTGGCCGCATGTTCGTGCGCACGATCTGCGCGCATTTCGATGCGCACGCGCGGCCGGAAGCTGCTCAGTATTCATCTGGCGCGTAACACGCCACGTCTCTCCGGTTCGCCCCTTACCCAGGCGCGGCGGCGTGTTCCCTGCGCGTCTGTCCGAAGCTCTTCATGCTTGCCTTGGGCATGAGCGCTTCCTTCCGGCTCCGAGCGAACGCCATACTGCCCGCAACTGCTCCATGTACACAGCGAGAGCCGCTGTTGATCCGTTGGCCGATCCAGGAAATCCATGGCATTGCTGCGAGACTTGCCCGACGAAAATCCCAGTCTGCCCACGTCATCGCGTGATCGTTCTCGCGAGGAGCCTGTCAGGCCCGGGCTCGACGGGGGGCGCTTTACGCCAAACTCGCAGTTGTAGCGCCATCTGCATCGCAGTTTGTTCTCCGCGGAGCTTTCGGGAGGACAATGTGTGCGGCACGGGGGGGCGACCAGTTGGCGGCGGCTCATCGCGGGAGCGCTGCCGTACTTCCCAGAACCTCGATCTGTTCGGGATGGGTAACAGTAATAGAAGGACCGTTGAAAATTCTCAGCCACCCCCGCACGCGGACAAGACGTCCCTTCAACTGGGCAAGCGGCGGTGTCTCTCTGGCCCCTTCGCCTGAAAACAGCGCACTGCTTTTCGCCGGGATATAGACGCTGAAATCGCGCCGCCAGTTCTCGCCAAAATTCAGGTAGACGCGGCCGCGGACTTCTTTAACGCTGTGGACGCGCCCCTCAACAATCTCGTAATGGCGAGCAAGACCGCTGAGCACATGCGCGGCGTTTGCGGCATGTATGGCAAAATAGCCTGTCTTCCAAAGCCCGCGGCGCGCTGCGCGTGCCTCGTTCTCGTGCGCCAGCAGTTCCCCTATGCAAATCCGGTTATCCGCATGAGACATGACGCGCACGACCCCCGCGGCGGCGAGTTTTTCCTGCACCCATATCGCGTCGCCATCTGCGTCGGCGATGACCTGAGCCAGGAACCTTCCATAACGGTCTCGCTTCCGCGCGCCCAGCAGCAATGTCACCTTTTTCCCTTGCACCAGCCGTGTGAGTTCTCTTTCCATTTCGGCGCGCCCGGCCGACCGAGAGCCGCCTTCCCACCGCTTCGGTGCAAGGACACCGGCGAGTCTGACCGCGCGCCCGTCGCCAAGGATCAGTGTCTCCCCCGCCCTGATCTCGGTAACGACGCTCGCACCGCCGTTCTCACCCGCGCATTTCGCCTGAGCTGCGCTGGGGAGCATCACAATCAGCGCGAGAGCGCTGATCACAGCCGTCCTCCTCCAACTGAGGGCTTGGTTGCGTGTCAAAGCGAGCACTCCATACTCCGTGCCGATTGCGAGGCCGTTCGCCAGCGCACGTGTTCCTGTTTCGTATCGACGAGCATTACTGGACTGCCGCGCTCCCGAAAGCCCGTGGCAAACACCTATGTGCACAACGCCGCCATCTGCGTTCGGAGCTTGACCGACGCCTGCGCCAGTGAGAGAAACTGAAGGTGGCGATAAGTGCCGCAGCGTCCCCGTAGCTCAGCAGGATAGAGCGGCAGCCTCCTAAGCTGCAGGTCACAGGTTCGAATCCTGTCGGGGACGCCAATTATTTCAATGGGTTAGCTCAATTTTGTGTAACAGGAGCAAAACCCCGGGCGAAACTCCCATTCGCGCTAACGTATGTTCTTGACCCCAAGGATCGTCTGTGATTCCCAGTTGGGATGACAAACGAATCACTGCTCGACAAGGATTGGGA
>JBNKIW010000008.1:0-130227 GCA_050290865.1 Rhodomicrobiaceae bacterium | reverse complement strand
GCTTTGGCCGATTTCCTGAGGAGTTTTCGCATGAACCGACGTGCGGCGGTTCGGTTTCTGCGGCTTTGCACGAGCACATCAAGCACGAAGCCATTTTGATCGACGGCACGCCAGAGCCAGGCGGTGAATGCGGTTGGCATAGTTCCAGCCGAATTTCTCTGCCCAGTTGCAAGCCGTCTTGTGGCTCACCGCAATGCCGCGTGCCGCGAGCATCTCCTCAGCCATTTGAAGGCTCAGCGGGAAGCGGAAATAAAGCCAGACCGCATAGCCGATCACTTCGGCGGGATAACGGTGGCGACGATAAAGCGGATCACGAACTGCTGTCATGATCGCTTCATTGACGCAAATTCATCCAGGATCCGTTAACTTGACGATGCCCTTCGGGATCATCGCTAGCGCGCGCCGCTGCCGGGGGGCGAAAACCGCCCCCCAACTCTCGATCACTACCGGCGGCGGCCGAAGCCCGTGTTGTTGAGGGCACGCCGGCACCGGGCCGATAGTTTGCGGCGCCGGGATTCCAGGCAGGCACGCACCGCACCGCCTCCATGACGCTCTTTGGCGCAGTATTTGCTGATCTCGGCCGCACAGGCCGTGGCGACCGGGCCGCGCCCCCAGCGCTGCGCTGCGCTGGGACCAGCCGACGCCAGCATCGCGGCACCGGCGATGATGATTGCTGCTGTTGTCTTGGTAAACATGGGTTGGCTCCTTTTCTTCGTCCTTCGGCTATGAAGCGGCAGGACGGCTGAAACTTCCTCGGCTCAGATTTTCGACGTTCACCCGCCGCGTTAATTCTGCTGCTGTTGCTGTTGCATCCTTCTCCAGCCGCGGCCGGTCGTATCGAGCGCCGTCGTGCAGGCATTGCTCAGTTCGCCGCGGTGCTTATCGAGGCAGGTTCGCACCCGGCCGGCGACATGCTCGACCCCGGTGCAGAACTTGTCGATTTCGACCATGCACAGCCGCGCCACCGGGCCGGCGCCGGGACTACGGTCCGGTCCGGTCGATTCCAGCGCCACGCGGCAATCCTCCGACAGCTCATCTTCCTTCGCTTCAAGGCAGGCCCGGGCCTGCGGACCGCGCTGGCCGGAGCAATGTTTGTCCAGTTCCGCGGCGCAGAGCTTGGCGACCGGCCCCATGCCCATGCCGCCCATCCCCATTCCGCCGCCCCGGCCCATGCCGCCACCCGGTCCCATGCCCTGCGCAACGGCCGCCGTGACCATGGCGGCGCTGATCGCACCCGCCGCCAGCCAAACGATCCTGCGGGTCTTCTTCATCTGACGCTCCTTTGTGTCTGGTTCATATGCACAGACGTTAGACCCTGGCCGCTTTCACCTCGCTGAAAGGCCTTTTAAGGTTGGCGTAAGGCGCGCGCGCCTAGCATTTCCCTCAGGGAGAACCTACACAAAGGCCCGTGATACAAAGGAAAAGATGGGCCACGGCGGGTGAACACATGACCCAGGCGAAGCCAATGCTTCCAGTGCGGCGCGCGTTGCTGCGGCGTCTGACTGCCCTGTTTCTCGGCCTCACTCTGTTGGCGACGGCAGCGGCCGGGGCGAATACCGCCGATCCGCCTGCGCTCGTGTCCGTAGACAGACTGCTGGCGCGCGTGAAAGCCGAGCACCCGCACGCGCACATTCTCAGAGCGGAGCTGCTGCCCGCCGCGGAAGACAGCGGCCACGACTGGCTTTATGAGGTGAAGATATTTCCCCCCGATGGGCGTATCCTGAAGCTCGTCTACGACGCCCGCACGCTCGCGCTCCTGGAACGGATCGGGGGGAAGAGGGGCCGGCACCGCAGACGTCTGCGCTTGCGTCGCGGCTGGCAGGGAGGAAGGCGCCGGTGAGGGTTCTGATTGCCGAGGACGACAACGGCCTGGCCCGTCAGCTCATGGCGGCGCTCACCCGCGCGGGTTACGCCGTGGACAGCACGGATGACGGCGAGGATGCATGGTATCTCGGCGACAGCGAGCCCTATGACGCGGTGGTGCTCGATCTCGGCCTGCCCACGCTCGACGGCCTCACGGTAATCCAGCGCTGGCGGCAGGCGGGCCGGACCATGCCGGTCTTGATCCTGACCGCCCGCGGCTCATGGCGTGAGAAAGTGACCGGCCTTCGCGAGGGCGCCGACGACTACCTCGCCAAGCCTTTTGAGATGGAGGAACTGCTCGCGCGGCTCGAAGCGCTGATGCGGCGTGCCGCGGGCCATGCCTCGCCGCTCATCACGGTTGCCGGCCTGACGCTCGACCCGGCGGCGCAGCGCGTGACGCAGGGCGGCGCGGTACTCGATCTGACGGCGCTGGAATACCGCGCGCTGGCCCATCTGATGATGCATCCCGGCCGCACGGTTTCGAAGACCGAGTTGAGCGAGCACATCTACGGCCACGACGAGGACCGCGATTCGAACGTCATCGAGGTGCTCATCAACCGGCTGCGCAAGAAGATCGGCGCGAGCCTGATCCAGACTCGGCGCGGCCAGGGCTATGAGTTGGCGGGGGACGGCAGCGAAGGACCGACGACGTGACACAGACCACGGCCACTGCTGTGGACGCCGCCGGCTTCAAGCCGGGATCGCTGCGGCTGCGGCTTCTGATGGCATCGCTGGCCTGGGTGGTGATCGCGCTCCTCGCTACGGGCGTGCTGCTGGTGATTCTGTTCCGCGCACAGATGCGGCGGCATTTCGAAGACACTTTGCGCGATCATCTGACCGAAATCGTTGCCGCCGCCGAAGCGGGGGAGAACGGCACGCTGAGGCTCAGATGGGAGCCTGCCGACCCGCGGTTCTGGACGCCTCTGTCCGGCTGGTACTGGGAAATCCGCAAAGGCGCGGACACGCTGAAGCGCTCGCCCTCGCTCCTCGGGCATCGTCTCGCCGCCCGCGCGCCGGGACCGGGGCAGCCCGCCGTGCTTGCCGATGGTCCGGGACCGGGGAAGGCACGGCTGCGCATCATCGCTCAGGATATCGTGCTGCCGGAGAGCGCCCAGGCGTTCACGGTGCTCGTCGCCGGGCCGTGCAGCACCGTGCGCCAGGACGTATTGCCGTTCATGGGGCAACTCGCGGCAGCACTCGGCCTGCTCGGGCTGACGCTGACGGTGCTCATCGCCCTTCAGGTCACATATGGTCTGAA
Organism: Rhodomicrobiaceae bacterium; assembly: GCA_050290865.1. GTDB lineage: Bacteria > Pseudomonadota > Alphaproteobacteria > Rhizobiales > Rhodomicrobiaceae > JARRLC01. The sequence goes on along the minus strand of JBNKIW010000008.1, from coordinate 127,106 downwards.
GCCGCTGCAAACGATGCGCGCCGGGCTTGCCGCGGTCCGCGGCGGGCTGCAGACGCGGCTCGACAGCACCGGCCCGGCGGAGGTGGCGCCGCTCGTCGAAGAGTTGAACGGCCTGCTGGATGAGCGCGAGGCCATGGTCGCACGCGCCCGCACCGAGGCCGGAGACCTCGCGCACGCGCTGAAGACGCCGCTGGCCGTCATCCGCAATGAGGCGGCCACCCTGCCAGCCAACGGCGGCGCGTCGCTGAAGACGGAAGCGGACCGGATGGCCCGCGTCATCGAGCATCACCTGGTCAGGGCGCGGACCAAGGCGGTGCAGCGCCTGCCGGGCGTGCGCGCTTCCCTCGATACGGTCCTGGAGGATGTGCGCTTCGGCCTTGCGCGCCTCTATCCGGAGCGAAGCGTCGCGATGGACACGGCGCCGGGCCTCGTTTTCGCGGGCGAGGCGGACGATCTCGGCGATATGATCGGCAATCTGGCCGACAATGCGGGCAAATGGGCGCGCGCCACCATCCGCATCCGCGCCCGGCGTGAGGGCGGACGGCTGAAGGTGACGGTCGAGGATGACGGGCCGGGGCTCGGCGAGGCCGAATGCCGGGCCGTGCTCACGCGCGGCGAGCGGCTGGATGAGACGACGCCGGGTCACGGGCTGGGGCTGGCGATCGTGGCACAACTGACCGGTCTTTACGGCGGCGGGCTGGAACTGGGCCGTTCGGAGCTCGGCGGACTGGCTGCAGAACTGGATCTGCCCGCGGCGGATGAGGGCGGCGCCCAACCTCAATAGGGGATCCGTCCGAACAGCCTCGGAAACGCTCCGCGCACGGCGTCCGCGAAACGCCCTTCCAGGATGAAGAAGATCCCGAGCCGCGCGCCGATGAAAAGCCCGGCCACGGCCAGCGGCCAGGTCAGCGCCAGAAGCGACCCCGCCGTAAGCCCCTGCCCTATCGTGCACCCGCCCGCGGTGACGCCGCCAAAGCCCATCAGCGCGGCGCCCGCGAGGTGCCTGCGCATTTCGCGCGGATCGTCGAACGCCTCCCAGCGGAACTGTCTCGCCCCCGCCGCCGCCAGTCCCGCCCCCGCCGCGACGCCGAAGACGCTGGCCACGGCGAAATCCGTCAGCCGCTCCGCCGATCCCAGAAGCCCGAACAGCGCCTTGGCGATGGGACCGGCGAAAGTCAGGCTCTGCGGACGCGGCAGGTCGAATTCGTCCACCATGACGCCGGTCGTCACCCATCCGGCGACCACGCCCAGCCCCAGCACCACGCCCCCGAAAACGAGACGCGGCGTGCGGGCAAGGCGGTGATCCGTGAATACCCACAGGCCCAGAACCGCGACGACGGCGATTGTCACCAGCACGCGTGTATGGGCGCCGAGATACCGCCCGAGCAGCGCCGCCAGTTCGGCGCGCGTGCCTTCAGGAAGGGGGATTTGCCACGATGTGAGCCACTCGACACGCAGATCGAGCAGCACGCCGCGCAGCGCGGCATAAGCCACGGCGCCCGAGACCAGCAGCACGACAAGCGCGCGCAGATCGCCGCCACCGAGCCGCACGAGGCAGCCGAAGCCGCATGTTCCCACGAGCGACATGCCGATGCCGAACAGCACGCTTCCGAGGATTACGGAAAGGATCGGGATGGCGGCGGGGACATAGGTGGTGGCATGGGAGTCGAAGCTGCCCGCCACAACCAGTGCCTGCGTGCCCGCCACCGCGACGATGAGCGCCAGCGCAAAGACCTTCAACCGCCTCGTATCCCGCGCGGCAACCCAGTCCTCGATCGCGCCGAAGGTGCACAGCTTGCCCCGGCGGATGCCGTAGCCGCACGCCATTCCGCTCAGGAAACCAGCGAGCCCGACGCCCCATTCAGGTAGTGGCCCCATCCTCGACGTCCTCACACGGCCGGATTATGCTCGCGCGGGCGCCTCCTCGGGCATCACCCTTGCCCCGGCAGGATGCGGGACCGCCAAGGCGCGGCGCGGAACGGCCCATTACAGGCGCGGCCTTCAGCCGAAGTTTAGAATTATCTTAATGCAGAATGAAAGTGCAATTTTGTACTAAATTTGATCAATCCCAAGGAAGCGCTCACTATTGCGGTGGCCGGAGACATGCTCAGCTCATGAACCAGAGCTTGACCGCGATTGCCGCCAGCGCCAGCGCGCCGATCCACATCGCCACGCGGTTCGATCGCGAATGCCTCGCTTCAGCGGCCGCCATGCGCTCCACGGTGGCCGGATCGAGGCGAAAGCCATTCTCCGCCATTTCGGCAAAGGTCGTGCCCGCGCGGCGCGCCTGTTCGGCGATTTTCGGTGCGTCAGCGAGAAGACCGGCGACCGCACTCACACCGTCGGCGGCCTCGGCGAGCCGGGCGCGCGGCCCGATCTGGCCTTCGACCCATTCCGTTACCACCGGCCCGGCGGCGGTCCACATGTTCAGTTCGGGATCGAGCGAGCGCGCCACGCCCTCCGCCACCACCATGGTCTTTTGCAGCAGCAGCAGTTCCGGCCGCGTCTGCATGTCGAACAGCTCGGTGACCTCGAAAAGCTGCGCCAGCAGGTTCGCCATCGGGATCTCGCTCGCCGGGCGGTCCATGAGCGGTTCACCGATAGAGCGCAGCGCCTGCGCGAACGCATCCACGGTGTGATGCGGCGGCACGTAACCCGCCTCGAAATGGACCCGTGCCGTGCGGCGATAGTCACGGGTGATGAAGCCGTAGAGGATTTCCGCCAGAAACCGCCGCTCCTTTGGCCCCAGACGCCCCGTGATGCCGAAATCGACCGCAACAAGCGTGCCGTCGGGCTCGACGAACAGATTGCCCTGATGCATGTCGGCGTGGAAAAAGCCGTCGCGCATGGCGTGGCGCAGGAAACTGCGGATCACATGCTGGCCGAGTTCGCGGCGATCGATTTTCGCCCGGTCGAGGGCGGCAAGGTCGCCGATGGGGATGGCGTCGACCCACTCGGTTGTCAGCACGCGCGCAGAGGTCCGTTTCCAATCCACTTTCGGAATGCGCAGGCGCTCGTCGCCTGCCTTGGCGATGTTCTCCGCCATTTCCGACATGGCGGCAGCTTCCAGACGGAGATCCATCTCCAGCCTCACCCATTCGGCCAGCGTATCCACCACGGCCACCGGACGCAGGCGGCGTGTCGGAGGATGCCAGCGCTCGGCCTTCCGGGCGGCGAAATAGAAGGTGGAAAGGTCACGCTGAAAACGCGCCTCGACACCAGGGCGGAGGATTTTCACCGCCACCTCGCGGGGGCCGCCATTCGCGTCGGGCACGCTGCCTTTGTGCACCTGCGCGATGGACGCAGCGGCAACCGGCTCGGAGAGCGTCGTGAAAAGCGCCTCCGCGTCGCAGCCTAGCGATTCACGGATGGCGCGCTTCGCCTCGTTCATCGAGAAGGGCGGGAGACGGTCCTGCAGGCTGGCGAGATCAGCGGCCATCTCCGGCCCGATGACGTCGCGGCGGGTGGCCAGGAACTGGCCGAGCTTGATGTAGCTGGGGCCGAGCGAGGCCAGCGCCCTGGACAGCCGCGTCGCCTGTCCGCCTCTGTTCCGGAGCCTGCGCAGGGGCGCCGTCATCCGCCGGAGCGCCCGCGCGGCGGGCAGGTCCAGGTCTTCAGGGACGACATCGACGCCATGCCAGAGCAGCACCGCGCCCGCGCGTGTCAACCGGAAGATGTTGATCAAGCCATTTGCCATGGGGCCTTATAGCAAAGTGCGGGCTGGCATTTAACTGGCGTTTCGAGAAATAATGGCGCACCGGCGGTCCGGCACCTCACCAAAACTTCAGGAGATTTCAGAATGCCCGCTCCACGCCTCACGCCTGTTGTCGAGGCTCTGCCTTCGCTGATTCCCTTCGTTGGCCCCGAGACGCATGAGCGGCGGACTGGCCGGCGGTTCCGCGCGCGAATCGGCGCCAATGAGAGCGCTTTCGGACCGAGCCCGCAGGCCATCGCCGCGATGTGCGAAGCGGCAGAGGAGGTGTGGAAATACGGTGACCCGGAAAACTACGAGCTGAGGACCGCGCTTGCCCGCCACCACGGCGTAGCTCTCGAGAATGTGGCCGTCGGCGAGGGGATCGATGGCCTGCTGGGGCTGGTTGTACGGATGTATCTGGAGCCGGGAACGCCGGTCGTAACCTCGGACGGTGCCTATCCGACCTTCAACTATCAGGTGGCCGGGCACGGGGGACGGCTCGTCAAGGTGCCATATTCGGGCGACCGCGAGGATCTGGTTGCGCTCCTGGACGCCGCACGGCGCGAGGCTGCGCCGCTTCTCTACGTTGCCAATCCCGACAACCCGATGGCATCCTGGTGGAACGCGGACGAGATCGGGCATCTCATCGCCAGCCTGCCGCCGCGCACCCTGCTTCTGCTCGATGAGGCCTACTGTGACCTGGCGCCCGCGGACGCCGTCCCGCCGCTGGATGTGACGAACCCGCAGGTGCTGCGCTTCCGCACGTTCTCCAAAGCCTATGGTCTGGCGGGGCTGCGCGTGGGCTATGTGCTTGGCGAGGCGCGGGGGGTGGCCGCGTTCGATAAGATCCGCAATCATTTCGGCGTCGGGCGCATCGCCCAGGCGGGGGCGCTGGCCGCGCTTCAGGATCAGACCTATCTGGCGGAGACTGTGAAGCGCATTTTGCATGCGCGGGAGCGAATCGTGGCGATCGCGCGTGAAGCGGGCCTGGATCCGCTGCCCTCGGCTACGAACTTCGTGGCCATCGACGGCGGGCGCGACGGCGCCTTTGCCCAGGCCGTGCACGACGAACTGATCGCCCGCGACATTTTCGTGCGCAAGCCGGCGATCGCGCCGCTGGACCGTTGCATCCGGGTAAGCTGCGGGACGGACGCGGGTCTCGACCTGCTCGCCGCGGCACTCGGTGAGGCATTGCACGCAGCAGCGGCGCGCCTGGGAAGCTGAATCCGCCCGCACAGGATGGCTACAGCGCGTCCATGGCAGGAAGAACCGCGAATCAGCAACATGACGCGTCAGGCGTGTCGGAAGTTCGGGCTACCGCCGCGAGCGCTGGCTTGCGCGGGCAATGTCGTCCCGGTCAGCCCTGCCCCGTGAATGCGGCCTCCAGGCGGGCAAGCTGCGATGCGACGCCATTGGCGCCCCGCGGAGCAGCCGCCTTCGGCTCGGAATCGTCAGCCGCGTCGAAGCGATAGATCTTGGCGTACAGGTCGTAGCTCGCCTCGATCAGATGCTTCAACTGCGCGGGCAATTCATCATAGCCTTTCGATCCGGCTGTCCGCGTCATCGGCGGAAGCAGCAGAGGATCGGAAATACCGCCGGTGTTGAGCAGTCTCTCGCCGTTGAACACCGCACGGCGCGCAAGAAGCCACGTGGCCATCTGCGTCAGCCGGGTGGTCAGGCGCATGCTCTCGGTCGCGTAGGCGAGCGACACGAAAGGCTTCAGCGCTTTCGACTCGCGCCGGCCGGGACCCTCGAGATAATTGGCCGTCTCCTCAACCAGCCCCATCCCTTCACGGAACAGGGCGAGGAACTCATCCTGCCGGCCGGACCGCGGCCGGAACTGAACGGTTACACCGCGGAGGGGTGTGGGTGGCACTGCGCCGGACTGACTCATTTACACTCGCTTTACGTGGTGAGACTGGGTGAGCGTTCAACCTTAAGCTGATAGCTAATAATGTTGATATTTGGTTTAGGTATGCAAGAAAATTTTAGGGTGTTGATAAACGGTGGCATCACGCCGCGACGCGCAAACTCTTACCCGGCACGCGCATAATTGCAATGCCTGCCGCGCGAAAAGCATCCGTAAAGGTTACTGGGCGGGGCCGCTGGCGGCTACTCTGTCCTGCTCCGGAACAGGAGCGCCGCGACGGTCAGCGTGAAGACCGCGATGAGCGCGAGCGGCAGAATACTCGCCGCGACGTCGCTGGCGGGCATGGCCTTCAGAAAGATCCCGCGCACGATCACCAGAAAATGCCGCAAGGGGTTGATGAGCGTGCAGGTCTGCAGCCATTCCGGCATGTTCTCCACGGGTGTCGCAAAGCCGGACAGGAGCGCGGCGGGTGAAATGAACAGAAACGTGCCCAGGAACGCCTGCTGCTGCGTTTGCGCAAGAGACGAGATGAACAGCCCGACGCCGATCACGGACGCCATGAAGAAGAACAGGCTGACATAAAGCAGAACGATCGAGCCGCGCAGCGGCACCTGAAAGAAGAACACCGCGGCAAGCACGAACACCGTGGCCTGGACATAGCCGATGATGAGCGGCGGGACGGTCTTGCCCAGGAGGATTTCGTGCGTGCGCAGCGGCGAGACCATGAGCTGCTCGAACGTGCCGAGTTCCCGCTCGCGCGCCACCGACTGGCTGGTAACGATCAGCGACACCATCATGCTGATCATGCCGATGAGGGCGGGCACGATGAACCATTGGAATTCGAGGGAGGGGTTGAACCAGTGCCGCGTCACAGTCGGATCGGGCGGCGTGTTTGCCGCGTTGACGTTGATCCCCGCCGAGAGGCCGTTGGCGATCGACGTCAGATAGCCGAGCACGAGCTGCGAGGCATTCGAGCGGCGGCCGTCGAGTATGACCTGCGCCTCGGCGGGCCGTCCCGCCTCAATGTTTCGCGAGAAATCCGGGCTGAACTGCACCACGGCGATCGCCCGCTGCATGTCGATGGCGGCGCGAAGTTGAGTATCATTTTCCACGCGCAGGATACGCCGCACCGAAGGCGCGCCCGCGATCCGCTGCATGAACTCCGTGCTCCAGTACCCGGCGTCCTGGTTGCGGATGCCAATATCGAAATTGCTGACATCGAGCGTTGCCGCGTAGCTGAGGACGAAGAGCTGGATGAGCGGCGGCCCGATGAGCGCGATGCGGCCGCGCGGGTCGCGGAGCACGGCCAGCAATTCCTTCACGATCAACGCCTTGAGCCGCTGCAACATGTCAGTCGAGCCTCTTTCGCGACGTGCGGATGGTGAGGACCATGAAGACGCAGCCCATGAGCATTAGCACGGCCATGTTCTGCAAAAGGAGCGGCCAGACGTCGCCCGCGAGGAAAACCGTCTGCAGGCTGGGCACGAGATAGCGCGCCGGGACCAGATAGGTGACGAACTGGATCACCTTCGGCATGCTGGAGATCTCGAAGACGAAACCCGACAGGATGAACGCCGGCAGGAAGGCGGACAGAAGTGCGAATTGCGACGCGACGAACTGGTTCTTGGTCGCCGAGGAAATCAGCAGGCCCTGCCCGAGCGCGGGGAAGAGGAATGCGGATGTGACCGCCGTCAGCGCGAAGATCGAGCCGCGGAACGGCACGCCGAACAGCCACACGCCGAGCGAGGCGCATAACGCCATCGATCCCAGCGCCAGGACGAAATACGGAAACAGCTTGCCGACGATCAGTTCGGCGACGCCCACCGGCGTGGCCATCATCGCTTCCATGGTGCCGCGCTCCCACTCGCGCGCCATGACCATGGCGGTGAGCAGCGTGCCCGTCAGCGCCATGACGATGACGATGGAGCCGGGGACGAGGAAATAGCGGCTCTGCAGCTCGGGATTGAACCAGAAGCGCGGCTCCAGCGTCAGGCGCTGGGCGACGGGTTCGCCTTCCGCGGCATGCTGCAGCACCCAGTTGGACCACAGGGCGCGCGCGTAGTTCTCCACGAAGCGCGCGGTGTTGGGCTGCGAGCCGTCGGTGAGAACCTGGATCCGGCCGGCGAGGATGTTCTTCTGCGCAACCTTTTCGCCGAAAGTCGAAGGGATGACGACGATGCCCAGCACCCGTCCGGCAACCAGATCGTCCTCGAAGACACGGCGGTCATGCGCGACGCGCGGGGCGAAATAGGGCGACGAGCGGAAGGCCGCGGCGAGGCTGTGCGCGGGTTCGCTCGCGTCTTCGATCACCAGCCCGATCTTCATGTGGTTGGCGTCGAGCGATACGCCATAGCCGAACAAAAACAAGAGGATGAGTGGAAAGACGAAGGCGATGAGGATGCTCGACGGATCGCGCACGATCTGGATGGTTTCCTTGCGCATCAGCGCGGCGACGCGGCGGACGCTCCCGGAGGCTTGCTCGCTCATGCCGCCTCGCTTTCCCGCGCGTCAAACGCCGCGACAAGCGCCACGAACGCATCCTCAAGCGTCGGGTCCGGGTTCGCCGTGGTGGCGCAGTCGGCCTTCAGCCGGTCGGGCGTGCCCAGCGCGATCGTCTGCCCGCGATAGATGAGCGCGATGCGGTCGCAATATTCCGCCTCGTCCATGAAATGGGTGGTGACCAGAACGGCGACGCCCTTCTCCACCAGCCCGTTGATATGCGACCAGAATTCGCGGCGGGTCAGCGGATCGACGCCGGACGTCGGTTCGTCGAGAAACAGCGCTTCCGGCTCGTGCATCACCGCGCAGGCCAGCGCCAGACGCTGCTTGAAGCCGAGCGGCAGATCGCGCGCATTGCGGCGCAGGTGACGGGAAAAGTCGAACGTCTCCACCATCTGCTCGATCTTCGCGCGCCGCTTGGCGCCACCCAGACCGTACACGCTGGCGAAGAACTCCAGGTTCTGCCCCACGCTCAGATCGCCGTAGAGCGAGAATTTCTGCGCCATGTAGCCGAGACGGTTGCGCGCGTCCGCCGAGGCGTGGCGAAGGTCGAAGCCCGCGACATGCCCCTCGCCCGCGGTCGGCTTCAAGAGGCCGCAGAGCATCTTGAAGGTGGTCGATTTGCCCGCGCCGTTCGGTCCCAGGAGCCCGAAAATCTCGCCGCGCGGAATGGTGAAGCTCATGTCGCGCGCAGCCGTGAAGTCGCCGAAGCGCTTGGTCAGGCCGACAGCTTCGATCACCGCATCGCTACTGCCCGCCCCCGTGATCCGCGGCATCTGCGCGGCGAGTTTCGATTGCCCGTCGCCCGCCCCGCCCAGGATGTCCACGAAGGCATCCTCGAAACGCGGCGGCACCGGCTCGAATGTCCCCTCCGCGAAGGCCGCGCCGAACGCGCCTTGCCCATGATCAGGCCCACCCGCCGTCTCCTGGTCCTTGTAGACGAGGCGGATCGCCTGCCCCTGGATGACCCCGTCCACGACCTGCGGCATGTCCAGCGCCTCCGTCAACCGCCGACGCCTGCCTGCCGTGATGCCGGTGACGCGCACGACGCGCCCCCCGGTGCGGGATGTAAGGTCCGCGGGCGGCCCCTCGAACAGCAGTTTGCCGCCGTTGAGAAGCAGCACACGGCTGCATCGCTCGGCCTCGTCCAGATAGGCCGTGGACCACACCACCGCGATCCCGCCGGTGACGAGGTCGTGCACCATGCGCCACAGTTCGCGGCGCGAAATCGGATCGACGCCGACGCTCGGCTCGTCGAGAAGGAGCACTTTCGGCGTGCGGACGAGTGCGCAGGCGAGCCCGAGCTTCTGCTTCATGCCACCGGAAAGCTTGCCGGCCTGCCGGGCGGTGAAGGGCCCGAGCGCGGTGAAGTCGAGAAGCTGCTTGAAGACGGCGGGGCGCTCAGGGAGCGGCAGCCCGCGCAGATCGGCGTAAAGGTTGAGGTTTTCGGCAACAGTCAGGTCTTCGTAGAGGCCGAAACGCTGCGGCATATAGCCGATGACGTTCTGCACGCCCTGGGCATCGGTGCAGGTGTCCATACCGAGCACCTCGATACGGCCCTCGGTGGGCTGCATCAGGCCGGTGATCAAGCGGATGAGCGTCGTCTTGCCCGCGCCATCCGGTCCGACGAGGCCGGTGACATGCCCCGCAGCGATTGCCGCCGAAATACACTCAAGCGCGGGCTCCGGTTCGGGCGGGAAGCGCTTCGATACCCCTTCGAGCCTGACGAGCGGGCCGCCGGCGCTCATTTTCCGCCATCCGGCGCCACGGCTGTGTTGTCGGCCGCGGGGATATGCACCGTCACCGGCATGCCCTGGCGCAGGGCATCGTCGGCATTGCGCACCACCACCCGGAAACGGTAGACGAGATCGCTGCGCAATTGCGGCGTCTCCACGGTCTTCGGCGTGAATTCAGCCTGGGGCGAGATGAAGCCGATCTGTCCTTCATAGGGCGCGTCCGGGCGCGTGTCGGTGGTGAGCTTGACGGCCATGCCCGGATGGAGCCGCCCGAGATCGGGCTCTCCGACATAGGCGCGCACCCATACCGGCGCGCGGAGTGACAGGGTGTACACGGTCGTGCCAGCGGCGACGATGGCACCGGGCTCCACGGCGCGCGTCAGAATGATACCATCCGCGGGCGCCAGGATATCGGCATCCTTCAGCGCCGTGCGCGCGGTGTCGCGTTGCGCCTTGGCGGTGTTGAGCGCGGCACGGGCGGCGGCGATGTCCTCCTTGCGCGGGCCCTCGACGGACAGCGATAGCGCCAGTTCCGCTCCGCGCAGGTTTGCCTTGGCCCGGGTCAGGTTGGAGACTGCTTGGTCGTAGGCCGAACGCGAGGCGAAATCCTGCTGCGACAGCTTTTGCAGCCGGTTGAAAGTCTGCTGGGCGTAAGCGAGGATCGCCTTGCGCTCCCTGACCAATGCCCGCGCCTGCTCGATTTCGTCCGGGCGGTTCCCGGCTTCCAGCTTCTGCAGAAGGGCCGCGGCCTGGTTCACGGCGGCCTCGCGCGCCGCGACATCGTCGAGGAACGGCTGCTTGTCCAGCGAGGCCAGCAGCGCGCCCTTGGCAACGCTGTCGCCCTCCTCGAAATTCATGCGTCCGACGCGCCCCGGAACGCGAAAGCCGAGTTCGACCTGCCGGATATCGACATTGCCATAGAGCTGGATCGGGCCGCCGCGCGATCCCTGGTACTGCGTGAAATACCAGATACCCAGGCCGACAACCACGACGCCGAGAAGAACAGGCAGAACGCGCTTCGCCATTGGCATCCCCCCAAGAACTGACTGAACAGTCAGTCATATTTAATGGACATACCGCCCGGCTGTCAATTAGCCTGAAACCGAGAATTCATAATCTGCATGAAAACGGTACGACATGAGCATTGCCAAAGATCCAATGGCCGGGAACGACGCGGACGACACGCCCTCGCCTCCGGACCGCAGGCGGCGGGAAGAACGGCTGAAAAAGATCCTCGCCGCGGGCTTCGAGGAATTCGCGGCGAGCGGCTTCGCGGCCGCGCGGCTGGATGCGATTGCCGAGGCCGCCGGGATCAGCAAGGGCACCATCTACCTTTACTTCCAAAGCAAGGAGCACCTTTTCGAAGAGGTGATGAAGTCCTTCATCCAGCCGATCATCGACCGGGTCGTGCACGTCTCCGAGGAACCCGACGGCTCGGCGGCGGCCATGCTGCGCGCGCAGCTTGAGACGATCTACAAACAGGCCATTGCCACCGACCGCCGCCGCATGCTGCGCCTGCTGGTGGCCGAGGGGCCGCGTTTCCCGCATCTGGTCGATCTCTATTACCACGAGGTGGTTTCCCGCGTCTTCGGCGCCCTGAAGCGGACGATCGAGCATGGCATGAAAACCGGCGAGTTTCAGAACGCCGAATTCGCCGCCTTCCCGCCGCTGCTGATGGGACCGGCGCTCGGCGGGGCGCTGTGGAAGATGCTCTTCGAAGACCGGCACGCGCTCGACCTCGATGCACTGTGCGAGGCGCATATCGCGATGCTGCTCAAGGCGCTCAAAGCCCCGTAACAAGGCACGCCGCCGTAAATCCCAACCCCTATGCCGAGAGCGCCTTTGGGATTTCCGGCGGATCAGGTGTACTAGCAACTCATTGAATCTAGTACAGCTTATCCGCGAGCCAAGTTCGTAAAATGTGCGTGCAGCAAACTGGGTACGAACTTGGCTCGCGGGCTGTACTAGCGTTGGCCGCAATCAACCTGATGCACCGAAGATGCTCATCATTCTCAAGGCATTCACGACATTCTTCGCCACCATCGGCCCCATCGAGGCCGCAGTCCTGTTTGCGAGCCTCGCGGGACGGCTCAAACCGCATGAGCGCCGCGCGGTGGCCTGGCGCGCGACGGCGATTGCCACCAGCATCCTGCTGTTCTTCGCGGTCGCAGGAGGGATCATCCTGGAACAGCTCGGCGTGAGCGTCGCGGCCCTGCAGGCGGCGGGCGGCGTGATCCTGTTCATCCTCGCGCTCGATCTCATCTTCGTCTGGGGCGAGGGCTCACCCGCGATCACCGGCCCGGAGACGGCAGAGGCGCGCAAACGCGAGGATATCGCCGTCTTTCCGCTCGCCACACCGATGCTCGCCGGGCCAGGGGCGATGAGCGCCGTTCTCCTGATGATGTCGGATGCGGGCGACGGGCTGTGGAGCCGCGCCGCCGTCATCGCCGCGCTTCTTCTGGTGATGGCCGTCACGCTGGCCCTGATGCTCGCCGCGCGGCAAGTGCACGGGCTGCTCGGGCTGACGGCGCAGAAGGTCATTCAGCGCGTGTTCGGGGTGCTGCTGGCCGGGATGGCGATGCAGTCGCTCTTCAACGGGGTTGCGGCAGCCGGGATTTTCGCTAGATAGAAGGCAGCGCAAGCCGAAGCGAGCACGGAATTCATGGAAAAATTCACCGAGTTGACGGGCGTCGCCGCCCCCCTGCCGATGATCAATATCGACACCGACATGATCATCCCGAAGCAATTCCTCAAGACGATCACGCGCTCCGGCCTGGGCGCGAACCTGTTCTACGAGATGCGCTACGACGCGGAGGGGAAGGAAACCCCCGATTTCGTGCTGAACAAGCCTGCCTATCGCAACGCCAAAATCCTGATTGCGGGCGCCAATTTCGGCTGCGGATCGAGCCGCGAGCACGCGCCCTGGGCGATCCTCGATTTCGGCATCCGCTGCGTGATCGCGCCAAGCTTCGCCGATATCTTCTACGCCAACTGCTTCAAGAACGGCATTCTGCCCATCGCCTTGCCGCAGACCGAAATCGACAAGCTTCTGGACGACGCGGCGCGCGGCGCCAACGCCGTGATCACGGTGAACCTTGAGACCCAGGAAATCCGCGGGCCGGATGGCGGCGTCATCCATTTCGATATCGACCCGTTCCGCAAGAAATGCCTGCTGGAGGGCCTGGACGATATCGGCCTGACGCTGAAGCGGAAGGAAACCATCGACGCTTATGAGGCCAAGGCCAAGCTGGCGCGCCCCTGGGTGTGAGCGGCCAGCTCAGACCGGCTTCGCGAACAGAGCGCGCCAGTGGCGGTGCGTCTTCTCGCGTGGCGTGATGTCCTCCACGCTGACGGCGTTCAATCCGGCCGCGCAGAAAACGTCGAGATCGGCGCGGCGAAGCGGCCAGGGCGGCCCGGAAACCTGCGCGTCATCATCCCGGGCGCGGGTGACGACAAGCACCCGCCCCCCCGGTTTCAGCGCATCCGCCATTGCGGCTGCTGCGGCGGGGATGAGATCCGCCGGCAGCGCCTGCAGCGTGTAGCACTCGTGCACGAGGTTGAACGCCCCGCGCCACTCGGGGGGCAGCGCGAACAGATCGGCGGTCCGGTAAGCCACCGCGGAGGCGGGAAAACGCTCCCGCGCCCAGGCAATAGCCCGCGGCGCCAGATCGAAAGCGCTCACCCGGCAGCCAGACGCCGCGAACGCCTCGGCATTGTCCCCCAGCCCGCAGCCCACATCGAGCACCGGGAGCCCCTCAAGCGCGCCGCCTTGCCCGGCGATCCACTCCGCGGTCAGCGGATGCGGCGCCAGATCGGCCCACGGCACGCACGCAGCGTCACCGTCCGCCCGGTCATAGACCGCGTTGAACCAGTCGCGCCGGAACGGATCGGGCGACACCTCGCCGTTCAGAAAGGGATCTATCGCGGAAAGCGTCTTCCGAGCGGCCGCGCGCCGGGCGGCGAACTCGGTGGGATCAACGGGGAACGAATCGCCTGTCATCGGTGTCGGATACGGCCCTAAAAACCACGAACGATATTGCCGAGGAACAGCACGATATAGGCGATGATCGCCACCCAGAACATGCTGATCGGCACGTAGTTCGAAATCATGTGCACGAACTGGCCGACGATCGCCAGCGCGGCAAGCAGGATGGAAATCAGAAAGGTTTGTTTGGTCGGCGGCGTAAGATTCATCGTAAAATCCCCCCAATATGGCTGCGATTCGGCATCACGTCTGGACGCAAAAGCGGTCTGAGCTCAATGACGGATTGAAAACGCAGCCCGGACAGCCGGAGATACTATCCCGCAGTTCCCTGGCAGGGAAGGAGAAGATTCATGAAGCTGATCAGGCACGTGCTCATAATCCTGGCGGTTGCCGCGGCCATCTTTGCGGGAGGCGGCCTGCTGCTTCCCGGAGAAATCCATGTTAAGCGCTCCGGCGTCATCCAGGCGGCGCCGTCCGCCGTGTTCCCCCATCTCAATTCGGCGCGGCAGTTCAACACATGGTCGCCCTGGGCGGCACGCGATCCGCAGACGCAATACGCCTTTACCGGTTCCGCCGAGGGCGTGGGCAACCGCATGCAGTGGCAGAGCGCGAAAGTAGGCTCCGGCAGTCTGGAGATCGTGGAGAGCGTCCCGGACCAGAAGGTGAGATACACGCTCGATTTCGGCGAGGAAGGCACGGCGGAAGCGGCCTTGACGCTGGCACCGGAGCCGGGCGGCACCCGCGTCACCTGGACGATGGACTCGCGCCTTCCCTACAACCCGGTGGCGCGGTGGATGGGGCTCCTGCTCGGCCGCTTCGTCGCCGCCGATTTCGACGAGGGGCTGCAGCGCCTGAAGAACAAGGTCGAGAAAGGCGCGCCATAGCCGTATCGCGCAGCCGGGCGGCGAAGGCTGACCTATGAGGAAATGATCGCGGTCGCGACGGCAATGGCCCTCTTCTCGCCGGGCTTGCCGTCGTCGGTTATGGTCACGCGGACCGCCTCCGGAACGTGGACCCCGGCTGTTCCGTCCTCCGGCTTCGCAGGCTGGGGCGCAGGGTCGGGAACCTTTTCCGGCGGCTTTTCAGGCTTGTCTTCCGGCACATCTTGAGCCGCAACGTCCTGTTCATTGCTGTTCGGCGCTTCTTTTCCGTTGGCCTTTGCCGCCTCCGTATCCGCGTCTTTCGTCTCGCTCTCCTCGGGCTCCTTCTTGGCGTCTTTCGCCGGCTCCGTCTGCTTTTTCAGAGTCTTCTCGTTTCGGCCCTTGACGAGCTCACCATCCTTCATCAGCCATCTCAGCACCTGCCAGCGGTCGAAATGAAGATCGGAATACGCCTTCTGCGTCGGGTCCTCGGCGTTTTCGGAGGCGGCCCTCTTGTTGTCGCTCATCCATGCAGCGGCGACGCCGTCAATGCGATGGTCTTCCCAGTGATCCTTTGCAATGGCGGTGAGATCGCTGTCCGCCTTCTCCCGGCCATAGACGGCGATCTGCCCCGCCCGCGCCGCCTCGGTCAGTCCCTCGGCGAGGTCGAGAAGGTGCATTGCGGTCTTGTGATTGATCAGCCAGCCGAACTGCTTCTGCGCCTCGCGCGCCACATCGACGAAACTCCACCCTCCGGGGTCCGGGGTGTCGGCATCGCCGCTTTCCCAAAGCATCTGCCCGGCGACCCAGGCCGTGGCCACGGCAAGGAGGATGAGAAAGAACCGGTTGCGTCCAAGCGGGAGGTAGTCCGCGGGCATCGAATACCAGCCGGCGCCGAGGACTAAAGCCACGACGGCCCAGGCGATTGCGGCATTGGCGTGCTTGTCCATTACACCCAAATCCCTGATGATCCGCACAGTGTCTAGCCGCTTTTTCGGAAAAAGTCATGTATTACGCGCGGTTTGACGCTCGCGATAAAGAAGATAAAGCCCCGAGCCTATAATCACGGTGCCGCCGGCGAGTGTCCACAGGCTCGGCACATCGGCAAAAACGAGGTAGCCGAGCAGGCTTTGCGAGAACAGAGCGGTGTAAATGAAGGGCGCGAGCACGGGCGCCGGGGCGCGCCTGAGCGCAAGGATGAGAAGGTAATGGCCGAAACCGCCGGAAACGCCGGTCGAGAGCATCGCAACCCAGGTCCAGGCGTCATGGTGCCATGCCCATGCACTGAGACCGAACGGCGCAAAGGCCGCCAGCCCGGCGAGCGGGGAGTACACCTGCGTCACCTCGGAAGGGTCGTGGCGGGCGAGATAGCGCGTAAGGATGTTGTAAAGCGAATAGCTGATCATGCCGCCAAAGGAGAAGAGAATCGCCCAGTGCACGCCGCCGAAGCCCGGTCTCACCACGATGATGACGCCGGAAAATCCCGCCAGCACGGCGAGCAGCCGCTTCCAGCCGATCCATTCGCCAAGGATCGGGCCGGCGAGGACGGCAACGACGAAGGGCGAAAGAAAGAATATGGTCGCTGATTGATCGAGCTGGAGATATTGCAACGCCATGAAATTGAACGCCGTCGCCCCGAGGAGGAACATGCCGCGCAGCGCCTGCAGCCACGGCCGGGCGGAGCGCAGCGAGCGCCAGAAGGTGCGGGGACCGAAGAGCACGGCACTGAACGCAGCGTGGCTCAGGAAGCGGACCCAGATGACCTGCAGCACCGGAACGGCGGCGACTGTCGAGCAGTATTTTGCGGTGGAATCGAGGATGGAGAACAGAAAAAAGGCCGCACAGGTCAGCCCGATGGCTGCAAGGCGCGACGTGTCCTTGGGCGGAGAGACGGGTGCGTGCATCAGCCAGCGGATTCCAAACGCGGAGGCGACCCCTAGCCCAGCCCCGGCCGCCGGGCAAGAGAAAGGGCGTGCTGCGCCGCAAAATGCATGGCGTCCATGCACCTGCGAGGCAGACTGCGCCAGCCCGGAACGGCGCGGGAGCCCGCCCGGCAGTGTCACGCACCGGAGCCCGCCATCCGACCGATGAACTACCGCCACGCCTATCACGCAGGGAACTTCGCCGATGTGCTCAAGCATATCGTCCTGCTCGCCTGCCTGGACTACCTGCAGCGCAAGGGGAAGCCGCTCTTCGTGCTCGACAGCCATGCCGGCGCGGGGGCCTATGACCTGCGGGCGGGCGAAGCGGCGAAAACCGGCGAATGGGAGCGCGGGGTCGGACGGCTGGAAGGGCTGAGCGGGGCGCCCGCTGCCCTGGCCGCCTATCTCGACGCGGTGCGCGGCGATTTGGCTCAGGGGCGCTATCCCGGCTCACCGGCGCTGATCGCGCGGGGCCTGCGGGCACAGGACCGGCTGGTCGCCGCCGAGTTGCACGGCGAGACGTTCACGGCGCTGAAGACGGCGCTGCGGCCATGGCGCAATGCGTACGCCATGCGTATGGACGGGTATGAATGCGCGCGCGCCAATCTGCCGCCGAGCGAGCGGCGCGGGCTGGTGCTGATCGACCCGCCCTATGAGGAGCGGGACGAGTTCGCCACGCTCGCCCGCCAGATGCACGAATGGAAAAAGCGCTGGGCGACCGGGGTTTACATCGTCTGGTACCCGATCAAGGCGCAGTCGCCCGTCGCGACGCTGCACGAAGCGGCCCGCGCGCTGGGGTTGCCACGGACGTGGTGCGTGGAGGCGCTGGTCAATCCGCGCACACATGCGCGGCTGTTCAACGGTTGCGGGCTGGTCGTTTTCAACGCACCTTTCACCGTGCCGGAAGAGGTAGCATCGCTGCTGCCCCGGCTGCAGGAGACCCTCGGCCTGCACCATGCGGCATCGGAATGGCTCGTGCCGGGGTGAGAGAGGGGCGATTCGACAAATGGAGCAGAGAACGCTTTTGATGCGTGAACACATATTTGACGCGCAGATCACGGAAGACTACATCCGGGATGCGGCGACGGTGCCCGAACACAGACGCGGCGAGACCGGGCGGGAGGCGCGGGAATGAGCGACAGCATTTTCGGTTTTTGGCGCGGCTCGCGGAAAACGCCGCAGGCCCCTGATAGTCCTATGCCCTTATCACGCAGCGAGAGCAGAATCATGACAGCAGGCACGTCACAACCCGATCAGTCTTCCAGGGCGCCCGCCCCGGCCCGGGACGAGGAGCAGGACATTCTTGCCCTGCGCGAGGACGTGCTCACGCACCTCACGCATACCATCGGCAAGGATCGCAGCACCGCCTCTCCGCGCGACTGGTTCATCGCAACGGCACTCGCCCTGCGCGGCCGGATCGTGGAGAAATGGATTGCGACCACCAAGGCCAACTACGCCGAGGACAAGCGCCGCGTCTACTACCTGTCGCTCGAATTCCTCATCGGGCGCATGCTCATGGACGCGCTCAACAATCTGGGCATGACGGAGAGAATGCGCGCCGCGCTGGACGGTCTCGGCGTCGATCTGAACGCCCTGCGCGACATCGAGCCCGACGCGGCGCTGGGCAATGGCGGCCTGGGGCGTCTGGCGGCCTGTTTCATGGAGAGCATGGCGACGCTGTCGATTACGGCCCACGGCTACGGCATCCGCTACGACCATGGATTGTTCCGGCAGACGATCAGGGACGGCTGGCAGCACGAGCATCCCGAGGACTGGCTGGAATTCGGCAATCCCTGGGAATTTCCGCGGCCCGAAATCAGCTATCCCGTGGGCTTTGGCGGCGCGGTCGAGCCGGTTCAGAGCGGCGCGGTGGCGCAAATCTGGCGGCCTTCGGAAATCGTCGAAGCCGTCGCCTATGACACGCCCGTCACCGGCTGGCGCGGCGCTTCGGTGAACACGCTGCGCCTGTGGAGCTGCCGCGCGCCCGATCCGCTGCGCCTCGACATGTTCAATGCCGGCGATTATGTCGGCGCCCAGACCGACCAACTGCGGGCGAAGTCGATCTCCAAAGTGCTCTACCCGAGCGATTCGACGCCCGCGGGCCAGGAATTGCGGCTGCGGCAGGAATATTTCTTCGCCTCGGCGTCGCTGCAGGATCTCGTCCGCCGCCATCTCAAGCAGCACGGCGACATCAGGAAACTCGCCGACAACGTCGTCATCCAGCTCAACGACACCCATCCGGCCATCGCCGTACCGGAATTGATGCGGCTCCTCGTCGATGTCTACGGCGTGGACTGGGAGACCGCATGGGACATCACCCAGGCGACATTCGCCTACACCAACCACACGCTTCTGCCCGAGGCGCTGGAGAGTTGGCCGGTGCCGCTCATGGAGCGCCTTCTGCCCCGGCACATGCAAATCATCTATCTCATCAACGGGCTGCATCTCGATACCCTGCGTGCGAGCGGCCGGGACGATCTGGGCCTTCTCTCGTCGGTCTCGCTCATCGACGAGCATGACGGCCGCCGCGTGCGCATGGGGCATCTCGCTTTTCTCGGCTCGCACAAGGTCAATGGCGTGTCGCAGCTCCACACCGATCTGCTGAAGGCGACGGTATTCCGGGACTTCGCCACCCTTCTCCCGGACCGCATCGTTAACAAGACCAACGGCATCACCTTCCGGCGCTGGCTTTTCGAGGCCAATCCGGGGCTGACGAAACTGCTGACGGAGAGCATCGGGCCGCGGTTCCTGGACGATGCGGACGCACTGCGCGATCTCGAACCGCTCAGTTCGGATACCGATTTCCAGCATCGCTATGAAGCCATGCGCCGCGCGAACAAGGAGGCGCTGGCCAAGATCATCACCGACCGGCTCCTGACCAAGGTGGATCCGGCCGCGCTCTTCGACATCCACATCAAGCGCATTCACGAATATAAGCGCCAGCTCCTGAACATCCTGGAGACGATCGCGCTGTACAACGAGATCCGCGCCAACCCGACACGCGATTTCGTGCCGCGCGTAAAGATTTTCGCCGGAAAGGCCGCGGCGAGCTATGACCAGGCGAAGCTGATCATCAAGCTCATTCACGACGTCGGGCGCGTGGTCAACAACGACCCGGCGGTGCGCGGGCTTCTCAAGGTCGTGTTTCTGCCGAATTACAATGTGAGTTTGGCCGAGGCGATCATCCCGGCGGCCGATCTTTCCGAGCAGATTTCGACGGCGGGCATGGAGGCGTCCGGCACGGGCAACATGAAATTCGCGCTGAACGGGGCGCTGACGATCGGCACGCTCGACGGAGCGAATGTGGAGATCCGAGAGGCGGTCGGCGAGGACAACATCTTCATCTTCGGCCTGCGGGCGGCGGACGTGGAGGAACGGCGGCACCAGGGCATCGATGCGCGCGATACCATCACCGCTTCGCCGGTGCTGCGCGAAGTGCTCGACGCGGTGGAGACGGGCGTCTTTTCGCCGGACGACAAGGACCGCTACCGCCAGCTGGTGACGACGCTGACCTATCACGACCATTTCATGGTCTGCGCCGATTTCGACGCCTATTTCGCAGCGCAGCGCGATGTCGGCATCCGCTGGCGCGACCGCAAGTCCTGGTGGGGGGCGGCCATTCTGAACACCGCGCGCATGGGCTGGTTTTCTTCGGACCGCGCCATCAGCGAATATGCCGGGGATATCTGGAAGGTGCCGGCCGGTAAGGCGTGAGTGTGGCTTGGGCGCTTTGCTAGAAGAAACCGCGTTGATCGTCGGCAGTTTGCGGTCTTCACACCCAGTCGGTCTCCCCGCGGGAACGCGCGCGCCACAGGCTGGGACGCGCTCGCGTTTCGAAGCAGGCGAAGGAGCGGGGAGCCGGCGCGAAAACGCCGGGCGAAGGGAGCGAACTGTCGGTAATTGCTTAATGGTCTTTCCGGACAATGCGCCGGACCGGCGGATGCGAAAGGCCGCATTCAGGATTGCGCCAGATTTGCTAGTATACGCCCGCGGGTCTGGCGCGGCGGGAGGAAAACGAACGTTGCGACAAGTAGCCTGCCCGATAGGGGAGCCCATGACCGTGGTAGATTGGCGCGCGGCTGACGAGGATGTAAGCCGGATCATCGCGGCGCGGCATGGCGATCCCTTCGCCGTGCTGGGCCAGCACTGCCTGGACGGCGGCGTCGTCGTCCGCGCCTTCGTACCGGGGGCGGAAACCGTGCGGGTGTTACGCACCGGCGATGACGGCTTCGAGTTGGAAGCGCGCGGGGAAGAGGGGTTCTTCGAGGGATTTGCAGCCGAAGAGGGCTGCCGTTTCCCCTATCGCCTGCGCGCGGTGAATAGCGGCGGCACCTGGGAATTTCTCGACCCGTACGCCTTCGGTCCGGCGCTGGGGCCGCTGGACGACTATCTGCTCGTCGAAGGCACGCACCAGCGGCTCTATGAGCGCCTCGGCGCGCATGTCACCACGCATGAGAACGCCGACGGCGTCCTGTTCGCCGTCTGGGCGCCGAATGCCCAGCGTGTTTCCGTAGTCGGAGACTTCAACCATTGGGACGGCCGCCGCCACCAGATGCGCAAGCGCCTGGACAGCGGCCTGTGGGAGATTTTCGCGCCCGGCCTGGGTGAAGGCGCCGTCTACAAATACGAGATCGTCGGCGGCGACGGCAAGCTGCTGCCGCTCAAGGCAGACCCCTTCGGCTTCGGCAGCGAAATGCGCCCGTCGACGGCCTCGATCGTCACCCGTACGAGCGGCTGGGCGTGGGGCGACGGACAGCACATGTCCTCCCGCCCCGGCGCCGGCGCGCGGCGGCTGCCGATGGCGATCTACGAGGTGCATCTCGGCTCCTGGCGGCGCAACGGCTATGGCGGTTTCTTGAATTATGACGAACTCGCCGATCAACTCGTTCCCTATGTCGCCGATATGGGCTTCACCCATATCGAGCTGATGCCCGTCTGCGAGCACCCCCTGGACGCCTCCTGGGGCTATCAGCCCATCGGCCTGTTCGCGCCGACGCGCCGCTTCGGCGATCCGGCCGGGTTCCAGCGCTTCGTCGATCGCGCGCATCAGGTCGGGCTGGGCGTCCTTGTCGACTGGGTCCCCGCTCATTTCCCGACCGACGAACACGGTCTCTCCGCCTTCGATGGCTCGGCCCTTTACGAGCACGCCGACCCGCGCCGCGGTTTCCATCCCGACTGGAACACCGCGATCTACGATTTCGGCCGCCGCGAGGTCGCCAATATTCTGGCCGCGAGCGCGCTCTACTGGCTCGACCGCTATCACGTGGACGGACTGCGTGTCGATGCCGTGGCCTCGATGCTCTATCTCGACTATTCGCGCCGGGACGGCGAGTGGCTGCCCAATCCCGACGGCGGCAACGACAATCGCGACGCCGTGCGCTTCCTGCAGCGCGTGAACGAGTTGGTCTATGGCACGATGCCCGGCACCGTCACCATCGCCGAGGAATCCACCGCCTGGCCGGGTGTCTCCTGCCCGACGAGCGCGGGAGGGCTGGGTTTCGGCTTCAAGTGGAACATGGGTTGGATGAACGACACCCTGACCTACATGAACCACGATCCCGTCCACCGCCGCTGGCATCACGACAAGATGACCTTCGGTCTGCTCTACGCCTTCACGGAAAACTTCATTCTCCCCATCTCGCATGACGAAGTGGTGCACGGCAAAGGCTCGGTCATCTCCAAGATGCCCGGCGACGACTGGCAGAAATTCGCCAACACGCGCGCCTATTACGGCTTCATGTGGGGATATCCAGGCAAGAAGCTCCTGTTCATGGGGCAGGAATTCGGACAGAGGCGGGAATGGGATTTCGATACGGGGCTGGACTGGTGGCTGCTCGACTATGCGCCGCACCGGGGCCTGCAGATGCTGGTGCGCGATCTCAACCGCCTGCACCGCACGAAGCCCGCTCTCCATGCGCGCGACTGCGAGGGCGAAGGCTTTCAGTGGATCGTGGTGGACGATGCCGACCAGTCGGTGTTCGCATGGGTGCGCTGGAGCGGCGGGGATGCGCGGCCGGTGGCCGTCGTTTCCAACTTCACCCCCGTGCCGCGCTACGGCTACCGGATCGGCCTGCCCCATGCCGGGCGCTGGCGGGAAATCTTCAATTCGGACGCGAGCGCCTATGGCGGTTCCGGCGTTGGCAATTTCGGAGCTGTCTGGGCGGGCGGACATCCCTCACACGGTTTTGCGGCCTCCGCGGAGGTCGTCATACCGCCTTTGGCAACAATCTATTTCGAATTTGATCCAGGTTGAACCACCGACATACAGGCTACGTATATCTCACTGTGTCAGGATGAACGCCGATTGCTTCACCCGGCCGCTCACCGCCGAGGCGGGATGCGGTCCGGACCTCCAGGGCAGCGGCGGAAATGCTGGGCGTCTCATGGCCTTGGGACCGGGTGGATCTGTCAGCGGCCATGACAAGGGAGGGATGATTCGGCCCGGAATCATCACACTCCGATGAAAGGTATCGGGAGGAGCCAATGCAACCCGCAGGAACATCGCCCCTCGCCCGGCACGCCATGGCCTACGTCCTCGCGGGGGGGCGCGGCAGCCGTCTGGAAGAGTTGACCGACCGGCGCGCCAAGCCCGCCGTCTATTTCGGCGGCAAATCGCGGATCGTCGATTTCGCGCTGTCGAATGCGTTCAATTCGGGCATCAGGCACATCGCCGTGGCTACACAGTACAAGGCGCACAGCCTCATCCGCCATCTGCACCGCGGCTGGAATTTCCTCCGGCCGGTGCGTAACGAAAGCTTCGATATCCTGCCCGCAAGCCAGCGTGTTTCGGAAAAGCAATGGTATGTCGGCACCGCCGACGCCGTCTATCAGAACATCGACATCATCGAAGGCTATGCCCCCCAATATATCGTCGTACTGGCCGGGGATCACATCTACAAGATGGACTACGAACACATGCTGCAACAGCATGTGGATCAGAACGCCGATGTGACCGTCGGCTGTCTCGAAGTCCCGCGCGAGGAAGCGTCGTCATTCGGCGTCATGGATGTGGACGACCGGGACGAAATCCAGTTTTTTCTGGAAAAGCCAGCCGACCCGCCGGGGATCCCGGGCAATCCGGAGAAATCGCTGGCGAGCATGGGGATCTACGTCTTCGAGACGAATTTTCTCATCGACCAGTTGCGGCGCGATGCGGCCGACCCGTTTTCCAGCCACGATTTTGGCAAGGACGTGATCCCGTATCTCGTCACCCACGGCCGCGCCGTCGCTCACAGTTTCCAGCGTTCCTGCGTGCGCTCCAGCGCCGAGAGATGCGCCTATTGGCGCGACGTCGGCACCGTGGACGCCTATTGGGCGGCGAACATCGATCTGACCGACATCGTGCCGGAGCTCGATCTCTATGATCAGGGCTGGCCGATCTGGACCTACAGCGAGATCACACCGCCCGCGAAATTCGTCCACGACGAGGACGGGCGCCGCGGCCAGGCGATTTCGTCGCTGGTCTCGGGCGGCTGTATCGTGTCCGGCGCCTCGCTGCGGCACACGCTTCTGTCCACCGGCGGACGCGTCAATTCCTACGCCGACGTGGAGAACGCCGTCATACTCCCCTATGTGCATATCGGACGTTCGGCGCGGCTGAAGAACGTGGTCGTCGATGCAGGCGTGAAGATCCCCGACGGGATGGTGGTCGGCGAGGACCCGGAACTCGACGCCCAGCGGTTCCGCCGCACCGAGCGGGGCGTATGCCTCATCACGCAGCCCATGATCGACAGGCTGGACGTATGACCTCACTGCAAATCCTTTCAGTGGCCTCCGAGATCTACCCGCTCATCAAGACGGGCGGTCTGGCCGACGTCGTGGGCGCGCTGCCCGCCGCGGTCGAGCCGGAAGGGATCGAGATGTCCACCCTCGTGCCCGGCTATCCGGCCGTGATGGGAAAGCTGGAAACCAGCAAGGTCGTGCACCGCTTCCCGGTGCTTTTCGGCGGCAGCGCGCGTCTGCTCGCCGGACACGCCGGGAACCTCGAACTGTTCATCCTCGACGCGCCGCATCTCTATTCGCGGCAGGGCAATCCCTATCTCGGGCCGGGCGGCGCGGACTGGCCCGACAATGCGCTGCGCTTCGCCGCGCTCTCCAAGGTGGCGGCTGCTATCGGCCTGGGGCTGCTCCCCGGCTACACCCCCGATGTTGTTCACGCGCATGACTGGCACGCCGGTCTCGCGCCCGCTTATCTGCATTACAGCGGCCATGCTGGGCCCGGCACCGTCATCACCGTGCACAATCACGGCTATCAGGGCTCGTTCCCGGCGGATCTGCTCACTGTGCTCGATCTGCCGCGAAAGGCGCTCAGATTCGACGGGGTGGAGCATTTCGGCAAGATCTGTTTTCTGAAGGCGGCGCTGCAGCTCAGCGACCGCATCACCGCCGTCTCGCCATCCTATGCCGTCGAAATGCAGCTCGAAGAAAGCGGCATGGGGCTCGACGGCGTGCTGCGCGCGCGGGCCGGACGGGTGAGCGGCATCCTGAACGGCCTCGACACCAAGGTCTGGAACCCCGCCAACGACCGGCACCTCGACACGACCTATGACGCCGGGACGCTCGAAGCCCGGGCCGCCAACAAGGCCGCGCTGCAGGCGGAGTTCGGTCTCGACGACGAGCCGGGGACGCTGCTTACGGGCGTCATCAGCCGCCTGACGTCGCAGAAAGGCCTCGATCTGCTCCTGGAAGCGCTGCCGGTACTGTTGGAGGAGAACATGCAGCTCGCGCTCCTCGGCGCGGGCGACACCGAGCTCGAGGAGCAGTTCCAGGCCGCCGCCGCCGCGCATCCCGGCCGGATCGGCGTCCGCCTCGGTTATGACGAGGTTCTTGCGCACCGTATTCAGGCTGGCGTGGACGCCCTTCTCGTGCCGTCGCGCTACGAGCCCTGCGGCCTGACGCAACTCGCCGCTCTGCGCTATGGCGCAATTCCCGTCGTGGCGCGGGTCGGCGGGCTGGCCGATACCATCATCGACGCCAACGAAATGGCGGTGGCCGCGGGCGTTGCGACCGGCGTGCAGTTCGTCCCCGTAACGGCGGATGCGCTGGGGGCGGCCCTGCGCAGGACGGCAGCGCTTTACCGGAATGGGGAAATCTGGCGGCGGATACAGAAGAACGGCATGGCGACGGAAACATCCTGGCATGGGCCGGCGAAGCGGTATGCGGCGCTGTATCGAGACTTGCTGGCGGAGGGTTCATGCCATTCCGGCTGACCGACGGATCGCCGGAGCCGCTCGGCCTGAGGCTGGACGCGCGCGGCGCCAATGTAGCGGTGTTCTCCGCGCATGCCACGGCCATCGAGCTCTGCCTGTTCGATGACCGCGGCGAGAGGGAGATCGGGCGTTTCCGCCTTCCCTGCCGGACGGGCAACGTGTTCCACGGACATTTCAAGGGGATTGCCGAGGGCCAGCGCTATGGCTTGCGCGTCCATGGCCCCTATGCGCCCCTGGAGGGGCACCGCTTCAATCCCGCTAAGCTTCTCCTCGACCCCTATGCGCTGGCGCTCGACCGTCCCTTCACCCTTTCGACCACCATGTTCGGCTGCCGCCCCGACAGCCCCGACGGCGATCTGAAATTCGATGGAACCGACAGCGCGCCCTTCATGCCGAAGGCGGTAGCCATCGAGCCGGAAACAGCCGACCCCGTCCGCCGCGCCCGCAAGCCCTGGTCGGACATGGTCATTTATGAGCTGCATACGCGCGGCTTCACCAAGCTGAACGCGCAGGTGGCCGAGGGGCGACGCGGAACGTTCGCGGCACTCGCATCCCCTGCATCCGTCGAGCACCTGACCCGGCTCGGGGTGACGGCCATCGAGATCATGCCCGCGGCGGCATGGGTGGACGAGCGCCATCTCTCCGCCCGCGGGCTCAACAACTACTGGGGCTACAACCCCGTCGCGTTCATGGTGCCCGATCCGCGGCTGGCGCCGGGCGGCTGGGACGAGGTCAGGACGAGTGTCGCCGCGCTGCAGGCCGCTGGTATCGAAGTCATCATCGACGTCGTGCTCAACCACACTGGCGAGGGCGACTCGCTCGGACCGACGCTCTCCCTGCGCGGCATCGACAACGCCACCTATTACCGGCTCATGTCCGGCAATCCGCGCACCCCCATCAACGACACCGGATGCGGCAACACGCTGGCGCTCGACCGCCCGCCCGTGGTGCGCTTGGCGATGGATGCTTTGCGAAGCTGGGCGGCATTCGGTGGCGTGGACGGCTTCCGTTTCGATCTCGCCACGACGCTCGGGCGCCGCGAGGAAGGGTTCGATCCGGCTGCGCCGCTTCTGACCGCCCTGGGGCAGGACCCGCTCCTGCGCGGATTACGGCTGATCGCCGAGCCGTGGGACATCGGTCCCGGCGGCTACCGGGTCGGTGCGTTCCCCGATTTGTGGGGCGAGTGGAACGACCAGTTCCGCGATGCGCTGCGGCAATTCTGGCGCGGAGACGATGGCATGACCGCCGAAGTCGCCACGCGGCTGTCCGGTTCGTCGGACATCTTCGCGCCGCACCGCCCGCCGTCGCGAAGCATCAACTACATCGTGGCGCATGACGGTTTCACCCTCGCCGACCTCGTTTCATACGAGTGGAAGCGCAACGAGGCCAATGGCGAGGATAACAACGACGGCACCAACGCCAATTATTCCTGGAACAACGGCACCGAAGGCGCGACGCACGATCCGGCAATTCTGGCGGCCAGACGACGCGATCAGCGCAATCTGCTGGCCTCGCTCATGCTCGCGCGCGGCACACCACTCTTGGCGATGGGCGCGGAGTTCGGGCGGACCCAGGGCGGCAACAACAACGCCTATGCGCAGGACAACGTCACATCCTGGCTCGATTGGGATGCAGGCGACCAGACACTCGCGGCGTTCACCGCACGGCTCACGGCGTTGCGCGCGGCGCATCCGGCCCTCAAGCGCGACGTATTCCTGACCGGCGAGGCCCTCGATGCCTCGCTCCTGCCCGACGTGGAGTGGCGCAAGCCGGATGGCAGCGCTATGCAGCCCAGCGATTGGGAGGCTCCCGGGGGCCGTACCATCATCGCGGCGCTCCACGTCCCTGCGGCGGGCGAGACGCCCGCGGACCGCCTCATCGTGGCGCTGCATGCGGGCCGCAAGCCGGTCGAGGTAACGCTGCCGGACCCGCTGCACGGCCGGTGCTGGCGGGTCTGCCTGGATACGTCGGAGGAAACCGGCGACGCGGGTGAAACGATTTACCGGACGGGCGATGCGATCACCGTCCCCGCCCGCTCGGTCGTGGTCCTGGAGGACTGTGCGGACCACGCCGAGCGCCGCACGGCGCCGCGCTCCGCTCCGCCGCAGGACCTGCTCAACCGTCTGACGCGCGGCGCGGGCATCGCTGCGGACTGGCATGACATCGACGGCACGCGGCACGTCGTGACCGACGCCACGAAACGCGCCCTGCTTGCCGCCATGGGTTACCCCGCCGATTCTGCGCCGCAGGTTCGCGAAAGCCTTGCACGGCTCGCGGAGATGCAGGACCGCCGCACGCTGCCCCTCAGCGCCGTCGCCCGCAGCAGTGCGCCGGTCGCGCTGAGGATGGCGCTTCGCGGCCCGCGCGTACCGACCGCCGTCATCATCGAGCGCGAGGACGGCAGCACCGCGCCCGTCCGCCTCGCTCCCAGCGAACTGAACTTCGCGCGGACGACCGGCATCGACGGGCGGCGCACCGACTGGGCACGGGTCACGCTGCCGCCGCAGCCCGCCGGACGCCACCGTGTCGTGCTGGACGAAGATCCCGATATCGCCTGCCATCTGACGGTTGCGCCGCGAAGCTGCTACCTGCCCCCCAGATTCGCTTCGGGCGGCCGCGCCACCGGCGTGGCGGCACAGGCCTATGCGCTGCGACGGGCGGGCGATCAGGGCATTGGCGATTTCACGGCGCTCGGCCAGCTTGCCGGGATCGCCGCCGAAGCGGGTGCCGCGACCGTCGGGTTCAATCCTCTGCATGCCCTGTTTCCGGCGCATCGCGGCCGCGCCAGCCCCTATTATCCCTCGGACCGCCGTTTCCTCGACCCGATCTATATCGACGTGACGGCCATCAAGGGCGGCGGCAGGCTGGCCGACGCTCTCGCGGAACGTGCCGGTGCGCTGGAGACGCTGGCCGGTCTCCCGCTCGTTGATTATGCAGGCGTGTGGACGGCGAAGCGGGCCATTCTCATGGCGGCCTTCGAGGATTTCGACGCGCATCCGCCTACCTCCGATCTGCGCCGCGATTTCGAGGCGTTCAGTACGGCGGGCGGGCGCAGCCTCTGGGATTTCGCCTGTTTCCAGGCCATCAGCGAGATCCGCGAGGACGCCGCGTGGCGCCAGTGGCCCGCCGGTCTGTCGACATGCGATCCGCACGCGCTCGACGCCTTCGCGGCCGAACACGGCCCCCTTGTCCGCTTTCATCTCTTCCTGCAATGGCTTGCGGACCGGCAACTCGGCGATGCGGCGGCGCGCGCGCGCGAATCGGGGCTGTCGCTCGGCTTCTACCGCGATCTCGCCGTCGGCGCGGCACCGGACGGAGCCGAAGTCTGGGCGAATGCCGATCAGTTCCTCTCCAATGCCTCGATCGGCGCGCCCCCCGATCTGCTGGCGCCCGGCGGACAGAACTGGGGCCTCCAGCCCCCCGATCCGCTGGGGTGGCGGGCCTCCGGCTTCTGGCTCTTCAACGAGGTGACGGCGGCGAACATGCGCTACGCCGGGCTCCTGCGCATCGACCATGTCATGGGGCTGATGCGCCTCTTCGTTATCCCCGACGGAGCCAGAGCGGGCGAGGGCGCCTACCTCTCCTACCCCGTGAGCGATCTCGTCGCGCAGATCGCGCTGGAGAGCGTGCGCGCATCCTCCGTGGTCGTCGGAGAGGATCTCGGCACGGTTCCGGAGAATTTCCGGGAGGTCATGGACGGCGCGGGCATCCTGAGTTACCGCGTGATGTGGTTTGAGCGCCATGGCGAAGCCTTCAGGTCGCCCGAAGCCTATCCCGCGATGGCGGCCGCCTGCGTTTCCACGCACGATCTGCCCACGCTTGTCGGATGGTGGATGGGCGAGGATATCCGGGAGCGGGAAGCGCTCGGCCTCATATCCGCCAGCGAAGCCGCCGCTGCGCGGGCCCACCGCCTGGCCGACAAGCGCGCTTTGGCGCATATGCTCGGCCTGGGCGATTTCGGCGGCCTCCACGACCTCTCGACACTCCCCGGCCCTCAGCTCGCTGCGG
This sequence comes from Rhodomicrobiaceae bacterium, assembly GCA_050290865.1. Lineage (GTDB taxonomy): Bacteria > Pseudomonadota > Alphaproteobacteria > Rhizobiales > Rhodomicrobiaceae > JARRLC01. Next base: position 97,323 of record JBNKIW010000008.1, on the reverse strand, counting down.
CCGCGCACCGGTTCATCGCGCAGACGCCTTCCTGCCTGGCCATGGCGCAGTTGGACGACCTCGCGGGCGAAGTGACGGCGGTCAACCTGCCCGGCACAGTTGACGAACGGCCGAACTGGCGCCGGCGGCTCGGCCTGCCACTGGAGAAACTGCGCGACGCTCTCGCCACGCTGCCACGGCGGCGGTAACGGCCGGGATCAGGCGTCTTCGAGCCCGAAGGCACCAACGTAGAACGCGTATTCTTCGGCCAGCGCCCTGGCCACGTTCTCGGCGCGCCGGAAGCCGTGCCCTTCGCCTTCGAACTCGAACAGCTTCACCGGCACACCGCGCCGTTCCAACTCGGCGGCGATGAGGCGCGACTGCTCCGGCGGCACGACCCTGTCGTCCAGCCCCTGAAACAGAACCACCGGACTCGTGATGTCCGCCGCGCGGGCGAGCGGCGAGCGCTCGGCGAACACGGGATCGCTGGCGTCGGTCAGGCCGGCAGGACCGGGTTTCGCGCCGATCAGGCCAAAGACGTAGCCCGCCTCGAATTTGTGCGTCGAGCGCTGCAGCGCCGCCAGATCGGACACACCGTAATAGCTGGCGCCAGCCGCGAATACCGAGGTCGCCGCCAGCGCCATCAGCACGGTGTAGCCGCCCGCCGAGCCGCCGGTAATCGCGATCCGGTCCGGGCGCGCGAGGCCCTCGGTGGCGAGGTGGCGCGCAGCGGCTTCGGCATCGGCGACATCGCGCAGGCCCCATTGCCCATCGAGCCGGGCACGATAGTCCCGGCCGTAACAGGTCGAACCGCCGTAATCGAGGTCGAGATAGGCGAAGCCGCGCGTCGTCCAGTACTGGATCGAAAGCCGCAAGCCCCGCGTCGCCTGCGAATGCGGTCCGCCATGAATGCCGATGATCGCAGGCGGACATTCGCCCCTGGGGCCGCAGTGGCAGCTGTTTGCGGGAGCGTAATAGAGGCCGTAGACCGGGCCGCCATCGTCCGCCGCGAAGGTGATCAGGCGCGCGGGCGACACGCTTTCGCCGTCGAGCGCGATGGACGCGGCCTCGCGCAGCGGCTCATGCGCGCCATCGTGCGAAAGCCGGAGGATCGCGGGCGATGCGAAATCGCGCCCGCCGGTCAGGATCACCGAGCCACCCTCGCTCGCGAGCGTACCGATATGGCACGTGCCAGTCTCCAGGAGCGTGAAACCGCCGTCGCTGCCGATGACCCCCACGCCCGCCACGCCGCCGTCCACGGCGCAGGCGATGATGCGCCCGCCGGGCAGCAGCGCGAAAGACCGCGCGCTCAGCGACCACAGCGGCTTGGCGCATTCCGCTTCGATCGGGAGAAGCGGCGTCGCTTCGGCCCCATCCCACGCATAGAGATTGCCCCACCCGCTCTTGTCGCAGGCAAACACCAGCACGCCGTCCTCGCGCCACTCGGGCTGGAACGCCGCTCCTTCCGCAGCCCCGCCGCCCGCGATGCGGACCGCCGGTCCAATCTCGCCGTCATCCCCGACCTCGGCGACATGGAGTGCGGCGGCCTCCCACGGCATATCCGGCAGATCCCAGGACAGAAAGGCGAGGCGGCGGCCATCGGGCGACAACCGCGGGCTGGCGTAGAAATCCTGGCCGCGAACGAGCGGGCTCACCGCACGGTCAGGCGTGGCGTCGAGCGCAATGGCGACGAGAAGGTTCTCGGGATGCTCGCCGGGCATGGCCAGGGCGTGGCGTTCGGCAACCGCGATCAGGCGATTGCGCGCCGCATCCAGGGCGAAGTCGGCGAAGCGCATGGACGGAGCGTCCGTCACGCGTTCGGGCGCGGCCCCGTCGCTGAGGCGCCAAACATCCTGGTCGGCCTGATTGGCGAAATAGATCGCGCCGGACACGGCCAGAAACTCGCCACCGCCATATTCGTGCACGCGCGAGCGGGCGGAAAAACCGGGCGGAAGGATGTCCTCGGGCGGCTCACCGGGCCGCTTGCGCACAATAACCGCGCGGCCGCCTTCGGCCGGGCGCAACTCGGTCCACAGCGCCACACCGTCATTCAGGGCGACGCTCTCAAAGCGCGCCGACTGGCCCGCGACCGCCTCCGGAGACAAAGGAGAGGGCCAGAGGCCGAAAGGCAAAGCTGTCTTGGTCATGATCCATCCTGGCGTGGGGCACAGCGCCATAATCCCAACATCTGGGCCTTACGTAAACACGGTATTTCGGCATCGGGTGCCTTTTTCGCGTTCCGGTTGTAAAACTGTAAATTGCTTTCCTGGCATAAAGGAGTGAGCGGCTGCACCTGCCGTAGTGAAGCGGAAGATTATGGCCCAAAGCCCGTCCGACGACCGGAGAAGACCCTGGGAGGTGCCGGAGCCCCGCGCCCATGAGCAGGAATATGTGAGTTTCACGGATGTCTGGCGCTTCGTCCGGCGCTATTCGGTCACGATCAGCGTTGCGCTTGTCGCCGGCATCGTGCTTGCCGCCGTCCTGGTGTTCACCGCCACCCCGCGCTATACCGCCACGGCCGAGATCCTGATCGACCCGGCAACCATCCAGATCGTTCGCGACCCGACGCCCGGCGCCCAGGCGCCCGCTCTCGACGTGGCGCAGGTGGAAGGGCAGATCGCCGTGCTGCGCTCGGAGTCGCTGGCGACCGGCGCCATCGACAAGCTCGACCTGATGAAGGACAAGGAGTTTCAGCCTGGACCGCCCTCCCTTTTCGCTCAGCTTGGCGGCCTCCTGATGCGCGGCATCGTATCGTCGCCGGAACCGCCGCGCGGCGACCTCGCCGAATATGCCCGGCGCAGAATAGCGGTGGAGGCTTTCCTCAAGGATCTCGATGTCCGCCGCGTGGGGCAGTCTTACGCGATCTCGATTTCTTTCACCTCCGTGGACCCGGCTAAGGCCGCCCGGATCGCCAACACGCTGGCCGAACTCTACATTCAGGACCAGCTCAAAGCCAATGCCAGGGCCGCCCAGCAGGGCAGCGAATGGCTGGAGAAGCGGCTCGGTCAGCTGAAAGTGCAGCTCAACAAGGCGGCGCGCGAACTTGAGGCTTTCCGCGCCGGACGCAGCTACCGTCTGCCGCAGCAGCGCAAGGATGTGGCTGGAGACGCCGCTGCGGCACGCCCGCCCGCCGAAGGAACGGACACGGGCCGGCCGGTGGAGGAGCAGCGGCAACCGCGTGGCACCGGACGGGACCGCGCCTCGCAGCGCGCCGTGACGCTCACCGAGCTTGAGACCACGGCGGAAACCTACCGGCGCATCTACGAAACCTACCAGCGGGCATTCACCGAGGCGGTGCAGCGGCAGTCCTTCCCGGTATCGAACGCGCGCATCATCACGGAGGCAACCCGCCCCCTCCTCAAGAGCGAGCCGCGAGGCAAGCTCATCCTGGCGTTCGGCGGGCTGACCGGCCTCCTGGCCGGATTCGGCGTCGCCTTCATGCGCAACGCGCTCGACGACAGCGTGCGCTCCGCGTGGCAGATCCGCGAACAGACGGGCCTGCCCTGCCTCACGCTGATCCCGCAACTGGAAAAGGTGGCGCCCACGGCTCCGGCGGGCGGGCGGAGCATGGAAAGGCTGCCCTCGCCGGAGACAGTGCTGGAGGGCGATGAATTCCGCATGGCAATCAACGCGCCCTTCTCGCCCTTCGCGGGGGCGCTCAAGGCGCTCAAAGCGGCCATCGTCCCGTCTGGCGACCCCCGGGCCATCAAATGTGTCGGCATCATCTCCGCTCTGCCGGAGGAGGGCAAGAGCACCGTCGCCGCCAACCTCGCGGCCCTGTTTTCAGCCAGCGCCGGGCGGACCCTGATCCTTGACTGCGATATTCACCGCGCCGCCGCCAGCGCCTATTTCGCGCCGGGCGCGGAAACCGGACTGCTCGAAGTGCTGGGCGGTTCGCTGGGATATGAACGGGCGATCAAGACGGGGAGCGGCCTTACGCCGGACATCCTGCCGCTGGCCCTCTCGGACGCGCCGGTCTCCTACGACCTGCTCACATCGCCCGCGATGCGCTCGCTCCTGCGGTCTCTCCGCGATCACTACGACATGATCGTCGCCGACCTGCCGCCGGTCAACCCGATCGTCGATGCCGCCACGATCGCCGCACTTCTCGACGGCGTAATCCTGGTGACCGAATGGGGCGTAACACCGATCGATGTCGTCACCGGCGCGGCGGGCGTGCTTTTCACGGCGCAGGCCAATGTGCTGGGCGTCGCGCTCAACAAGGTGGACAAGTCGCTGGCCACGGTGCGCTGGCGGAAGCAATGGGGCTACGGCTACTACCGCGCGCAGCCCGCACCAGAAGCAGGCCGGACAGAGGGCGTAAGCGACCGCCCCTGAGGCCCTGCCCTGTCCGTGTGGAGAAGCCAGGAGCGGCGCGGGGCACCGCCCTGCCCTATTCCTGCTCGGTTTCCTCTTCAGCCGGAGCGGCGTCTTCCTCGGACACCTCCTCGGCGGCAACCTCATCTTCCTCGTCACGCATCACGGTGACGTCCTCGCCGCGGGCCTGCCGCTCGGCTTCCTCAGGCGTACGCGCGACGTTCACCAGGACGCCGGCCTCGACCTCCGGATGCAGCCGGACGCGCACCGGATGCCGGCCGAGCGTCTTGATCGGCCGTTCGAGCAGAATCTGGGTGCGTTCGATGGAAAAGCCCCCCTCGGTGATGAGTTCGGCGATATCGCGCGTCGAGACCGAACCATACAGGTGCCCGGCATCGCTGGCCTGGCGGATGGCGATGAAGCTCTTGCCCTCCAGCTTGCCGGAGACGGCGTCCGCCTCCTTTTTCAGCTCGAGATTGCGGGCTTCGAGCTGGGAGCGCTCGCGATCGAAACGGGCGCGATTGTCCTTGGTGGCGCGCAGCGCCTTGCCCTTCGGCAGAAGGAAGTTGCGGGCGTAACCGTCGCGCACCTTGACGACATCGCCCATCTGGCCGAGGCCGCCGACGCGTTCGAGAAGAATGATCTGCATGTCTGCTGCTCCTTGTATGTCAGGGCCCGCGGTGTTCGCCGGGGGGCGCTGATGACTGCAATGCGCGTCTGCGCAGTTCGAGAAACGGTTCGGCCAGCCCCAGAAGAATGATGACGGGGGCGACCCAGGGGTTGATGACGACGCCGATATAGATGCCCGTGAGTAGCACCGGCTTGAAGCGCGACGCGCCGAGCAGCACATGGATCACCGTCAGGCCCATCAGCAGGAAGGCCAGTGCGAACGCGCCGACAAAGCCCACGGCCATGACGCCGGCCAGGCCAGGCAGGAAGGCAAGACCGATGGCGGCGAAAATCCCTGCCGTGAACAGCGGCGGATAGTCGAGATACATCAGGGCGGGCCACGGACGCGCGAGCTGCCCGGAAATCGCCGCGCTCTTCGCCGCCAGCCACACATTGCCCAGCATGATCAGAAGCCATGTCACCGCCGCGGATACGGGCAGCGTGACATGGGCAAGAGCTGTGGCGACCCGATCGAGGCTCGCCGCGTCCGGTGTCTCCCTGAGCATCGGCTGGATGAGCTTCAACACCGGCGGCAGCATCTCGCGGACGGCCTTGCGGTAGGTATCGATGTCGCCGAAGACGGCCAGCCCGGCAGCAACGACAATGCCGGCCATGACGGCCGTCCAGGCGATGATGCTTCCCGGCGGATACCATTCGATGATGGGCGGCTCCTTCTCGCCCTCGACGGACACCTGCGGCAGTGTGCGGTAAATGAGGACCAGATGCGCGAGGATGAGGCTCGGCACGCCGACGCTGATCGCGTAGGCTGTCGCGCCCGAGAGCGTCATGGAGATACCGACAAGGAGGGCGGAGGTCAGAAAGGCGATCTGCGCCGCGCCTATGCCCCAGCCGAGGCCGGAGAGGAGAATGGGGAGCGGCGTGAGCGCGAACAATCCGACGGCAAGCAGCGTCTTCGTCGCCAGCGACATATAGAGCACGGCGGCGACAAGGCCGGCGACGGCGCCTATCAGTTGAGGAGTTGCTCTCATCGTGTCGTTCGCTGTCCCGCCGCCAAGCGGTTAGAGGCGAAACAGGCTCACCCGGCCGACCGCCCCAACCCAGGTCCGTGGCGGGCGCCGGGCCCGCTTCTCCTGCCATTTCAACAATATGGCCCCCGCCGTGCGGCCCGCTATCCAGGCCGCCACGGGGCAGACCATTCTTTATCTCACAAGATAGGGGATCAGCCCCAGAAACCGCGCCCGCTTGATCGCCCGCGCCAGCTCACGCTGCTTCCTGGCGGAGACGGCGGTGATGCGGCTGGGCACGATCTTTCCGCGCTCGGAGGTGAAACGCTGCAACAGCTTCACGTCCTTATAGTCGATGACCGGTGCGGCATCACTTGAGAACGGGCAGGTCTTGCGGCGGCGATGGAAAGGCCGGCGGGCCGGCGACGGTGAGGCGGTCATGCGGCATCTCCTTCGGAAGCGGCTTCTGGGCGCGGGGCGCGATCACTGCGGTCGGGGCGATCGCCACGCGGGCCGCCTTCGCCACGATCACCACGGGGACCACCGCCCTCGCGGTCGCGCCGCGGGCCACGCCGGTCACCGCGATCGCCACGCTCGTCGGAGCGCTTCATCATCGCCGACGGCTTGTCGTCGAGGGTTTTGACGCGGAGGGTCATGAAGCGGAGAACATCCGACGACAGGCTCATCTGCCGCTCCATTTCGGCGACGGCCTCGTGCGGCGCCTCGACATTCACCAGCGTGTAGTGCGCCTTGCGGTTCTTCTTGATCTTGTAGGCCAGCGATTTGAGGCCCCAATATTCGACTTTCCCGACCTTCCCGCCATTCTCCTCGAGGACGGCCTGGAATGTCTTCTGCAAAGCGGCAGCCTGCTGCACCGTTATGTCCTGGCGCGCAAGAAATACATGTTCGTAAAGCGGCATGATGCGCCTTTCCCTGGATTGCGAACGAAATGCCCCGGCGCGAAGCCCCTTTTGAGCCGTCCACGGGGGAAACACCCGCCAGGGAAGGACTCATCAAAGACTCGAAAGAGCGGAAACACCGGAAGAATTCATGGGCGGCGCCCACAACCGCAAGGCAGAACCTTAGCGGCTTCCGTTCAGCCTCCAGCCGGAACGATGGCGTTGCTTATACGGGAATTCGTGCCATTTGCAAGGGCGAGCCGCGTCGTCGATGCGCGCGCCGCAGGGAGGGGCAGAGAGGCGAAACCCGCAACCCCCCATTGTCGTTTAACGAGTATGAACGAATGCTTGACATTGCCGGTGCAATAGTTGTCTTTGGCGCCACGCGCCGGACGAGTTGTCTTTAGCGCCACGCGCCGGACGGCGTTCCTAGCAGCCAAATCCAGGGTCGTTTCGTTCATTCATGGGCATCGCCTTTACATTCCCCGGCCAGGGAAGCCAGTTCACCGGCATGGGCAAAGACCTTGCCGCGGCATTCCCCGAAGCCCGCGCCGTCTTTGAAGAAGTGGACGCCGCGCTTGGCGAGAAGCTTTCCCAGATCATGTGGGAAGGGCCGCAAGACCGTCTTACGCTGACCGAGAACGCGCAGCCTGCGCTGATGGCGGTCTCCCTTGCCGTCATACGCGTGCTGGAGGCGGTGAAGGAGTGGAGCGTGGCGTCGGCGCAATTTGTCGCAGGACATTCATTGGGCGAATATTCCGCGCTGGCCGCCGCCGGCTCGATCACCGTGGCGGACGCCGCGCGCCTTCTGCGCATTCGCGGCAGGGCCATGCAGGACGCCGTCCCGGTGGGACAGGGCGCCATGGCTGCGCTGCTCGGCGCCGACATGGAGGTCGCCGCCAAGATCGCTGCCGAGGGCAACAGCGCCACCGATCTCGTCTGCCAGGTCGCCAACGACAATGCTCCGGGGCAGGTCGTCATCAGCGGCGCCAGGGCGGCCATCGACGCCGCCATGCAGATTTCGAAGGATTACGGCGTGCGCCGCGCCATGCCGCTGCCGGTGAGCGCGCCGTTCCATTCTGCGCTCATGCAGCCCGCCGCCGAGCGCATGGCCGAAGCGCTGAGCACCGCCACCATCAAGGCGCCCGCCGTGCCTCTCATCGCCAATGTCACCGCCACGCCCGTCAACGATCCGGAGACCATACGCCGCCTGCTCGTCGAACAGGTCACGGGAAGCGTGCGCTGGCGCGAGAGCATCGAATATATGGCCGGACAGGGCGTGACGCTCGCCTATGAGATCGGCGCGGGGAAGGTGCTGAGCGGCATGGCCCGGCGCATCGACCAGCGCGTGACCGGCAAGGCCATCGGCACGCCGGACGATATCGCGGGCCTGGGCGCCTCTCCTGAAGCGGCAAACTGATGGAGCGCGAGCATGTTTGATCTAACCGGAAAGGGAGCGCTGGTCACCGGCGCGACAGGGGGCATCGGCGGCGAGATCGCGCGGGCGCTGAAGGCGCAGGGCGCCAAAGTCGCGATATCCGGCACGCGGGCGGACCGGCTCACCGCACTCGCGGCCGAAATCGGCGACGTGACGGCGCTTCCGTGCAATCTCAAGGACCGCGAGGCCGTCGGCAGTCTCTTCGGCGAGGCCGAAGCCGCGCTCGGCTCGGTCGACATTATCGTCAACAACGCCGGGATCACCCGCGACAACATCTTCATGCGCATGAAGGACGAGGAGTGGGACGAGGTCATCGCCGTTAATCTCACCGCAACCTTCATCCTCTGCCGGACCGCCCTGCGCACCATGATGCGCAAGCGCTACGGCCGCATCATCAACATCGCGTCTGTGAGCGGCGTTGTCGGAAATCCGGGACAGGGCAACTACGCCGCCTCCAAGGCCGGCATGGTCGGCATGACGAAATCGCTGGCGCGCGAGGTGGCTTCGCGCGGCATCACTGCGAATTGCATCGCACCCGGCTTCATCGAAACGCCGATGACGGACGCACTGAACGAGAAACAGGTCGAGGGCATCAAGAGCGCGATCCCGGCCGGCGCTTTCGGCAAGCCGGAGGACATCGCCGCCGCGGTCGTCTATCTGGCCAGCAGCGAGGCTCGCTATATCACCGGAGAGACCATTCATGTGAACGGCGGGATGGCGATGATTTAGTTAGAAAAGTGGCAGTGTTGAGCGGTGGCGAGCCACCGCAAACTATGCTACCGAACGCGAACCTCTCGCACGCCGGCATGGAATCCCTTGAAGAAGTGCTTTCGTTCAGTGGTGCCAGCCGAATCCTCAGCGTTCCCGGGCTTGATGTCGCAGCCTGGTTTCGGGTGGGACAGTGAGAGTTTTATGTTCGGTTTTCCGAGCAGGAGTTTTTGGGAGCAATGGTGAGGCAATAGCATGAGCGAGAATATCTCTGAGCGTGTGAAGAAGATCGTGGTCGAACATCTTGGCGTCGAGGCCGACAAGGTCACCGATAATGCCAGCTTCATCGACGATCTTGGCGCCGACAGCCTCGACACGGTCGAGCTGGTCATGGCGTTCGAGGAAGAATTCGGCTGCGAAATACCGGACGACGCCGCCGAGACGATTCAGACCGTCGGCGACGCCACTCGCTTCCTTGAAGAGCATGCCAGTGCCTGAAGCAGCCGTGCTCTGAACGGCTCCCATGAAAAACCGCCGGCTTGCGCAAGCAGGCGGCGGTATTTCCATGCGGACGCTTCAGAGCGGCAAAAGTTTTGGAGGGAACCGGAGGCATGATGCGGCGCGTCGTCATAACGGGCCTTGGGATGGTTACACCGCTCGGATGCGGTGTCGAAGCAAGCTGGAAGCGCATCCTTGCCGGTGAGACCGGCATACGCGCCATCACGGAATTCGACGCGTCCGATCTGGCCTGCAAGGTCGCAGCCTTTATTCCGCGCGGACACTCCGCGGACGACGGCTATGATCCCGGCGAGTGGATGGAGCAGAAGGAGCAGCGCAAAGTTGACGAGTTTATCGTCTACGCCATCGCTGCCGCCGATCAGGCTCTCAATGATGCCAACTGGCATCCCGAATCGGACGAGGATTGCGCCACGAGCGGCGTCCTGATCGGCTCCGGCATCGGCGGGCTGCAGGGCATCGAGAGGGCCTCGCTGCTCATGGCTGAGAAGGGCCCGAAACGCCTCAGCCCGTTCTTCATTCCCGGCCGTCTTATCAATCTCGCCTCGGGCTATGTCTCGATCCGCAACCGTCTGCGCGGCCCGAACTCCGCCGTGGTCACAGCCTGTTCCACCGGCGCGCACGCGATCGGCGACGCGTCGCGGATCATCGCGCTGGGAGATGCCGACGTCATGGTCGCGGGCGGCACCGAATCGCCACTCTGCCGTCTTGCCGTCGCGGGATTCGCGGCATGCCGTGCGCTGTCCACGCATTTCAACGACGAACCGCACCGGGCTTCGCGCCCCTATGACCGGGACCGCGACGGTTTCGTGATGGGCGAGGGCGCGGGCATCGTCGTTCTCGAGGAATACGAGCACGCGCGTGCGCGAGGCGCAAAGATCTATGCCGAGATCATCGGCTACGGCATGTCGGGCGACGCCTACCATATCACCGCCCCGGCCGAGAGCGGCGATGGCGCCGAGCGCTGCATGCAAGCGGCGGTGAAACGCGCCGGGATCGCACCGGCCGATGTCGACTACATCAACGCGCACGGCACTTCGACGCCCATGGGCGACGAGATCGAACTTGCCGCGGTCGAGCGGCTGTTCGGCAATTCGGCGGGAAAGCTCGCCATGTCGTCCACCAAGTCGGCGACCGGCCATCTCCTCGGAGCGGCGGGCGCGGTCGAGGCGATCTTCTCCGCACTCGCTATCCGCGACAACATGGTGCCGCCGACGCTCAATCTGGACAACCCGTCGGTGGACACCGCCATCGACCTCGCGCCCCACAAGGCGCAGCAGCGTAGGATAGACACGGTGCTCAGCAACTCCTTCGGATTTGGCGGAACCAACGCCTCTCTGGTCTTCCGCCGCGTTGCCGATTGACGGGTAGCGGGAGAGCAACAGAGCGGGGTGGTTGAAACGGCAACCTCCCTTTTGCCATATTTGGTTGGTTTTTCTGACCGGGAATTTTGAGGTTAGCGAGCGTATCCATATGCCGGGCGATAGGACTCAGTGGGATCAAAATCGCAGGTATAGGCCGCCTCGGGACTACGCCTCCTTGCCGCGCAGCCCCGCCGAGGCGCTTGAACCCGGACATGCACCGGAGCCGCCTTTGGACCGGACGTTATGGCAGCAGCATCCTGTGTTGAGGTTTCTCAACATAGGGATCAGCGCTCTGCTGGTCGTGCTCATCGGCATGGCGGCAGGGATGTCCTATCTCTATGCCCGCTTCGATCAGCCGGGGCCGCTGGAATACGACACGGTTGTCGTGGTGCCCAGAGGCGAGGGCGTCCGCGAAATCGCCGCGCGGCTGGAACGCGAGAACGTTATCTCCGACCGCGTTGTGTTCGTTGCCAGCGTGGTGCTCTATTTCCGTGTCCAGAGCAAGCTCAAAGCCGGCGAGTATGCCATCAAGAAGGGCGCGACCATGCGCGAGGTGCTGGACACGCTCGTCGAGGGGAAGGCCATTCTTCACAGCGTGTCGGTCCCCGAGGGGATGACCAGCTATCAGGTCGTCAGGCGTCTCAACGCCCAGAGAGAGCTGAAGGGCCGGATCACGATGGTGCCGCGGGAAGGATCGCTCCTGCCGGACACGTACCGCTATGCGCGCGGTACGACGCGCCAGGATCTTCTCGCGCGGATGCAGCGCGAGCAGGAAATGTTCATGGACAAGATCTGGCCGAAGCGCAGTGCCGGGCTGCCGATCAGGACCAGGCAGGAAGCCATAACGCTTGCCTCCGTCGTGGAAAAGGAGACCGGTCAGGTTGACGAGCGCGCCAAGGTCGCGGCGGTCTTCCTCAACCGCTTGAAAAAGGGCAGGAGGCTGGAGTCAGACCCGACGATCATCTATGGGCTGTCTGGAGGCAAGGGCACGCTGGGGCGTCCCATTACCAAGACGGACATGCGGCAGATGACGCCGTACAACACCTACCGCAATGGCGGCCTGCCGCCGACGCCGATCGCCAACCCCGGCCGTGCCGCGCTCGAAGCCGTGCTGCGGCCCGCCAAGATCGACGATATGTTCTTCGTGGCGAACGGCAAAGGCGGGCACATTTTCGCGGAAACGTTTGCGCAGCACAAAAAGAATGTCGTCGAGTGGCGTAAGATTGAAGCGAAGTTCCGCGCGAGAGCCGCGGCCAAAAAGGCCGCCGAGGCGAAAGCCGCGGCCGAGCCCAAGCCTGCAGGCACCGCAGGGGGTGAGAAGCCATCTATCACGACCACGCAGGCAACGGTAAGCACGGTCACCGCGACCGTCCCGGCCGTCGCCGTGAGTTCGAGCGCCGACACGGCGGGGACGACGGCTGGCAATGCAAACGTCCCGGTCCCCGAGCGCAAGCCGAGACCCTGACCCGGCCAGCATTCACCCGGTGGTGCGCACGCGGAGCGGGAAGTGCCCCGCGTCAAAGCGCGGTCACAACAGGCCATCCGTTCCGAGCGGGGCTCACAGCTCGGCTCATCCGCCTGCCGCTCGCGCCGCGTAGCTTCAGCGGAGCAGCAGGTAGGCCGCGAGTGCGATAACCAGGGCAGCCGCCGCCCAGACCCAGAGCGGCACGGCGCGCGCCGGACGCTCCGGCGGTGTCTCGCCAGCCACAACCTGCTGAAAGCGGTCGAAGAACTGGCCCGCCATCATATTCGCCGCGGAGTCAATCAGCCGCGAACCGACCTGCGCCAGCTTTCCCGAAATCTGGGCCTCAGCACTCCAGGTCAGGCGCGTGCCGCCTTCCGCCGGTTCGAGCCGGACTTGCGCGCGACCCTTCGCACTGCCCGCCGGCCCCGCCGAGCCTTCGCCGGAGATCGTATAGCCACTCGGCGGATCGAGGTCGGACAAGGTGACATTCCCAACAAAGCGTGCCTGCACCGGCCCGATCCTGGCGGCGACCACGGCATTGTAGGCGTTCGCGCCGGTCTGCTCGAAGCGCTCGCAGCCGGGAATGGACTGCCGCAGCACTTCCGGGTCGTTCAGCGCCCGCCAGACGGCGTCCTGCGGCGCGGCCAGCAGCTTCTCCCCCGTGATTTTCATTCACGATCCTCCCTTCGGCACATTGATATTGCTCTTTCGATAGCGTGCCGCCGCTCATCCCCTATGAATTGCCATGATTATGCCGCCGATATCAAGCACGGCCGATGCCGGATTCCCCCCGGCCAGCGCGCCTCGCGGCAATAAGGAAGACGCTCGGCGGACACCATATTCGGGATTCTCCTGACCCGGCGTTTGCCCAATTGCGTATAGCCAATCGCCGCCATAAGGTTGACGACAAGAACGGCGAAAAGACGGGGCATACTGCACAACGGCCCGTGGGCCGCCATGTCAAACAGGTCTCGAACCGGAGAAACGAGCCGATGTCGAAAAACGCCATGCCGGGCGTGGACAGCGAAGTAGATCGCATGGTCTTCGGCCGCAACCTGCGCCTTGCCCGCGAAAGAATGAACCTCAGCCAGCGCGACGTTCACCAGCTTACCGGCGTTGCGCAGTCGCATATTTCCGAGATCGAGACCGGGAGGTCGAACATCTCGGTCGACACGATGGTCAAGCTGGCGACGACCGTGAAGAAGCCGCTGTGGAAGCTCTTCAGGCCCTGACACGCGCCATTCGCATCCCGTTCCGCTGCCTCGCATCCCGTGCTAGTACAGCCCGAAGCAAGTTCGCACCCCATTCGCCGCACGCGCTCATGCGAACTTGCTGCGGGCTGTACCCGGTTGTGTGGCAAGAATGGGGGGAGAGGCGCACATGCCGCAGCAAAATGAATGGATCGACACGTTTCCCGGCCTCGCGGGCCTGGACGGTCCGCAGCGCTCCATGCTGGACGCGGCGAGCCGTTTCGTGCAGGTCCCGGCTGGCGCCCGGGTGTTCGGCACGGGCCAGATGCCGGAGAGTTTCCTCCTCGTCATCAGCGGTTCCATCCGCGTGCAGCAGGTCTCGGAAAGCGGGCGCGAGATCGTGCTCTACCGCGTCACCGCCGGGGAGAGCTGCCCGCTCACGACCGCCTGCCTGATGGGCCATGAAGGGTACCTCGCCGAGGCCGTCACGGAAACGGAAGTCGAGGCCGTCGCCATCCCGAGGGCGGTGTTCGAATCCCTGCTCGCCGAGTCGGCCGTATTCCGCCGCTTCGTCTTCAGCGCCTTCTCCTTCCGGCTGACCAACCTGTTTCGGCTCATCGAGGACGTGGCCTTCGCCCGCATCGACATCCGCCTCGCTCACAAGCTCCTCGAACTGGCGGGCGTCCGCGACGTTCTGGCGGTAACGCATCAGCAGCTCGCCGCCGAGCTCGGTACCGCGCGCGAGGTGATCAGCCGCCAGCTCCACGAATTCCAGCGCCGCCGCTGGGTTGCCGTGGGGCGCGGCTCAGTGACGCTTCAGGACCGTGGCGCGCTGGCGCGGCTCGCCGCGGAAAGCTGATCGCCGCGATGACGCCAAGTCTGCCGGCGAAGAAACGGAGGCTCGCACGGTTCTTGCAGGCGATCGTGACTTAGTTACATACAGACGCCTGAAAACGGGTCTATTCTGGTGGCTTCAAAATCAACGGAGGGTGTTGCCATGACTAGCAATGTCGGTGGGATTGATCGTATTTTGCGCATTATCGTCGGCGTGGTGCTCATCGCGCTCGTATTTGTCGGCCCGCAGACGCCGTGGGGCTGGATCGGCGTCATACCGCTTCTGACCGGGATCATCGGCTGGTGCCCGCCCTACGCCCTTCTCGGCATCAATACCTGCAAGAAGTGACGGGTCTCGCGTCAATCCATATCGCGGCGGGCCGGACACTGGCCCGCCGTTAATCTTTTGCGCTGTTCCCGGTGCGAAAAGCTGTATAGCCTGCGGTGGTGCTTTTGACACACGACAGGTAACGGTCTATGACCTTATCGAGCGCCGCGCATTCTGGAATGCGCGCTCCGGCGACGAGACGGTGGCGGATTTCATGGTTATTCTGGAGATGATATTGCCGAAGGACCAGCTTCGGCTTGTCGGGCGGCTTCTTTCCGAAAACTGGCGCCAATACGCGCCGCGTTATGCCGTTGCTTTCGTCTTCATGTTCATCGCCGCCGCATGCACGGGCGGCGCCGCCTACCTTATGAAGGACGTCATCAACCTGATTTTCGTCGACCGGCAGCCGGGCGCCCTCGTCTGGATCCCCGCCGTGGTCGTCTCCATCTACGTCGCCAAGGGCGCCGCTTCCTATTTCCAGGAAGTTCTCCTAGCGCGCATCGGCAACAGTATCGTCGCCGGGACGCAGCGCAAGTTGTACGACAGCCTCCTTACCCAGGATCTGTCCTTTTTTCAGCGGAGCGCCTCCTCCGACCTCATCGTGCAGGTCACGCAGATCGCCCAGTCGGCGCGCAATGCCCTCAACCTTCTGGCCACGAGCCTCGGGCGCGACCTCATGACGCTCGGTAGCCTCGTCGCCGTGATGGTCGTGCAGCAGCCGGTGCTGTTCGCCATCTGCGCCGTAGGCTTGCCCATTGGCGCCTACGCGCAAAGGAAGTTCATGAAGCGCCTCGGCGGCGTGGTAAAGTCAGAACTCATGTCCGCCTCGCATATCATCAACACCATGCGCGAGACCTCGCAGGGCATCCGCGTCGTCAAGGCTTTCACGCTGGAAGACGCGATGCGGACACGCATGGACGGTGCGGTGCGGTCTGTGGAACGGCTGTCCAACAAGTTGGTTTCCGTCAATGCGCGCGTCAATCCGCTGGTGGATACGCTCGGCGGCATCACGGTGGCCGCGGTCATCCTCTACGCGGGGTGGCGCAGCCTGACCTACAACGAAACGCCGGGCGAGTTCTTCTCCTTCATCACGGCGCTGCTGATGGCCTATGAACCGGCGCGCCGCCTGGGGCGGGTGCAGTTGCAGCTCAGTCAGGCTTGCATCATGCTGCAGATGATGTATGACCTGACCGATACACAGCCCGTGATCGAAGAACAGGCCGATGCGCCGGCGCTGAACGTGCCCAAGGGTGAAATCGGGCTTGAGGACGTGACCTTCGGTTATGAGCCGAAGGCCAATGTGCTCACCGGCCTGACGCTCGCCGCCCAGGCGGGCAAGACGACGGCGCTCGTGGGCCTTTCGGGCAGCGGCAAGACCACCATCATGAACCTTATCCTGCGGTTCTGGGACCCGCAGCTCGGCGCGGTGCGCATCGACGGGCAGGATATTCGCGACGTACGCCTGTCTTCACTCCGGTCCAAGATTTCACTTGTCAGCCAGGATGTCTTCCTTTTCACCGGCACCGTGCGTGAGAACATCGCCGCCGGGCTCGACAATGCCAGCGAGGAAGCCATCGTTGCCGCCGCCAAGGCTGCCCACGCGCATCATTTCATCGAGGCGCTGCCGAACGGCTATGACACGCAGGTCGGCGAACTGGGCGGCCAGCTTTCCGGCGGCCAGCGCCAGCGCATCTCCATCGCGCGCGCGTTCCTCAAGAACGCCCCCATCATTCTGCTGGACGAGCCGACATCGGCGCTCGACAGCGAATCCGAACAGGCCATCCAGCGCGCCCTGGCCCAACTGACGGAGCGCCGCACGACGCTGGTTATCGCTCACCGGCTGGCGACTGTCCTGAACGCCGATCGCATCCACGTTATCGATAAGGGACGTCTCGCCGAAAGCGGCACGCACCGCGAACTGATCGCGGCGGGCGGCATTTACGCGCGGCTCTACGATATCCAGTATGCGCAGGGCGAGGACGAGCGCGAGGCGGTCTGAACGCTTCACCGCCGGTTTTTCACATTTTCTCACCATACCCGGCCTGGGTCAGTGCTTTACGTCACGCCCGGGCGTAGTGCGCCACGTCGTGAGCTCTCTTCGTCGCCGCGGAAAGGCTTTCACAATACCCGTATTACGCGCGGTTGTTATTGCGTATCTATTTTAGATTGCATCGCACCCTTCTGCCGGTTAGGACTGCACAACAGAAGCGCGGATCGCCGCGCCCGTGCGAAGTGGTGCGTTATGGCCGGTGTTTCCTACATCCTCACGTCCTACAACAAGGCTGCCTACCTGCCTTGCGTGCTGGAAAGCATCGCCCGCGAACAGGAACTGACTCCCGGCGAGGTCATCATCGTCGACGACGGCTCGACCGACGGCTCCATCGACTTGTGCGAGCAATTCGCCGTGACGCGCCAGCACGTTACCTTCGTCAAGCAGGGAGACGCTGGCGTATACGCCGCGCTCAACCGCGCCATCCCGCTGGCCAAGGGCAAATGGCTTCGGCTTTGCGACTGCTGCAGCCCGCTCATCACCCGCTCGACCGAATACCTCATCGACATGGCAACCATGGACAATGCCGATGTCGCTTATGGCCGCGCGCTCCCCTATGGTCCCGGTCCGCTATCCGAGAGCGAACTCGACGCCGTGCGGCCGGTCTCTTATGCCGCCGTCCTGGAACCGGACTCGCTGCTGCACCTGATCCAGCTCATGGGCTTCTCCAGCGCGCGCGCCATCTATCGGACCGCAAGGGTGCGCCAGGCCGCGCCCCTGCCCGAAGACCTCATCTCCTGCCCGGATTTTGCTCTGACACTGCGCGTAGCTGCCGGCGGGCGCCTTGTGAAACTCCGCGAACCCGTCTGTTATGGGCTGGCGGCAGCCGGCGCCGCGGGCTCCCCCCAGGCGCTGACCTGCCATCAAACCATCCGCATTCTACAAGCCTCCCGGCGCTTTCTTCGCCGCCGGCACCGCAATGCCGCGATCGCCGAATTCCACAAATGGGCCCGCCGCAAGCTACGCGCCGACCTGCATGGGTGGCGCCTTCAGGCACAAAAGGCGAAACTCAAGGCGCTCATCGCGGCGACACGCCTCGGGCTCTGCGACTGGGACAACGCACTGGATACCTTTGCCTCGTTCTACGAGCCCGAGCTGGCCCCGGTGTTCCGCAACCGCGTCCGGATCCGGCAGTACTGAACGATGAAGCGCAAAGCTTCCCGCCGCTCAGTCCTCGCGGAACGCCTTGTTCAGCTGGTCCGTGAGCGGCTTGAGAACCAGGGAAATGGCTTTGCGCGACGATGTCCGGATGAAAACCTCCGCCGGCATGCCGGGCACGAGCTTGATCCCGGTGCTCTTCGACAGTTTGCCGGCATCGAACGTCGTGCGGACCGTGTAATAGCTCTCGCCCGTTCGCGGATCGGTCGTGACATTGGCGGAAATCCGGCTAAGAACGCCGTCCACGTCGGGCGTGGTGCGCTGGTTGAACGCCGGGAAGCGGATATTGGTTGCGGCGCCAGGCACGAGTTGGTCGATGTCCGACGGGCTGACCTTCGCCTCGACGGCCAGATCATCCTCCAGCGGCACGATCAGCATCACCACCTGGCCCGGCGTGACCACGCCGCCAACCGTGTGCACAGCCAGCTCATGGACAACCCCGTCCTGAGGCGCCCGCAGCTCGACCCGCCGCAACTGCTCCTCCGCGGCCACCTTGCGCTCGACGAGTTCGCCGACACGCCCATCCAGATCGCGCAACTCCCGCGCCACTTCCGCGCTGAAATCGCGTTCGATCTGAAGGATCTGCAGCTCCGTTTCGGCGATTTTGCCCTTGGCCTCGGCGATGCGCGCGCTCAGTTGCGCCCGCTCGCCGCCAATCCGCGCGGCCTCGCGCTCCAGCGCCGTCATCTTCGCGATCGGAATAAGCTGCTTCCTCCAAAGCTTTCTCGCCCCTTCAAGCTCGCGCTTGATCAGCTTGATTTCCCTCGACTTCGCCTCGGCCTGCTGGGTGTGACCGGTCACCTCCTCGCGGAGTTGCTGGATGCGCTCCTTGAGACGGCTCACATTGCCCGCCCGCGCCTTCGCGCGCAGCGCAAAGAAGCGCCGCTCGCTTTCCATCAGCGCGGCCACCGCGGAATTGGCGCTGCGCGCCGTCAATTCAGGCGGAAAGACCGGGGCTGGCCGCGCGTCCCGCTCCGCCTGAAGCCGCGCCCGACGGGCATAAAGCTCGTCAAGGCCCTTGACGACAATGGCCAGATTGGCCCGCGTGATCGTCGGGTCCAGGCGAATGAGGAAATCGCCCTGCCGCACCACGTCGCCATCCTTTACCGCGATCTCCCCTATCACGCCGCCCGACGGGTGCTGCACTCTCTTGACGTCGGAGACCACGACCACCCTGCCGCTGGCGATGACCGCGCCGGAGATTTCCGCCGTCGTCGCCCAGCCGCCGATCAGCGCAACGAGCGCGAGCGCAACAGCGGCGCCGCCAAAGAGATTTCGCCGGATCGAGCGCCGGTGTCGCATCGGAGCGCCGCTCATTCCACCGGCTCCTTCCCGCCGGGTGCGCCGCTGGCGCTATCCACAGCGGGGTCTGGCAATTCGCGCGGGTTTGCATCGCCGACCCTGGCAAGGCGCCCCTGCGCTTCACCCGCCCGCTTTTGCAGCACTTGCTCTTGCCCCTTGGCCGCAGCCGCGACCGGCGCGGACTGCAGGCGCGCCAGAATCTCGTCGCGCGGTCCCAGGGCCGCCACGCGCCCTTCCTGCATGACGAGAACGTGGGTGAGCCCCTCCAGCGCACTCGGCCGGTGCGAGATGACGACGACGATACCGCCTCGCCCCCGCACGCCGCGCACCGCCTCGACGAGCGCGCGATCGCCATCGGCATCGAGATTGGAATTGGGCTCATCGAGCACGACGAGAAACGGATCGCCGTAAAGCGCGCGGGCGAGCGCGACACGCTGCCGCTGGCCCGCGGACAGCACGGCGCCGCTCTCTCCGATCTGCGTCTGATAGCCGTCGCGCAGGTTCACGATCATATCGTGCACGCCCGCCGCGTGCGCCGCGGCAATGACCTTCTCCGCGTCGGGCGACGGCTCGAGGCGGGCGATGTTCTCGGCCACCGTCCCCTCGAACAGCTCGACATCCTGCGGCAAATAGCCGATCTGGCGGCCCAGATCCTCACGCGGCCACTGGTCCAGGCCGGCGCCGTCGATCCGGACCCGGCCGCTCGCCGCCCGCCATGCTCCAACGATGGCCCGTGCCAGCGTCGATTTTCCCGCCGCGGTCGGCCCGATGATGCCCAGCCCACTCCCCGCTGGCAGCTCGAAGGAAATGTCGCGGATGATGATCCGGGGGCCGGCCGGCTCCGTCACGGTGAGGTGTTCCACGGCGAGGCTCTGATGCGGCTCCGGCAGGGCGAGCCGCGTCCCCTGCTCCGGAAAGAGCGACAGCAGATTGGAAAGCCGCGCCCAGCTCTGGCGCGCCGCAACCAAGTGCTTCCAGTTGGCGATGGCGAGATCGACCGGCGCCAGCGCCCGCCCGACGAGGATCGACCCGGCGATGATGATGCCCGCGCTCGCCTGTCCGACAATGACGAGCCAGGCGCCGAGCCCCAGCATGGCCGCCTGCAGGATCATCCGCAGCATCTTCGAGATCGCGCCGATGCCGCCCGCAACGTCGCTCGCCGCCATCTGCTTGTCCACGAGGCTGTTGCTGACGGCCGCGTAGCGGCCGCTATAGCGCGGTGCCAGCCCCATGGCGTGCAGAACCTCGGCGTTGCGTCTGCCGGCTTCCGCGAGCCCCGCTCTGATGCTGCCTTCGGCTGTGGCGGCCTTGACCGGCCTGCGCGTCAGATACTCGGTGCACACCGTCAGACCGACCAGCACGATCGTGCCAATCAGAGCCGCCACCCCTAGAAGCCAGTGAAACATGAAGATGATGGCGAGGTAGAAGGGCAGCCACGGCATATCGAGCAGAGCGTTCGGCCCCGTGCCGGAAAGGAACGTCCTCACCGTATCGAGATCGCGCATCGGCTGCAGACCGTCGCCGGACGCCCCACCGGACGGAATCCGCAGGAGCACTTCGAACACGCGGCCGCCAAGCGCCTCGTCGAGCGACGCCCCGACGCGCGTCAGGATGCGCGAGCGCGCAACGTCCAAAAGCCCCTGCGCCGCGAACAGCATCAGCGCCAGCACCGCCAGCGCCACCAGCGTCGGCGTGCTCCTGCTGGGCAGAACGCGGTCGTAGACTTCCAGCATGAACATCGCGCCGGTCAACATCAGCACGTTGCTGAGAGCGCTGAACACGGCCACCCCGGCGAAAGCCGACCGGCAGGCGCTCAACGCCGCGCGCAGCTCACCGCTTGGCGGCGGCCGTCCGGCTGGCGAAGGCGGAAGTTCGCGCAATGTCCACGGTGTCCCTGATTAACTTCGTCGCGGCGCTCACCGCCCCGGCGCGCCAGCCAACCCGCGAAGCCGGGTTGTGGCCCGCATAGCGCCGAGGTTACGCCGTAAATCTCACTCAAAGCGTAAGCCTTGACCAGGTTCTTAGGCGACACAAAAGAACCCGGCGCCGCTCGGCACCGGACGACAAGGTTGCTCTACAATTAAGATGCGGCCAGCTCCCAGACGAAGCTCGTGGGACAGCTTACTTGGGCATAAACATATTTTGACGTTTTCGATCCGGATCTGAAACCAGTTCTTAAATCTTCTGGCGATAACACGCTCGAATAAATGTGCAGGTAATATTTTGGGTCGAATAATAGTAGATTGCCGAAGTGGATTTCAAGCCATGCGACGTATTTGGCAGTTGCTGAGCGCCATGGCGGTTCTCCTGGCCTGCGAGGAAGCCATGCCACAGCCGAACCAGTCCGAGACCATGACGACGAAAGGGGTTCTCGTTGACGGCGGCATCGTGTGCCCGCTCCTGAAGCTCGCCACGGGCGAACTCATCCCCATGATGGGGATTGGCATGACCGAATATCCCACCGGCACAAGCCTTCATGTCGAAGGCACGCTGGTTCAGCATTCGCCCTGCCAACAGGGTAGCCGAACTCTCCGCGTCGGACGCGTTCTCGCGGTCGACGGCACACCGCAGAAATGATCCCGGGCAAGCGGGGCCCGAGACGAAATATGTGAGTACCCGGTCATGGTCGCAACATATCTTCCCAACGACCCGCTCCTCGGCAGTCAATGGCACCTGTACCTGATCGGGCGCCTCGGCTTCGACACTGGCAGCAACACGCTCGGCCTGCAACGCATCTGGGCTGACTACGCCGGCAACGGCATCCACGTCGGCATCTGGGACACTGGCACGCAGGCCGCCCACTGGGATCTGGCGGCGAATTACGACGCGTCCCTCCATGTCACGATCAACGGCACGCTGAACGACGGCCAGCCCCTTTCATCGAGCCCCCACCCCCACGGCACATGCGTCGGGGGCCTGATCGCGGCTGACGACAACGGCCAGGGCGGTGTCGGCGTCGCCTACGACTCCAGCGTGACCGGCGTCCGCATTTTCGGCGGGCAGGACGATATCAACTCCCATTGGTCGCGGTACCTGCAAACGCTCGACCATCTGTCCGATTTCGACGTCACCAACCACAGCTACGGCGCCTATCCGAGCTTTTATACCTGGGGCGACAGCGCCAAATTCCAGGCGGCTTCGGAAAACGGCCGCGGCGGCCTTGGCACGATCAACGTCAAGTCGGCAGGAAACAGCGACGTCGATGGCAATGGCTGTTCGATCGACGCCTCCCGCCACACGGTGACGGTGGCCGCGCTGAGCAGCAACGGGCAGGTGACGTATTACTCCACCTATGGCGCGCATGTCCTGGTCTCCGCCCCGGCGGGGTCGGTGACGACCGACCTTCTGGGCAGCTCGGGCTATAACGGCCTCCTGAACGGCGACTACACCAACAGGTTCGGCGGCACGTCGGCGGCCGGCCCCATCACGGCGGGCGTCATCACGCTGATGCTCGATGCCAACGAAAACCTCGGCTGGCGCGACGTTCAGAACATCCTGAGCTATTCCGCGGCCGGGACGGGCAGTCTCTATACCGGCGTCACCTCCTACGAGGACTCCTACTGGAAATGGAACGGTGGCGACAACTGGAACGGCGGCGGGCTGCATTTCAGCGAGGACTACGGCTATGGCATGGTCAATGCCTACAACGCCGTGCGCATGTCGGAAGTGTGGAGTGTTCTCAACCCGACGGCGGCGACCTCGGCGAATGAAGCCGCGATCACGACCGGCACTATCGCTGTAAACCGGGCGATCAACGACCTGTCCACGCTGAACTATTCGTTCGACGTCGCGCAGAATGTCAGCCTGGAGCATGTGTCCTTCACCGTCAATTTGACCCACACATGGTTCACCGACCTCGAAATCCGCCTCATCTCGCCCACCAACACCGTCATGACCCTGTATGACGGCTCGACGGGCAGCTCATCGACATCGGATTACGGTTTCAACTACACATTCGGCGTCGACGGCCTGCGCGGCGAAATGAGCGCGGGCACCTGGACGGTGCAGATCGAGGATACGTATCGATATGATACGGGCGTGCTGAATTCCGTGAAGTTCACGGGCTTCGGCTCGGCGGTAACGACCAACGACGTCTACCACTACACCGACGAAGTGCTCGCCGTTCTCGGACGGCCCGGCCAATCCGGCAGGCAGACCCTGTCGGATGGCGACGGCGGGACCGACTGGATCGACGCCGCGGCCATGTACCGCAACCTGTATCTCGATCTCGGCGCCGGGCAGACATCGACGCTCGCCGGAACGGCGTTCCTCACCGTTGCCGCCGGTACGCTGATCGAAAACGCCATCGCCGGCGACGGCGACGACGTGCTCATGGGCAACAGCCTCGACAACACCTTCTACGGCATGCGGGGCGACGATACGCTGAACGCCTGCGGCGGCGTGGACACGGCCTGCTTCATCGGCAATCTGGCCGACTACACGATAACATTCGCGGGCGGCGTCACGACCGTCTCCAGCAATAGCGGCAAGTTCGGCACCGATACGCTCGTCAATTTCGAGTGGATCCAGTTCGACGACCAGACGATCGCCGATCCCTCCCTCCCCGATCAGGCACCCGATGTGACGGCGCCGACGCTCGTCTCCATGTCCCCTGCGGACGACGCACCGGCAGTCGCGGCGAGCTCGAATATCGTCCTGAATTTCGATGAATCGGTGATGGCGGGGGCTGGAGACATCGTCATCTACAACGGTGACGGCACCGTCTGGAGTTCCATCGCCGCCGCGGATACAAGCCAGGTGACGTTCACTGCGAATACGGTGACGGTCAATCCGGTGGGCGATCTCAGCGCTTCGAGCGACTACTATGTCCTCGTCGATGCTACCGCGATCGCCGACAGATCGGACAATCCCTTTGTGGGGATAGCCGATGCAACCGCGTTCAACTTCGTCACCGCAGACAACACCGTCATGGGCACGAACGGAGCCGATCTCCTCACCGGCACCGCGGGCGCCGACACCATCTACGGTCTGGGCGGCAACGACCTGGTCTATGGCTATAGCGGAGACGACACGCTCTATGGCGGCGATGGCGACGACGTGATGCACGGCAACAGCGGAGCCGACGTGCTCTACGGCGGCAACGGCAATGACGTGCTCTCTGGCCGTGCTGACGATGATACCGTCTATGGCGATGCCGGCAACGACTGGCTGTTCGGCCAGCACGGAAATGACACGCTGTATGGCGGTGACGGCCATGACAACCTTTACGGTGCTGACGGCGACGACACGCTGTATGGCGGTGACGGCAACGACATCCTTATCGGTGCTCTCGGCGACGACACCCTCTTCGGCGGTGCAGGCAATGACGCGATGCACGGCAACAGAGGCACCGACGTACTCTACGGCGACGACGGAGATGACGTGCTCTGTGGCCGCGCTGACGACGATCTCGTCTACGGCGGCGCGGGCGACGACTGGCTGTTTGGTCAGCACGGAAACGACATGCTCGACGGCGGCACGGGCGCCGATTACATGCTCGGCGGCGTTGGCAACGACATCTACGTTGTTGACAGCGTCTACGACTGGGTGTCCGAGGGACTGGGGGCCGGCGTCGACACGGTCGTGACCTCGTTGTCGTATTACAGGCTCGGCACGAATGTCGAGAACCTGACCTACAACGGAAGCTCGACACTCAACGCCGCTGGCAATATTCTCGACAATGTCATGCTGGGCGGCGACGGGAACGATGTGTTCATCAGCGGCAAGGGCGAAGATACGATCTACGGCGGCGCGGGAGACGATATCCTTCGCGGCGCGCGCGGGTGTGACAGCCTGTACGGCGGCGCCGGCGCGGACCAGTTCCTCTTTATGAGCGTGTCCGAATCCGAAGTCGGCGCAAATCGCGACGTCATCCAGGACTTCGAGACCGGCGTCGACAACATCAGCCTCCTCTGGGCCGACGCCAAGACGGATGTTGCCGGCAATCAGGCATTCAGCTTCGTCGGCGCCGCTGCGTTCTCGGGCACGAGCGGTGAGCTGCGCTACGATGCCGGCATCGTGTCCGGCGACGTGAATGGCGATCAGGTTGCCGATTTCGAAATCGAAGTGGCGAGCGCGCCGGCGCTCACGGAGAACGATTTCCTCCTGTAGCCGTCGAAACGGCGAAGGGAACGGCGGGCCGCACCCACGCGGTCCGCCGTCGTTTTAGCCGAGCGCGCCGATCCCCTGCCAGACCAGTGCCGTTGAAATCAGGAAC
Organism: Rhodomicrobiaceae bacterium; assembly: GCA_050290865.1. Lineage (GTDB taxonomy): Bacteria > Pseudomonadota > Alphaproteobacteria > Rhizobiales > Rhodomicrobiaceae > JARRLC01. Next base: position 71,924 of record JBNKIW010000008.1, on the reverse strand, counting down.
ACCAGCACATACGAGATGTCGTAGAACAGTTTCACCGGTGTCACGCGCACCAGCCAGATCCCGGCGAAATTGGCGGCGATGGCGAGCGGCATCAGCACGGCCGACGCCGTCAGGGTGCGGCTGGTGAAATTGCCGAGCGCGAAATAGGGGAGAACCTTCATCAGGTTGACAAGGGCGAAGAAGATCGTGCTCGTCCCCACGAATGTCATCTTGGGCAGCCCCTGCGGCAGGACGTGGATCTGAAAGGGCGGCGCACCGGCGTTGGCGAAGGCCGAGGTGAAGCCGGAAACCGCGCCCCAGAAGACGCCGCGGCCTGCCCGCACCACCGACTGTGCCGGCGTTCTGCCGCGCCACGCATTGAGCACGAAGGCCAGGCCGATGCCTCCGACGATCAGGCGCACCACCGCGTCAGGGATGTGCGCGGCCAGAAGCCACGCGATCCCGATCCCGGCCACGGCGCCGGGCAGCATGACCTTCAGGTTCCAATAGCTCCAGTCGCGGCGATAGACCCAGACGGAGATCGCGTCCTGCACCATGAGGATGGGCAGGATCAGCGCGGCGGCCTCGAATGGCGGCAACACCAGCGCGATGAGCGGCGTGGCCACCGTGGCAGCGCCGGTAAACCCGCCTTTGGCGAGACCGAGCATGATCACGGCCGGAATGGCGGCAGCCAGGAAATAGGGGTCGGCGAACAATGGGGTCAGACGCTTTGTGTTTCCGGGGGGGCCATGCGGACTGCGTCCGGTCCTTCCGGTGCGGTGAAGAATGCCCTTCATCCTTCGCCTCGTCCCGGCATTCAATCAGAGCGCGGCGCACAGTTCCAACACTATATGATCCTATTTCATATCGTGAAACTCAGGCCCCCTCCGCCTCGTCGGCAAAGGTCTTGCGATAGCCGAAGAACCAGGCGATCGCCTGTACGCCGACAATGAGCCCGATAGCGATACACAGCACGATCACCGCCGCGCGGTCGGCGAAGGTCGCGTAATCCCCGCCCGACAGCGTCAGAGCGAGCCGGAACTTCTCCTCCAGCCGTTCGCCAAGCACCAGCGCCAGCAGCAGCGGCGCCATTTCATAGCCGAACTTGCGCAGGAGATAGCCGATGACACCCGCGACGGCCATAACCCAGATCCCAAAAGTGCTGTAATTGACGCTGTAGACGCCGATGATCGAAACGACGAGGATCGCCGGAACCAGCCAGCTATACGGGATACGCAGCAGATTGACGAAGACCGAGACGAACGGCAGGTTGAGCACCAGGAGGATGACGTTACCGATATACATGCTGGCAATCAGTCCCCAAAACACCTCGGGGTGCTCGGTCAGAAGCAGCGGTCCAGGCTGCACGCCGTGAATGGTCAGCGCCGACAGGAGGATCGCCGTCGCCGGGATCGAGGGGATACCCAGCGCCAGGAGCGGGATCATCGCCGTGCCGGTCACGGCATTGTTGGCGGTCTCCGGTCCGGCGACGCCGGCGATGGCGCCTTTGCCAAACTCCTCGGGCGTCTTCGACAGCCTCTTCTCCATCGCGTAGGAGACGAAGGTCGAAACCACGTGGCTGACGCCGGGAATGATGCCGAAAATGAAGCCGATGATCGAGCCGCGCCCGATCGCGCCCGCGGAGTCGCGCAGGTCCTTGAGTTTCGGCACGAGATCGCGCAGACGGGGGCGGATGGCCTTGATCGCGTCGATGCGCTCCAGATTGAGCAGCAGTTCTGAGACCCCGAACAGGCCGATGGCCAGCGCCGTGAAGGACAGCCCGTCGGACAGGCCGAGATTGCCGAATGTGAACCGCTGCACGCCCGTCAGCGGGTCCATGCCGACGGTGCCGAGACCGAGGCCGAGCACGATCATCGTGGCGGTCTTGATGCGCGATCCGGCCGAGACCACCGAAATGACGAGCAGCGCGAACAGGATCAGCACGACCTCGACGGACGGCCCGATTTCGATCATCAGCCAGGCCAGCGGCGGCGCCACGAGCATCAGCCCGATAATCGACACCGTGCCGCCGATGAAGCTGCCGACGGCGGCGATCATCAGCGCAGGCCCCGCGCGCCCCTTGCGCGCCATTTCGTATCCGTCGATGCAGGTGACGACGGACGCCGCCTCACCGGGGATGCGCACCAGGATCGAGGTGGTCGAACCGCCATACATCGCGCCGTAAAAGATGCCGGTCAGCATGATGATGCCGGTCGCCGGATCGAGACCGAAGGTGAGCGGCAGGAGCAATGTCATGCCCGCGAGCGGACCGAAGCCCGGCAGTACGCCGACGATCGTTCCCCAGAGGCAGCCGATGAAGCAATAAAGCAGGCCCTTCCAGGTCAGGGCAACGGCGAAGCCGCCTACGAGCTGTTCAAAACCGGTCATGCATCACCCTGCCAGCAGACCCCAGGGGAGCTGCACGCCGAGCATCCCGTGGAAGATGTACCACGTCGCAACCATGGCGCCGCCCGACCCGCCAAGAGCCCTGATCGGGCGGAGGCGCGCGATCAGCGTCAGCATCAGGAAACTGAACGCGCCCAATGTGAGATAGGCCCCGGCCGTTTCGAACGCGACGGGAATGACGAGCAGAAACAGGACGGTCAGGGCGACGTCGCGGTGTCCGAATTCGACGATTTCCGCCGCCTGTTGCTCGCTCCAGACGCCGAACGCCACCACGATGCACAAAAGGAACATCGCGATCCCGAGCACCAGCGGGAAAAAGCCCGGCCCGGGGAGTTTGGTGCTCCCCTGCGGCAGCATTGCAGCCTGCACGATGAAGAAGACCGCCGCCGACGCCAGGAGTGCCGCAGAAACGAGCCCCCCGAAGCGAAGGTTCGTGGTGAAAGGAAGAATGCGCCGCTCTTCCGGCGCGCTGTCGATGCTGGCGCTCACGAAACCACCTCCATCTACGCAAGACTGTTTCAGACCGGCACGTTCGCCCATGGCAGAATAACATTTCGCCCCCGCCCCAGGAGGGGCGAGGGTCGTTCGCTGCTCATCCGGCTACCCGCAGATAGGGTCAGCCCGTTGCCGCAGTCACTTGGACTTCTTCATCCCGAGCTTTTCCATGAGCTTCGCGGTGGTCGCGTCATCCCGCGCGACACGCTCGGCGAACGCCTTGGATGGCAGGAAGGCGGGCGTATAGCCGAGCTTCTTGCCCTGCGCGACGAATTCCGGAGAAGCGACCGTTTCCTTGATCGCAGCTTCCAGCTTGGACACGACGTCGGCCGGCATACCCTTCGGCCCCGAAACGCCGCGCCACAGCTCGGCGCCGACATCCAGCCCCTGCTCCTTGGCGGTCGGCACGTCGGGGAAGGCCGGAGCGCGCGTGGCGCCGAGCGCGGCGATGACACGCAGCGTCCCCGCCTTCGCATGCGACAGGAAAGCGGCAGGCATCTGCACGGCGGCTTCGATGCGCCCGCCGAGCAGGTTGGTCGTGGCGCCGCCCTTGGTGAACGGGGCGTCGATGGTCTTCGCTTCGGCAGCGGCGGCAAGAGCGACTGCGGACAGATGCGTATGGCTACCCGTGCCGGAGTTGCCGATGCGCACCTTTTCCGGATTGGCTTTCGCGTAATCCATCAGCTCTTTGAGCGTCTTCCACGGCGCATCGCCTTTCACGGCGACGACGGGCGTCTCCACGCTCACCTGCGCGATGTGGGAGTAATTCGTGTGGTCGAACGGCAAGTGACCGCCGTGATAGGTTGTCGAGACCTGGTTCGAGGACCAGGCGACCGAATAACCGTCCGGCTTCTGCTGCGACAGATGCGTCAGGCTGACGGCGCCCCCCGCGCCCGTGCGGTTGACAACGGGAACGGCCACTTTCAGCCGCTTGGCCAGCCCGTCGGCGAGAGCGCGGGCCGTTACGTCGGCGGCACTGCCGGCACCGAAGCTCACGGAAATCTGGATCGCTTTCTTCGGATAGTCCGCGGCCTGCGCGGACGAAACGGCGAGGCCCACCGCCAGGATTCCTGCCAGCCCGGCCGTTGCCTTGAACAAAGTCTTCATACGGATACTCCCGCTAAGTGCATTGACAAGATTCTGTATACATCGTGGCGGGTACCATGTGATCAAGGCAAAAGATCGGCAACGGAGAAAAAACATAAGCATTACGCAGGGTTCTTCGCCGTCGATCAAACAATTGCCGCCGCGGATATGATCAAAAAAGGGAATAAAAGCTACGCCCCCGGGAGAAACGCTCCTCCGAAGTACTTGCTGCGCCCTGATTATATCTGAAATGCGACTTCCTTTTGGCCCCTTCTTGAATTGCCCCCCTTTAGTCCGGCGCGGACCGGCCTCAGGCCTTCAAACCCGGTTTCACCACCACCTTGATGGCATCCTCCACCCGGTCGCGCGCGTAGCGGAGCGCCTCGGGCAGTTCGGACAGCGCAAAGGTGTGCGTGTGCGCCTTGCGCGCATCGAAACGTTTCTGGCGCATGAACGCCTCGGCGCGGTGGGAGGCGCGCCGGCCCTCACCGCGGATACCGTAAAGATAGATGTTGTTGCGCACGAGATAGGCGATATCGACCGTCACCGGCTGCTTCGGAAAAGCGGCGAGGCAGATCCTGCCGCCCCGGCTCACCATGCGCGCCGCTTCGTTGACAGCATTCGCCGCGCCCGAGCATTCGACGACGTAATCCACGCCCTTGCCGCCATTGAGACGGCGGACGGCTTCCACCGCCTCCTCTTTTGTGACGTTGACGACGTGATCGGCGCCCAGATCCTTGCCGATCGCCAGGCGGTTGTCGCGCGTGCCCGTCAGGATCAAAGGCTGCGCACCGAGCGCCTTGGCCACGCCGACGCCCAGCAGCCCGATCGGCCCCGGCCCCGTAATCACGACGCTCTCGCCCGCGATCAGCCCGCCGAGTTCGGTCAGCCCATACATCGCCGTGCCGGCGGTAACGACGAGCGTCGCTTCTTCGTCACTCATGCCGTCGGCAATCGGGATCAGCGTGTTGATGTGATTGACCGCATAGTCGCAGAAACCGCCGTCGGTGGTGAAACCATTGGCGCGGTGGCCTTTGTCGTGTTCACCGTAATTCAGCCCATAATTGTGGCAGGCGGTATAAAGGCCCTCGCGGCAACGCTTGCACTGGCCGCAGCCATTGTGCACTTCCACCGCCACGCGCTGGCCGATGCGGAATTCATCGACGCCCGGTCCCAGTGCGACGACCGTGCCCATATATTCGTGACCGATGATGAAGTTCTTGTCGAACGGCAACTCCCCGCCGACGAGCGCGGGCACACCGTGAGCGATGATCTCGAGGTCGGTGGCGCAGATGGCGATGGCGTCGATCCGCAGCAGCACCTCGGCGCGCCCGGGCACGGGCACCGCCTTCTGCGTGGGGCGGATCTCGCCCGGACCGCCGACCACCCAGGCATTCATCATTTCCGGGATGGGATAGTCCCCACTGGTCTTCACGCCCGCAGCATCCATTCTGAGCCTCTCACTCGCACCCTGCCGCGCCCACCGGCCGCCACGCGGCGGTGCCGCTTCAACAGTCGCCCATCTCCGCCGACAACTCGCGCGCCGCGGCGACCACTTCCCGACACAGCATGGCGAGATGATCCTTCGTTGCCCGCATCGCCGGAGCGGACACGCTGATCGCGCCGATCACCCCGCCCGAATGATCCCGGACCGCCACGGCGAAGCTGATCACACCGGGCTGAAACTCTTCACGCTCCATGGCAAAACCGCTGCGCCGCACGATCCGCAATGCTTCGATGAGATCCTCGATGTCGGTGATGGTGGCGGGCGTGAACTGCGTCATTCCTCCGGCAGCACCGATCCGGCGGATCTCGGCCTCCGGCAGCCAGGCAAGCATGGCCTTGCCCGGCGCGGTGGCATGCAGGGCATTCGACACGCCGAGACCGCCGGCATCGACACGCACCGCGTGCGTGCTCTCCCGCTTCATCAGGGTCACGACATGATCGCCCTGCAGCACGCTCAAATGCACCGTCTCCGCGGTCACCCGGCCCAGCCGCTCCACATAGGGCGTGGCGCGATGCGGCAGGCTCATCTGCTGGCACGCATGGCTGAGATGCAAGATCCGCGCGCCTAGCCCGTAGTTGCGCCCGTTCTTGACCTTGGCGGCGTAGCCACGCGCAACCAGCGTCGATAGCAGATGATGGCAGGTCGAGACATTCAGCCCCGCGCTCTGGGCCAGCTCTGTCAAAGCGCACTCCCCGCCTTTGGCCGCGATCGTCTCCAGAATCGTCAGGGCCCGATCCACGGACTGGATGCTGCCCTGTTCGCGGCCGGCGGCCTTCTTGCGTCGCGGCGTCGTATCCCGTGCCGCTGCGAGATCGGCATTAATCATGCGTTGGATCCTGGACTAGCGGCCCGCTCTGTGGCTATATGCGTTAACAAAGATTACCAACGAACGGAAAGTCAAGATTGTTTTGAGATCGAGACAAGTATTTTCATATAGTGAAAATGCGGGGGCGAAGACGGGGGCACCAACAAAGCGGCAAAAATTCGAGATATCGAAGGGCGGCAGGGCGATATAATATTCACCTGCAGGAACGACACGTTTCATTCAACTAAAGGGCGAAGAAGTCTTGCTTCGCCTTAACGGCTTTCTATTGCCAAGTTAATTTTGGCTGGAATTTGACTAAATTATATAATTTTTTATTACAGAACGCTGCGCATTTGTCGAAATCGCCACATTTTCCACTCAATGTAGCCTCGTGTTGGTGCTCATGCACCACTTTTCTTATGCGCCGGGTAGGATAGAATGCCTGCCCGCCATGGCTTTGGTCCTGGAGGAGACGGATTGATGCGAAACCCCTTTGCCGCGGCGGCAATATCCACCGCGATCCTGTTCGCCCAAATAGCTGCGGTCCATTCGCAGACCGCACCGGATGCTGGATCGCAGCGAGCCGCGACGCGCGCCCGGCCCCTTCAGGTTGCAGCCAATCAGGGCGCGCGGCCGACAGCCGTTTCGGCGGGCGAGTCCGATAAAGTCGTGCAACTCAACAGGTGGACCGTCAACATCCTCGGCGGGGCGGTCGAAGGAAGCTTCCTCCGTTTTGCCGCGCAGCTCGCCAAGGCGCTGGACGACCGCAAGACTCTGCGCGTGCTGCCGATCGTCTCCTACGGCGCCGTGGGCAACGTCGATGATCTTTTGTACCTGAAGGGCATCGACATCGCCATCACCAACGCCGACGTGCTCTATGAATTCAAGAGGAAGCGCAATATCAGCAACATCGAGAAGCGCATCAACTACGTTTCTCAGCTCTATGTCAGCGAGGTCCATGTTTTCGCAGGCCCCGATATCAAGACCCTGCAGGATCTGGACGGCAAGGTCGTCAGTCTCGGCGCGAAAGGCGCGGGACAGAACATAACGGCCCGCATCGTTCTCAGCCGTCTTGGCATTCACCCCAAGTTTATCAATGGCAACAGCTCGGCGCACATTCGCAAGCTGCTGAACGGTGAGATTGCCGCGGTGTTCCATAACGGCGGGAAGCCCAACGGCCTCTTCGCAAGACTCAAGCCCAAACCCGGCTTCCACTTCGTGCCCATCCCCTTCGACGACAGGCTTGCCGATTACTATGTGCCGTCGTCCTTCACATCCAAGGATTACCCCGAACACATAAAGGAAGGCGAGTCCGTCGATACGCTCGGCATCCCTACCGTGCTCGCCGTCTACAACTGGCCGGCGGGAACGGACCGCTATCGCAAAGTGCGGCGCTTCATCGAGTACTATTTCAAGTACTTCGACAGACTGAAGAAGCCGCCTTTCGATAAGAAGTGGAAGGATATCAATCTCGCCGCCAAGGTGCCGGGATGGGAGCGCTACGGCGTGTCCGCGGAAATGCTGGCGAAGTATGCGCCGGCCAGGGCGAAAAGGCGGCCGACAGGCGCAACGCGCACGTCATCCGGACGGCGTCTCACTCCGGAAGAAGAACGCCTGTTCCGTGAGTTCATGAAGGCCCGCGGACAGGGGGCGCAGTAAATGGTCCGGGGGCTGCGGCATCTCGTGAAGGCCGGTGTGCCGCAGCCCGTCATTCCGCCCATCGCCCGCGTTCCAGGCGCGTGAAAGCGGGCGGACACTGCAAGCCATTGCATGAAACGCAAGCACCAACCTGGACATAACAAGGGGTTCGGATTGACACCTGGAGGGCAGGCGTCGGGAACGGACCATCAATGGCGGAGAAGAAGAGACCTATGATCACGCTATTCAGGGGCGCAGTGGCGGTGCGTGCGCTGCCGTTGAGGATCGCGGTCTGCTCGCTGGTCTTTCTGCTGCCAGCGTCGCGTGGAGCCGCTCAGCAATTGAACATCAGCGTCCCCCGCGTCATCGAAGTGGAAGCCTCAACCGAAACGCCGCTGCCGATCCGCATCAAGCCCGAAAGCGCCGTGCCGAAGCGGGCGATGCTGCTGATCCGCGGCCTTCCGTCCACGGTTGCGCTGTCTGAGGGCCGCCTCTTCAGTTCAGGCGTCTGGGCCATCCGCGTCACCGATCTGCCCCGGCTCAAGCTCGCTTCTCCCGCGATCGTCGGCATCAGGAGTTCGCTCGACCTTTCGGCCGTAAGGCTCGATGGCACCATCCTGGCGAAGGCAACCTCCTCGCTGATGGTTACAGCGCCGCAGCCGCGCGTGGCCCGGGCCGCCCCCGAAGCCACGGCGACAACGGCGAACGCCCGGCCCACCGTGGCAGTCATAACCCCCGAGCCTGCGCAGGAGCCGTCTGCGGCGGAGACGTCAAGGGAGCAGCCCGTCAGGAAGTCCCTGACACCGGAGGAAATGCAGCGTGTCGAAATGTTCATGGCCAAGGCGACGGAAAATCTGAAGAACGGCAACGTCTACGTCGCCCGCCTGTTCTACAAGCGCGCCGTCAATCTGGGCTGGCCACCGGCCGCCCTGGCGCTCGGGTCCACCTACGACGCGGCGGAACTGGAGGCCATGGGCGCCGTCGGCGGCATCCAGCCGGATCCCGAACTCGCCACGCAATGGTATGAAAAGGCCCGCGATCTCGGCGCGCCGGAAGCCGAGAGCCGGCTTTCGCGGCTCCGCCTCCGCTGAGCCCCCCGGGACGGTTGCTGGTTGCTAGCAACCTCGCACGCCGCGTGCTGCGGGACTTGCAGCGTGACGGAGTGACGCCGCCCGGCAGAGCGCCCTAAAAAATATTCAGCGCCAGCCGCGCCTCTTCCGACATGCGATCGATGGTCCAGGGCGGATCGAACACCAGATTCACCTTCACCTGCCCTACCCCCTCGACCGCGCTCACCGCGTTCTGCACCCATAGCGGCATTTCCCCCGCCACCGGACAGCCCGGCGCGGTCAGCGTCATGTCCACTTCGACATTGCGGTCGTCGTCGATGTCGATCTTGTAGATCAGGCCGATTTCGTAGATATCCGCGGGGATTTCCGGGTCGTAGACCGTTTTCAGCGCACCGACGATGTTCTGCGCCAGCCGTTCCAGTTCCTCGTGGGTGAGGGCCGTCTCGTGCCTGGCGGCAGCCTTCACGACCTCCAGAGTGTGCGCGCAGGGCTCCGGCACCGTGTGCTCGGGGTTCTTGTCGAAATCGAAAAAGTCCTTGTTCATGGCTGCCTCACGCAAAAAAACTCTGGGCCTTGATCAAGGCTTCGGCCAGCGCGTCCACCTCTTCCCTCGTGTTGTACATCGCGAATGACGCCCGGCAGGTCGATGTCACGCCATAGCGGGCCAGGAGCGGCTCGGCGCAATGCGTGCCTGCCCTGACCGCGATGCCGGAGCGGTCGAGAATGGTGGCCACGTCGTGCGCGTGCGCGCCCTCAAGGGCGAAGGAAACGATGGCGCCCTTGCCCGGCGCGGTGCCAAAAATCCGCAGGGAATTCATAGCACTGAGGCGCTCCTGTGCATAGGCCCTCAAGCCCTCCTCATGCGCGGTGATGGCCTCGTGGCCCACGGCCATCATGTATTCGAGCGCAGCCGTCAGCCCGGCGGCCTCGGCGATGGGCGGCGTCCCGGCCTCGAAACGGTGCGGCGGCATGCCATAGGTCACATTGTCCTCGGTGACGCTGGCGATCATCTCGCCGCCGCCCTGATAGGGGGGCATCGCCTCCAGGCGCTCGCGCTTGCCGTAGAGCACGCCGATGCCCGACGGCCCGTAAAGCTTGTGGCCGGTGATGGCGTAGAAATCGCAATCGAGATCCTGCACATCCACGGGCAGATGAACGGCGCCCTGGCTGCCATCGACGAGAACCGGGATGCCGCGCTCATGGGCGATCCTCACAACCTCCTTCACCGGCACGGCCGTGCCCAGCACGTTCGACATGTGGGTGATGGCCACGATTTTCGTGCGCGGGCTGAGCGTGCGCTCGAACGCCTCCAGATCGAAGCTGCCGTCCTCGTTGAGCGGCACCCACTTGATCACCGCGCCGCGCCGCTCGCGGTGGAAATGCCACGGCACGATGTTGGAATGGTGCTCCATGATCGAGAGAACGATCTCGTCGCCCTCGCCCAGCACCATGCCGCCGAAGGACTGCGCCGCCAGATTGATGGCCTCGGTCGCGTTCTTGGTGAAGATGATTTCTTCCTCGTGACGGGCATTGAGGAAGCGCGCGACGGTCTTCCGCGCCTTCTCGTAATTGTCGGTGGCGGCATTGGAGAGGAAATGCAGGCCGCGATGGACATTGGCGTATTCCTCAGCGTAAGCGCGCTGGATCGCGTCGAGCACCGCCTGCGGCTTCTGCGCCGAGGCGGCGTTGTCGAGATAGACGAGCGGCTTGCCGTAGACCTGCCGCGCCAGGATCGGGAAATCCCGGCGGATCTTCGTCACGTCGTAATCTTGCACCGTGTGCTTCACCAGTCCTGAACGTCCCTCTGCGGGCATTAACCTCTCCTAAAGCGCTTCCGCGGGATGGCGCGCTGCCAGCCATCCGCGCAACCCCGCCGGCATGACGAACACATGCGCATATCCGAAACGCCCCGCCTTCCGCGCGGCATAGCGGCTCGTCCCGCAATCGGTGTCGGAGCAGTAGAAGACCAGCGTCGTGTTCTTGTCCTCCGGCAGGTCTGCCTCCCTATACTCGCCGGGATCGAGATTGATCGCGCCCGGCAGATGACCGCTCGCCCAGCGGCGGCGCGGATTGACGTCGATCAGCACGGCCTCCTTCCGCGCGATCAGCTCGGCCACTTCATCGACCGAAAGTTCAGGGCAGGATTGTGCTTGAGCCATGGAAATCGCCTCTGCTCCGGGGCGCGTCAGCCCGTCAGCCAGCGCGACACCCGCGTCGTTATTGCCTCACGCACACGCTCATCCTCTATCTGCTCGGTGATTTCCCCGATAAATGCAAGGATTAGCAGCGATCTTGCCTCATCCTCGGCAAGCCCGCGGGAGCGGAGATAGAACAACGCCTCCTCGTCCAGTTCGCCGGATGTGGCGCCGTGGCCGCATTTCACGTCATCGGCGTAGATTTCCAGCTCCGGCTTGGCGTCGAATTCCGCGGTCTCCGACAGGAGCAACCCGCTGGCGAGCTGATGGCCGTCGGTCTTCTGCGCGCCCGGCTGCACGATCGCCTTGCCCTGGAACACGCCGCGCGCCTCGCCATCGAGCACCGCGCGCACAAATTCGCGGCTCTCGCAGGCGGGAGCGGCATGGTCGACAGTGAGCGTGAAGTCGCCGTGCTCGCGTCCGCGGAGCAGCATGCCGCCGTTGAAATGCGCGCGGCCGCCGCTCGCGGTGAAGGCGATATTGGCCTCGTAGCGGGTCAGCGCGCCGCCTTCCACGAGGTGCACGGCATCATATTCCGCGCCATGCAGAAGGCTGACGGCAGCGCTGCCGAGCTGCAAGCCTGCGCCGCCGCGAACGAGCCGCAGATGCTTCACTTTCGCGCCGCGGCCGATGGTCATACGGCTGCTGCTGAAACTCTGGTGGGCACCCGTGGAGATGTGGCTCTCGACCAGCGTCAGTTCCGCGTCGTCGAGGACCGCGATGGTGTCCCGTGCCGCATAGAGTGCCCCTTCGCTGGCGGTGGTGAGGGACACGATATGCAGGGGCTTGTCCAGTTTCACGCCGCTCTGAATGGAGATCGACACACCGCCCGAGGCGAAGGCGGTGCTGATGGCGTCGATGAATTGCCCGCCGGAGGCCGGTGTGGCGTCGAAGCCCTGGGCGACCGTTTCCGGGTCAACGAGATCATCCGCCAGCGTTGTGAACACGACGCCCGCCGCGTTCTGCACGCTCGACCGGGCGGCATCGAACCGGCCATTGACGAAAACCGCCGTGTAAGCGTCGCTCAGCGCGCCACCGAGCGTGAAATCGGGAAGCGCCCCGGCCTCCGCCTCACTCACCGCCGGCGCTGAGAAATCGGAGACGAGCGAGCGCAGATCGGTGAATTTCCATGCCTCGATGCGCCGGTGCGGCATGCCCTGGGCGACCGCCGCCTCCAGCGCCGCCTCGCGCCACGCCCTCACCTCGGCGGAAGACGCGCCGGGCAGGCGATCCGCCACATCCCTGTATTGCCCGGCCAGCCGCGCCACGGCGTCCTTCGGACGCGCCGCTGCTGCCTGTGAAGTTGCGGTCTGCGTTTCCATGGGCGCCTCGCTCATGCGGCATCCGCGTCGTATTCGGCGTAACCCGATTTTTCCAGTTCCAGCGCCAGGTCCTTGTCGCCCGAGCGCACGATGCGTCCGCCCGCCATCACGTGAACCTTGTCCGGCACGATGTAATTCAGAAGCCGCTGATAATGGGTGATCAGCAGAAACGCCCGCTCCGGCGACCGCAGCCGGTTCACGCCGTCCGACACCACGCGCACGGCGTCGATGTCCAGGCCGCTATCCGTCTCGTCGAGGACGCAGAGCGTCGGCTCGAAGATGGACATCTGCAGCGTCTCCAGCCGCTTCTTCTCTCCACCCGAGAAACCGACATTGAGCGGCCGCTTCAGCATGTCCATGGATATGCCGAGCGCACCCGCCCGCTCCTTCACCAGCCGCATGAAATCGGGGGTCGTGATCTCCGCCTCCCCGCGGCCCCTGCGCTGCGCGTTGAGAGCGGTGCGCAGGAAGGTGAGCGAGGCGACGCCGGGGATTTCCATCGGGTACTGAAAGGCGAGGAACACGCCCGCACGCGCACGCTCGTCCGGCTCCATATCCAGGAGATTCTGGCCGTTCCAGGTGATGGTCCCTTCGCTCACGTCATAGCCGGGCTTGCCCGCGAGGATGTAGGACAGCGTGGACTTGCCGGTGCCGTTCGGCCCCATGATGGCATGCACTTCGCCCTTGGGCACCCTCAGATCGAGGCCGCGAAGGATCTGCCTGTCCGCCGTTCCGGCGTGGAGATTTCTGATTTCAAGCATCTATGTTTCCCAATTCCGCCACTCCGCCCGTCATCCCACCGACCCGTCCAGCGAAATGCCGATCAATTTCTGCGTCTCGGCGAGGAACTCCATCGGCAGTTGCTGCAGCACATCGCGGACGAAGCCGTTGACGATCAGCGCCACCGCCTCTTCCGCCGACAGCCCGCGCGACATCGCGTAAAAGAGCTGCTCGTCCGATATCTTCGACGTTGTCGCCTCGTGCTCGAACTGGGCGCTCGCGTTCTTCGCCTCCAGATAGGGCACGGTGTGGGCGCCGCATTTATCGCCGATCAGGAGGCTGTCGCATTGCGTGAAATTGCGCGCGCCCGCCGCCTTCCGGTGCGCCGAGACCAGCCCGCGATAGGTGTTCTGCGAATGGCCGGCCGAGATGCCTTTCGAGATGATCCGGCTGGAGGTGTTCCGCCCGAGATGGATCATCTTCGTGCCGCTGTCCACCTGCTGCCAGCCGTTCGAGATGGCGATGGAGTAGAACTCGCCACGTGAGCCGTCGCCGCGCAGCACGCAGCTCGGATATTTCCAGGTGATCGCCGAGCCAGTCTCGACCTGCGTCCAGGAAATCTTCGCGTTCCGGCCCCGGCAATCGCCACGCTTGGTGACGAAATTGTAAATGCCGCCCTTGCCGTCCGCATCACCGGGATACCAGTTCTGAACCGTCGAATATTTGATCTCGGCGTCATCGAACGCCACCAGTTCGACAACCGCCGCGTGAAGCTGGTTCTCGTCCCGCTGCGGCGCCGTGCAGCCTTCGAGATAGCTGACGTAGGAGCCCTTGTCGGCGATGATCAGCGTCCGCTCGAACTGCCCCGTCTGCCGCTCGTTGATGCGGAAATAGGTGGACAGCTCCATCGGACAGCGCACGCCTTCGGGCACATAGACGAAGGAGCCGTCGGAAAACACGGCGGAATTCAGCGTGGCGTAGTAATTGTCCGAGGTGGGGACGACCGAGCCGAGATATTTGCGCACCAGATCGGGATAGTCGCGCACGGCCTCCGAGATCGGACAGAAGATGACCCCCGCTTTCTTCAGTTCCGCCTTGAAGGTGGTGACCACGGACACGCTGTCGAAGACCGCGTCCACCGCCACCTTCGAGCCCTGCACGCCCGCGAGCAGCTCCTGCTCCTTCAGCGGGATACCGAGGCGCTCATAGGTGCGGAGCAGTTCCGGATCGACCTCGTCCAGGCTCTTCGGCCCCTCGCTCGCTTTCGGCGCCGCGTAGTAGTACAGATCCTGGAAGTCGATCTTCGGGTAACGCACCTTCGCCCAGGTCGGCTCGGTCATGGTCAGCCAGCGCCGGAACGCCTCCAACCGCCACTCCAGGAGCCACTCCGGCTCGCCCTTCTTGGCCGAGATGAAGCGGACGATGTCCTCATTCAGGCCTTTGGGCGCCTTTTCCGACTCGATATCGGTGGTGAAGCCGTATTTGTACTTATCGACGTCGATCTCGCTGACGCGGGCGACCGTCCCGGCATCCGTGCTCATTCCCACCTCTCCATCAGGCCGCAGCGCGGCGCGCGGCGAACTTATCGTAGACCGCCTTCCAGGCGCCGAGAAACCGTTCGACATCCGCAGTCATCGTATTCCACCCCAGGCTGATGCGGATGGCCGCCTTTCCCAGGTCGGGGACGACGCCCATCGCGTCAAGTACATGGCTGCGCCCGACCTTGCCGGACGAGCACGCCGAGCCGGCGCTGACGGCCACGCCCGCCAGATCGAGGGCGATGACCAGCGTTTCCGCCTGCATGCCGGGAACCGCGAAACAGCTCGTATTCGGCAGGCGTTCCGTCTCTCCCGCGAAAACCACCGCATCCGGCGCGGCGTTCCCGATCTCGTTTTCCATCGCCTCGCGCAGTTCCGCCACTCTGGCCGGGGCGGCAAGGTCGCGCAGCGCCGTTTCTGCGGCCGCCCCAAAACCGGCAATCGCCGCGACGTTTTCCGTACCGCCGCGATAGCCCCGCTCCTGGCCGCCGCCTTTCAGGAGTGGCGCGACCGGCAGATCCTCGCGAGATACAATGAGCGCGCCCGCTCCCTTCGGGCCACCGAATTTATGCGCCGAGAGCGTCAGCAGAGCGGCACCCAGCGCACCCGCCTCGACCGCGATCCGCCCCGCGGCCTGCACGGCATCCGTATGTAGGAGGCCGCCCATCTCCCCGGCAAGCGCCGCCATCGCCGCCACCGGCTGCACCGCGCCGGTTTCATTGTTGGCCAGCATCAGCGACACCATGAACGGCGCACCGCCGGAAATCGCGCGCCATGCCGCGAAACGGGCCTGCGCCTCATCCAGATCCACGACGCCATCGGGCCGTACGGGCAGCCTCTCAATATCCTCCGCGGCAAACTGCCCGCCGCCGAGGACGGAGGGATGCTCCACCGCCGGAAGGAAAAGCCGTGGCCTGGCCTCCCCGCCGAACCACGCGGGCGACAGCGCCATGACATTCGCCTCGGTGCCGCCGCTGGTGAACACCACCTGCCGCGGCTCGCAGGCCACGAGCGCCGCCACCTGTTCCCGGGCCGTCTCGACCGCCGCCCGCGCCCGCCGTCCCTCCGCATGCACGGAGGAGGCATTGCCCGCGAGACCGAGCGCCGCCACCATCGCGTCCCGGGCCTCGGGCCGGAGCGGCGACGTCGCATTGTGGTCGAGATAAGCCCTCGGCGTCATGCCTACCTTGTCCAGTCCTCGCGAGAGTGAGCGGCGTCCGGCATCGTGCCGGTCAATTTCACCGCACCGTTGTGCCCGGCGATGCTGCCGTCGAGCACATCCTGCAGCGTCACCCCTTCCAGGAAGCCGGCGATATGCGCCTGGAGCGCCTGCCACAGCTCATGCGCCGCGCAGGGCCGCGTGCCCAGGCAGAATTCCTTGTCCTCGGGCGAGCAGCGGTTCATGCGCACCTGCTCATCCGCCGCCGTCATGATTTCGGCGATGGTAATCTCCGAAGGATGGCGCGCCAGCCGGTAGCCGCCTTTCGGACCGCGCACAGCCTTGACGAGCCCGGCGCGTCTCAGCCTCATGAACAGTTGTTCGAGATAGGCCGTGGAAATCTGCTGGCGTTCCGCTATAGAACTGAGAGGCATCGACGAAGCGGGGCCATGCCCCGCCAGTTCGACCATCGCAACGACGGCGTAACGGCCTTTGGTGCTGAGTTGCATTGCCTTCTTGCCTTTCCCAGAGGCCACCCGTGCGGTTTCGGCTTGCGAGTCGCGCGGGCAGTTGTGCTATTGAGGGCACGCGCCGGTAGCTCCGGCCGACTGCTTCGAATAAATCTAAAATCCGTAACCGATGATGTATAGTAATCCCGACAACTGGAGTCAAGTTCTCCGCGGCGATTTGCCGTTGGTTCCCTTATGCGGCGGGCTACCGCAAGACGCCATTTGCCGCACCGGCTGACACACCTTACCGAAAAGTTCAAGGATCATGCCCGAAGTCATCATTAACGGCCCTGCCGGACGCATCGAGGCGCGCTACCATCACGAAGCCGCCAATTTCGCGCCGATTGCCGTCATTCTACACCCTCATCCGCAGTTCGGTGGCACGATGAATAATCAGATCGTCTACCACCTCTACTATTCGTTCGTGAAGCGCGGCTTCTCGGTTCTCAGGTTCAATTTCCGCGGCGTGGGCCGGAGCCAGGGCCTTTTCGACAACGGACCGGGAGAGCTGTCGGATGCCGCGACCGCGCTCGACTGGCTGCAGATCTACAACCCGGATGCACGCTCCTGCTGGATCGCGGGCGTGTCCTTCGGCTCGTGGATCGGTATGCAGCTCTTGATGCGCCGCCCGGAAATCGACGGCTTCGTCGCTGTGGCGCCCCCGGCGAATCTTTACGATTTCAGCTTCCTGGCGCCCTGTCCTTCGTCCGGACTGATGATCAACGGACAGGACGACCGCGTCGTACCGCCCGAATCGGTCAAAACGCTGGTGGAGAAGCTGAAAACCCAGAAAGGCATCATCATCAACCACGAAACCGTCCCTGGCGCCAACCATTTCTTCGAGGACAAGGTCGATGATCTGATGTTCTCGGTCGACGACTATCTCGACCAGCGGCTCGATCCGTCGCGCAAGCTTCCCGCACCCAGCAAGGCCCGGAAAGAGAAAGAGAAAGAGAAAGAAAAGGAAATCCGGAAGGAAGAAGATTAGGACGCCCGCCAAGAAATCCCGCCCCCTTGCCGCAGGCGCTCACGGGATTTCTTAGCGGTCAAATGCTCTGGCAGGTCATTGATCCGAGTCCAGCTTCTCCGAAGCGAGTTCGCTTGAGCGCCGTGCAGCAAACCGGGGGCGAAACTGGCGAAGGGCTGTATTCGCAAGACCGGTTCTCCGGCCCGCCATCCCCGCCAATTCCGCGGCGGCGCGCCCCGCCCTGTCTGCCGGTTATCACCGTTCCTTGCACCGGCGGCGTCTTGCGGCTTGATTTACCCGTAAACGCCGCTAGTTTCGCCGCATATGCCCTGCGGGAAATCCTGACCCGGTATGCCGCGGGGGCTTTGTAGGATTTCCATCGGAGAGGGTGTGCTGGCAGCGGACTGCATCCAGCATATCTTTTCGGAAGGCTTGTTCGTCAGGGTACGTGCGGCAAAGGAGGCCGACCCGCCTCCGGCTGTGCGAGTGGCCAGGTTCGCTGCGGCGAGCCGGCAGGTGTTGGCTTGGCCCGGCGGGCTTTGGCTCTCCCGACTTGGCGATGGTTCGCAATCCCAGGAACCTCCCGCCCGTGGAGCCATGTCCCGCCCGTCATCCCGCTTAACCGAGGAACCGCCATGGATCCCGATATGGTCCGGCAGCAAGAGGAAGCAGAGGCGGCAAGCCATTCGCCGCGCCCCAACCTTGAGCCGTCACCCGCGCTTGCCGGGGCGCAGCCGCTGGTCGAGGACTACCCCTTCACCGCCGATTTCCGGGGCGCCCCGCCTGACAGTGGCGCACCGCCCCAGCAGGAGAAGGCAGGCCAGCGCGGGGTCTGGTTCACCGCGCTTCTCGCCACCGTTCTCACCGTGATCGGGCTCTCCCAAGGCCTCAAGCTGGGGGCAAATCTCAGCCTCGTTCCCGTGCAGGCGCTCGCCGCGGGGGCATTGGGCGGTGTCATCGCCGGCTGGGGCGGGACCGGCCTCTGGCTGCGCCTGCGTCACCGCCTTTCATGGGGCCGGGCCATCGTGGCGGCCTTCCTGCCAACGACCCTCGCCACCATCGTCATGATGGCATCCATGAAACTCGCCGACCGGTATTGGGCCATCGCCCCCCGGGAGCTGGCCGTGGTGATGGAGGAGTACCAGGCGGGTGTCTTCATCCTCAGTGGCGGCGCGCTCATCGCCTATCTGCTGGCGTTCCAGCGATTGCGGAAAGCATCGCGCCGCTGACGCCCCCGGTTCCCCGATCTGTCTGTCTTGCTCCCCGCCGGTGCTGAATACGGCGCATGGAGGGAAAGAAACGCTTCATTGTGGCTAATCGACTTGGAATCGGCACAGTTGCAGCGTAACAAGGAGACAGTAAGCAGCGTTTACGGATCAAAATGGGCCGGAGCGATCACCCGATCCGGTGGCGAGTCCGCCTTTTTTCCTCACGCGGAGACGCAGGGGCGGCCATCTGTTGCGGTGCGCGCAACTTCAAATCCCGGATGAGGTGCTATCATATGAGCTGACACGCGATCCGCCGGGGCGGCATCGCGAGCTGGCGAGGTCTGCGGCAAGGTCTTTCCGCGGGCTCGGCACTCTTTCTGTCCCTGGCGTATTCAATGTTTCGCAACTGCGGGATGCGATGTGTTCATCTCGCAGCGGGGCGGTATTGCCCAAAAACCTTGCAAAACCGGCCAGCTTAATCGTTGACACGTGTTATAATATAACATAGAGCTTTCGAGAAATGAGGCTATACGGATGTTCTATATGAGTGCCGTCAGGCGCATCGGTATCGCGGCTGTCCTGATCGCGGTGCTCTGGGGAGTAAGTCTATGCGCAATGTCCTGAACGGCCACGGCGTGCTGAACGGCGCCAGTCCGGCGGCCATCACGCTGGACAATCTTACAATCAGTTACGATCGCAAGCCCGCCGTGCATCATCTGAACGGCGCCTTCGCCGCCGGTTCGCTCACGGCGGTCGCCGGACCGAACGGGGCGGGGAAAAGCACGCTCCTGAAAGCGCTCGCTGGAATTCTGCACGCCGACGAAGGTCAGATCCAGGTCGCCAACGGCTGGTCTCCCATCGGCTATCTGCCGCAGGTGGCAGAGCTGGAGCGCGATATCCCGCTGACGGTGCTGGAACTCGTCGCCAGCGGCTTCTGGAAGCAATGCGGCAGTTTCCATGCGATCAGCAGGCGCGAGCGGCAACTGGCGCTCGATGCCCTCGATCTCGTAGGGCTGGGGCAACTCGAACACCGCACGCTGGCGAGCCTGTCGGTGGGCCAGTTCCAGCGTATGCTGTTTGCACGCCTGATCGTTCAGAATACGCCGCTCATTCTCCTCGACGAGCCTTTCGCCGCCGTGGACGCGCCGACCCTGGAACGCCTCCTTGACCTCGTGCTCGGCTGGCACCGCGATGGCCGCACCGTGATCTGCGTCCTGCACGACCTGGACCTCATCCGCCACGTGTTCCCGAGCTGCCTGCTACTGGCGCGGGAATGCGTCGCCTGGGGCACCCCGGCCGAGGTGCTGCGTCCCGAAAAGCTCGCGGCAGCGGGCAATTTCCACGGCGTCTGGCCGCTCCACGCGGAGCTTTGCCTGCAATGAACGATCTGGTTACCCCCTTCGTCGATTACGGCTTCATGCGCCACGCGCTGGCCGCCTGCCTCGCCATCTCCACGAGCGCCACGCCGCTGGGCATGTTCCTCATGATGCGCCGCATGACGCTGATGGGCGACGCGTTGTCGCACGCCATCCTGCCCGGGGTGTCCGTCGCCTTCGTCATCTCCGGCGTGGCGCTGTGGCCGATGACGCTCGGCGGCCTGATTGCCGGACTGCTGATCGGCCTCCTCGCGGGAACCATCACCCGCCTGACGCCGCTCAAGGAGGACGCCAGCTTCACCGCCGTCTACATCATCGCGCTGGCGCTCGGCGTCCTGATGATCACCCTCAAGGGCGGCGCCGTGGATCTCATGCACGTTCTGTTCGGCAATGTGCTGGCGGTCGATGACTTTTCGCTCATGCTGATTACCGGCGTGGCCAGCGTAACGCTCCTGACGCTTGCCGTCATCTATCGCGGCCTGATCCTGGAGTGTTGCGATCCCGGTTTTCTGCGGGCCGTGCGCGGCCGGGGCGGGCTCTACCACCAGATATTCCTGATGCTCGTCGTGCTCAACCTCGTGGCGGCATTCCAGGTACTGGGCACGCTGATGGCGCTGGGGCTCATGATCCTGCCCGCGCTCACCGCCCGTTTCTGGACGGAGCGCATCGAATGGATGATGGGCCTGAGTGTGCTGCTCGCTTTCTTCGCCTCGCTGATCGGGCTTCTCGCCTCCTACCACATCGACAATGTGCCGCCCGGCCCCGCCATCATTCTCGTCGCCGGCGCATTCTACGCGGTCTCGCTCATCGCCGGACTGCGCGGCGGCATCGTTTTCCGTTACCTGCCACGCAAGCACTGGAACCCAAGGGAGGCACAATGAAACGCACAGCGATGGCGGCACTGGCCATCATCCTCATGATCCCGGCCGCCGCATCCGCCGGGAACAGGCTGAGCGTCGTCACCAGCTTCAGCATCCTCGCAGACATGGCCAGACATGTCGGCGGCGATCATGTCACCGTAACGCCGCTGGTCCCGGCGAATGGCGACGCGCACATCTTCACGCCGGCGCCGAGCCACGCGAAGGCGCTGGGAGCGGCGGACGTGTTCGTCATGAACGGTCTGGGCTTCGAGGTGTGGGCGGAGAAGCTCCTCAGGTCGGCGAATTTCAAGGGGGTGTCGGCGGTCGCCGCGAGGGGCGCCAGAACACTCGACGTTCAGGGGGAAGACGGCCACGGCCATGGCGCGCACGACCACGACCACGACCACGACCACGAGAACGACCCGCACGCCTGGCAGGACATCGAAAACGGTATCGTCTATGTCGCCAACATCCGCGACGCGCTGGCCAAAGCCGACCCCGCGCACGGCGCGGACTACAAGGCCAATGCAGCGCGCTATATCGCCGAACTGAAGACGCTGCACGCCTGGGTGAAAGCGGAAATCGCCAAGGTTCCCGCCCCCAAGCGCAAGGTCATCACCTCGCATGACGCGTTCCGGTATTTCGGACGGGCCTATGGCGTCACATTCATCGCTCCGGCAGGCGTCAACGAGGAAACGGAACCGAGCGCCAGGGCCCTCGCCCGTACCATCGACCAGATGCGCAAGGAACGCATCACGGCGCTGTTCATCGAGAACGTCAACGACAGGCGGCTGGTCGAGCAGCTCCGGCGCGACGGCGGCGCAACCATCGGCGGCACGATCTATTCAGACGCCTTGTCGGCACCCGACGGCCCGGCCAACACTTACGCCCACATGTTCAGGCACAATGTGGAGAAACTCGTTTCCGCAATGCTGAGTAATCCGGGTTCTTGACCGGGGGCAGCGGGGCGCAGGGGGAATGACGCCGCTGCGTCCTCCACAAGGGGGCAGACCACGAAACCGTCATGATTTGTCCGAAGCGCCGCCGGGCCGGGCAAGAAGAGTAACCGCGTCCCCCGCCTCCAGCACGGTCCGCGCACGCGGCGGCAGTTCCTCAACGCTGCCATCGCCCCGGCGTACCGAACTGCACGCAGAGTTGACGGCGCAGTCCATACGCTCCAGCGCGCGGATCGTGCGGCTGACGCCGCCCCTGCCCCCGGTGCTTCCATCAACGAGGAGGTGACAGTCCTCCACGACCAGCGGATAGCGGCGCTCCAGATCCTCAGGATCACTGAGATAGGTCGTAGTCATGGCGGGCCAGGAGGCTCCGGGACAAGGCGCCAGCGTTTCGAAAGCATGCACGCGGGCATTGCTCAGGGTCAGACTGCCCGCGGCGCCCCGTCCGGCGGGCGGAAGTCCGAGAGCTTCGAACAGACAGTTCGCAACGGCCTGCGCAGCCTCCCCCGCACCTTCCCCCACAGCGGCAGGCCATCGCGGCGACAGCATCGTCCCTTCCGGCACAATGATGCGCAGGGGCCGCAGACAACCGGCATTCATCGGGAGACAGCCTCCGGCCAGCAGCCAGAAGGCATGCATCACCGCCGCCCTGGTCACGGCAGGCGGTGCATTGAGATTGTCCGCACGCTGGGGGGAAGTGCCGGTGAAATCGACGGTCGCTTCACCGCGCTCGTGGTTGACGCCGATACTCACCTGAACCGCGCTGCTCTGATCGACCCGGCACGTGAAGGCACGTTCCACCACCCCGGCGAGGGCACTGCGCACACTTGCGGCGGCGGCGTCCTGCGCGCGCGCAACCTGCGCCAGAACCGCCGCGGTCCCCCGCTTCGCCATCATGCTCCGCAACGCGGCGCGCCCTCTCCCGGCGGCGGTAACCTGCGCCTTGAGGTCCGCGATCGTCTCCGCGATGTTGCGCGCGGGATAGCGGGCGTTCAGCAGCAGGGCGGTAAGGTCCACCTCGCGGAAGACGCCGCCATCCACCAGCTTGAAATTGTAGATCGCCGGTCCTTCATCCTCGACGGAGCGCGCCGGGGGCGCCAGACCTTCGACCCCGGCATGCCGGCCGCACGCCCCCACCCAGAGCAATGCCCGCTCGCCGCAAGCATCGAAAACCGGCATGCAGACGGTGATGTGGGCCGCGCCCATGCCGCCGCCATATGGCGCGTTGATGACGAAAGCATCGCCCGGACGAATGACCATGCTGTTGCGGATGACGCTGGCCACCGCGTTGTCCATGGAACCGACTTGCACCGGACTATGCGGACCGTGCGCGACCAGCCCGCCGTCCGCGTCGAAGATCGCACAGGCAAAATCCCGGCGCTCGCCGAGGCTGACGGACGCGGCCGCAGCCTGGAGCGCATCCCCCATCTCCGCCGCGATCGCCGCGAGCCGGTTGTTGAAAACTTCCAGCGCCGCGGATTCGCCTCGCTCGGGAAGCGCGGCCGCGCGGTCGAGGATGATGTGATCGCGCGGGTCGGCCTGCGCGCGCCACCCCTTGTCGACCACGATGGTCTGATGGTCTTCAAGGAGGAGCGCCGGCCCATGGATCACATGCCCAGGCCGCAGCCGCTGGCGCTGGTGGACCGCGGCGTCCTGCCATGCACCGTCGAAAAACAGCCGCGACATGCGATCGGGCGCCGGTGCGCCAGTGCTGTCACCCTTTCCCGCCGTTGACGGCATAGATGGCCACGCGCCCCTTACCTCGACGGTGACCGCGTCGACCACCAGCTCCCGTTCGGGCTCGACAAAGCCGGAGCGCGCCGCGTGCGCGGCTTCGAACGCGGCCTTCAAGCCCGAAACGCTCAGGGTTTTCGCCCCCTCGCCGAGGCTGGCGACGCCCCTAACACTGAAAGCGGGAACCGCCAGAGCATGTTTCGCCCCCTCATAGCGGAGGACGGCGCAAACCCGGGTTGTTGTCGCCAGCGCCGAAATCCCCGCGCTGCGAACCTCGGTCCGCGCCTCACTCCCCAGCGTGGCCGCCGCCGCCGCTATCCCGGCCAATGCCTCCTCGCCGAATGGCCGGTCGAGGCGTTGCTGCCGCAGAGCGCGCGTTGGCGCCAGCCCCAGCCCATAAGCCGACGCCATGCCCGAAAAGGGGTGAAACATCACCCTCGTCACCCCCAGCGCATCGGCAAGACGGCAGGCGTTCTGGCCGCTGGCGCTGCCCGCTGCATTGAGAACCTGCTCATCCGGATAGCGCCCATCCGCCACCGTGATCGCGCGAACGGCCTCCGCGAGCGCTGCGGCCGCCGTTTGCAGAAACGCCTCGGCGGCATCCTCCGCCGTTCCACGGCCGGTGTGGCCGGCAAGCTCCTCGAATCTCGACCGCAGGCCAGCCTTGTCCAGCGTCCCGAAGACCGCCGGCAGGCTCTCCGGAAGGAGCCGCCCGACCATCATATTCGCATCGGTCAGTGTCAGCGGACCGTCGCGTCCAAAACAGGCCGGGCCAGGATCGGCGCCCGCAGACTTAGGACCGATGCGAAGACTGCCGCCCTCATGGCGCAGGATCGACCCGCCTCCCACCGCCACGGCTTCGATCGGCGTCTCCGGCACGGGGATGCACATCATTGCGCTGTCTGCCATCTGCCCGTCACAGCACTGCGTGCACAGCGCCGACGCGCCGCCGATATCGACGCCGACGATCTTCTCGAAACCGGCTTCTCTCGCGGTTTCGGCGAGCGCCAGGAACCCGCCCGACTGCCCCGACAGGAGGACGTCCCCGGCACGGATCTGCCGCGCGTCGATCAATCCGTTCCCCACGGTCATGAACAGCAGCCGCGCTCCCGTACGGTCGGGATCCAGTTCCTCGAAAAGACGGACGCAGAAGCGCTGCAGAAGCGGCGAGAGATAGGCATCGGCAACGGTGGCGCGGGCGCGGCCAACCAGTTGCAGATGCGGAGCCGTTTCATGGCTCACCGCGACGTGCGGAAAGAACATCTCGCGCGCGATGCCGGCCACCAGCGCCTCATGCGCAGGATGGCGGCCGCCATGCATGAAGGCGATGGCCACGGAGGTGCAACCGTCAGCCTCGACGGATTCGAGGGCGGCGCAGGCGTCGTCGATATCGACCGGACGCTCGGCGGTGCCGTCGCCAAGCACGCGCTCGTCGATCTCGACGACGCGGTGATAGAGCCGGTCCGCGATCGCGATTTGCGGAGCGAAGGAAGGGGTGTCCGTCCGGCAGCCGATCTGCACCGCGTCACGAAATCCTTTCGTCGTGACCAGCGCCGTGCGCGGGCCGGCGCGCTCGACAAGGGCGTTGACCGCGAGACTGGTGCCGACACGCACCTCGCTGATACTGCCCGCCGGAATGATTTCGTTGCGTGACAGCCCCATGAGCCGCCGGATACCGCGGATGGCGGCGTCGCGGTGCCCCTTGGCTTCCGTCAGCACCTTGCGCGCATGCAGCGTACCGTCAGGAGCGCGCCCGAGCACATCGGTGAACGTCCCCCCCCGGTCGACGCAGAAATGCCACGCGTTCCCTCTCATCGCTCGTTCGCGGCCGGTATCACGGCAAGAAGCGATCTGCCCTGAGCCCAGCTCCCCCACCGGGGTGTGCGCTCAACCGGCAAAGCGCGTCGCTTCGCCGATCCCGCATCCCCCTACGCGCCCCTCCTATCGGCCACATTCGCGTCATGAATGCACGGATTGCGTCCTTGCTCAATCTTTCGGCTGCTGCGACATCTCATTCACGACGTCTTTCTGCGCCTTGGCCATTGCGGCCATCAGCACCGGCATCAGCTCGGTCATGTAGTCGCCCATCTTGCCCATGGCCGACTTGCCCACCGGCGAGCCGTAGAAGTCGGAGAGAGCGGCGAGTTCATCCGCCGTGAAGACCTTGACCATCGCTGAGCGCTGGGCCTTATAGATCGTGTCCATGTCCAGGCTCCGCGTCATCAGCTTGACGAACATTTCGCGCTGCCCCTCGGGCATGTGCTTTGCCATCTTCGTCGTCATGTCGGCCATGAGGTCCCTGGTCGGCACGACGGTCAGATAGCGGTCGGCCTCCTTCTCACGATTGCGCGGCGTATCCTCCAGAGCGAACGCCGAAGCCATCCCCACCACCAGAAAAATGGCAAGCCATTTTGTCATAGGTTAGCCTTTCGTATGATTATTCGCACGTCATCAGCGCAGAGCAAAGCGGTAATGTCAACCGCGGCTTGCGGGGGCATCATCTTTATCCGGAGGATTTTGCCGGGCGGGTGCTCTGGAGGCGGGCCAGCTCGCGGCGGCGGAAGGCGGCGGGCGTCAATCCGCTGCGTTTCTTGAAAAATCGCGAAAAGTAGGCTGGGTCCTCGAAACCCAGCTCATAGGCGATACGCGATACCGGCGCCGCGATGTAGACAAGCTTGCGCCGCGCCTCGAGGACAAGCCGCGCCTGCGTCACCTCGAAAGCCGACGTGCCGGCCATCTCGCTGCAGACGCGGTTGAGGCGACTCGCTGTGACATGGAGCGCGGCGGCATAGCGCGAGAGCGGCCAGTGCTCGGCAAAATGCTCTTCCACCGCAGCCCGAAACGCCTGGAAGAGCTGGCTCCGCGGACTGGCGGCAGCCTTGGACAATTCCCCCTGCCGCGCGGCCAGGAGCAGGATGGCGGCGACCAGCCACTCCATGATCAGCGCCGAGCCCGGCACCAGTTCGCGCCGCTCGGCCAGAATCTGCTCCATGAGGGCGGCGAGGCGCCCGGCGCGCTCCGGGCTAGCGGTGAAGTCGAGCACGGACGGATTGCCGAAAAGGCTGCCGGTCAGGGCGCGGTGGCGCGAATTGGCGCCGCGCGTCAGCATCGCTTCGGTGATCGTCAGCACGTAACCGTTGGTGCCGCCGCGAAATTCGAAACTGTGCACGACTGCCGGTGGAATGACCGCCGCGCAGGGCACCCCGGCCTCGATGACCTCGCCGTCGAGCATCACGCGCGCGCCGCCGCTCATCATCAGCACGAACTGGAACAGCCCCTGATGGCAGTGTGGCCCGATCGTCCAGTTGTAGCGCTGGCTGCGGCTGCGGATGTCCTCGATGTGGACGAACTCCGCATCGGCGACCTGCTTCTCCTCGCCATAGAGCGAAAATATAGGAATACCGCCGTCGGACGCCTTCCGCGCGCGCTGCTTCTCGGCCGTACCGCTGTCATCCATGGCAGCCCCTGCCCTTTCCTCTGCCCCCGCCAGGATGTTCGGATCGTACAAGTTTTCGCTTCATGCGTCCATTACGGCGGAAAGCGCCCTGCGGCATGATGACACTCGGCGGGACCCTACCGGCGCGCGTGCAACGAGACACCGGAGACCTGCAGAGCCATCGAGGAAGCGCTTTTTTCAACGACCAGAGACGCCGGAAGGCGCGCCTCAAGGAGGATGTACCATGTTTACCTTTGACCCCTATTCGCCAGCCGTCGATGCCGACCCGTTCCCGGCATACAAACGCTTGCGCGATGACCATCCGTGCTTCTGGAGTGAGCACGCCAACATGTGGGTGCTGTCGCGCTATCATGACATCGTGCGCGCGCTCAACGAGTGGCAGACCTTCTCGTCCGCCAAGGGCAATCTCATGGACGAGCTGCCGAACCGCGCGGGCGCGACGCTGGGGACCACCGATCCGCCGCGCCACGACCGCCTGCGCGCGCTCATCCAGCATGCCTTTTCCAAGCGCAATCTGGATTATATCGACGGCCATATCCGCGAGGCCGCGAATGATGCCATCGCCGGCTTTGCGGACCGGAAGACGTTCGATTTCATCGAGGATTTCTCGTCCAAGGTCACGGTGAAGGTGCTGTTCCGCCTGCTCGGCCTGCCGCCGGGAGACGACGATATCGTGCGGGACAAGGCGGTGCTCATGGTGCAGTCCGATCCCGTCTCGCGCCAGAAAGGGCCGGACCACGTCGCCGCCTATATGTGGATGCAGGACTATGCGGGCAAAGTCATCGCCCAGCGCAAGGCGAACCCCGGCGAGGATCTCATCTCGCAATTCTCGCTCGCCGAAATCGACGGTGACAGGCTCGAAGACCGCGACGTTCTGCTGACGACGACCACGCTCATCATGGCGGGCATCGAGTCGCTCGGCGGGTTCATGGCGATGTTCGCCCACAACCTCGCCAACATCCCCGAAGCGCGCCGCGCCTGTGTCGAAAATCCGGCCGCGATCGCCGATGCCATCGAGGAGTCCCTGCGCTTCAACACCTCGGCGCAGCGCTTCCGCCGCTGTCTGACGCACGACCTGGAACTGCACGGCCAGACCATGAAGGCGGGGCAGTTCGTCTGCCTGGCCTATGGCTCGGGTAACCGCGACGAGCGGCAGTTCCCGAACGCCGACGTCTATGACGTCGCGCGCAAACCGCGCGGGCATCTGGGCTTCGGCGGCGGCGTTCACGCCTGCCTCGGCGCCTCCATCGGGCGCATGGGCGTGCGGGTGGCCTTCGAGGAATTCCTCAAGGCGGTGCCGGAGTTCACCCAGGTGGAAGCGGAACTCAAGTGGATGCCGTCCACCACCTTCCGCAGCCCGATGCGCCTCGAACTGGCACGGGCGACGTAACGGACCAGGACATCTGCGGGGCGGCCGCACGGGGCCGCCCTCGTCCGCCTTGGTTTCGCCGCGCTGCCCTCTTAACCCAGACATGGCAGAGGCGGTAGCCATTGAACCGGCTGCGCTTTGCGCTGTATTCTAATAACTTATCAGCCCGCTAAGGGTCACAGAAAACTTGGGAGATAGAGCATTGGCAAAGATCGTCTATGTCGAACCGTCCGGCGCCGAGCGCGTGGTCGACGTTCCTGATGGCTGGACCCTGATGCAGGCCGCCACCGCGAATGGCGTGGAAGGCATCGAGGCGGAATGCGGCGGCTCCTGCGCCTGCGCGACGTGCCATTGCTATGTCGACGAGCGGGCCGTGGGCGTGCTGCCGCCACCGAGCGAGACCGAACTCGCGATGCTCGAAAACGTCGCCACCGAGCGTCAGCCCAACAGCCGCCTTGCGTGCCAGATCAAGGTTCATCGCGGCCTGAACGGAATGATCGTCCGTCTGCCCGACGCACAGAGCTGAGCGAAGCGAAAAGCCGTTCGGCGTATGAGGGTAACCGCCGCAGCGGCCCCCGGTAAACGGAGTGATCGCCATGACAGCACCCATCGTCATCGTCGGAGCCGGTCAGGCCGGGCTGCAAGCGGCGGAATCCTTGCGCGCGGGCGGCCATGCCGGACCGCTCATCATGATCGGCGATGAACCGCGCGGACCCTATCACCGCCCGCCGCTGTCCAAGGGCGTTCTCCTCGGCGAGACGACGCCTGAGCAGCTCGTCATGCGGTCCACCGATTTTCTGGAGCGCAAGGGCATTCAACTGGTGACGGGTGTTCGCGTGGAAACCATCGACCGCGCGGGCGCCCGTCTCGCTTTGAGTGACGGCCGCGAACTGGCTTACGCCGGTCTCGTCCTGGCGACGGGCGCGCGCCTGCGCCCTCTGCCGGTGCCGGGGGCGGACCTCAAGGGCGTCATGGGCCTGCGCACGCTCGACGACGCGCTGGGCCTGAGCGAAGCGCTCGACGCGGCGACGGACGTGGCGATCATCGGCGGCGGCTTCATCGGGCTGGAAGTGGCGGCGGCGGCGCGCAAGCGCGGCAAGACCGTCACGGTTTTCGAGGCGCTGGACCGGCTTATGGCGCGCGCTGTCTCGCCCCTGATCTCCGGGGTCTACAAGGATCTGCACGAAAGCCACGGCGTCACCGTCCGGCTCGGCGCGAAGGTCACGGCACTGGCCGGCGAGAACGGATCCCTCCGCGCCGTGGTCACCGAAGACGGCGCGGAAACACCGGCGCAGCTCGCCGTGGTCGGCATCGGCATTCTCGCCAACGATGCGCTTGCCGCCGCGGCGGGGCTGACCACCGCAAACGGTATCGTGGTGGATGACTGCGCGCGCACCGGGGATGCGCTCGTCACCGCTGCGGGCGACTGCACCGCGCGCCGCCTCGCCGACGGCAGCCATCTGCGCCTGGAGTCGGTGCAGAACGCCATCGAGCAGGGCAAATCCGCCGCCGCCGCACTCTCCGGCCAGGAGCGGCCGTTCACCGCCACCCCGTGGTTTTGGTCCGATCAGTACGGCATCAAGCTGCAGATGGCCGGCATCGCGGGTGGCTATGACGACGTCGTCACGCGCGGCGACGTGGCGGCGCGGCGTTTCTCGGCGTTCTATTTCCGTGGCGAGACGCTCGTCGCCGTCGACTCGCTCGACTCGCCCGTCGATCACATGGCCGCGCGCAAGCTCTTGGACAAAGGCGTGGCCGTGAGCAAGGCGCAGGCCGCCGACAGCAGCGTCCAACTCGCTCCACTCGCACGGTGAGGCCATGGCGGGCCGCTGGTGGCGATGGGTCATGGCTGCGCTTGCGCTGGGGGGCGGTGCCACCGCGGCTCTGCCCTTCGCCTGGCCCTGGATCGAAACCGCGCGCCTCTGGCATGATGTGACCGGCGTCGATGTCTCCGCGCATCAGGGCGTGATCGACTGGCAGGCCCTGGCGGCCAGCGGCGTCACCTTCGCTTACATGAAGGCGACCGAAGGCGGCGATTTCCGCGACCGCGCCTTTCGACGCAACTGGGACGAGTCGCGGAAGGCGGGCATTCCGCGCGGCGCTTACCATTTCTTCACCCAATGCCGGACGGGCGCCGAGCAGGCGAAGAATTTCCTCGCCGTGGTTCCGAAGGAGCCGGGCGCGCTACCCCACGCCGTCGACGCCGAACATATGGGGCCATGCCGCAGCGGGCCGCGCGTCGCCGACGTGGCGCACGAAATCGCGGTGTTCATGACGGCGGTCGAGGCGCATTATGGGCGGCGGCCGGTTATCTACACGACGGACGAATTCGACGCCGCGTATTTGCAGGGGCGTTTCGCGATTGACCGCTTCTGGGCACGCAATCTGTGGGCGCCATTTCTGCCGCCGCGTTTTCGGCGGAAGCAGTGGGTGCTCTGGCAGTATCACAACCGGGGACGGAGGCCGGGCGTGACGGGACCGGTGGACCTGAACGCTTTCCGCGGTTCCAAGGTGGAATTCGCTGCCTGGGCGAGAGGCGCGAGACCTTAACCCGCCGCTCCCCTTCCACGCAGCGCCCGCGCCAGATCGCCAAGGCTCGCCAGATTGTGGCACGCCCGCAGCTCGCTGACATGCTCGCGCAGCTCCCGCGCCCCCGCCGCCAGCGGCGCATAGCCATCATAGCGCAGAAGCGGATTGAGCCAGATCAGCCGCCGTGACGACGCGCGCAGACGCCGCGCCGCCAGCGCCACGCCCTCCCCGCCCGAACGGTCGAGGCCGTCCGTGAACACGAGCACCGTCGCGTTCTGCCCCAGCACGCGCCGTGCCCACAGCCTGTTGAACGCGGCAAGACTCTCGCCAATCCGCGTCCCGCCGGACCAGTCCGCCACGCCCGCCGTCACCTTGGCGATCGCCGCATCCGGATCACGGTCGCGGAGGAGCCGCGTGACGTTCGTCAGCCGTGTGCCGAACAGGAACGTGTGCACGCGCTCGCGGGCATTGATCAGCGCGTAGAGGAAATGCAGGAACAGGCGCGCATAGGCGTCCATCGAGCCGGAGATATCGCACAAAACGATCAGCGGCGGACGGCGCTGCGCCCGCGCCTTGAACAGCGGCAGCATGGCCTCGGAGCCGTGGCGGCCGGAGGCTCGCAGCATCCGGCGCAAATCGAGGCGCTCGTGCTGGTGACGCCGGGCGGCGATGAAGCGGCGCGTGCGGATCGTGGCCAGCGTCACCGCCATTTCGCGCACGACCTTGCGGGCAAAAGCCAGCTCGGCGGCGGTCATCTCCTCGAAATCCTTCGTCGCCAGCGTCTCGGTGTCGCTGGCGGTCCCGCGCGCATCGAGCTGGATTTCCTCGTGCTCGACGGCGTGCGGCGTCTCGCGGTTGAGAAAGAGCGCGTCGGCCAGGCGGCGCGCCATGGCGTCCGGCGGGCGGCGGGCGGCCTTGGGCGATTTCGGCGCCATGACCGAGAGAAGCTGGTTGATGTAGC
Organism: Rhodomicrobiaceae bacterium; assembly: GCA_050290865.1. Lineage (GTDB taxonomy): Bacteria > Pseudomonadota > Alphaproteobacteria > Rhizobiales > Rhodomicrobiaceae > JARRLC01. Next base: position 40,078 of record JBNKIW010000008.1, on the reverse strand, counting down.
CCGGATCGCGCCAGAACAGATGGAAGCCTTGCGCGAAGATATCCCGGTCCTGCGGACGCGTGACGAAGACGGCGTGGAGCGTCCAGTAGAGCGTTTTCGGGTCGGCGAGACCGGCGGCCATGACCGCCTCGGTGGCTGTGATGATCTTCTGCGGTCCGATACTGAGACCCGAAGCGCGCAAGACGCGGCCGAAACCGAGGATGTTCTCCGCAATCCGCCCGCCATCGGCGCGTCCGGCGACGAGGTTGGGCGCGAGCTGCGTGTGCGTGTTTTCGCTCATACGTTGCTTATGCCCTCGCCCCGGCGGCAAGTCAAAGCACTCTCGGGCCCTGGGCGCGTTGTCGCCGCCCGGCACAACCGTGTCTATTTTCCATAAGATATGGCGGAATTCCCCTGTCTTACGCCACCTTCACCGCTCGCGATGCCGATGTGTATAAAACTAAGGGGTGGCAGGCATATCAACTCGACATCGTGCCTCCTTCGGAGCATAAAACGCAGGCGCCGGAATATGCAATCTCGGGGGCGGGAGGGAGTGCATATGACTTCACGCAGGAAATGCGGCAGCGGGCAGCCATTGGCGCTGCCGCTCGTCACGGTCATATTGTTTGCCTGCACATCGTTTGCCGGTATGCACGCCCGGGCACAGACCAGCCCGCAGGGGACGGCTATCAAGGTTCCCACCAGTTTCGAGATCGAGATGGCAGCCGAGTCGCCCTTGCCGATCCGGATCACACCGGACGGCGGCACGGCCGAGAAGGCCATGCTCCTCATCCGTAACCTCCCCCCGAGCGTTGCGCTCACGGAAGGGCGCCTTTTCAATTCCGGCGTCTGGGCGGTGCGTGTCGCCGATCTGCCGCGTCTCCGGATCGCCGCCCCTGCGCACACCGTCGAAAAGCGTCGGCTCTCCTTCTCTCTCGTGACGTTGGACGGAACGGTCCTCGCAAATGCGGAGTCAACTCTTGCCGTCGTCCCGGCGATCACGGCGCGGCAACCAACCACCGCAGCACCGGCCCGGGACGCCCAGGCGTCAATATCTGCAAGCGCGCCGACCCCATCACTGACGCTGGAAGAAATCGAACGCGCACAGCTCTTCATGCGGAAGGGCGAGGAGAACCTGCGCGTCGGCAATGTCGTCGTCGCCCGCCTGTTCTTCACGCGCGCCGCCACCGCCGGATGGGCGCCGGGGGCGTTCGCCCTTGCCAGCACCTACGACCCCGCCGAATTGCAGCGCCTCGCCGTGGCGGGCGGCATCAATTCCGACACCGCACTTGCCAGAAAGTGGTATAAAAGAGCGGATGAACTCGGAGCGATCGAGGCGCGGGACCGCCTGCGGCGTCTGCGGAGCCGGTAAGTACTGTCGCCGAGTGCGGACGAAGGGCGCCCCCATTAAAATCGTCCGATAGCGTTGTAGTCGTTCGGCCGCGTTTCAGAAATAGAACTGGCTTCCGCGAACTGCGTCCGCCCCTGCCAGCCGGAGCGAGCCGCCCGCTGGCTGCAAATGGCACTTCGCGGTGTGTCCCGACAAGCAGGAGGACAACATGGAAGAGCTGCAGCAAGGCAGCGCCCCCGGGACTGACAGGCCGGTTGAACGGGGCCCGAGAACCATCGACATGGGCCGGCTGCCCAATCTCATCGGGTATCAGCTGCGGCGAGCCCAGTTGGCGGTCTATCACGATTTCGAGCGCGCCTATGCGGAGTTCGCCATTCGGCCGGCGCAATACGCGGTGTTGACGGTCATCGAGCGCAACCCCGGCCTGAAGCAGAGCGAGGTGGGGGCGGCGCTCGGCATCAAGCGCGCGAACTTCGTCACCATGTGCGACGAGCTTGAGGCGCGTGCTCTCGTCGAGCGCCGTGTCCAGACTACAGACCGGCGTTCCTACGCCCTGCATCTCACGCGGAAGGGCAAGGCGCTCATCAAGCGCATGCACGAGGTCAGCGACGCCCAGGAGGCGAAACTGGTTGCCGAAATCGGCGAAACCGGACGCGACCAGCTCATCGCGATGCTCGGCCGCCTCAGAACCGTCGGGGACAGCGACGCGGATCAGGCGCGTCCCGCCCCCTAATCCAGCTCGGCGGCCAGCGACAGCATGAATTTCGGCTTGTCCTTCCGCCCGCGATAGAGATCCTGCGCCAACCGAAGCCTCGCACGCCCGTCTCGCAGGCGGGAACGGTAGACCTGGGCGCTCTCCATGATCTTCTGCACATACCGGCGGGTCTCGGTGAAGGGAATACGCTCGATCCAGTCGATGGGATCGACCTTGCGGCTCCGCGGATCGCCGAATTGCCCCGACCAGTCGCGCACGCGCCCCGGCCCGGCATTGTAACCGGCGAGCGTCATGATGTAGGAGCCGTCATAGCTGGCCATGAGCCGGTGCAGATAGGCCGTCCCGAGTGAAACATTGTAGGCCGCGTCGCTCTTCAGCTTCTTCTTTTCGAATTTGACCGACAGCATCCTCGCCATTTCCTTCCCCGTGGAAGGCAGAACCTGCATCAACCCGACCGCCCCCGCCGGGGAAGCGGTCCCCTGATGGAACTCGCTTTCCTGTCTCGTTACCGCGCTGACGAGCGCGGTTTCCAGTTTCTGGTCCTTACTCAGCGGCTTGTAGTCCGGCAGAGCGTCGGGATAGGCGTAGTGCTCCGTCGGATAGCCGCGGTTCAGCGCGATCTTCGCCATGCGCACGGCGACGTTCCGGCGCGTGACGCGCGTGGCCAGTTCCGCCGTGAGAGTCATGTCCGCCGCGCTGTTGATGTTCCGTGCCAGCTCGAACAGGAAGATGGCCACGACGCTGTCGAGGTCGGCCTTCTTCGCGATCACCATAGCGCGCATGACATCGAGCTTGGCGAAGGCCTCGATCTCGCTCGCGGTGGGCCGCACATAGGTCCGCAGGACGAGCTTGGCATTCTTGGCGTCGATCATCTGATGCGCGAGCTGGCCGTAGAAATTGTGGGTATACTGCGCGGCTTCGGCAAAGCGGGCGGTCGCAGCACGCTTGTTTCTGAGAGCGAGCTCGGCGCGCCCTCCCCAATAGGCCGCGCGCGCGCGCCGGTAGGGCAGGCCGCCCGCCGCCGCCGAGGCCATGAAGTGCTCGCGCGCCGCTTTCGGCCGGTTGAGGAAGCGCAGCGCGATCCAGCCGGAAAGGAACTCCGCCTCGGAAATATCCTCGGGCGGCAGGTCGGCGGGGTGGTCCTTGACGATAGCGTAGGCGGTTTTCGCTTTGCCCTTGTTCAGCGCGGTACGGACCATGGCTTCGCGCTCCGCCCACCAGCGCTCCGGATCGACGAGCTTTTCGCTGTCTTCTGCGGGCGGCGCGGAGCGAAGCAATTTCCACGCTTCCTTGTCCTTGTCGGCTCGGCGGGCGGCCCGGGCGCGCAGGAAGACGACGACGGGCTGGTCCCTGACCGCCGGGGCCAGCTTGGCCAACTGCGCATGGGCTTTCCTGGAGCGCTTGACGGCGGCCATGCAGGCTTTCACCTGCGCTTTCCACTTCTTGTCGATATGGGGCAGAAGGCGTTTGACCGCTGGAAGCAGCGACTTCGTATTCTGCATGAGCAGATAGTCGATCCGCGCCTTGTGGTCCGCGGCGCGCAGCACGCCACCGTGCTTCTTCTTGATCCGGGCCTCGACGGCTCGAGTAAGCCGGGCCTCGCGCCAGGCACGGCGGATGAACTGGCGGCCTTCCGTGGCCTTGCCTACCTTCATGAGTGCGCCGCCCAGCGCCGCCCGCCCCATGGCGGTCTCCGGCGATCCGCCATCGAAATAAGCCACGATCTTGCGCGGATCGTCCTCACGCCAGAACAGCGCCGCCTCCGCCCGCTTCGCGAGCTTCCTGCCGCTGGGCCACAAGGGATTGGCAGCACGGAAGGCGGCGATTTCGTCTGCACTCGCCTCCGGCCCACCGGCCCGGTAGTAGTACCAGAGCGCCAGCTTCTTCGCGACGGGGGCCTTGATTTTCTTCAGATACGGCTCCGCAGCGGCGTAATCGTCGCGGTAGACGTGCCGGGTGAACCTTTTGAGCGCGCTGAGCTCGCCGTTGGGGATGCTCGTCTCGAGAAGAGGCTTCAGAGCCCTGTCCGCCTCGGCCTTCGTCAGCTTCGCCGCGGACCGCTGGGACGTGGCCTGCGTGGTCAAAGGCCCGGGATCGTCATCCGGCGTTCGCGCGGCAAGCTTGAGGGGCGCCGGATCCGGAGCGCGTTCCCCGGCCAGTGCCGCGTCGGCCTGGGCCATCGAAGCCGCTGCAGCCGCCTGGACGCTCGCTTCTGTGCTCGCACTGTCCGCCTGCCTCACCTTCTCGTCCTGCCCGCCCTGCACCGCCGCCTGCGGACGCGCCGCGATGACCTTCCGCCGGGCAATCTCCGTCACACCCGACACGAGATCAGCCGTCGCAGGCGCCTTGTCTTCAGCAGGCCTCGCCGCGTACGCGGCGGGCTCCGGCCACGGCCGCAGCGTGAACAGCACGGCCGTACAAATGCTGACCGCGATAAACACCGCCACGGTCCGCAGCACATAAGTCGATCGCAGCGTGAGCAAAGGCATCGGCGGTCCACCAGCGTGTTTATCCAACGGGCTTCGATATTGACGTGTAATCTTTTACGCGAAGATAAGGCAAAAGCTTGATTCCGGTGTCAAGATTCACATACCGTTGCGGTACTGTCGCGCAACGTTTCCTCCTATCGCCTCCAACCGGAGCGTAGAGACAAACAGAAGCGGTGTCACGCGCCCAGCTTGCCCAGCCGCGCGGAAATGACTATCGTCCATTTGGGCCATGCCGGCGGCGCAACGTGCTAACGCCCCGGCAATTCAAAGGGTTTTTCCATGTTCAAGGGATCGTTCACGGCGCTGATCACGCCATTCGACAACGGCGCGTTCGACGAAGATGCCTTCTGCAAGCTGGTCGAATACCAGATCAAGGCCGGGACGCACGGCCTCGTTCCCGTGGGCACCACCGGCGAGTCGCCGACGCTTTCTCATGACGAGCATCAGCGCGTCGTCGAGGCCTGCGTCCGTCGGGCCGCGGGCCGTGTCCCGGTGGTCGCCGGGGCGGGCTCGAACAGCACCAAGGAGGCGGCGGAACTGATCCGGCACGCCAAAGCCGCGGGCGCGCAAGGGGCGCTGGTGGTCACCCCCTACTACAACAAGCCGACGCAGGAGGGGCTCTACCTGCATTTCAAGGCGCTGAACGACGCCGCCGATATCCCTATCCTCATCTACAACATTCCCAGCCGCAGCGTGATCGACATGTCGGTGGCGACCATGGCGCGGCTGTTCGCGCTGCCGAACATCGCCGGTGTCAAGGATGCAACCGCCAATGTGGTCCGCGTCGGCCAGCAGCGCACAGTGATCGGCGAGGATTTCAACCAGCTTTCCGGCGAGGACGCCACCGCCCTCGGCTTCATGGTCTATGGCGGCCATGGCTGCATCTCGGTGACGGCCAATGTCGCGCCGAAGCTGTGCGCCGAATTCCAGAACGCCTGCCTCGCGGGTGAGTTTGGCCGCGCTCTCAAGCTGCACGATGTCCTGATGCCGCTACACGAAGCCCTGTTTGTGGAGAGTAATCCGGTGCCGGTGAAATACGCCGCCGAGCGTCTCGGCTTCTGCAGCTCCGAGGTCCGCCTGCCGCTCGCTCCGCTTTCCGAGGCGAGCCGCCGCGTGGTCACGGACGCGCTGGAGAAGGTGGGGCTCCTGGAGCCGGCGAGCGCTTGAGGCGGACTCTCCGATGGCAACAGCGCAGAAAGGCCCGCCACGCAAGATCGTGGCGGAAAACCGCAAGGCACGGCATTCCTACGACATCCTGGAGGTGTTCGAGGCCGGGATTGCTTTGTCAGGCTCGGAAGTGAAATCGCTGCGCCAGGGCAAATCGAACATCGCCGAGTCCTACGCCAGCGAAGAAGGCGGCGAGATCTACATCATCAATGCCTATATCCCCGCCTACGCCGAGGCGAGCCGTTTCAACCACGAGGAGCGGCGGCCGCGCAAGCTCCTGCTCCATAAACGGCAGATAGCCAGGCTGATCGGCGCGACACGTCGCGAAGGCATGACGCTGGTGCCGCTGAAGCTCTATTTCAACCATCGCGGACGCGCGAAACTCGAACTGGCGCTCGGCAAGGGCCGCAAGCTGCACGACAAGCGCGAAGCCGAAAAAACGCGCGACTGGAACCGCCAGAAGGCGCGGCTGATGCGCGAGAAGGGCTGAGGCCACGAAACCGAAAGCCCTCCGGCGCTTCTTTTGCGGCGATCGGACATCCCGCTCGCCCTGAATTCTCAGCTGCCGTGATGCGACAATTCCGATACCGGGAAATGTTTCCTACCATCGGCGACTTGCGCTATGTGACACCCCAGCAATAATTGTGACATATCCACACCAAGGCACCTCCGCAATGCAGGTCTACAAGGAGTTTTCATTCGAGGCGGCGCACGCCCTCCCCCCGGGCTTGACTGGCAACGCCGCCTCCGGTATCCACGGCCACTCCTTCCGTGTGCGTATCACCATCGAAGGCGACCCTGGCCCGGAGAGCGGCGTCATTGTGTCTTTCCAAGACTTGGCGGAGGCCATGGATTCCGTGCGGCTCGAACTGGATCACCGCTTCCTGAACGAAGACGTCGCCGATCTGGGCACGCCGACGCTGGAGAACCTCGCCGCCTGGATCTGGGGGCGCCTCGAGGGGCGGATTACAGGTCTTTCCGAGGTTCACATTTGGCGCCCGGCATGCCATGAAGGATGCATCTATCGGGGGCGGAAAGCGTAATGAGTGAGGATCCCGGGCAGAGCGGGCTGGAAGATCTGACCCAACTCGGGCGGCGCGTCTGCGTCCCCTCCTCGCCTGATACCGCGAAACTGGAGCGCATCGCCAATCCGCACCCCGGCGCGCTCTACGCCGTCCGCTTTACCTGTCCCGAGTTCACCTCGCTCTGCCCCATCACCGGACAGGCCGATTTCGCTCATCTCGTCATCGACTACGTGCCGAAAGATTTCATCGTCGAGTCGAAGTCCCTGAAACTCTATCTCGGTTCCTTCCGCAATCACGGCACGTTCCATGAGACCTGCACGCTGGCCATCGGCAAAAGGCTGGTGGATTGCCTCGCGCCCGAATGGCTGCGCATCGGCGGCTATTGGTATCCGCGCGGCGGCATTCCGATCGACATCTTCTGGCAGACCGGCGCCCCGCCAGCGGGGTTATGGCTGCCGGACCAGGGCGTTCCGCCCTATCGCGGCCGCGGCTGAGGGGGAGACATGACGAGCCTCATCATTACCAATGGTGACGCTGCAGGCGAGAAAATGCGCCAAGCGCGCATCAACGGCGAAATCCTGTGCTGGCGCGACATTCTGCATGAAGGGCCGGTGCCGCTGACGGCCACGCCGGAGGAACTCTCCGCCATCCGCATCGATTTTCTCGCCGCGCAAGGGTGGGGGGATCCGGAGGAAATCTCCGCCTCCTTCGCCGAGCGCGACCGCATCATGAGCAATCTCGGGGCCTATTCCGAGATCATCCTCTGGTTCGAGCACGACCTTTACGACCAGTTGCAGCTTCTGCAGATCCTCGATCTGCTCATCGCACAGAAAAACCTCCGTCCGCGGCTTTCGCTCATCCAGGCCGGAGCGTTCCTGGCGCAGGAAACACCCTCGCGCCTGCGCATGCATCTGAAACTGAAACAGCCTGTCAGCGAGGTCCAGTTCCTGCTCGCGCAGAGCGCCTGGGCTGCGTTCCGCGGTGCGACACCGGAGGAATGGGCGGCGCTGACCCGCTACGACACAACCGCCCTGCCCTTCCTCCGGCCGGCGATCATGCGGAATCTGGAGGAACTGCCGGATGCGGTCACCGGGCTGACACGCACCGAGACTTTCATTCTCGCGATGATCCAGGAGGGCGTGCGCACACCCGCCACGCTGTTCGAGGCGTTCGAAGAGCACGAGGAAGCGCCTTTCATGGGGGACTGGGTGTTCTGGCGCATACTCGACGCGCTGGCTGCGGGTGCGGCGCCGTTCGTGGCCGGGCTGCGGCTGGCATTCTCACCGGATTTCTCCGACGAGCAGCGCGAGGCCTATCTGGGCAGCCAACTGAAACTCACCGGCCTCGGCGTAACCAGCCTGACGGGGCGCAAGGACGCCATCGAGTTCCGCCGCCTCGACCGCTGGATGGGCGGCGTGCATCTGACGAACGCCAACTGCTGGCGCTGGGATAACGTGAACCGCAGGCTGGTACCACCGCCCCCGCCGCGTACCGCGGCTGCCTGAGCGGCGGTGTCAGGCGCTGGCACGCCCGGCCTCCTGCAGCAGGCGCTCCATCTTGGCTTCCATGTCCGGATTGCCGATAACCCGCCACAGGTCACGCGCCTTGCGCCAATGCGTGCAGGCCGCTTTGCGGTCACCCTTCCGTTCCCGGAGCAGACCGAGATTGCTGTAGGTTCTGGCCGCGCCAGCCTTGCGATCCAGCTTCTCGAAATGCGCCAGTGCCTGCTGCCACAGCCGCTCGGCGAGGGCGTGGTCGCCATGATCACAGGCGAGGCTGCCCATGTTGGCGCACTGGATGGCAATGCCCTCGACGTGTCCCAGTTCCTGGAAAACGCGCATCGCCGCCATATGCATCTCGTTGGCGCGGTTGAGATTGCCGCCAGCCGCATAGACGGTGGCCAGATTGCCCCGTTGCCTGGCGACCTCTACCTTGCGCGCCAGTTCCTCGTTCAATCTCAGCGACTTGGAGAACATTTCCTCCGCGCGCCGCAAATCGTGCCTGTCCAGATAGACGACGCCCAGGCCATTATATTGATCGGCCACAGCCTCGCTCAGACCGAGCTGCTCCGCCATGTGCAGCGCGCGCTGGTGCATCTTTTCGGCAGAAGCGAAATTGCCGCGCAGGTGACAGGCGCGCCCCGCGGCGTCGAACACCTCCACGCTCTTGACCAGCACGACCCGCACGCCGGCCTTGTCGTCCATCTCACTGAAAACCTTTGCGGCCTCGTTGAGCATCTCCAGCGCCTGCCCGAGATCGCCGCGCTTCTGCGCGAGTACGCCCGAATTGAGACTGACCGCCGCGAGTCCCTTCTTGTGACGCTGTTCGCGGAACGTGCTGAGAGCATCGTCGAATCTGTCGCCGGCCTGATCCAGCTTGCCCTGGGCCATGCACTTGCCGCCCTGATTGAATGCCTCCCAAGCCTGTTCGAGCTGCCTGCGCGGATCCGGAGCCCCGACCGGCTGCCTCAAACTCTGAAAAAAGCCCATAATACGCCCCCAACGCCACACTAAAGGAATATTTTACACGTAAAGGGAATATTTTGGCTTCTATGCGGCGAAGCGGACACATGCGGCGAGATTACGCACGCGAACCCGCTTGTTTCCGCCAGATGCCCGCATGCGATCCAGACAACTTTGACGAGGTGCTTCGACGAACCTCTCGCAAGGGGCACGGCACGCGCTGACAGCGGACAGGTTTCGCAACATTTTCAGCGTGTTCTCGCTATGCGAAAAGGCATCGGAGAAACATCCAAATCGGAAGAGGAACTTGCAGCCTTTGCCGACGCGACTAAAACCTTGCGCCCTGTTGCTCACGCATGTCCTCGGGCTTGATGCCGGCGACGGGAACTGGCTTCTTCATGGCGTCGCGGCGAAACGGCTCGCCCAGTTCCTGGTTCAAAAGGACTTCGATGAAGGTGGTGACGCCAGCAACCTGCGCGGCGGCAGCCTCTGTGATGGCCTCGGCGAGTTCCCCCATCGTCGTGACTTGAACGCCTCTCGCGCCGCAGCCTTCGGCGATCTTGGCGTAGCTCACCCCCCTGTCGAGTTCGGTGCCGACAAAATTGTCATTGAACCAAAGGGTGGTGTTACGTTTCTCGGCCCCCCACTGATAGTTGCGAAAGATGACCATGGTGACCGGAGGCCAGTCTTCTCTTCCACAGGCGGTCATTTCGTTCATAGAGATGCCGAAGGCGCCGTCCCCGGCAAAACCGATGGCTGGGACATCCGGGCAGCCGATTTTCGCGCCCAGAATCGCCGGAAATCCGTAACCGCACGGTCCGAACAGGCCGGGAGACATGTATTTGCGCGGTTTCTCGAAGGTTGGATAGGCGTTGCCGATCGCGCAATTGTTGCCGATGTCGGTCGAGATGACGGCATTCTCCGGAAGCGCCGCTTCAATGGCCCGCCAGGCTTGGCGCGGAGACATAAGGTGAGAGTCACGCGCTCGGGCCCGCTCGTTCCAGGTGGTGCCAAGGTCGTCCTCTTCATGATCCATACCCGCGAGCGCTTGACGCCAGGCCGATCTGGTCTGATGAATGAGGGCCTCACGTTTCTCGCGACCGGAGTTGCCCGCATCGGGCGCCAACTGTTCAAGAATTTGTTCGGCAACCGTTTTGGCGTCACCCTGAATACCCACAGTGACTTTTTTAGTCAGACCAATGCGGTCGGCATTGATATCGACTTGAATGATCTTGGCGTCTTTCGGCCAGTAATCGATGCCGTAACTCGGCAAGGTCGAGAACGGATTGAGCCGGGTCCCCAGAGCCAACACGACATCGGCCTGAGCGATGAGTTCCATCGCCGCTTTCGAACCGTTGTAGCCGAGCGGCCCGACCGAGAGAGGATGGCTGCCGGGGAAGGCGTCATTGTGCTGATAGTTGCAGCAGACCGGGGCGCTCAAACGCTCCGCCAGCGCCCGGGAGGCCTCCACCGCATTGCCCAACACGACGCCAGCGCCATTGAGAATGACCGGGAACTTGGCGTCGGACAACAGTTTTGCTGCTTCGGCTATGGCTTCCTTGCCACCCGACGGGCGTTCGAAATGCACGATTTGCGGTAATTCGACGTCGATAATCTGGGTCCACAAATCCCGCGGGACATTGATCTGCGCCGGAGCGGAGCTGCGCCAAGCCTTGAGGATGACACGGTTCAAAACCTCCGCCATACGGCTCGGGTCGCGCACCTCCTCCTGATAGCACACCATATCCCTGAACATCGCCATTTGCTCCACTTCCTGGAAGCCACCCTGACCGATTGTTTTGTTTGCCGCTTGCGGTGTCACCAGCAACATTGGCGTGTGGTTCCAATAGGCGGTCTTGACGGAGGTGACGAAGCCGGTGACGCCGGGGCCATTTTGCGCAATCGCCATGCCCATCTTACCTGTGGCGCGGGTGTAGCCATCACACATCATGCCGGCATTGGATTCATGCGCGCAGTCCCAGAATTTGATCCCGGCCTTGGGAAACAAGTCCGACACTGGCATCATGGCGGACCCGATAATACCGAAAGCTTGGCTGATGCCGTGCATCTGCAAAACCTTGATAAAGGCTTCCTCAGTCGTCATTTTCATTTGGGTGTTCCTTGTCTCTATCTGTCTATTCGCGAGCTATGCAACGGCGAGCTGAGGCGTTTTCTTGCCATGCTTCGAGCCATCGTGTGCCGCCGAGATGTCATTCAATATGGCTCAGTTCGTTTCATTGATCAGTTCGGGCAACTTAAGTCGCTGGATTTTTCCCGAGGGGCCTTTTGGTAAATCCGCCAGGAAGAAAATGCGTCTGGGAGCCTTAAAGCTGCCGAGTTTGGTTTCGGACAGCGATTTCAACTCGTCCTCAGCGCATTCGCAGTCCGGTTTAAGCTTGACGCAAGCCATCACTTCCTGGCCGTAATTCGGGTCCGGCGCGGCGAAACAGGCAGCCTCCAGCACCGAAGGGTGGGTATGGAGCACCTCATCGATTTCCCTGGGAGAGATGTTCTCCCCCCCCTTGATGATCAACTCCTTCAAGCGTCCGGTAATAAAGTAGAAGCCATCCGCATCCCGGCAGGCCAGATCGCCGGTACGCAGCCAGCCATCGGGCTTGAGCGCCTCGGCGGTCGCTTCTGAATCTTTGTAATAGCCCGACATCACATTCGGCCCGCGGATCAGAAGCTCGCCCGTCACGCCGTCAGGGCAGTCCTGGCCGGCTTCATCAATTATTCTCGCTTCATTGCCGTAGGCGATCCCGGGCGAGCCGTATTTGGCTTTGCCGGGTGGCATTGGATTGCTGAGGATTTGCGCTGCCGTTTCGCTCAGTCCCATAGTCTCGATGATGGGAACTTGGAACCGGCGCTCGAAGGCCCGGTGCATCTCCGGGGCCAGCGGCGCCGACGCGGAGCGGCCGAAACGAAGTTGAGAAAGGCTTTCCTTCCAGTCCAACACAAGATCTTCCCGCTCGGCGTGTGCGAGCAAATAGGCGATAATCGTGGGCACAACGGAGAACCAGCTGCAACGATGTTCGGAAATATTGTTCCAGAATTGCGAGACCTTGAACCTGCGGGGCAAGACCACGCTGCCACCACTGACCAGAGGCCCCATAATCGTAACCATCTCTCCATTGATGTGATAGAGCGGCAGCACACACAATGCACGATCATCCGCAGTCAACTCATGAGCGCCAGCGGTATTTCGCCCGCCTGCCACGGCGTTGCCATGACTGAGCAACACGCCTTTGGGCCGACCGGTCGTGCCCGATGTGTAGATCAGTACAGCGGTTTCATCCGGTGTGATGTCATCACAGTGACGGCGGGGCGGATGCGAGTTCGGCACAATGCCATCGGGCCAGCGGGGGCCATGATCGACATCGGTCATGATGAGGGTGATATGGGACGGAATAGCCCTCAGAACAGCGGAGAATTTTTCCAACAGTTCTTGAGCGACAAATATCGCTTTACAATCTGAGTGTTCGATCACATAGGCGAGTTGGTCCGGTCCGGCGACCGCATTGAGCGGCACGATCACCCGTCCCGAATAGGGGACGCCCAGGAACAGGGCGGCAGTCCAGTAGCCATTGGGAAGCAGAAAGGCGACCTTGTCCTGATGCTGAATTTCCATCGCCTCCAACATGGCGGAAATATCGAGCATGTGCGCCAGCAACTCGCCATAACTCATGGCCGCGTTGGTTTCGGGGGCAACGATGAATGTCCTCTCCGGATGATCGGCTGCCCTTTGATCGATGAGATTTCTAATCGTCGTCATAGCTTATCTCCACTCAGATCATCCGTCAGCCAGATTGGGCTCGATACCACGGGCCCGCCAGAAATCGCCAAATATGTCTTCCAGTGACGGTTCCACAGGTGGAATGGTGCGCACGATCCGGGTGGTATTGAGATAGTGGCGGTAGTTGAGATTGTCGGAGATGGAATTGCCGCCCCAGCTTCCGCAACCCATCGACAGGGAAAAGGGCATACCGTTGTCAAATGACCCACCGGTGGCGTAGCAGTGGATTTGATTGACGATGATCCGGCCCACCGGCATGTTGAGGCCCAGCCATTCGATGCGTTCGTCATTGTGTGAGTGAATACTGACCGAATGTCCGCGTCCCTTGACATTCAGCACGCTGCTGGCGATCTCGCAGGCATGTTCGAAGTCTCTCGCACGGAATACGGTCAAGACCGGGCTCAGTTTCTCATCAGCAAATGGATTCTCTGGATTGGGATTTTCATCTTCCACCAGCAGCACTTTCACCGGCTCTGCGCCCGGGTCGAGACCGGCCACTTCGAGGATATGATCGGCTGATTGCGCGACGATCCTGGTGCTCAACTTGCCTTCGGGCCACATCGCGGCTTTCAAGTGCTGTTTCTCAGCGGCGTTTAATAACCGGCAGCCTTCTTTTGCCAGACAAGACAACATCTCGTCATAGACGGCTTGCACGATGATGAGACTGTTTTCCGATGAACAACTCGTAGCGTTGTCGAATACTTTCGATGTAACGATTTTACGTGCGGCGTCCGGCAAGTCTGCGGTTTCATCGACGATGGAAGGCACATTGCCTGCACCGACACCGATAGCCGGGGTGCCGCTTTCATAAGCTGCCCGCACATTGTTCCGCGAGCCGGTTGCTACAAGCAAGTCTACTTGGTGCATCAACTCGTAAGTGACGGCTTTACTTACAGGTGCCGGCAGTAATTGTACAAGATCTACGGGAGCGCCGGTTTGTTCCAGCGCTGCGCGAATAAGCTGAACAGATTCCCTGGCAACAGAATGGCCTTTCGGCGAAGGAGCCAGGATAATGGCGTTGCCGCATTTCAGGGCATTGAGCGTCTTGTTGTAGAACGTCGCAATCGGATTCGTGGAGGGGACAACAGCGCCCACGACACCGACCGGGCGGGCAATTTCGACTAATCCTTTTTCGGGAATTTCATTGATGATGCCAACGGTTTTCGTATCTTTGATATCCCGCAATAACCCTAAGGTTTTACGGTAGTTTTTCTTGACCTTGTCTTGGACGCAGCCCAATCCGGTGTCACGAACCGCCTGTTCAGCAAGGCGCAGGTTGGTTTCCGGTTCCATAAGTGTCCAGGCAACGGCTAACACCACTTCGTCAATCCGGTCCTGACTAAACTTCGCATAAACGGCTTGAGCCTTGCGAGCACGGGTCGTCATCGCGCTGACAAGTACATGCGGATCTGACATTTCTTTGCTCATATCGTTGTTCACCGCCGACCGGTCATCGGTCTGCCCCTCATCGTGATGCCAGCTTGTAGGTTAGAACCCCGTACTCATCCGCTGGCGTTTGGACCGGCCGGAGCATAGCGTAGGACAGACCAAACGGCGGCGGCAAGAGCGTTTCTGGTGCCGACGGACGATAGCCCCACGCCACATCTCTACCCTACCATCGCACGCAATATATGCCTTTCGCGGTCGAGGAGACCGCACATGTCAATGTCTGGAAGAACAGGCTGGCGGAGCTGGGACCGCCGGTCGGTCCGTGGTTGCGTGACCTCAAGCAGGCCGTGATCGCCAACGCGCCGGGTGACCATCCGGTCCGGATCGGTTCGTCGGGCAATCGCGAAATGCCGCTCGGTTCCATGCGTGACGCAGTGAAAGTCACGGCCGGCCAGAGAATTGGGCTATTTTGAATTTCGAGCGGGTAGCGTATGGCCAGCGCTGCCCCCGTGGAGTGGGCTGGATAAGACCGGATCTTTGGCTCTTGAGGCGAGCGGGGTACATCATTGCGCCGCCGCGCGCGGCGGCATTCCACAGCGCTACGCCACGCCGCTGCGCAGCAGATCGTGAACGTGGATGATCCCGACGGGCCTGCCGTCTTCCACCACGAAAATTGCGGTGATCTCGGATTGATTGATCATGGCGAGCGTCGCGCTCACCAGCGTCTGAGGCCCAATCGTCTTCGGTGTCCGTGTCATGATGTCCGCAACCTTCGCCTCAAGGAGGCGCGGCTCCATGTTGCGGCGCAGGTCGCCATCGGTGATGATGCCGATCAGCCGTCCGTCGCCGTCCACCACGCCGAGGCAGCCGAAACTCTTCTCCGTCATGGTGACCAGCGCCTCGCTCATGCTCGCCGTCGCGAGGGCGAGCGGCAGCCGGTCGCCGGCATGCATGATCTCGCTCGCATATTTCAGCGAGGCGCCGAGCTGGCCGCCCGGGTGGAACACCTTGAAGTCCGCGGCGCTGAAGCCCCGCCGCTCCAGAAGCGCCAGCGCCAGACAGTCGCCCATGACGAGTTGCATGGTCGTGGAGGTCGTCGGCGCGAGGCCGTGCGGACAGGCTTCCTGCGCGGCGGGCAGCTTCAGCACGACATCCGAGGCGGCGCCGAGCGCGCTCCTCTCCCGCGATGTCAGCGCGATCAGCGGCACCGCGAACCGGCGCGAATAGGTGATGATGTTGCGCAACTCGACCGTCTCGCCCGACCAGGACAGCGCCAGGATGACGTCGTCGCGGGTGATCATGCCGAGATCGCCGTGGCTGGCCTCGCTCGGATGGACGAAAAACGCAGGCGTGCCGGTGGACGCCATCGTCGCTGCGATCTTCTGGCCGATATGCCCGCTCTTGCCGAGACCGGTGACGATCACGCGGCCTTCCGCGGCATAAATCAAGTCCACCGCGCGGGCGAGCGGTGCACCCAGGCCATCGCCGATGGACGATTTCAAGGCGGTGAGGCCGCCGATTTCCACATCGATCGTGCGGCGTGCCGCGTCAATGGCCGCGCTGCGGCCCCGGCTGTTTTCACCGGCCGGTTCGGCCGTTTCCATCGCGCAAGGCTCACCCATCGCCCGATCGTCCTCCCATGCTCCAGGCGCATAGTGGTAACGCCTCTAGCCGCGGGTTTCAAATGAAACGAAGCGCCGCAGCACCCCCGGGGATTGCCGTTCCCAGCCCGGATAGCGGTTTCCACCGGGCCTGTCATGCTCTATCAGAGCCGCATGAAAGCGACGCGCATCCCCCTCATCCCCGCTCTCGCCACGCTCGCGGCCCTGTTGTTCGTCGCCTCGCTGGCGCTGGGCCCGGTGCGGCTTCCGCCCGCGACAGTCGCGCTCGCGCTGATGGGACAAGGCGACCCGGTCGATATCCTCATCGTGCAGGAGCTGCGCCTGCCGCGCGCCATTCTCGCCGCGCTCGTCGGCGCGACGCTGGCGCTGGGCGGGGCGGGGCTGCAGGGCCTCGTGCGCAATCCATTGGCCGCGCCATCGGTGTTCGGGGCACCGGGAGCCGCGGCTTTCGGCGCGGTCTTCGCCATCAGCACCGGACTGGCGGACGCTTTGTCCTTCGGCCTGCCGGTCGCGGCAATGCTGGCCGCGCTCGCCTCGGTCTGGGCGCTCCTGGCGCTTGCCGGGCGCGAAGCAAGCATGCTGACGCTCCTGCTCGCGGGCATGGCCCTGTCCAGCCTTGCCGGGTCCGCTGTGTCCCTGGCGCTCAATCTCGCACCCAACCCCTACGCCGCGCTGGAAATCGCCTTCTGGCTGCTCGGCTCGCTCGAAGACCGCAGCTTCCGCCACGTCGCCATGGCGGCACCGTTTCTGGGCTTGGCCTGGGCGCTCCTGCTCGCCATGCGCGGGCAATTGCGGGCGCTCACGCTCGGCGAGGATGTCGCGCGCACGTCCGGCGTCGATCTGGCGCGGCTGCGTCTCGTCACCGTCTGCGGCGTGGCTCTCGGCGTGGGGGGCGCCGTGGCTGTGACCGGCGTCATCGGTTTCGTCGGCCTGATCACGCCGCATCTGGTCCGCCCCCTCGTCGGCCACGACCCGGCACGCGTGCACATCCCCGCAATGCTCGCGGGCTCGGGCCTGGTGCTGGCGGCGGACTGCGCTTCGCGCCTCATCCCGGCGACGAGCGAAATCCGCATCGGCGTGCTCACCTCCCTTATCGGCGTGCCCTTCTTCATCTGGCTGGTGCTGAAGCAGCGTGGGCGCGATCTGTTGCAGGTGCACGGAGGTTGAGGCGTGACGCTGAAAATCGAGAATCTCTCTGTCGCGATCGGCGGGCGCGCTGTCCTTCAAAGCGTGAGTTTCGAAGCGCGGCGCGGCAAACTGATCATGATCGCCGGACCGAACGGGGCGGGGAAAACGACGCTTCTGCGGGCCGCGGCCAGCCTCGTCCCCTTTTCAGGCAGCATTCTGTGGGAGGACGCGAGCCTGGCGGCGATGTCCCCGCACCGCCGGGCGCAACTTCTGGCCTATCTGCCGCAGGGACATGTGGCGCACTGGCCCATCCCCGCCCGCGACGTGGTTGCCATCGGGCGGGCGCCCTTCGCCTCCAGCCTCGCCCGGCTTGACGAAACGGATAACGCCGCCATCGATGCCGCACTCGCAGCGGTGGAGGCGGACACCTTCGCCCACCGCCCCGTCACCGAACTGTCCGGCGGCGAGCGGGCGCGGGTGATGCTGGCGCGGGCGCTGGCCGTCCGCTCGCCCGTTCTCCTGGCCGACGAGCCGGTCGCTGCGCTTGATCCGGCGCATCAACTCGGCGTTATGTCGATCCTCGCGGAAAAGGCCAGGACGGGCGATCTGGTCATCGCCGTCGGCCACGATCTGACGCTCGCCACGCGTTTCGCCGACCGTGTTCTCGTGCTCGATCGCGGCACCGTGGCGGCCTACGGCCCGCCCGCCGAAGCGCTGACGCCCGATCTGCTGCGGCGCGTCTTCCACGTCGAGGCGCTGACCTTCGAGGCGGGCGGCGCGCGGGTCACCGTCCCCTGGTCCATCGCCGGCAGCGGAGGCGCGTGACATATTTCGGCTGGCCCGGAGCCGGGAAGCGCCCTATAGAGGGCGGCCAGCAACAACCGTTCAGGAAAGCGATCATGAACGCAGCATCCGGCGCGTCTCCCTTCGCCACCTTTGCATCCGCGCTCGCCGCGGCCCATGTCGCACCGTTTCCCGCCGTCGAGGCAGCGGGCTCGCTTCCGGCGACCATGGATGAAGCCATGCAGGTACAGGCCGCCGTCACCGAGGCGCTCGGTGCGGAGGTGGCAGGCTGGAAAGTGGGCTTCTCGCCTGAGGGTGTACCCTTCGCCGCTCCCCTGTTCGGCGCCTACATGGAGAGAACCGGCGCGCGGCTGCCGATGCGGCGGGGCGGCGTCTGGGGCGTGGAGCCGGAAATCGCGGTCAGGCTTGGGCGCGATCTGCCGCCGCGGCCGGGCCAGCCCTACGCCCGCGCCGAAATCATGGACGCCATTGCCGCTGTGCTCACCGGGATCGAGATCGTGGGCAGCCGCATCGTCGATCACGACGCCGCGCCGTTCCCGGTGCGCATCGCCGACAATTTCATGAATGCGGGCTATGTCGCCGGGGCCGAGGTGGAGGACTGGCGGCATCTCGACCTGACGCAGTTGCGCGCCACGCTCACCATCGGCGAGAAAACGGTGCACGACGCGGCCGGGGGCCATCCCAACGCCGATCCGCTCAAGCCGCTCGAAGACTACGCCAATGCGCAATGCGACCGGCTCGGCGGCCTGAAGGCGGGGCAGATCGTCACGACGGGCAGCCTGTGCGGGCTCGTCAAGGTGCCGGAGCCAAGCGAGGTGGTGGCGGCCATCGAAGCGATCGGCGAGGCGCGGCTGACCTTTTCGGAATAGCGAAAACGCTCCCTGCCGCTACCGCCGCAACAGGCAGAGCGTGGCGACGGCCACTGGAAAATCGGCGAAATAGGATACGATCCAGTCCAGTATCTTGAGACGTGGCAAGGCGCTTCTCCTCGTGTGTAGGGGAGAACCCTAACCCGCCATAGTTACGGCGGCCTTTACGGGCAGCATCTGGCTCGTTCATCCGGCCGGTTGCCGGGCGCGGTGGCATATAGCGGAGACACCTCATGAGCATTCTTGAGCAACGCCTGAGCCTGATCACGCTCGGCGTTGGCGACCTTACCCGCGCAAAGGCATTCTACACCGGTGTCATCGGCTGGAAAGCCATCGACAACAATCCCAACATCGTGTTCTTCGACCTCGGCGGCCTCATGCTCGCCCTCTACCCGCATGACGCGGCGGCCGAGGACATGAAAACCGCCAGCACGGAGCTGCCGCCCTATCGTGGCTTCGCGCTTGCCTACAATACGCGCTCGGAGGCGGAGGTCGACGAGGTATTCGCGAAGCTGCGCAAGGCGGGCGCCACCACCATCCTCAAGCCACCGGAAAAGGTGTTCTGGGGCGGATATTCAGGCTATTTCCGCGATCCGGACGGCCACGCGTGGGAGGTGGCCTACAATCCGTTCTGGCGGATTGCCGAGGATGGCCGGGTCATTCCGGGAGAATGACGCCTGGAGGCACGGCACACCGCCCATGTCAGCGCGCCGTATTCCTGAAGGCATCGCATTTCGTCTTCTCCACGGCGCAGTACTGCGCGCGGTTCCCACCCGCCATGGCCTGGCAAGCGGCAAGGGCGCGTTCCCGCGCCGTCTTCTCGTCAGCGGCGACCGCCCAGCCGGTACCGGGCGTGCCTGGCTTGGGATCGTTGGCGAGAGCCGAGCACTCGCCCGAGAATGTCGCTACCAAGCGGCAGTTCGCCGCGGCTCTCGGAGCACGGCTGAAATCGCGGCAGGCTTGCAATGCGGCCGCCGATGCCGCTTCTTTGGTCGCATAACCGGCGGCGTGTCCGAAGGCGATGCCATCTCTGCGGACTTCACCCGTGGTGCCGACCGCCGCCGCCCCTTCGGCGGAAAGGATGTCCGGCGAAAATGCGAGCAATAGGCCCGTCAGAATGCAAAAATGGACTGGTACGTAAGACATTGATTTTACCCCCGCAATTGCCAGCCGAGCCGGTCCGGGCCTGAAATGGCGATCCTGGAGCGGTGCGAGATTGGCCGGGCAGCCGATAGAAACACGCGAGACGTGAAGAACGGGTTTATTCGCGAACACGCGGGAGAGACCGCCCGACCCCTGGCAAGACATAGAGGAGCATGAATGCGCATACTCATCACCAATGACGACGGCATCGAAGCGGCCGGGCTCGACGCCCTCCAGCAGATTGCGTCCGAATTGAGCGACGACGTCTGGGTCGTGGCGCCGGAGACCGACCAGAGCGGTGCGGCCCATTCTCTCACGCTGGAAGAGCCCTTGCGCCTTCGCACACTGAGCGAGCGCGTCTTTGCCGTCAAGGGCACCCCGACCGACTGCGTGATCATGGGCGTGCAGCACGTTCTGGCCGAGCAGAAGCCGGATCTGGTGCTCTCTGGCGTGAATCTCGGCTCCAACATCGCAGATGACGTAACCTATTCCGGCACCATCGCCGGAGCGATCGAGGGCACGCTGCTCGGCGTCCCCTCCATCGCCATGAGCCTGGCCGTGAACTACAGCCGCCCCGGCCACGCCCATTGGGAAACGCCGATGCACCACGGCGCCGCACTGGTCAAGAAACTCCTGGCGCGCGGGTGGCCGGACAACGTTCTCCTGAACGTCAATTTTCCGGACTGCTCCCCCGAGGCGGTCAAGGGCATCGAGGTGACCGCGCAGGGCAAGCGCGACCCGTATTTCATGCGCGTCGTGGACCGGCTGGATGCGCGCGGACGGCCCTATTACTGGTTCGGCTTCAACCCGCATGCCTCAGAACTGGAAAAGGGAACGGATATGTGGGCGATCGAGGAGGGGTTCATCTCGGTAACGCCGCTCTATCTCAACCTGACGCACCTGGAGACCTGCCGCGAGCTGGCGGCATCGCTGCGGGACGGTGCCTCACCGGAGAAGTGATGGCGGGCCGGAACATCGTGATGCTATCCTCGGCCGGGCATACTCCGGAAAACAGAGATCCTCGCCCCACGGCCCTGAGTGGCGGGAGCGCGGAGCCAATCCGCGGGACATGAGATGATCGTCGCGAACGAGTGGTCTGAACTGCTCACGCAGTTGCGGAAGCGCGGCATCCGCGATCCCCGCGTCCTCAAGGCGATGGAGACCGTGCCCCGCGAGCCGTTCGTGCCGCCTTCCTTCACACCCAGCGCCTATCTCGACCGGGCTCTGCCGATCGCCTGCGGCCAGACCATCTCGCAGCCCTTCGTCGTCGCCTATATGACGGAGAGGCTGGCGCTGCTGCCCACACACGACGTGCTGGAAATCGGTACCGGCTCGGGCTGGCAGACCGCGATCCTGGCGCAGCTCTGCCGTCACGTCTACAGCGTCGAGCGGCATGAAGCGCTTTGCCAGGATGCGAGGGAGCGCCTCGCGCGGCTCGGCATCAAGAATGTGACCATGGCGCTCGGCGATGGCTCGCACGGATGGCCGGAGCCGAAGGCTTTCGACCGTATCATCGTCACCGCGGCGGCGCCGGAGACACCGCTTGACCTGCTGAAACAGTTACGCGAGGGCGGGCGGACGATCGCGCCCCTCGGCAAGCGGCCTGAACTGCAACGGCTGGTCCAATTCGACAGGACGCAGGGCGGGATCAAGAGACAGGAGCTGATCCCGGTGCGTTTCGTGCCACTGCTTCCGGAGGCCGCCGTCCGCGGCAACGGCAGCTGAGCCCCCGCGCGGCACGGCTCCTCCCAAAACCGGCCTACCAACGCCGCCAGAGGCCCGCCACGATCCCCCGCTCGCACAGCGCATGCGCGCCGGCGACGGTCGCGATGCCGCCAAACTGCACTGACCACTTTGGATGGAAGTCCCACACTGCGCTGAGCTGGATCTTGTGCTCGCGCTGATTGTAGAACGGCTCCTCGGCCGAGCCGTCGGCGATGGTGTTGAACGACTGGACCATGAACAGGAGAGCCGGATCCGGCCGGAAACCAAAGGTCAGATCGACGCGAACCTCGTTCGGCGGCTCCTCGAAGCGGATGCGATAGGCGAGTTGGCCATCGACGAACGCCTTCCACGCGCCGATGCTGAAGCCGCGACCGGCCAGGGCGCGGAGGTCCAGCTCGGGATCGGTATTGCCCACCTCCGCCGCGTTGTGCGAGTCGTGCTCGCCCGGCATGCGTCCCAGGGCCTGCACGGAGAATACCGCGTTCTTGTCCGACCACAGCCGCGCGCGGGCGCCAATCTCCTGATAGCCCGGCCCCGCCGTGGACTCGCTCACCGGATCGCCGACCGAAGCGACGCGTGCCCCCGGCTGGATCATCCCCGTCAGCCACTCGCTGATGCCGTATTCGACGAGTATCCCGGCTTCCATCTTATTATAATCCGGCCTCGGAACCGGGTGGCCCTTGGCGTCGAACTCGTGCGTGCTCTTCGTATAAAGCATATTGGCGATCGCCTGCCCCTTGCCTTTCTCCTGGACCCACGCGCCTGCGTAAGCCGCACTTTCCCCCAGCACCACCAGCGCCCCCGCGATGAGCGCCATCGTTATTATGCTTCTTGTCATGAAACGCCCCAGCTCAAAGTTGACGTAGACGAAACGCGATTACCCCCGTCGCGCATGGCCTGCTCCATCGCGGCCACCGCGCTGGCAAACAGCGTGCGCGGATCGCGGTTGCTGATGGTATTCCCGTGAGTGGCGCCAACGCTGACGGTCACGAAACTGCCCTTGCGGCCGCGAATCGGAATGCCGAGCGCCTGAACCGCCTGACGCGCGGCTTCGGCACGCCGCCCGAGTTCCTCGACGCTCACGGGATGCAGGATGGCGACGAACGTCCCGCCCTCATAGCGCGCCAGCAGGTCGCCGAGGCGGCTCGGCAGCGTGGAGAGGCTCGCCGCGACACGGGCGAGAAGCTGGGCCTCCGCCGCCTCGCCGTGGGCGGCGCGGAATTCCTGCAGGTTGTCGATCTGCACGGCCAGTACGCCGAGCGCCTCGATCCCCTCGGCGGGCAGGCTGCCGACCAGAGTCTCGATCAGTCCGCGGCCCGGCAGCAGGGTCAGCGCGTCGAACGCACAGACGCCATGTACGGTGCGCACCTTGATGTCCCTGGTCGCGGCGAGAAGCTCGCGCTCGCGGGCGCGGCGGCGGTCGATCTCGCCCTTCAGCTTGAGCGCGTTGCGCAGGCGCGCCAGCAGTTCAACGGAATCGAACGGCTTGCGGACATAGTCGTTGGCACCGGCGACGAAGGCCTGGGCCAGCGCATCGACCTCGCTCTCCGACGTCACCATGAGAATGGGAACGTATTGGTAGCGTGAATCGGCGCGGATGCGGGCGCAGGTTTCGATGCCGTCGATGCCGGGCATGACGACATCCAGAAGGATGGCGTCGGGGTCGGGCACGGCCGCCGCCTTCGACAGCGGCTCGATACCAAGCTGGGCCAGGGCATCCGTCCCCGACGCTGCGAAATGCACGTCGGCATAGCCGCCCGATGAGAGCACCTCCTGCATGAGGGCCCTGGCGATATTGGAGTCATCGACGGCGAAGATGTGTGTCTCACTCATGAACCTGGCGTCCTTTCGGGCGTGAGACGAGCATAGACCCGCCACCCGTCCTGGCCGTAGACGAGGCGATAACCGGGGGCTCCGCTGTCATAGATATTTGGAAAGGTGACGTTCAGCCGGTCCGGCGTATGCGTGACACCGCTGCGGCAGACGGCAATGAACGGGCTTGTGAGCTGGCGTGTCTTGAGCTGAAGCTCGAAATCGGGTTCGCCCGGCACGACGAGGCCCTTGGCGGTCCCGCGGGCGGCGACGAACTCGGGATGGGCGCTGGTGTCGATGAGGAGCCCTTCGGCGTGCCGCAGGATTTCGCCGAACTGCAGCGTCTCGGTCCTGGCAGCCGCGCGCGCGGCCGCGTTCTGCGGCGCATTGCCCGTAGCGGCATAAGCCGACACCGCGACCCCGCCGCCGGCGATGCCCGCCACGAGCAGAATGCAGATATAGAGTTCATACACCTGGGTTCGCGGAGCCTGCATCGCACAGACAGCGGCAACCGGCAGACAGGCCGCAAGGATGAGCACCTGATCGCGTTCCCCGCCAAAGGCTATCTGCAGGAACACCGCACCGACGATGATGCCCGCGAGCGCCACCCCGGCGATGACCGTCGGCCTGCGCGTACGCGTCCAGACAAAGAACGCGGTGATGACCGGCGCTGCGAGGATCACGGCGAGGAAGGCCCGCAGGCACGCCGTTGCCAGGTTCGCTCCGCCGCCTGCGGTACCAAAGGCGGGGCTTCCGGCGGTAGCGATGAACCCGAAGGGATCGGCACCAAACAGCCAGCGGACATAGCCGAAGGCAAGGATCGCGAAGCCCAGCGGAAACGCCAGCACCAGAAACAGGCTGGCGGGCGCGCGCATGAGAGCGGCGGGGGGGGCCGCCACCGCCAGCGCCGGAAGGCAGGCCGCCGCCAGGATCATGCCGAAGGGATGGACGAACGCCATGAGCAGGAGTGCGAAGCCGGTGAGCATCACGTCGGGCGCAGCGCCTTTCTCCGCCAGGCCGAACAGCCCCAGCGCCAGCATCAACATGGCCAGGACCAGAAGCATCGCGCCGGGTCCCGCGATCAGTGCCTGCAACATGAGCGGACTGGCCACCACGCACAGCACCGCCACCTGCGCCGCCCACCAGGAGAAGCGCCGCGAGCGCAGGCTGCGGAACAGCGCGGTGGCGAAAGTCGCGGCCACGAATGCGGTGGCCAGCGCCGCCGGAAACACGCCGGGGATTGCGAGATAGGCAAACGGAATCGACAACACCAGCGGGAGCGGCGGATAGGCGGTCACCACATCCGCCACGGTGCCGCGGCGCTCGGCAATCATGATCGCCTGCCCCGACAGATCGAGCAGACTGTCATCCAGAAGATTGAGGCTCTGCGCAACCGCGATCGCGGCGAGCGCAAGGGCGAAGTAGCCGCACCAGACGGCGATGAAGTACAGCGCGCGCGTCATCTTGAGGCCTCCGCCGCGGCTTTGGCCTTCTCAAGTTCGACGGCGGCGAATTTGGAAATGCCGTGCTGCGTTTTTTCCCAGTAGAACGGCTTCGAAACCAGTTGCGCGAGGCCCTTGTAGCCGGCGATCGATGTCAGCACCCAGTAGCCGAACACCGTCAGCCCGTAGGGCGCGAGGTCGAGCCAGCCGCGGCGGAATGGCGCGATCATTGCGAGGTAAATGAACAGAGCGTTACCCGCCAGCAGATTGAACAGCGCCAGATAAAGGATGATCGGAGGAAAGAGAATATCCGAGCCGGTGACGTTGAAGACCAGCCAGGCGAAGAAGATCGTCCAGAAAACGGGATTGAGCAGCGCCGCCAGGATGGTCCCGCCGATGAAGAATATGAAGCCGATCACACCGAGCGGCCCCGTCATCCGCATGAATTGCAGCGGCTTCCGGGTATGCACGAGAAAGGTCTGCATATACCCCTTGAGCCAGCGCGAGCGCTGCCGGATCCAGTTGCCCGCCGCGCAGTTCGCCTCCTCGTAGGTGGTGGAGTCGATGACCGCCACCCGGTAGCCCTTCTGGGTCAGGCGGATACCGAGATCGGCGTCCTCGGTGACGTTGAACGGATCCCAGGCATGCAGTTCGCGCAGCACGTCGATCTTGAAATGGTTCGAGGTGCCGCCGAGCGGGATCGGCACGCCGAGCTGTTCGAGGCCGGGCAGCATCAGGTCGAACCACAGCGTGTAGTCGAGCGTGAACATGCGCGTCAGCCAGTTCTCGCGCGCGTTATAGTAGTTGAGCTGGCACTGGACGCAGGCGGTGTTCGGGCTGGAGCGGCGAAAGGCGGCGACGACCTTGCGGAGCTGGTCCGGCTCCGGCTTGTCCTCGGCATCGAAAATGACGAGAAGCTCGCCGCGCGCGAATTGCAGGGCGTAGTTGCAGGCCTTGGGCTTGGTCTGCGGCTGAGACGCGGGCACGCGGATGATCTCGAAAATGCCCTCCAGACCGAGCGATTTCGCCGCGTCGATGGTCTCGTGGTCGCCTTCTTCGAGCACGATCTTGATGTCGAGCTTGGCCAGCGGATAGTCGAGATTGCGCAGCGCGTTCGCCAGGATCGGCAGCGATTCCGGTTCGCGGAACATGGGCACGAGGATTGTATAGAGTGGCAGTTCCTCGTCGCGCAGAAGACGCGCCTCGATGGCGTGCGCGAGGCTGAAGCGCACCTGCCGGTTCCCGCCCGTCCACGCCAGCCAGCCCTTGAATATGAAATTGCCGAGATAGAACAGCGTCATCATGATGTTGACGCCGATGAGCGTCGCAATGGGGGCGAAGGCGATGCCGCCCGCGAAGGCGCTCAGGAGGATGTAAGCGCCGATGATCTGGCCGGGTACGATGACCCGCTGGGCGGACATCTCCGGATCGGTCTCGGCGAGTGAATACACCGCGCGATGCGACTGCTGCTCACGGAACACGCGCTGCAAAGTCCAGAGGATGTCGAACTTCGACGTCACCACCAGATCGACCTGACTGCCCCACTGCTTGCGGACGTAGGTGACCGTCGCCGGACCGGGATCGGCGGTGACGACCTTGAGCCGTCCCTTTTCCTGCTGCCATGGCATGGTGAGGCGCTTGGCATAGATATCTTCGTCGAGAGGATCGAGCAGGCTCTCATCGGGCGGATCTGTCGTCAGATCGACGAAGGCGATGCCGAAATGCCGCGCAAGCGTGCGGTAGAATTGCAGGGGCGCAAACCAGCGCTGCGACAGGAGGACGTCGCCGAGGCGCACGTTCCACTGCTCCGCCTTCTCTACCGCATCGTCAAGCTGGGGGAGGGTGAGCAGACGGCGCTCGACCAGAAGGTCGCCGATGGCCAGATCGCTCACGCTCAATACCATGGCGTCATCCCTTTCTCCGGCGGCGGTAGATGGCCGACAGCACGCTGATGAACAGAATGGTCATCGCGAGCCAGAACATAGCGACGATCCACGGGCGGTATTCCCACGCGAGATCGGCCCAGCTCCGGACGTCGTGATAGGCGATGGACACGACCTGATCGCGCCCGGCGGAGAAGGCGAGCGTTATCCCCTCAGGCTCGATGACCGCGACATCGCCGCGATCGAGCCTCACCGGCTGCTGCACGCCCGCGGGCATGGCGTCGGCGGGGCGCAGCCACAGGCCGACCGTGGAATCGCTGTGAACGATCTGCGCGACCGTGGGCGCCTTCGTCTCGCTCATCCTGACGAGCGCTTTGCCGTCCTCACGGTCGATGCTCAGCCTCCCCTGATCGAAGCGCAGAGGCGGTTTGGTCCCGGGCGGCTGTTCCTGCAGAACGGCGATGAAGGGAACGTCGGGCGGGGCGCCGGGAGCGCCGAACCGGACGGTCACAGGCGCCATTTCCGGCAGCAGGTCTGCCGCGGTGGCGGCAAGCAGGCCGAGCGCTTCGCGTGCTTTCGCGGTGTCCTGCGGCAGATAGACCCTGGTGCCATCAACGAAGGCCGAACCGAGCGCGTAGAAATTGGCGGGGGGCCCGCTCGACGGCGCCAGCAGGAGCGCGCTCGACGGCAGCAACTGCACCGGATAGCCCTGAGGCCGGTTCATGCAATCGCCCTTGTGTGGCTGGCGCTGTACGCGCACGCTCAGGATGTTGTCCCGCCCGATGAGCCCCTCCGGCACGGACACTGTCAGTGTCGCTGGCACGGCACCGGGTGACGTGCGGCTGCCGAGGAGCCTGCCATTGAGGAAGACCGAGATGGTCGCATTCGCCAGGTTGGGGGCGACGCCGATCGCCAGATCGGCCTGGATGGCGGTGGCGCGATGCCCCGGCGGCAGGCGCTCGGCGGAAAAGGTGACGTCGAAGCGCGTCTGATCCACGAGGTCGGCGCTCTGCAGGCTGGCGCCGAGGTCATTCAGGCTGATGCTCGCGTGCGGCCCGCCCGCCCGTTCCACCTCCGATACGTTCAGCGTCCGCCCGTCGGCCAGCACTTTCCAGCGGGTGCCGAGCAGCGCGATGGCGGGGCCGGGATCCTGACCGGTGATCAGAAGCGCGGGACCGGCCGCCGTCGAGGCAACCGCGATGCCGTTGATGGCGGTGCCCTCGGGGAGGTTGTCGAAGAAATCCAGAGGCTGCCCGACAAGGATCGTGCCGCGAGACCAGAGCTTGCTGCTCCCCTCTGCCAACGCCGCAGCGGGTTCGACGGCGATCGAAGCACCCTGCCGTTTCAGCACCGAGGCGACGCGCACGGCGGAAGCGGCCTCGTCCGCCGTCAGCGCGCGATCGGGCAGAATGATGCGCACCTTGCGCGGCATCAGCGCCGCGACCGAGCGAACCTCGGCATAAGCCTGCGGCTCGAGTTCCATCTGCAACTCGGTCTCGGGCAGTATGTTGACGAAATCCCCGGCGACGCGCTCATCGACGCAGCGATCCTGCGTGAAGGCGCCCGAATAGCGCAGCGTCACCCGGAGGAAACCATCCTTGGCCAGTTGCGGATCGAGCGGCTGCTGGATCGTTTGCTCGGTTGCACGGCCCTCGAGCGGGACTGACTGCAGAATACGCTCGCCCGCGGAAATCTGAAGGTGGCGCCGTCCGGCGACCGCCGCACCCGCGTCGAGCTTCAGCCGCAGAACCGCCGCCCGCAAACCGGTGCGCGGCACCGGGAAGAAGAGATCGCGCTGTCCGCCGAAGCTCGTGAATTCGAGGCCTTTGGTGAAGCCGAGTTCGGTAATCGCTACATTGCGCTTGAGCGCTTCGTCCGCCGCCTCCGCCTCGCGCTTGGGCGCCTCCTGCCCCACCTCCGCCTTGCGCTTGGCCGCGTCCTTCGCCGCCGCGGAGCCATTCGCCAGCGCCGCGCCCATACCGGCGAGAAAGATGAGCGCGACCAGCAGCTGCCCGCCGCGGACGATGTCCGAAGTCCACGACTTACGCCACGCGCACATGCGCGACACGCGCAGGCGCATCCCGCCATGAGACCGAGAACTCGAGAAAATCATGTGCGACCGCCGTTCAGCGAGAGGTTACCTTCCCGCCGCACAGCTTAGGCAGCAATGGTATCGGCACGCATAAAGTAATTGTTCAAAATCGAATTAACCGCACAGAAGGTGGAGGCCGCCGGCTGGCGCGAGCCACGGGAGCGGGCCTGCGGGTCAGAGCCCCAGTTGCGCCTCGCTCATCGTCCGGTTGGAACCGGGGACATAGGCGTCGAACGCCGCCCAGAACTGGTCGCGCAGATCGTCGCGTTCCTGCAGGATTTCGTGCCGCGCGCCCGGAATGACGATGTGGCGGCAGCATTTGGCCCGCTTGGCGAAGCCCTCGGTGGCGCGCGTCGAGACTTCGGTATCGCTGCCCGCCGCCACGATGAGCAGCGGAACCTTGACCGCAAAGGTAAAGGCCGGCGCGTTGACCTGCATGATGGAGCGGGCCGCCGCGTGCAGCCAGCCGATGGTTGGCGAGCCGGCGCCGAGACCGGGCGCGGCCTGCAGCACGTCGCGGATACGCTCGTGACGGAGCTTGTCGGAGGTCAGGCTGGCGTTGCCGAACGGGACGGCTTCCCGCGGCGTCTTTCTGCCCCCGGGCACGAAGAAATCCCCCAGCCCCGCGAGCACGCGCGCCTCCAGCGAGAAGCGCCAGACCGGCGCGTTCGCCGTCTCCGGCTGGCGGTCGATCATCGGCGCGACCAGTACCAGCCGGTCGAACCAGCACAAACTCATCACCGCCGAGCGTAACAGGATATGCGCCCCCATGCCGTGCCCCAGGCCGTAGAACGGCGCCGGACAGTCGGGCATGACGATCTCGTTCATGAACAGGCGAAGGTCGGTGTCGTAATCGGCGAAATCCTCGACATGGCTTTTCGCCGGATTGCGCAGCAGGCGTTCCGAACCGCCCTGGCCGCGCCAATCCAGAGCCGCCACGGCAAACCCGCGCCGCCGCAGATCGGTGATGGTCTCGAAATACTTCTCGATGAACTCGCCGCGCCCGCCGAACAGGCAGACGGTGCCGCGGCGCCTGTCGGCCGTACGCGGCCACAGCGTGTAGCGCAGCTGCACACCTTCGCGCCCTGCGAGGGCGCCTTCGACGGCGCCGCTCGGCACCGGATTGCGCGCTATACCCACCAGTTGCATGTCGAAGGATCCCAGTCTGATGTTTGGGCACCTTACGGCAAAGGCCGCTTCGATCACAAGCGCCAGACGAAATTTGTCCCGGCAATCGACAGGTCTTGAAAACCATGCCGGGCACCATATTTTTTGAGAGCACGCCAAGTTTGGGTGCGAATTCTGAAACGGAGCCCGGCCGTTCCGGCGGGCTCGATCATGTCGCTTCATTCGGAGGATATGGAATGAGACACTTCGACCTTACCCCCCTCTATCGTTCGACCGTCGGTTTCGACCATCTCGCCTCGATCCTGGATCAGCTCTCGTCCATGGACGGCGATAACGGCTTCCCGCCCTACAATATCGAGCGCCTGGGCGAGAACGAGTACCGCATCACCATGGCGGTCGCCGGTTTTTCCATGGATGACCTCAGCATCGAGGTGAAAGAAGGCACGCTCACGGTGCACGGCGAGAAGCAGGCGGAGGAGAAGAACCGTGAATACCTGCACCGCGGCATCGCGGCCCGCAATTTCGAGCGCCGCTTCCGGCTCGCGGACCATGTGGAGGTAACCAGCGCCACGCTGGAGAACGGCTTCCTGCATGTGGATCTGAAGCGTGAACTCCCCGAGGCGATGAAGCCGCGGACGATCCCGATCGCCACGAACTCGGCGAATGGCAGCCGCGCCATCGAAGGCGAGGCACAGTAGGCCGGCGGCTCCCAACTGAGACGCAGGCAGCGTCCTGCGTCATCCGGCGCGGCTCAGGCAATGGCCGCGCCGTCACCTTCCACCGTCGGCCGGCCGAGCACGCGGCGAATTTCGTTAACAAGAGCCGCCTGTTCGATCGGCTTCGACGCATAACCCGACATCCCCGCTGCCAGGAGCCGGCCCTGGTCGCCGCGCATGGCATCCGCCGTCAGCGCGATGACGGGAATGTTCCGCCATGGCGCTTCGGCGGCGCGAATATGGCGAATGGCTTCCATACCGTCCATGACCGGCATGTGAACGTCCAGGAGCACGACGTCGAACGTCGCCTTGTCCAGCGCCGCGAGCGCCTCTGCCCCGTTCGTCGCCTCGGTGATGACGGCGCCAAAGGGTGCCAGCAGGAGCCGGGCGACCTGCCGGTTTACAGCATTGTCATCGACAAGCAGCACGCGCACCCCCTTGAATGCGGCGGCACCTGCTGGCGCGCTCGGCGGTGGCGAGAGGCGTACGGCTTTCTTCGAGGCACTACTCCCTGCCGCCGTGAAGGTGAGGGTGAACGTGCTGCCCTTCCCCGGTGTGCTGGAGACGACGACATCGCCGCTCATGAGCCGCGCGAGCTTGCGAGTGATCGCCAGCCCCAGGCCCGTGCCTCCGCTGTGGCGCGTGATGGTGTCGTCGGCCTGGTAAAACTCCGAAAACAGCCTCGCGACCACGTCCCGGCTCATGCCGACCCCTGAGTCGCTCACCGTCGCGGTAACCTGATATGCGCCGGCGTTGATCGCCCTGGCGGAAACCGCGACGCCGACATGGCCCGAATTCGTGAACTTGATCGCGTTCGAAATCAGGTTCGAAGCGCATTGCCGGACGCGGACGGCGTCGAATTTCAAGACTTCGGGCACGCCCTCGTCGATCTCCAGGCGCAGCTCGATCCCCTTCTCCGCGGCGCGCGGCAGGAAGAGTTTGTGGAGCGACTCGACGACCTCCCGCAGCGCGCCGTCCGACGGTGAGATCTCCAGCTTGCCCGCTTCGATCTTGGACAGGTCGAGCGCGTCGTTGAGCAGCACCATCAATGTCTGGCCAGATTCCAGGATGGTATGAATGCCGTCGCGCTGGGTGGCGGTGAGCGGCTCGGAAGCCAAAGCCTGCGCCATGCCGAGAATGCCGTTCAGCGGCGTGCGGATTTCATGGCTCATATTGGCGAGGAACGCCGATTTCGCCTCGTTCGAAGCCGCGGCGGCGGCAGCAGCGCGCTTCAGATCCTCTTGGGCAGCACGCAGGCGGCGCACCATCTGCGCCATCTCCTCCGCGTTGCGCCGCTGCTGGGTTAGGTCTTCGTGCACAGCCACCCAGCCGCCGTTCAGAGGCTGGCGGGCTATACGTATACTGCGGCCGTCGCCCGTCTCGCATACGCCGTCGAAGCTGCTGCCGGCTTCGATATCGCGCATCAGATTCGCGGCACCCACTTCCTGCGAGGGGCCTTGGAAGAAGCGATGTGCGCAGTGGTAGCTCAGGAGATCCTGAAATGACGTGCCCGGGACCGTCAGTTCTTCCGGCAGATCGTAGATTTTCGCGTACTCACTATTGCTGATGATAAGTCTATGCTCAGCGTCGTACAAGCTCAGGCCAATCGGCATACTCGCCACGGCGGCCTGGAGCCTTTGGTGCTCGATTTCGGCGAGCTTCGCCATCTCCCGGGCGCGGATGACGCTGGCGCGGTAGCCACTCACGGCATCGGCAAGGATACCGATTTCGTCCTGGCGGCTCCTGTAGTCCGGGATCGATGCCGTCTCGTCTCCCGCCGTCAGCCGCTTCATGGCCTCGCTGACGCGCAGGAGCGGCGTGCTCACATTCATCGCTATCCAGGCAATGGCGCCGAGCGCGCCGGTCACGGCAAGCAGGACGGCACCCAGGATGGCGGTGCGCGCGTGAGCATAGACCTTGTCCGAGCGTACCCGCGCCGCACTCAGTTCCGTGGTGGAATAGGCGGCGACACGATCCAACCGCTGGACGGCGGTGTCGAATGCCTGCAGCGATACGGTCTGAAATGTGTCGAAGGCTTCGGTGATCTGGCCCGCATCCAGGTTCTCAAGGACGGCAGCGAACGAATCCGTATACGCTTTCCAGGATTGCCCGAATGCCTCGAACAGTGCCTTTTCCCGCTGGGCCCCGAGACCGGTACGGTAAGATGCCCTGGTGCTGGCGATGTCCGCATCGACGGCCCTCAGGGCGGCATCGACCGCCGCCATCTGACGGAAATCGCGGGTCTGGATGCGGCGCTTTGCCAGGAGGCCGTGGGAGGTCATCAGGCGTTTGAGGGTGCTGACGGCCTCGATTTTCGGCAGCCAGACCGCGCGGATGTCTCTCGTGACGCCGTTCATGGCGTTCAGCTCGAAAAGGCTGAAGATGCCCACCCCGGCAACAAGCAGCAGTCCGCCGGTAAACCCTGCAGCGAGTTTAAGCCGGATGCTTGCCCTAGAGAACACTGAACCTCACCTCGCCACCGCACCGCTCCGGCGCGACAGAGACCGGCCGCGCAAGCCTCGATGCAGCGGCGGAACGAGCGGCATGCGTGCATCCCCGGAGCCGCCCCTATGCGCTCCTACTGCAGGAAGCTGAAATGCCGCCAAATGGCATAATTCTTGCGGAAGTCCGCATACGATTTGTAGACGCGCGCAAAATTCGGGTTCTTCGCCGATTCCTCTTTCACGATTTCCTTCCAGGCGTCTTCGAAGGAAACGAGCATCTCCGGCGGCCAGCGTTTGAGCTGCACCCCCTCGCCCTGGATCTTCTTCAAGGCAGGCCATTGCGCGGCCTCCCCGGCGGCGATCATCTCGCGCATCGTATCGCCGCACGCGGTCTCGATCGTCGCCTTGTGGCGCGCGGACAGCCGGTCCCAGACCTTCTTGTTGATGAAGAGCTGGTAGAGAGAGGTCGGCTGGTGCCAGCCGGGGAAGTAGTAATATTTGGCATATTTCGGAAAGCCGACGGGCTGGTCTATCGCGGGCAGCGAGAACACGGTGGCGTCGATCTTGCCGTCCTTCAAAGCCGCCAGGACCTCGTCCGAGGGCAGCGATACGATCTTGGCCCCTTGTTTCGCCATAATGCGCCCGCCGAGACCATAAAGACGCATGCGCAGGCCCTTCAGGTCAGCGGCGCTGCGGATTTCCCGGGTGAACCATCCTGACGCCGCGGCCGGGGTGACGCCGCACGGAATGTTGTGGATGCCTCTGGCGTGAAACATCTCGCGCGCCATTTCGAGGCCGCCGCCCTTGTAAAGCCAGGCGAGAAACTCGTCGATGTCCGGCCCGAAAGGTGCACTGGCGAACACGGCGAACGCGCTGTCCTTGGCCGCAAACGCACCGCCGCAGGCCCAAGCCGCCGCCACCCGTCCCTGAGAGAGGGCGTCAACCATTTCTTTTGGTGGAAACAGCTTGCCGGGTTCGTGGAATTTCAGACTGAGGCTGCCCCCGGATAACTGCTCGACTTTTTTGGGCAGGGTGCGGGACACGTTACCCAGGATCGGGACGCTGCTGCGGAACTCTCCCCCGACGTCGATCTGAACTGGCTCGTCAGCTTTGGCGAATGTGACTGCCGCCAACGCGAAGCCCGCGGCGAGGACGATACCGGCACATTTCATGCTGTTCTCCCCCGGGGCGTGACGGACACGCCACAAGATTGTTCCTTGAAAGAATATACCGGACCGGAACCTGCTGACTCCTTGCGGAAATGCGCGGTATTTGCCGGGCTGCGTCAAGAATATGGCAACCAGGACTGGTACCGCCGGTGCTTCGTGAGGCCGTGCTCGGTCTTCTCCCAGCGCTGCGGAGCCCGGATGAACTGCCAGACGGCGCGATAGGCGGCGGCCGAGATGAACAACCAGTAGACAGGGATGAAGACAAGCTGCGGAATGAGCTGTTTCACCTTCCGGCCGCGCAGCACGAAATACCCCAGGGCCAGCGACGACGCGTAGCCGGCGGCCATGTTGAATGCGGCAATGAGCCACAGGTTGCGCCCCGCCGCCGTTTCCGCCTCGCGCATGAGGACGCCGGAGAGCGCATCATGGATCACCAGCACGTAGGACAGCGGGTGCACCAGCGCCGCGATCAGCACGCCGGCGAAATGCCCCTGAAAGGCAAGAAATCCGGGCAGTCCCAGTTCGGCAAGCAGCCGGGACGGCTGACGCATATGGACCAGATAGGTCTGCAGCCAGCCTTTCAACCAACGTGTGCGCTGGCGCAGCCAGTTGCGGGGGTGGCAGGCCGCCTCCTCATAGGTGGTTGAATCCAGGACTTCCGAGCGCAGGCCGCAGCGGTAGAGACGCATACCGAGGTCGGCGTCTTCGGTGACGTTGTACGGATCCCACCCTCCCGCGCGGCGCAGCGCCTCGATGCGGAAATGGTTGGACGTGCCGCCGAGCGGGATCGGCAGGCGCGCCGCGTCCAGCATGGGCAGAATCCCGGCGAAATGCGACGCATATTCGATGGTGAACTGCTTGGAGAGCCAGTTTTCCGCGTAGTTGTCGAAGATGAGGCGGGCCTGGACGCAGACGACCTCGGGGGGGGCATCGCGGAAACGCGCGGCCGCCTTGCGCAACTGGCTCGGAACGGGCCGGTCCTCCGCGTCGAAGATGACGAGATAGTCCCCCGTGGCGAATTGCAGACCGTAATTGAGCGCGCGCGGCTTGGTGCGCGGGCTGCCATGCGGCACGATGAGGATTTCGAAATGCGGTGGCAGTTCTGCCGCACGCGCAGCGGCGATGGTCTCCGCGTCGTCTTCCTCGAGCAGCAGCTTGATGTCCAGCTTGGGCGGCGGATAATCCAGCCGCTTGAGGCTTTCCACGAGGCCGGACAGCACACATGCTTCATGATACAACGCCACCAGGATCGTGTAGCGCGGCAGATCTGCGTTGGCCATGGGGGCGGAGCGCGCGGTCCGGCGCACGGCGCGCCGGTAGCCGGCGTGGACCGCCGCTACCACGCGAATGGTGATTGTCAGCAGGAACACAAGCGAAAGAACCGCGGCATAGACCACCATCGTCTCACGCGGAGCAAAGACCGCCGCACCCATGAAGATGCCGAGAACGGCGGCGAGAAAGCCGAGCTGCCAGCGCCTGATGCCCGAAGCGGCGCTGAACCGCGGACGCCGGTGCCGCAGACCGTCCGCGGCTTCGGCGGCGAGCGGCTCGCGGTAGGTCGCGGCTACGGCGTCGCCGAGAGCGCGGCGGTCCACGAGAAGGAGGCGGTCTCTGGCCGGACCCAGCATGGAGCCGAGCGTGACGAGGCGCCCCGCCGTGAGAGACTGCGCGTTGAGTACGAAGGCCGGAGTATTGGCAAGTGGCAATGGCTGCATGCTTCGCAGCAGGCGGTACGGTTCGGGCGTGGGCGACAGGCGCCTGAGCTGCAGATAGGCGAAGGGTGCTGCGGCCCCGATGCCCGCCATCCGCCCCAGCGCAGCGATGAGTGCCGAAGGGTCGAGGCAGCCGAGCGCCAGCGCCGCTTCCACCGGTTCCACCCCCCAATGCGCGGCCGCCGCCATGGTCCTGTTGCAGTCCGGCAACGTCATGCCCGCCTGCAAAAGCAGCGTCGCATCGGCGTAGGGCGCGGCACTGTCGCCGCATAGCGACACAGAAGACCGCAGATAGGGATCACGCCAGACGCCGTCCTGGCGCGGCGGAGGACGTGGAACCAAGATCATACCGGGGCTGTCTAAAACTGGGACTGCTTCGGGGTTTTGATTGTATTGACGCCACGATGCCGCCAAAATACCGGCAAATCCCTATCGGCAAACAGTTCTGGGGAAAACGGCGCCCGTCGCCGTCCTGTCGCTTTCGGGTTCGAGGAAGGTATCGATGCGAAGACTGTCTGCGCTTCTGGGATCACTGGCGTTCCTGGCCGTCGCCGCGGCCGTGGCCGTGCCGGGGCAAGTCAAGGCGCAGGACGGGAACGCGCCCGCGGCGTCGCAATGGCGCGGCCAGGCGATCGGCCCCAAGCCTGACTGGTCGTGGCTGGTCGTTCTGCGTTTTGCGACCGAATCCGATTATCCGCCGTTCAACTACCGCGACGAGGACGGCCTGCTCACCGGCTTCAATGTCGATCTTGCGCGGGCGATCTGCAAGGAACTGGAGGTCACCTGCGAGATCAACACCATGGATTGGAAAAAACTCGTCGCCGCTTTGAAGAATGACGAGGCCGATGCGGTCGTCGCCTCGATCGCCATCACCCAGCAGACCATCCGCGATGTCGATTTCACCAACAGCTATTACGCCACACCCGCCAAATTCGTGACGCTCAAGACCAGCGACCTCACGGACATCACGCCCGACGGCTTGAGCGGCTATAAGGTCGCCGTGGTCAAGGACACCGCGCATGAGGCCTATCTGCGCAACTTCTTCGCGGATGCCGAGATCCTGCCCTTCGCCTCGGCGGAGGAAGCGCGCAAGGCGCTCAAGGAAGGCAAGGCCGACCTCTTGTTCGGCGACGCGGTTACCCTGATGTTCTGGATCAACGGGCAGGACTCCGCCGGCTGCTGCCAGTTTCGCGGCGGCGGGTTTCATGAAGCGGAGTATTTCGGTGAAGGTGTGGGGATCGCGGTGGCGAAGGGGAATATCCGGCTGAAGGAGGTTCTGAATTACGCTCTGGCCCGGGTACGCGCCTCGGGCCGCTTCGAAGAGCTCAAACTGCGCTATTTCCCGGAGTCGATTTATTGACGCATGTCGGCTGAGGCGGGCACAAGAACGGTTCCGGCCGGATTGAAGAGACGCGTCTTTCTGCCGCACGCCGTGGTGAGCGTCAGCGATAGATGAGCACCGGAACCGTGCTGTGCGTCACGACCCGGTTCGCCTGGCTGCCCAGCAGGAAGCGCATGACGCCGCGCCGGCCGTGCGACCCCATCACGATCAGATCGCAGCCCAGGTGTTTGGCGGTGTCGACGATACCTTCGGCCGGAAACTGGTCCTTGACGTGCAGTATCTCACACGCCACGCCATGCTGCTCCGCAGCTTCCAGCACGCCGCGCAGGATGTTCGCCGCACTCGCCGTGACGCTCTCATCATAATGGTCGGGAGAGAAGACGACGGCCGCCTCCGCAACCACGACGGCTTCCCACGGCTCGGTTACCGTGACCGCCGTCACCTTCGTACCGAGCGCAGCAGCCAGCGCCAGCCCCTGCTCGGCCGCTTTTTGCGCCAGCTCCGAGCCATCGGTCGCAATCAGGATATGCTTGTACATGGTTCAGCCTTTCTCCGGCGGCACCGACTTGGGAGACGCCGCACGCTCCGGGCAGCGCAACCGGCATTTGTGCACATTATAGTAAAGATAGTCGTTACCGCGCCGCGCCGCCATGCGGCAGGGCCAGAATGTCGACATGGCCGATTTCGCAGAATGGGGCCGACCGGGCTGCGGTGAGCCAGTCCGCTACGGCCCGCTCCCCGACGAGGCCGGTCTCGCGCGCCGCCCCCGCTATTCCGCCCGCGGTCGCCGCGATGAGGGCGTGGTCGGTTGCGTCGAGACGCCACGGGCTTGCCGCGGTCGTCACGTCATAGCCTGCCCGCCGCAGTTGCGCCGTCAGGTATGCGATGGCGTCTGGTCCGGCCGCAGGGCCGAAGCCCTTGTCGCCCTTCTGGTGGGCGTTGAAGGCGCTGCGCATGACCTCGCTGGCCGGGGGCGGCGGATCCCAGAGCATGGCCCCATCATAGTTGAGCGCCGCATAGAGCGGCAGCTTGTGCGCGGCCAGCGCGAGCACGAGAGCATCGAGCCAGCGCTCTGACACGAGATCGAGCAGCGCCGACGTCGTCACGAGGTCGCAGGGAACCGCCAGAAGCGTATCGACACCGCGCGCAAGATCGGCAGCCCCGAAGGTGACGCGCAGGCCGCTCCCCTGCCCTTCCCGCCAGTCCGCGATGTCTTGGCGCGCAGCCGCAAGAAGGAGCCGATCATGGTCGATGAGGTGCCAATCCTGCGCGACCGGCAGCGCGGGCGCGACGGCACGCAAATTCGCTCCCGTCCCGCAACCGAGGTCGACACTGCGGATGCGCTCGAAACCGGCGAAATGCCCGGCGAGCCGTGCCAGCAACCCGGAATCCCGCGCGCGGCGGTCGGCGGGCTCGCGCAGTCGCAGCCAGTCGGCGGAAAATCCGCTCACGCCGCCACCTGCCGCACGACGCCGGCGATGATTGCCGCCGTGTCCTCCCAGACCGGCAATGTCTGCCCATGCGCCCAGGCGGCGTCGCTCATGCGCTCACGCAGCGCACCGTCGGTGATCAGTTGGCCCAGCGCGGCGGCAAGCGCTTCCACATCGTCCGGCGGCACGAGAATGCTGGCCTCGGGCGGAAGCACCTCCGGCACCGCGCCCGCCCGCGCCGCCACCACCGGCAGCCCGACCCGCAGCGCCGACGCGAAGGCCATGCCGTAGCCCTCATATCGCGATGGCAGGGCGTAAATGTCGGAGCGCGCACGCAGCCGGGGAAGCCCGTCGCCCCGCAGCACGCCCGCGAATGTGAAACGATCGGCCAGACCGCTCCGTTCGATCTGATCACGGATGGCGGCGGCGCAGGCCGGGTCGAGGTCGTCGCTCCCGGCGACGGTCGAATGCCAGTCGAGATGCGCGAGACGCGTCAGCGCGGCGATGAGGACGTCGTAGCCCTTGCGCGGAATGAGCGATCCGACACTGAGGATGGCGACACGCTCTCCGCCGCTCCCCGTGGCGCGTGGCTCGGGCTCCGTCCCGGGCAGCGCCACCGTTACCGGGGGAGGTGGCGCGAAACCGAGCTCGCCGAGCGTAGCCGCCGTGGTGCGGCTGGAGACGATGACATGGCGGGCCATGGTCACGGCCTCCCGCTCCAGATCGAGGAGACGGCGGGCCGTTGCCTCGTCCAAACCCGTCTCCAGACCCAGCGGATGATGCAAGAGGTCGATCATCGGCGCAGCCACCTGGGCGAGCACGGCACGCGGCAGGGCGCCGAAGGCCAGTCCGTCGATCAGCAGCACATCACCGGCAGGCACGGCGGCAAGAAGGCGCGCGGTCTCCGCGATCTCGGCGTCGGAGGGGAACGGAAAACCTGCGGGAAGCGGCAGGCGGCGCGCGTCGATCCCGCTGGAGCCGAG
This sequence comes from Rhodomicrobiaceae bacterium, assembly GCA_050290865.1. Classification (GTDB taxonomy): domain Bacteria; phylum Pseudomonadota; class Alphaproteobacteria; order Rhizobiales; family Rhodomicrobiaceae; genus JARRLC01. Next base: position 264 of record JBNKIW010000008.1, on the reverse strand, counting down.
CCGCGCGAGGACAGCTCGATCATAAGCGTATCCGCCCGTGGGCATGTCGATGTCGCCCGGAATGGCGAAGTGTAGCATATCCGATTTCCTCAAATCTCCCGGTGCACCGTCGCGGCGGCGGGTCGCACAGGGGAATCGCATGATTTATTTTGCGGTGATCATATCGAACAGAAAGTCATCGTCCCAGCCAGCGGCGTGACGTTTCTGGCGCATGCTCTGCTTGCCTTTCGATGAACGCAGGATATTGCTCGCCATGTGCTTGAT
>JBNKIW010000007.1:0-130938 GCA_050290865.1 Rhodomicrobiaceae bacterium | reverse complement strand
ATTTTATCGATCGGCCGATTTGGATCGAGACGGCGGTCAAGACGCGGCTTGCGGTGCGGCTGGTGGCGCTGCGCAAGCCCGAAGAAGCGATCACTGCATCGGTCGAAAGAGCCAAACGCGCGGCGAAAGATCGGGGCAAGACCGTGCGGCCGGAAACGCTCCTGGCTGCCGAATGGGTGATCCTCGTCACCTCGCTCGACGCCGAAACCTTCCCGTTTCAGAAGATCGGTGAACTGTACCGGATGCGCTGGCGCATCGAGATCGCTTTCAAGCATCTCAAGAGCGGCGTGGGGCTGGGACGGCCGCCCGGCGAAGATGCGGCCGTTGCCAAGGCCCACATCCTCTGTCACCTGCTGCTGATCCTTTTGACCGAGCCGCTTCTGGCGGAACAGCTCGGCGACTCTCCCCGCCGGGAGGCTGCGTGAAGCGGGGTGGCTGGCGTGTCCTGCGGCTCGCCGCTCGCGCGCTGATGGCCGCAATAATGCCAAGTCCAGGCCTTAAGGCGCTGAAAGCTCAAGCATCCGCACTCCAGCGACATATCGCCGAACCACCTCGACGACGCCAGTACCAAAATGTCCGCTTGGTAAGTTAGCGCGAATGGGGTGAGCCCCTCCCCTGTTTTCCGCCCGGCCGCGCGAGCGCCGCCGGAACGGAAGAGAGGGAGAAAAAAGGCCGCGTCAGCCCAGCGCCGCCAGGATCGCCGCGGCGCTGCTCTGCTCGGCGTTGCTCGCGACATCCTCGACATTCAGAACCTTCACGACTCCGTCCTCGACCAGCATGGCATAACGTTTCGAACGCAGGCCGAGCCCATTGCCGGTGGCGTCGAGGTCGAGGCCGACAGCCTTGGCGAAGTCCCCGTTGCCGTCGGCGAGGAAGAGTATTTTACCCTGCGCTCCGGTCGCGGCTGCCCAGGCATCGAGAACGAAAACGTCGTTCACAGCGGTACAGGCGACGAGGTCGACGCCCTTCGCCTTGAAGGCATCGAGATTTTCGAGGAACCCGGGCAGATGATTGCTGTGGCAGGTGGGCGTGAAGGCACCGGGAATGGCGAACAACACGACGCGTTTGCCGCTGAAAACCTCACCCGTCGTCTTTGTCCCCGGTCCGGACGGTGTCACGACCTTGAAAGTCGCTTCCGGCAGGCGGCTTCCGATGGCAATGGCCATTGATTCTCTCCCGTATCGTTGCTGAATGAAGAATGCGCTTCTTCCGGCGGCAAAGCCGCGTCCTGGCGAGCCTGACCTTTCACTCCTGGCGCGACGCGGCACAGCATACCGCAAACCCCGGAGAAGCGCGAAGTGGAATACCTGGGCGTGGAAATGCTGTGCTCATCCGCCGTTCATTGAGGCTGTGAAAGGTTCAGGTTCACTCCGGCTATATGGGGCAACGCACGGGCGCCGTAAACAGCGGCCACGCCGGTCCGGGGGAAAAAGACGGCGAGGAGGCTTTTTTTGGCGCCCGCAGCGCATAGACTCTTCCCAGGGACACTGAAATGCAGGTATCCTAAAGGTTATGCCAAGAGGTGAACTCCACAGCATGGCGACCAAAAGCACCGGCTATCTGGATGGGCAGCTTCTGCTCGCCATGCCATCCCTGACAGACCCGCGGTTCAACCGGGCCGTGATCTACATGTGTGCGCATTCCGCCGAAGGCGCGATGGGCATCGTGGTCAATCAGCGTGCGCCACACATCACGTTTTCCAAGCTCCTGGAGCAGTTGGAAATTACGCCCGAGCCACAAAAGGGCGGCATCACCATGCCGCTCGACCGAATGGCCGTGCACTGCGGCGGACCGGTGGAAACGGGCCGGGGTTTCGTGCTCCACACTTCGGACTACTACGTCGCCGACAGCACGCTGCCCATCGATGATGCGGTGTCGCTCACCGCGACCATCGACATTCTGCGCTCAATTGCCGCAGGATCGGGCCCGATGCGCTCGCTCCTGGCGCTCGGCTATGCAGGCTGGGCGCCCGGCCAGCTCGAAAACGAGATACAGCTCAATGGCTGGCTCACTTGCGCGGGCGACCCGGACATCATTTTCGACCCCGATATCGAGCACAAATATGACCGCGCCCTTGCCTCGCTCGGCGTGCATCCCTCGTTCCTCGTCAGCGAGGCCGGGCACGCGTGATGCGGCGTGCAGCGCGCTCCCCCTGGCGCGAACCATAATGCAGCGTATAATCGCCTCCCGGTATTCAGGGCACGGGACGGGCGCATGGATGGCACTATACCTCAGCAGGAGCCTTCAGGCAGGCTGATCGGCTTCCTCAATTTCGCCCACGCGCTCGACCATTTCGTGATGCTCATCTACCCGGCGGTGGTACTCGCGCTGTCTGGCGCGTTCGGCCGCGCCTATGGTGACCTCCTGCCTTTCGCGCTCGGCGGTTACGTGGCCTTCGGCGCCTTTTCGATGCCGTTCGGCTGGCTCGGAAAGCGGCTGCACGGCTATACCCTCATCGCCGCCTTCTTTTTCGGCAGCGGCATATCCTGCGTCGCAGCGGGCCTCGCGCAGACGCCGTGGCAGATCGCCGTGGCGCTGACCTTCGTCGGCCTGTTCGCGGCCATCTTCCATCCGATCGGCAACGCCATGCTGGCGGCCGTCGATCCGGCGAGGCTCGGCAGGGTCATGGGGCGCAACGGCCTGTGGGGGAACATGGGCGTGGCCAGCGCGGCGCTGGCTTCCGGCGTGCTGACCGACCTCATTTCCTGGCGCGCAGCGTTCATCGTGCCGGGCGCGTTGGCCCTGGCGGCTGGCATAAGCTTTCTCATCTTCGTCACCGATCCCGGCCCTCTGCGCACCACGTCGCGCGAGCGCCACATCCGCGCCATCCCGCGCGCCGAGGTGACCCGTGTCTTCATCATCCTGGCGGTTTCGACCATGGCGGGCGCGCTCATCTTCAGCGCCACCACGATCGCGATGCCGAAACTGTTCCAGGAGCGGCTCACGTCGCTCACCAGCACGGTCTCCGGCATCGGGCTGGCGATCTTCGTAACCTATGCGCTGGCCGCCGTGGCGCAGATCACCGTTGGCGCGCTCGCCGACCGCTTCCGCCTGGCACGGATTTTCGTCCCCCTCGCCGTCCTGCAGGTGCCGCTCCTCCTCATCACGGGCCTGCTCGGCGGCGCGGGCACGCTTTTTGCCGCACTGCCGATGATGTTCGTCGTGTTCGGGCTGGTGCCGGTCAACGAGGTGTTGGCCGCACGCTACACCGCGCCGGAACTGCGCACGCGCGTCTACGCCGTCCGCTACTCGCTGGCCTTCGCGGCGACGGCGGGCGCGGTCCCGCTCGTATCGCTCCTGCACAAGGCGTATGGCGGCTTCGCCGAACTGTTCGCGGTCCTCGCCGGGGTGTCCCTGCTGCTGGTCGCGGCGGCTCTGGCCTATGCGCAGATCGGCCGCAGCGAGGCCGCCGTCCGGCAACCCGTCGCGGTATGAGCGGCCCGATCCCCAGGCAAGCCGTTGTCATGTGACAACAGCGCGCGGCAAAGCGCCGGGTCCGCAGTTTTGCGGAAAACGCTTGCTGTGGACAGAAAGGCGAAATAGTTTACAACAACCTGAGATGACGTGCTTTCCGGGTGTGCCCGTCTTACATGGCCGGCGAGCACTGCGGACGGTGGTGTCCGTACCGCGTTTGCACCAGAGTTAATCACAACCGTTTGCAGGATTGAGGCCCATGGGGGAAACCATCATCAGCACCGACCTTACCATCATCGGCAACGTGACCTCCAAGGGGAACGTCAAGCTGGATGGTAAGATCCGTGGCGACATTCACTGTTCGTCCCTGGTCGTCAGCGAGTCCGGCGATATCGACGGCGGCATCATTGCCAATAACGAGGTGATCGTGCTCGGCAAAGTCGTCGGCACCATTCGCGGCAAGCGCGTCATGCTGCATGCGACCGCGCGCGTCGAGGGGGATATCTACCACCAGGGCATCGGCATCGAAATGGGCACCCGCTACGACGGCAGCCTGCGATGGACCGAGGATTTTGCCACCTATCAGCCGGGCGCCGGCAAACATCCCAACAATGGCGAGATGAGCGCCACGATGTAAGGCTTGCGGGCGCCTTCTGCGCCCCCCTTGCTTCGGGATCATGGGCGTGCCCGTCGTCGCGCGCCGGGCAGCCGGGCGGTGTGCCTGCAACCGCGCATACCGCTCTCGGGGTTCGGCTGCGCTCTCGCGGACGAGCGATCACCGTTCCGCCACGCCGTTGCCGCCATTGGTGGACCGCAGCCCCGGCACACCGCGCTCGTCGATCGACACCGCCTTGACCAGCGCCAGCACGTCGTCGCCCTCACCCAGCCCCAGATCGTCGGCCGCCAGCCTCGTTGCATAGACCTTGAGGTCGTCGCCGCCCAAGAGCTGGAGCGTGGCCAGCACGAAGGGCCCGCCATCCGTCTCCAGACGCGTGATGCGCCCCTGGAGCGCCGCCCGCACACTGGTATTGCCGGGCCGTCCGACAGCGATGGCGACGCTGGTCGCACGGATGGCGATGCGCACCACGCCGTCCGGCGACGGTTCGATGCGGCCGGGCACGACGATATCCCCGGCCGGGTGGCCGATGATGGTCACCTTGTAGTCCGGCAAATAGCGATCCACCCTGCCGCTGATCACCGACACGGCGTCGAAACGATCCACGGCCTTGGCGATCGAGGCGTGCGAAAGCACCTCTGCGGGTGTCCCCGCCGCGGCCACGCGCCCGTTCTCCAGGCGGACGACCTGCTGTGCGAGGCGGGCCACCTCCTCCACCGAATGCGAGACATAGACGATGGGGATGCCGAATTCGTCGCGCAGGCGTTCGATGAAAGGCAGGATTTCGAGCTTGCGGTTGCCGTCGAGCGAGGCGAGCGGCTCATCCATGAGCAGAAGGCGAGGCGAGGTAAGAAGCGCCCGGCCGATGGCCACACGCTGGCGCTCGCCGCCGGACAGGGTCGCCGGGCGGCGGTCGAGCAGATGGCCTACGCCGAGCACCTCCACGACGGGGCCGAACGCGATGCGGCGTTCGCGTTTGGGGGTGAACCAGCGCCCATAGCGGAGATTGGCGCTCACGGACAGATGCGGGAAGAGATGCGCGTCCTGGAACACGAGGCCGATCCGGCGCTTGTGCGGCGGCACGGCAACGCGCGAGGCCGTGTCGAGAAGAACGGAGCCATTGGCGGCGATGCGCCCCTTGTCGGGGTGTTCGAGACCGGCAAGCAGGCGGATGGCCGTCGATTTGCCCGAGCCGGAAGGGCCGAACAGCGCGGTAATCCCCGAATTGGTTTCGAAGGCGGCGTCGAAGGTGAACCGCGTGCGCGCGAGGGTGCAGTTGAACGAAATCATTCGACGCGCGCCCCTCCGCGGCCCGTGCGCCGCGCTATGATCTCCGAGGCGACCAGCGCACTCAGCGAGATCACCACGGCGATGATGGAGAGGCGCAGCGCGCCGGTTTCGCCGCCGGGCACCTGCGTGTCATTGAATATGGCCAGCGGGATGGTCTGCGTCTCGCCGGGGATGTTCGACACGAAGGTGATGGTGGCGCCGAATTCGCCCAGCGCCTTGGCGAAGCACAGCACCGTTCCCGCCACCACGCCGGGCAGGGCCAGCGGTAGCGTTACGGTCAGGAACACCCATGCGGGCGACGCGCCGAGCGCGCCCGCGGCCTCCTCGTAGCGCGCGTCGATGCTCTCAATGGCCAGCCGGATGGCGCGCACCATGAGCGGAAAGCCCATCACCGCGCAGGCCAGCGCCGCGCCCGTCCATCGAAACGAGAAGGCGATGCCGAAATGGTCCGCCAGAAACACGCCGAGGGGACCGCGCCTGCCGAACAGCAGGAGGAGCGCATAGCCCGTCACGACCGGCGGCAGGACGAGGGGCAGGTGCACCAGCCCGTCGAGCACCGTCTTTCCGGGAAATCGACCGCGCGCGAGCAGAAGGGCGACCAGGATGCCCGCTGGCAGGGAGGTCAGCGCCGCAACGCTCGCAACCTTGAGGCTCAGGCGCACCGCCATCCATTCTTCGGGAGATAAATGCAGCCAGTCCAATTCTCGCCCTCAGATTACGCAGCCCCCGAACATCGCAACGCCCTCACCGCTGCACCGTGAACCCCTCGGCTTCGAAGATACGTGTCGCGGCGGGTGAGGAAAGATAATTCAGCAAGACGGCCGCGTCAGGATTTGTCGAGGACGTGGTAACCGCGAAAGAGTAGACGATCGGCGGATGCGTGTCCGCCGGGAAGGTGTCCACGATACGCACGGCTTTTTCGGCAACGGCGTCGGTTTTGTAGACGATGCCATATATCGCCTCGCCTCTGGCCACGAGCGCGAGCGCCGCGCGGACATGGGCGGCACCCGCGACGCGCGGGGCGACCTGGTCCCAGATGCCCAGCGATGTGAGCGCGGCCTTCGCATAAGTGCCGGCCGGGACGGCGCCCGGCGTTCCCATAGCCAGCCGCGAATCCCCGATGGCGGCCGCGAGCGGAAAGCCGGGGGCAATCTTCAGATTGTCTCCAGTATCGGCGGGCGCGATGAGCACCAGCGAGTTGCCGAGCAGGTTCTTGCGTGTCTCCGGCTTGATGAACTCCTTTTCCTGCAGGTAATTCGCCCATTTCTGGTTGGCGGAGGCGAAAAGATCCGCAGGCGCGCCGCTCTCGATCTGCTTGGCCGCGGCGGATGAAGCGGAATAGGAGAACGTGACCTTCCTGCCGGTCTCCCGCTGCCACCCGGCGCCGACGGCATCGAGCGCCGTCTGCAGGCTGGCGGCGGCGAAGAAGATGACCGGGCGCGGTTCCCCGGCGAGGGCCACGCGCGGCGCGCTTCCGAAGGCCAGCATCAGCATGCCGGTCAGCGCAATACGGAGAAGGGCAGCCATGGACGTTCCCTTATTGTCGTCAAGCTTACACATATATAGCCCCCGCTGGGGAAATCTGGCCATATCGGCGGCAGGCCGGTCTTCACTCGGGAGAGTAGCAAGAATGGTGCCAGAGGGCCGAATAGAGAAGCCGGTGTCTCGCACACCCGCCAGGAAATCCTGGCGTACGCGCCGCGCGCACTCGCAGGATTTGGCGCCCGCGGCCCGCTCTTCAGCGCAGCAAAAACTGCACCAGCAGCGTCCGCTGAAAGAAGTTGAAATTATCGTCTGAAATCAATGTGATGACGGTTTCGCCCTCGGGCGTTTCGCTCACCGCCAGCCCTTCGAAATTGTCGATCGTGAGCCCCGGCCCGGCGTCCAGCACCACCTCGCCCGTGAGACGCGCGCCCGGAGCGATCTCCCGCGCCCGCACACGGCGCAGCCGGATGTCCAGCCGCAGCGCGGAGCGGATGAAACGGCGCTCCAGCACCAGCAGGCCGCCGTCCTTCAGCCCTTTGACATCGGTGATATTGAAATCGTCGCGGCGCGCCAGATAGAGGGGCGATGCCTTGCCCTTCACGACGATCGCGCCCGTGTGATCGCCCCGCGGCGACAGAAGGCGCTCGGCGAACATCACCAGCGCCCCGGCATAGCGTCCGCCGCGCAGAATGCCGATGGCCTCCAGCCCCTCATTGCGCCTCATGCGTTTCAGTTTCGCCGGGATCTTCCGGTGCCCCGCGGGACCGCGCAGTTTTCCCTTCCTGAAGGCATATTTATCGATGCGATGCTTGTGCTCGAAACCGATGAGATAGCGCCCCTCGATACGCGCAGGAGACAGCGCAACCAGGGATTCGGCGTCGCGGTAACGGCCCTTCTTCAGCGGCTGCCCGCCCTTTCGCGTGATCGCGCCGATGCGCGTTTCGCTCAGACAGGAGAGCCGGTCCCCCCGGTATTCGAGGCGCGCGGAGAGCCAGCTTCCGGCGTCTGAGACGGCGAGAAGGCGATCCCCCTTGATATCGAGTGCGAGCCCGGAATAGCCGCCGAAATAGGGCGAAGCCGAGCGCAGCTCCAGCCCCCCGCGCCAGACGAGACGGCCGAAGCGCCGCCGCTCCGGCTTGGCGCGGTCGAAGGCGATGCCGGTTGCCCTCACCTTGATATCGTGCGGACTGAGACGGCTGATATCCGCTTTCTGCCCGGCCGCCAGCACGGCGACGCCTGCCAGAACGGCAGCAGCCGCGAGGAAGACCGCTCGTGCCGCCCGCAAGGGGAGACGCGCCGCCCTCGTCGAAGGGGGAAGATCCGTTCTGCTTGCCGTCATTTCCGATCCGTCCGGCCGTCCATCGCCGATGCGAAACCTGCTCGCTCTGGTTGAGATGCATACGGCGGAGATCACTACAGGCACAGACTTTGCTGCACTGCAAGATATTCGTGACGACGATGTGCGATCGAGATGGCCTTTTCCCCCTCCGGTTCCACCTCCCTGCGATATACTTCCACCGCCGGGATCACCGGCGCGTTTTTGCAGCAGGAAGGATCGGTTCGATGCGTTGGCGGCAGGGCTTGCGCGAGACCGCCGGAATCGCGCGCTCGCTCCGCATCTATTACGGCAGCCGCTCGCGCAGGCGGCGCATGGAGGCGCTCTATCGCCGTTTCGTGGCGGAGGGCGATCTGGTGTTCGACATCGGGGCGCATGTGGGGGACAGGGTTGCCGCGTTTCGCAGGCTCGGGGCGAGGGTGGTGGCGGTCGAGCCACAGCCTGCCGCGCTCCGGTGGCTGCGGCTGCGCTACGGGCGCGACGCGCGCGTGACGCTGGTCGAGGCGGCGGCTTCTGCCCGCGCGGGCGCACTGACGCTGCACATCAACCGCGCCAACCCCACCATTTCCACGGCCTCCGCGGAATTCATCGTGGCAGCCGAGGGGGCCGAAGGCTGGGCGGGGGAGGTCTGGGACGGGCGCGCGCGCGTCCGCGCCGTGACGCTCGACGACCTCATTGCGCGCCACGGCGTGCCCGCCTTCGTGAAGATCGACGTCGAAGGCTTCGAACGGCGCGTCCTGCAAGGCTTGAGCCGAGCGCTGCCCACGCTATCCTTCGAATTCACCACCATCCAGCGCGGCGTGGCGCTGGCCTGCCTCGACCGCCTGGCCTCGCTCGGAACCTACCGCTTCAATGCCGCGCTCGGTGAAAGCCACAGCATGGTGTTCGCCGCCCCCGTGGGACGCGAGGAGATGGCGGACTACCTCGCAGGGCTGCCGCATGCCGCCAATTCGGGAGACGTCTACGCGGAGCGCGCCGGCTCCGCCTGACCTTTCAGCCGAGCGCCACCGCTCCCACCGCCTGTTTCAGCGGATACACCTCGACGCTCGCGAACACGCCCGCCTGGGCGTAAGGATCGTCCGCCAGCAGCGCGCGCGCCGCTTCCAGGCTTTCCGCCTCGATGACCAAAAGACTGCCGCGCGGTTCCGTGCCGTCCTCCGACAGGAGCGCGCCTGCCGCACGGATCCTGTCTCCCAGCCCTTCCAGATAGGCGAGATGGCGGGGCCGTGTCTCCTTCCGCCGGGCTATGCCGTGGGCGGGGTCGTCCTTGCAGATTGCTGCGTAAAGCATTGCTTTCCTCATTTGCTGTGGGCACAAACCATAACAGCGGAGGCGTGGCCCGCAACCCATGCCCCGACGGCTTTTCGTGCATGAGACAGCATGTGCCTTTGTCATCGCCGCCGGGTTTCGCTAAGAAAAGGTATGCGCTAGGGGGGCGTGGCGGATGAACAACGAACAGACCCGAGCACTGTGGGAGAAGGGCGAGAGCCAGTGGAACGCCTGGGCGTTGGAGATGCTCCAGCGCAAGGAGCGTCTCGAAGAGAGCGGCACCTGGTCCACGGACTGGTTCGGTGAAGGGCAGAATCAGGAAACGCAGGACTGGCTCACGGAAGCCAGGGCGGACTTCACCGGCATGGAGTTCGCGGCGGACGCGAATTTCGCCAGCTTCGTCTTCCCGGGTCCGGCCGCCTTCGAAGGCGCGCATTTTCTCGGCAAGGCCGATTTCGGCAGCGTCCATTTCGCCTTCACCGCCCGCTTCGGGGGCACGCGCTTCGATGGCGAGGCCATTCTGAAGCAGGTGAAATTCTACCACGTCGCCGATTTCGAGGACGCCGCTTTTGCCTCGCCGGCCGATTTCGAGCGCACCGAATTTTTGCGCGATTCCACCGGGCCGCTGGTCCCCGCAGCACGCTTCCAGAAGGTCCAGTTCGGCAAGCGCGCGGATTTCCGCGGCGCCCGGTTCACGGGGCACGCCGAATTCGTCCGCACGCAATTCGGCGGCAATCCCCGGTTCGACGAGGCGGAGTTCAAGGCCGACGCCAATTTCGAGGGCGCCGTACTCGAAGGCACCGTCGGGCTGATGAAGACGCGCTTCTGCGGTGCGACGAAGTTCGACAAGGCGCAATTCCGCTCGGAAGCCCGCTTCGGCGAGGTCGAGTTTCAAAAGTCGGCGAGCTTCGAGGAAACCGCATTTGCGGACAAAGCGTCCTTCCGCCTCGCCCAGTTTCAGAACGAAACCAGCTTCGAGGCCGCCCATTTCGCCGACGATGCCCGCTTCGGCGAAGGGCGGTTCGCGAGCCTGGTGTCGTTCCGGAGGGCGCGGTTCGACGGAAACGCCGATTTCGAGCAGGCCGCTTTTGCGAGCGAAGCTGAATTCGAGGGAGCCCGCTTCAAAGGCGACGTCCACTTCGAGGACGCCGTCTTTTCTCACGACGCGAACTTCCCCTCCGTCAAGTTCAAGGACAGCGCGTCCTTCTCCAACGCGACGTTCCACGGCGCCGCCAATTTCTGGCAGGTGACCTTCAAGTCGCGCGCGAGCTTCCGGCAGGCCGTTTTCGAAGGCGCGGCCGTGTTTTCCGCGGTTCAGGCCTGCGCGGCCTTCGTACTGGCGGGCAGCCGTTTCGCGCAGGTGCCAAGCTTCCACGTCACCAGCTTCCGCGAGCCGCCGCGCTTCGACCATATGACCATCGCCGACCCGCTCAGCCTCACGCCCGAGTTTGCGGACAAGGCCCTCGGCGACCCGCGCCCCAGGCTCCTGCGCAGCATGAAAATCTGCGGCGACGCCGATCTGGCCTCGCGCTACCGGCGCCTGCGCCAGCTCGCCGCCGAGACGCAGGACAACGACCGCATCCAGTGGTTCTTCGCTCAGGAGACGCGCTGTCGGCGGTTCTGGCATGACAACCCGTTCGGACGCGGCAAGGCGCGGTTCTGGATGGGCTGGGCCTATGGCGGCGTGTCCGATTACGGGCGTTCGATGATCCGCCCGCTCATGCTGTGGGGAGCGTCGATCCTTTTGTTCACACTCATCTATCTGGGAATGCGCACGCACGCGTATCTCGCCAGCGCACCGGACGGGGTGGTGGCGGCAGGCGCGCCGCTGTTTCCCACGTGGCCCGCGCATGTCACATTCTGGTCCGTGATCCAGTGGATAAGCGGGTTCTTGTGGTGGATCGTGCTGTCGGTGTTCAATCTGTTCTCGGGCGGCGGCTGCATCGCGGGCGACGGGCGCGCGACAGGCGAGGCGTTCTTCCTGTCGCTGAAGAATTCGCTGTTCTTCCTGGGCTGGGAAAGCCCCGACGCCGCGCGGCGCGTCTACAGCTGCCTTTACGGATTCGAGACGCAGGCCGGTCAGGCGCTGGTGCGCGTGCCGCTCGGGGTTTCGACGGCGGGCGTGGTGCAGAATGTGTTCGGTGTGGTGGTTATTGCATTGTTCATGCTGGCGCTCAGGAATCTGCTAAGATCGCGGTGAAGGTTCGGGCCGCGCCGCTAGTACAGCCCGCGAGCCAAGTTCGTACCCCGTTAGCCGCACGGGTTCATGCGAACTTGGCTCGCGGAAAAGCTGTACTAGATTCAATAAGTTGCTAGTACGCCTTATCCGCAGGAAGTCCTGTGAGCACTCGCGGCAAATGGGTCAGGACTTCCTGCGGGGCGTACTAGTGCGCTCGATACGCCAGCCGTTTGGTCAGACATGAAGATCACGCAAGCATTCAACTTCGAGGCCGCGCATTTCCTGCCCAAGGTGCCGGAAACGCATCGCTGCCGCCGGATGCACGGCCATTCCTACCGGGTGGAACTGCGCCTGGAAGGGCCGGTCGATCCCGTAACCGGGTTCGTCGCCGATTTCTTCGACATCGAGGCCGCGTTCGCGCCACTGCATGGAAAGCTGAACGGCAGTTGCCTCAACGATATCGAAGGGCTCGCCAATCCTACCGCGGAGAATATCGCGGTGTGGATCTGGACGCGCGCAAGGCCCGACCTGCCGCAACTCGTGGCGGTCGTGGTGTACGAGACGCCCGACTGCTGGGCGGAATACGGGGGCGAGTGAGCACGGCCTGTCCCGCGCTCGCCCCGCACGTTCAGAATGCGGCTTCCTCGAAAGCCATCATCGACTTGCCCCCGGCCATCACCGCCGCGAACAGCCCGCTGGTCTGCGGCAGCAGGCGTTCCGTGAAAAACCGCGCCGTCGCCACTTTCGCCGCGTAGAAGCCGTCAGGATCGTCCGCACCGAGCTTCGGCAGGCTCACCTCCGCCATCCGCGTCCACTGATAGGCCAGCGCCGTCAGCCCGAACAGCCGCAGATAATCGGACGCCGCCGCCCCCGCTTCGTCCGGATTGGCCAGGCCGGTGCGCGCCACCTGGGCCGTCGCCTGCTGCAGGCGGGTGAGGGCCTTCGCCAGCGGCCCGATGAATTCGGCAAGCGCCTTGTTCCCGGCATTCGCCTCGATATAGGCCGCGACCGGATGGAAGAACCGCCGCAGATAGCGCCCGCCATGCGCGGACAGCTTGCGCCCCACCAGGTCGAGCGCCTGCACGCCGTTGGTACCCTCGTAGATCTGCGAGATGCGGCAGTCGCGGACATATTGCTCCATGCCGTGCTCGCGGATGTAGCCGTGGCCACCGAGCACCTGCATGCCCATATTCGTCGCGTCGTAGCCGAGATCGGTGAGCAGCGACTTGATGATCGGCGTGAGCAGCGCCACGAGGTCGTCCGCTTCCTGGCGCACGGCGGCGTCGGGGTGATGTTCGGCAAGATCGAGGTTCCACGCGCACCAGGCGGCCAGCGCCCGGCTGCCCTCGCCGTAAGCGCGCTGCGTCAGCAGCATGCGCCGCACATCCGGGTGCACGATGATCGGGTCGGCAGGCTTATCGGGGTGTTTGGCCCCCGAAAGCGCGCGCCCCTGCAGCCGCTCGCGGGCATAGGCGACGGCACCCTGATAGGACGCCTCCATCAGCCCCAGCCCCTGCATGCCGACGCCGAGCCGCGCGGTGTTCATCATGGCGAACATGGCGCGCATGCCCTTGTTCGGCTCACCGATCAGCCAGCCGGTGGCGTCATCGAAATTCATGACGCAGGTCGAGGACGCCTTGATGCCCATCTTGTGCTCAATCGAGCCGCAGGACACGCCGTTTTGCGGTCCGGGCGTGCCGTCCTCCTTCACCAGGAATTTCGGCACGATGAACAGGCTGATGCCCTTGATGCCCTTCGGCGCATCGGGAAGGCGCGCCAGCACCAGATGCAGGATGTTCTCGGTCAGGTCGTGCTCGCCCGCCGAGATGAAGATCTTGGTGCCGGTGATTTTGCAGCTGCCGTCGTCCTGCGGGATGGCCTTGGTGCGCATCAGGCCGAGGTCGGTGCCGCAATGCGGCTCGGTGAGGCACATCGTGCCCGACCATGTGCCGTCCACGAGCTTGGGCAGATAGGTGTTCCTCAGCGCTTCCGTGCCGAATTCGTGCAGGGCGACATAGGCGCCGTGGCTGAGCCCGGGATACATGCCGAAGGACAGGTTCGACGAGCAGATCATCTCCATGACCAGCGTGTTGACCGACTCCGGCAAGCCCTGGCCGCCATAGGCGGGATCGCAGGCGATCGACGTCCAGCCGCCCTCGCGGAAGGTGTCGTAGGCTTCCTTGAAGCCTTTAGGCGTGCGCACGACGCCGTTCTCGAAGGTGCAGCCTTCCTCGTCGCCGGAGAGGTTGATCGGCTGGAGGACCTCCTCGCAGACCTTGGCCGCCTCTTCCAGCACGGGGTCGATCAGATCGCGGGTGAAATCCTCGAAGCCGGGGAGTTCGGCGAGATTATCGCCGCCCATCAGCTCGAAGAGCACGAAGCGCATGTCGCGCAAGGGAGCCTTGTAACTGGCCATGATGTGTTTCCTTGGTGTCGTCTTTGACGTTCGCCGTCGTCCTCGTTCTCATTCCCGCGGAAGCAGGCATGACAACGCGGGTGCACCGAAACGTGCCTCCTCAATTCCGCAACGGTTTGCCCGTCTCCAGCATGTGTTCGATGCGTGCGAGCGTGCCCGGCGTCTTTACCAGCCGCATAAAACGCGTGCGCTCCAGTTCCAGGACGGCGCTTTCGTCCAGCACCTCCGTCAGGTCCGCATCGCCGCCGCTGAGGATTTCCGCCAGCGCGCCCGCCACCACCACGTCGTGCGGCGTGGCCTTGCCAAGCCGGTGGAAACCGGCAACCGCCATGTCGAGCGCCGTCTTGCCGGACGGTCCGGGCAGTACAAAGACCGGCGGCTCGGGCGGCTGATAGTCGGGCACGAGCGCCAGCGCCCTGGCCTTGGCGTCGGCGAGCAGGCGATAGCGGTTCATGGTGATGCCGTCCGTCGGGCGCAGGAACAGCACTTCTTTGGCCTCCGCCGCGGATTTGGCAACGGTCGCCGTGCTGACCATCTCGAACACCTTGGCCACCGCGGGCATCGGCCCCTTGGGGCTCCGGCCGTTCGCGGCCCAGCGGGCGAGCATTTCCTTGCAGCCGCCCCAGCCGGGGATCAGCCCGACGCCGACTTCGACGAGGCCCGCATAGGTCTCGGCGTGCGCCTGCACGGCATCCGAGTGCAGGAGGATTTCGCAGCCGCCGCCCAGCGCCATGCCCGCAGGCGCGGCCACGACCGGGAAGGGCGCATATTTCAGCGCGCGATAGGTCGCCTGCCCGCCCGCGATCAGCTTTTCGATCTCAGGCCATGCCGCGATATTGGCAGCGAACAGCGCAAGGCCGAGATTGGCGCCGACAGAGAAGTTGCTCCCCTCATTGTAGACGACCATCGCCTTGTAGTTCTTCGCCACCAGCGCGATGGACTTGCCCAGGAGGTCGAGGATATCCGGGTCGAGCGCGTTCATCTTGGAGGTGAACTCGAAACAGACCACGCCGTCGCCGATGTCCCACAGCGCCGCCGAGCCGTTTTTCAGGAGCGGCTTGGATGTGAGCTTGATATCGCTAAGCATCAGCACGCCTTCCGGGCGCGCGACGTCGCGATACGCACCGTCAAGGCCGAGGACCTGGCGGCGGCCGTTCTCCACGCGGTAGAAGGTGCGGCCGCTGGCCGTGCGCAGCGCCGCCGGGACGGGCTGGCCGTCCTTCTCCAGCCGCGCGATGAACCAGTCCACGCCCAACTGGTCGATCAGCTCGAAGGGGCCGAATTTCCAGTTGTAACCGAGGCGCATGGCTTCATCGATGGAGTCGACCTCGTCGGCAGCATCACCCAGGAGCGCGGCGGCGTAGCGCAGCGTCGGCCCCATCACGCGCCACGCGTAGCGGCCATGCTCGCTGTCGTGATCGAACAAGCGCGCGAGCTTCTTGCCCGCCGCGGCCACAGCTTCCACCTCGGCCTTCTGCGTTTTCCGGTACTGGCCGGTCACGAGGTCGATGGCTTCCTTCTGCTTCCCCTTCTCACGGTTGATCCGGTAGAAGCCGCCCTTGCCTTTGCGTCCCGTGTAGCCGTCGGCGATCATGCGCTCGACGAGCGGCAGCGGGCGGTTGATGGCGTGGAACGGATCATCCTGCGGCAGAGCGCCCGCCAGACTGGCATTGACATGCGGCATCAGGTCGAGGCCGACGAGATCGAGCAGGCCGAATACGCCGGTCTTCGGGATGCCCATCGGCCTGCCGATGATGGCGTCGGCCTCCTCGATGGGAAGCGTCATTTCGAAGGCATTGACCACCGCTGCCTGCAGCCAGAACACGCCGAGCCGGTTGGCGATGAAGCCGGGGCGATCCTTGCAGCGCACCACGCTCTTGCCGAGCATGTGATCGGCGAAATGCGACACGGCTTCGACGATCGCGGGCCGCGTCTTCGCACCGCCGACAACTTCCAAGAGTCGCATGTAGCGCGGCGGATTGAAGAAATGTGTGATGAGGAAGTCGGCGGCGAAACTGTCCGGCAGCCCCTCCACGAGTTTTTCAAGCGGGATGGTCGAGGTGTTGGACGACACCGCGCTGCCCGGCTTCCGCGCCGCTTCGATTTTGGTGTAGAGCGACTGCTTGATGTCCAGCCGCTCGATGACCGCTTCCACGATCCAGTCGCACTCGGCCAGAAGCCCGAGATGGTCTTCGATGTTGCCGGTGGTGATGAGCTTGGCGGCGGCCTTGCTCATGAACGGCGCCGGGTCGGCCTTGAGCATCTTCGCCACCGCCCCCTCGGCGATGGCGTTGCGGTTGGCGGCCCCCGGCGGCACGATGTCGAGAAGCACCACGGGCACGCCCGCATTGGCGACGTGAGCGGCAATCCCCGCCCCCATGACGCCCGCGCCGATGACGGCGACTTTTCTTATTTCGGTCGTCATTACATCGCCTCCAGGATCGTGGCGATGCCCTGGCCGCCGCCGATGCACTGCGTGGCGAGCGCGTAGCGGCCATTCTCGCGCTTCAGGAGCGAGGCGGCCTTGCCGACGATGCGCGCGCCGGTCGCGCCGAGCGGATGGCCGAGCGCGATGGCGCCGCCGTCCAGATTGATCTTGTCGAGGTTGAGGCCGAGTTCGCGGACGCAGGCGATGGCCTGGCTGGCGAAGGCTTCGTTCAACTCGATCACGTCGAGCTGGCCCGCCTCGATCCCGGCGCGGGCGAGCGCCTTCTTCGTCGCGCCCACCGGCCCGATGCCCATGATTTCCGGATCGCAGCCGCACACGGCGACGCTCTTCACGCTGGCCAGAATATCGAGGGTCTTGCGCCGCGCGTAGTCCTCGGAACAGACGAGCAAGGCGGAAGCGCCGTCGGTCAGCGGCGAGGAGGTCCCGGCGGTAACGACGCCCGCCGCGCTAAACGCGGGCTTCAGCGCAGCGAGCGTCTCCGATGTCGTTTCCGGCCGGATACAACCGTCAACGGACACCGTTCCCTTGCGTCCCGTGATGGGGACGATTTCATCGCTCAGCCGTCCACCGTCGCGCGCCGCCGTGGCGAGCTTGTGCGAGCGGACCGCTAATTCCTCCTGCTCGGCCCGGCCGATATTCCAGCGCGCGGCGACGTTCTCCGCCGTGTCGCCCATGCTCATATAGGCGCCGGGCATTGTCTTGGCGAATTCGGGATGGGGCAGCGGATTGAAGCCCATCATCGGCACGCGCGTCATGCTCTCCACGCCCGCGCAGATGAACGCCTCGCCCGCATCCATCTGGATCGCGCCCGCCGCAATGTGCACAGAGGACATGGACGAACCGCAGAAGCGGTTGACGGTGGCGCCACCGACGGCCTTGGGCAGGCCGGCCATCAGCCCGACGAGACGGGCCATGTTGAAGCCCTGCTCGCCCTCGGGAAAAGCGCAGCCGAGCAGCAGATCTTCGATGTCCTCCCCCGGCACGCCGGTCCTGGCGACGAGCGCGCGGATGACCTGCGCGGCCATCTCATCGGGACGCACCGAGGCGAGCTCCCCCTTCTTTGCCAGGGTGAACGGCGAGCGTGCATACCCGGCAATAACCACCTTCTTCATGGATGTTTCTCCGATTGGCTTAGGAATGGCAGACAATGCGGGCGTGCTTCCACGCCTGCGCGGAAATGGGCGGCGCCGGATGGCACCCGGCGAAGGCATTTATGACGCCGTATCATCAGGAGCCCTCCGCCGTGCCGCGTTCGCGGAGCGCGGCGAGGGCCGCCCCCTTGATGTCCTGCAACTCGGTCAGGACGGTCTCGACTTCCTGGCGCTGCGCCTCCAGCGCGGTAATGCGGGTATTCACCTTGACGGCGAGCAACTGGAGTTGTCCGACCTGCGTGGCATCCACCGCGTAAAGGTCGAGAAATTCCTTGATGTCCTTGAGCGAGAAGCCGAGCCGCTTGCCGCGCAGGATCAGCAGCATGCGCGCCCGGTCGCGCGTGGTGTAGATGCGCGCATGTCCGGCGCGCTGCGGGGAAATGAGCCCCTGATCTTCATAGAACCGGATGGTGCGCGTCGTGACGCCCAGCTCCTGAGCCAGTTCGGCAATGGAATAAACCTTGCCGAGGCCGCCCTGCTCGTTGGGATCCGTGCCCATCCTGGTGCCCATACCCGTCAACCGGTCCAATGTGCTGAAAACGCTGACCCGCGAACCGGAGCGCCCTCCCTATGGCGGCGCGCCCGTTCGGCGTGTCATATCGTGGCGGGCACGT
Source organism: Rhodomicrobiaceae bacterium (assembly GCA_050290865.1). Classification (GTDB taxonomy): domain Bacteria; phylum Pseudomonadota; class Alphaproteobacteria; order Rhizobiales; family Rhodomicrobiaceae; genus JARRLC01. The sequence goes on along the minus strand of JBNKIW010000007.1, from coordinate 112,719 downwards.
TAACCTATTCCGCATATACCGTCAACTAGTTTACGTAGACGTAAAGGTGAGGCCGGAAGCCTGCGTTCACGAATGCCCCGCGCCATTCCTCAGTCGGCGATCGTGATCCGTGCCGCGGGATCGGCGGTGTAGGGCTGATGCGCCTGGAGAAAATCCACGAGCGCTTTCGCATCGAGCGGTCCGCCGGTGCGTTGCGTTCCCTCGGTGAAGTGCTTGAACGCATCGCCGCCATCGGCGAGGAAACTGTTCACCGTCACACGAAATTGCGCGTCCGGCTGCACGGGCTTGCCCTCGAAAGTCAGGCCGGTGACCCGCTCTCCGTAAGGCGCGCTTGCCCTCCAGCTATAGCTCAGGCCCCGCGACGGCTGCAGGAAACGCGGCTCCGCGGCGTCCGGCTTCTGCTGATCCTCCAGCACCGCCTTGAGCTGCGCGCCCGTGAGCGTCATCACCACCAGCGCATTGCCGAATGGCTGCATGGTGAAAGCCTGGCCGAAGGTCACGGGACAGGGCGGCTTGCCGGTGCAGGGGAACGCGGCACGGATGCCGCCGGGATTGGTGAGCGCGATCTGCGCCTTGCCTGGCGCCGCTTTGGTCGCCTCCAATTGCGCGTCGGCGATCATGCGGCCGGCGGGGAAGTCGGCAACAGGACCGGTCCGGCTGTCCTCGGTATAGCCCACCGGCCCGGTGATGCTGCCGATGATGCGATCGGCCTTCGGCGCCGTCAGCGCGGCGTATTTGGCGACCAATGCGGAAGTGGCGGCATCGGTGGGGACCGCGGGGATTTTGCCCTGCGCCTCGTTGATGACCGCGATGTTGCGGCTCCGCGTCTTGGCTCGGTCGATGCGGCCCGTCGCCGGGTCCAGTTCGACGTCGATCACCGACACGCCACGCCCGTAGGATGTCGCCTGCACCACGCGCAGGCCCTTTTGCGCGGGCGTGTCGATGATGCAGTTGTAGCCCTGATGGGTGTGGGCGGAGAACACGAGGTCGATATCCGCCGAGAGCTTGCCGGCAATCTTGAATATCGCGCCTTCCCGCCCCAGGCAGGCCGTGTCGTTCCAGTCCCCGGCGATCCTGCCGCCCTCATGGACCACGGCCACAATCGCGTTAACGCCGTGACGCTTGAGTTCGGCGGCATATTTGTTGAGCGTATCGGCCTCGTCGAGGAACGTCAGGCCCTTGATCCCCGACGGCGATACGATTTCCGGCGTCGTGCGCGTCACCACGCCGATGAAGCCGACCTTCACACCGTCATATTCCTTGATCACCAGAGGCGGGAAGATCGTCTCGCCGTCCGGCTGAACGACGTTGGCGGCGAGGAAGGAAAATTTCGCTCCCCTGTAGGGACCGCCTTCGCAGGACGTGACCGCGCCGTTGGCGGCGTTCGGGGCGCAGCCGCCCTTTGCAATGCGCCGCAGCTCCTTCAGCCCGGCGTCGAACTCGTGATTGCCGACAATGGCGAAATCCAGCCCAATCCCGTTCATCACGTCGATCGTGGATTCATGCCGGAAGAGGCTGGAGATCAGCGGCGCCGCGCCGATGGTATCCCCGCTTGCGAAGACGACTGCGTTCGGCACTTCGCCGCGCAAGCGGCCGATCAGCCCGCCGAGCCAGGCCGCGCCGCCCGTCTGCACCCGCAGTTTCTGTGCGGGATCATCGGGGTCGGGCAGCATCAGCGTGGTGTTCGCAGGCTCCAGATGGCCGTGGAAATCGTTGAACGCAATGAGGCGTAGCGATGCCGCCTCGGCGTAGGACAACCCGCCCGCGAGTATGAGCGCCAGGACGAAAAGGCGAATCAACCAGGGCAGTCGGCGAAGCAGGTGGGAGTCCGGCATGAGGCATCCTCGAAAACAGACCGGCTGTGCGGCGCGCCGGAACAGCGAGGGTCGCGGCTTTCCCGAAGACGCCAGCGAGACACCGCCGACCCGGTCCGCCATTGCTGGCGCGACCTTAGGCGGAGTGTTATAATGCATGGTTAACGCAATGGCGTGGCAGGCCGGATGGGATGGTCTACGCCCGGCGCTTCACGATATAGTGTACGTCTCTTAAACGTTGCAGCGATCGGCAGCCGATGGACCGGCAGAGGGCACCTCACAGCGCATGACAACAAGAACCGATCGGATCGACGCACCCGGCCCTGATCCCTTCACCGCTTACACGCCGGCTGCCGGGGTCTATGACGAAATGGTCGAGCCGCAAGGTGCCATCCGCCCGCACTGGCGGGATTTCGCAGCCCATTTCCGCAACTGTACGCCGGGCCAGCAGGCCGCCTCGGCGGAGAAGCTGCGCCGCCTCATCCGCGAAAACGGCATCGCTCAGGACATCTTCGCCGACGCTGCCGAGCCCGCCGATCCGTGGAAGATCGATCTCGTCCCGCTGATTTTCTCCAGCACCGAATGGCAGTGGCTGGAAAAGGCGATTAATCAGCGCGCGCGGCTGTTCGAGGCCGTACTCGCCGACCTGTACGGTGAGCAGAAACTGCTGCGTTCGGGCGGGATTCCGCCGCAGCTCGTGCTCGCCGATCCCGCGTTTCTCCGTCCGCTCCAGGGGACGGCTGCGGGGCGCGGTCGCCTCGCCTTCTACGCCGCCGATCTGGCCCGCAGCGCCGACGGCCGCTGGCGCGTCATCGACAGCCACGCCGAAACCACCGCGGGATCCGGTTTCGCGCTCGCCAACCGTATGGTGCATTCGAGCGTCGCCGGCAATCTCTTTCGCGGCTGCAAGGCGCAGCGTCTGCCACCGTTCTTTCAGGCCGTGGAGGACGAACTGCAAACGCGCGCGGGCCGGGACGACGCGGCCATCGCTCTCCTGACGCCGGGCGCGCATCACGACGACTATTTCGGCCACGCCTATCTCGCGCGTTATCTGGGCCTCCTGCTCGTGCAGGGCGGCGACCTGCGCGTTGTCGGCAACCGAGTTTTCGTGAAGACGCTCGAAGGGCTGCAGCCGGTGGACATGCTCCTGCGCTGCGCGGCGGGCGCGCAGTGCGATCCGCTCGAACTCGATCCCGGCGGCTCTCTTGGCCCGGCCGGCCTCGTGCAGGCGCTGCGCAACAACCCGGATCTTTCGGCCAACGCGCTGGGGACGGCGGTCATCGAAAATCGCGGCCTCGGCCCGTATCTCTCAGGCCTCTGCCAGGACCTTCTCGGCGAAACGCTGGAGGTGTGGGACGCGCCGCGCTGGTGGCTGGGCGACCGGCAGGCGCGCGAGCACGTCTTCGCCAATCTCGACGCCATGGCCATCCGCCACGTTCAGGAGGGCACGGGGCGCCCTGGCCGCGGCGGTCAGAGTATCATGCCCGCCGGTCTCAGTGCGGAGACCGTGGACAGGCTCAGGGAGGATATGGCCCTTCATGGCTACAATTATGTCGCCGAGGAGAAGGCGACTTACGCCACCGTGCCGTCCTGGACAGCCGAGGGGCTGCGCCCTCAAGGCTACGCCGTGCGGCTCTACGCGGCTCTGACAGGCGGCGAATACCGCGTCATGCCCGGCGGGATCGCGCTCACCGTCACCCCGAACACCTGCGTTGCACTGCATTCGCCCGAAGGCCTGTCGCGCGACGTCTGGGTGACGGCGGCGGCGGCGGCGGGACCGCAGGCGAGCCGCCTGCGCCACAGCCTCGACATGCCGCCGATCTCGCGTGGCGGCAAGGGGCTCAGGAGCCGGATTGCCGACAATCTGTTCTGGCTCGGACGCTATACCGAGCGCGCCGACTGGACCATGCGGCTTCTTCGCGGCGCGCTGAGCGAGCTTTCACCCGACAGTGCCGGGCTGCCCAATCGCGAAGTGGTGGCGCGGGCGCTGGACGTACTCCTGGCCAAGGACGAAGGCGTGGTCGCGCTGCAGCAGGACGAAAACGCCATCGAACTGGCGGCGCGCGGGCTGATCTCGGCGCGCGGGCGGACGTTCGGCGTCATCCACACGCTCGACAATATCCGCCATGTGTCCAGCCTGATCCGCGACCGGCTGTCGGTGGAGCTGTGGCGGACGCTCAGGACGTTTCAAACCGATCCCATATGGCGCGGCGAGGCTCAGCCCGCGACCGTCGCGGAGGCTCTCGACGCGCTGGATGCCGGCATCGCGACCTTCGCCGCCTTCAACGGCATGGCTGCCGAGAACATGACGCGCAGCTATGGCTGGACGTTCCTCGAAATCGGGCGGCGTCTGGAGCGGGCCGCCAATCTGTCCGAACTGCTGCTGGCGCTCTTCGGCGAGGTGCAGGACGAGGCCACCGAATCGGCGGGCCTTCTCTTCGCGCTCGAAGCCGCCGACAGCACGCTGACCTACCGTTCGCGCTATCTCCACGCGCCGGTGCTGCCGCTCGTGCTCGACCTGCTGCTCGCCGATGAAACCAATCCGCGCAGCATCCTGTTCCAGATCGAAGCGATTTCGCATCATTTCGACGCGCTGCCGCAGACGCCCGCACCCGTTCCGCAAAGCGAGAAGCGCCGGCTGGTGCTCGATCTCCTCACCCGCGTCAAGCTCGCCGACGTTCACGAACTGTCCGCACCCGGACCCGAGGGCGCGCGCGAGGCGTTTAAGACTTTGTTTACTCAGCTTGCGTCAGATTTGCCCAGGCTGTCCGAGGCCATCAGCCGACGTTATTTCAGCCTGACGGAGGATGAGATGAAGCGGATCAATCCGCGGCTCGGGTCACGCCGATGATATTCGAGGTCAGTCACAGGACCGTCTATTACTACTCGGCGCCGGTGGTTCAGTCGCATCACCTTGTCCACCTCCTGCCGCGCACGATGGAGCGCCAGCGCATCATCCGCCACAATCTGATGGTCGAGCCGCTTCCCGCCGCGCGCAGCGACTTCACCGATTATTTCGGCAATCCGGCAACCACCATCGCCATCGAGAGCAAGCATTCCGAGCTTCTGATCCACTCGCGCGCGGTCGTGGATGTGCAGCCGCCGGTCTCCGTGGACCTCGCCGCCTCGCCATCCTGGGAAAGCGTCGCCGCGATGTTCGCGCCGGGGCGGACGTCTTATGATCCCGAGGTCATCCAGTATCTCAGCCCCTCGCAGCACACCACCGTCAGCAGCGATCTCACCGCCTTCGCGAGCCCGTCCTTCGCGCCGGGCCGCCCCGTCCTCGAATGCGCGCGCGACCTGTCGAACCGCATTTTCGGCGGGTTCAGCTATGACGACACGGCGACCGACATCACCACGACCCTTGCCGAAGTGCTGGAGATGCGGCGCGGCGTCTGCCAGGATTTCGCGCATCTCTTCATTGCGGCGATGCGCGGCTACGGCCTGCCGGCCCGTTATGTGAGCGGATATCTTCTCACGCGCCCGCCCGAGGGCCGGGAGAAGCTCGTCGGCGCCGATGCGAGCCATGCCTGGGCGGCGGTCTGGGCTCCCGGCGCGGGCTGGGTGGATTTCGATCCGACCAACGACCTCCTGCCGCGCGAAGAGCACATCACCGTCGCCATTGGCCGCGATTTTCAGGATGTCAGCCCCGTAACCGGCGTGCTGATCGGTGGCGGCGCGCATCGTGTGGAAGTGGCGGTGGATGTCGCTCCGGCGTTTGCCTCCGGCGGCGAGATGCCGTAAGACGGCGGCGGTGTCGCCGAAGTATCAGCAACGTTAATTCAAACCTCATCAATTCGTTGGTATTCCGGCAGAAGCCTGTTTAGTGTCCTGGCGCCCACTGGTCAGCCTCTCGGGGGGAGTGGCGGACCGGCGCGAGGGGGAGTTGATGCCGCAGCGTCTTGCCGTGTTGGACGATTGGGTCAGGGACCGCCTTTCCTGGCTGGCCGCGCGCCCGCGCTGGGCCGCCGCGTTTCTCGTGCTGCTGTGCGTTGCGCTCTACATGCCGGGCTTCGTTTCGCTCCCCGTGACCGACCGCGACGAGGCGCGTTTCGCCCAGGCCACCAAGCAGATGCTTGAGTCCGGCAATTTCGTCGACATCCGGTTCCAGCATGAGCCGCGCTATAAAAAGCCGATCGGTATCTACTGGCTGCAGTCCTTGAGCGTTTTCACGCTGTCGCCGGGCGACCTGACGCAGATCTGGGCCTATCGCGTGCCCTCGGCTCTGGGCATTCTTGCCGCGGTGCTGCTGACATGGTGGGCGGCACGTCCCATTTTCGGACGCGAGAACGCGCTCCTTGCCGCCGCGCTCACCGCCTGCTGCCTGACCGTGAGCCTCGAGGCGCGCATCGCCAAATCGGACGCGGCCCTGCTCGCCGCGATCATGGCGACACAGGGAGCGCTGGCGCGGCTCTATCTCATCCCCGTCACGCCCGCGCGCATCGCCGCGCTGTTCTGGGCGGCGCTCGGCATCGGCATCCTCATCAAGGGGCCGGTCGCCCCGGCTCTGACGCTACTGACCATCGCGGCCATCGTCATCTTCGACAGCGACCGCCGCTGGCTGCGTGCCCTGCGCCCGGCATGGGGTGTGCCGCTGATGCTGGCGATCACCCTGCCCTGGTTCATCGCCATCGGCATCACATCCGACTGGGAATTCTTCCGCCTTTCGCTCGTCGAGGATTTTCTCGGCAAAATTCAAGGCGGCAAGGAAAAGCATTGGGGGCCGCCGGGCTATTATTTCATCCTCTTCTGGCTGAGCTTCTGGCCCGCGGCACTGGTCGCGCCGGGGGGCGTGGCCATCTGGCTGTGGCGCAATCGCGTGGACCGGCGGGCGCTGTTCCTGCTCGCCTGGATCGTGCCGTTCTGGATCGCCATCGAGGCGACGCCCACCAAGCTGCCGCATTACGCGATGCCGCTGTTCCCGGCCGTCGCCATGGGCGCGGCGTGGGTGCTGCGCGGCATGCTGGAAGGCCGCATCCCGCCGATGCGCTCCTACGCTCACGCCGTCTGGGTGTGGCTGCTGGTGGCACTGGGGCTGGCGGCGGCGGCCATCTTCCTGGTGGTCTATTTCAGCGTGGCGCTTTCGATCTGGCTGCCGCTCACACTGACGGCCTATGTCGCGGCGGTGGCGGTGACGGCCTGGGCGGCGTGGAGCCGCAAATTCCACGCCGCATTGCTGACGGCGGCGCTTTGCGGGCTGCTCATCTATATCACCGCCTTCCGCCTGGTTCTACCGGGCATCACCCAGTTCTGGATCAGCCAGCAGATCGCCGAAGTGGTCGCCGCCCTGCGCCCCTGTGTGCCGGGGCCTGTGGCGCTGACGAAATTCCATGAGCCGAGCGCAGTCTTCCTGCTCGGCACCGATACCCGGCTTGTCAATACGCCGCCTGTTCTGGGCTTCCCAGATGGCGGGGAGACCGCCGTCGCCGTGATCGACCAGCGCTCCACCGCCGCCTACCAGATGACGGGAGGCGCCGGCGCATCCAGCCCGCCGACGGTGCTCGCCTGTATCGAAGGCTTCAACATCAATGGCGGCAAGCAGGTACACCTCCTGGTCTATGGAACGCGAAGCGCGGCCTCTGGCGCCTGCCCGGTCCCGGAGCGGTTTCGTTGCCCGATCACGGCCTCGACGCGATAGCGCGCGTTGCGCCGCGCTGTGGAAGTAACTGGTGCATAACGGGGATACGCATTCGACGCAGCTTGCCCTGCCCGGCCCTTGCCCGATAGTTGCCGGGGAACAACGGCCATGCGGACGGGCGCCTCGATGTTCAATCGCCTGAGAAGAAACCTCATACGCGCCGGCAGACGCCTGGGCGCCATTCCGGGCCACATTCCCGCTGGCCCTTACGAGGATCGGACCTATTTCGACCGCGAGTTCATGCCCGGCGCGCATGTCTTCGGCAGCGAGTGCTGCCGGGCCGAACATTTCCTCATGCCGCTGTTCGCGTATTGGGTCGGGCAGCTCGGATGGAGACCGATGTTCCACCGCAAGCTGTGGGAATTCGTCTACATCCTTCAGGTGCTCCACGAACGCGGTTATCTGCGAGAAGGCGCGCGCGGTCTCGGCTTTGCCGTCGGCCAGGAGCCGCTGCCGGACTATTTCTCCAGTCTCGGCGTCCAGGTCACCGCCACGGACCTGGAAAAGTCTGAAGGAATTGTGAAGGGGTGGGCTGTCGCGAACGAACTGGCTTTCGACAAGCAGACCCTCTATCGCGGGATCTCGCGCCGCGAGCAGTTCGATAAGAACGTCCAGTTCCGGCCCGCCGATATGAACGCCATTCCCGAGGATCTCCAAGGGTACGATTTCTGCTGGAGCGCCTGCGCGCTGGAACATCTGGGGAGTATCGAAGCCGGCAAGACGTTTCTCGCGGCCAGCCTCAAGACCCTGTGTCCTGGCGGTCTGTCCGTCCACACCACCGAATTCAACGTGAAATCGGATTGGAAGACGGTGGACAACAACCGGACGGTCATCTTCCGCAAGCGGGACCTGCGAGACATTGCCGCTCAGCTTCGGGACGCCGGGCACATGGTCGCCCCGCTCAACTTCTACAGCGGCTCGCATCGCCTCGACGAGTATGTCGATCTGCCACCCTATCGGGACGATTGCCACCTGAAGCTGGAGTTGCACAAATATGCGACCACCAGTTTCGGCATCGTCATCCAGAAGCGCCTCGACGCCGCCCCGGCTTCACTCTGTTGACGGCGACGGGAATTCTTCCGTGTCGATCTCCAACTGCACTGCCGCCGGGTAGCGCGGCCCGGTCACCGTGCGCTCGTTGATCAGTTCATCGAGACGCGCCACCATTTCCGGCGTCAGCGTCACTTTTGCGGCGCCCGCATTTTCGGTCAGATGATCGGGATTCGTCGTGCCGGGGATGGGGATGATGATCTCGTCCTTGGCCAGGAGCCAGGCGAGCGCCAACTGGGCCATGCTACAATCCGCTTCGCGCGCCACTTCGGCATACCCCGCCAGGAGCTTCAGATTGGCGGCGTAGGCCTCGGGCGCGAAACGCGGCATCGGACGGCGGATATCACCCGCCGCGAAGCCGGACACGTCCGTCAGCAGGCCGCAGAGAAAACCGCGCGCCAGCGGCGAGAAGGCCACGAACACCGCGCCCAGTTCGCGGCAGGCCTCCAGCACCGCGATCTCCGGGTTGCGCGTCCACAGCGAATATTCAGTCTGCACAGCGGTAATGGGATGCTCGGCATGGGCCTTGCGCAACGTCTCCGCGGACACCTCGGACAAGCCGAGCGTGCGCACCTTCCCCTCGTGCACCAGTTCGCCCATGGCGCCGACGCTTTCCTCGATCGGAATGCGCTTGTCCCAGCGATGCAGGTAGTAGAGGTCGATGACATCCGTCCTGAGCCGCTTCAGCGACGCCTCGCAATGCTCGCGAATGGCGCGCGGATGGCCATTGATCTCACGTTTGCCCTCGGCGTTGCGGAACATGCCGCCCTTGCTGGCGAGCAGATACTCGCCGCGGCGCGCGCCAAGTGTGGCGCCGATCAGTTCCTCATTGGCGCCGAAGCCGTAGAGCGCCGCCGTATCGAGATGTGTGTAGCCGAGGTCGAGCGCCATCTCCAGCATCCGAGCCGCAAGCCTCGGCTCAACCGGTGTGCCGTAGGCGTGCGACACGTTCATGCAGCCGAAGCCGATCGCCGAGGCGGCGAAAGGCCCGATCTTGCGGGTTGGCATCGTGTGGTTCATCGGTACGCTTCCCAATTTTGTGTATCGCCATGCCCCCTCGCCCGGAGAGACTTTGCTGGACGCCGGGCATCCGCCCCGCTTCTGTTATGTAAAACTCTTCTCGATCCGGTCCAGCGTCTCCATCGCAGCCAACACCTGCGCCACGCTGCCATTCGGCTCCCGGCCCTCGCGGATCGCGGCGACAAACTCGCGGTCGATCAGCTCGATGCCGTTGCTGGACACCGCCACGCCGCTCAGGTCGATCTTGTTTTCCCTGCCGTCGTAAAGGTCGTCATAGCGCGCGATGTAGGTGCCGTTGTCGCAGATGTAGCGGAAGAAGGTGCCGAGCGGCCCGTCATTGTTGAACGACAGCGACAGCGTGCAGAGCGCGCCCGACGGCACCTTCATGCCGATCGACATGTCCATGGCGATGCCCAGCTCGGGATGCCGCGGCCCCTGCAAACCGAAGACCTCGGACGCGGCCTCTCCGGTCTGATATTGGAACAGATCGACGGTGTGACAGGCATGGTGCCAGAGCAGATGGTCGGTCCAGGAGCGCGGCTTCCCGAGCGCGTTCATGTTCGAGCGGCGGAAAAAGTAGGTCTGCACGTCCATCTGCTGGATCTTCAATTCGCCCTTCTTGATGCGGTTGTGGATCCACTGATGGGAGGGATTGAAGCGGCGGACATGCCCCGCCATGGCGACGCGCCCCGTCTCCTTCTGGGCGCGCACGATCTCCTGCGAATCCGCGAGGCTGTCGGCCATCGGGATTTCCACGAGGACGTGTTTGCCCGCGCGCATGCACTGGATGGCCTGCGCCGCGTGCATCTGCGTCGGCGTGGACAGAATGACAGCCTCCACCTCCGGCCGCGCCAGCGCTTCGGCCAGATCGCGGGTGCCGTGCGCGATGCCGCGCTCCCTGGCGAAGGTCTCCATGTCGTCGCGGGGACTGCCAACGACCGACACCACCTCCACGCCCTCGATGCCCTTGAGCGCATCGAGATGTTTCAGACCGAAGGCACCGGCCGCGCCAGCTACACAGACTTTCATCGCGTTTTCCCTATCCAATCTCGTTTTCATCGAGACGGCTGAGGATCATGTCCGCCAGCGTCCCGTAATCCTGATGTTCCCCGGCTCGCAACCCGAGCGCACCGACACGCTCCTGCCATTCGACGGTGGCGCGCGCCATGGCGCCGTTCAGGCCCAGTTCGTCCACCGTCACCGCCGCCTCGCGCATTTCCGCCGCGCGCCTCGGCCCGTGCATCATCACGCGTTCCATCATGTAGGCGGCGCGCTTCTTCCAGCCGAAACCGGGATAGGTGGCCTCCAGCGAGTCGAGTACGGCCTCATCCACGCTCGCCCTGCGCCCTGCCAGGACGCATTCCAGCACCAGCGCCTCCAGCCCCTTCATCATGACCGAGCGGACCATCTTATTGGCCGACGCCGCGCCCACATCGCCGGGAACGGCCGTCGCCGCCATGTCCAGCGCGTTTGCGGCGGCGAGCGCCCGCTCGACATGCGGCCCGCTGATGAGCACCGGCGTCCTGTGCATCCCGGGATAGACCGGCGCCATGATCGCCATGTCCACATAGCGCCCGCCAGCCTCGTGCACGGCTGCGGCGGCGCGGCGCTTGGTGCCCGGCGCACAGGAATTGCCGTCGAAATAGAGCGCCCCCCGTTTCAGATGCGGTGCGGCGGCGTGGGCAGCGGCCAGCGCCTGATCCGCCGTGACCAGCGAGAACACAACGTCCGCCTCGCACAGCGCGGCCGCGGCGCTGGCCTGGCCCGAAACACCCGCCCGCGCATACGCGGCCCATTTCGCCTCCGCGAGCGCCGGGCTGTCCGTCTTGATGTCGAAAGCCGTGGGGCCGGGCGCAGGCAGCGGGCCGCTCCGCCAGCCCTTGAGAAAGGCGTCCGCAGCCTCGCCGAAGCCGATGAATGCGATGTGGTCGAGCGTCATGCTGTGCGGTTGCGGTTTGTCCCCGGCGTGTCACGTCCACGCGATTAATAGCACCAGAGTCAGAAATTGCACGATTTGAATAGCGCCCCGCGGTATTCAAATTCTGTATCGGATGGCACGCGCCGTCACCACGCCGACGGCAGAACGGCCTCCCCCGCTTCAGCGTGGCTCACGTCTTCACCCGGTGTTTCCAACTCGCCCGCCGCCTTCAGCCGGTCGATAAGCGCCTTCTGCGTCGCCGTCGGCCGCCAGCCCCGGCGCACCGTGACACCAATCGGACGCATGCTTCCCGGCATCTCCACGGGCAGCTGCGCGACCAGCCCCAGCCCGATCTCCATCCGCATCTGGTGCGCCGACATGATCGTCAGCCTGTCGCTCTCCAGGAGCAGCCCGCGTACCAGCATTGCGGAGTTGGTCTCGATCACGCCGCCGCCCTGCCCGCAGACACCGTCGAAGACGCGGTCGAAATAGGTCCGCGCGGGCGCGCCGACCGGCGGCAGCACCCAGGGGAACCGGCACAAATCGTCCCTGGTCACGGCGCGTTTCTTCGCCAGGGGATGTCCGGCGCGCGCCAGGATCGCCTGCGGATCGTGAAAATGCGCCACCTGCTCGATATCGTCGATGGGCGCGGGTTCGCGCAAAGCGCCGACCAGCATGTCGATTTCGCCATTGCGCAGGCCATGCAGCAGATCGTCGTACGGCCCGGTGACGATGCGCACATCGAGTTGCACGCGCTCCCGCGTCAGCGCGTTCAGCGCCACGGGCAGCACATGCGTCCGGCACAAAGGCAGGCTGCCGACGACGATGGTCCCGGAATCGAGCCCCAGCCATTCGCCGATTTCGGAGAACCCCTGCCGCAGGTCGGCGAAGGCGAGGCGCGCGTAGCGGACGAACACGCTCGCCGGCTCCGACAGCTCGATGCCTTTGCTCGTGCGCAGGAACAGCGGCACGCCCGCGAGCTTCTCCAAGTCCCGCGCGGCGCGGTGGATGGAAGGCTGCGAGATCCCGGCTTCGCGCGCGGCAAGGCTGAAATTGCCCGTTCTGGCGATAACCGTCAGCGCCCGCAATTGCGGGACTGTCAGGAGCCGGTCGAAATCGGCGAAGCCGCGGGTCTTCTTCCTCGCCCCCTCCTTCAGCATCTCTTTCGCCCCCTCGGCGAGGTGGTCGAGCGCCGCAGCGGCGCGGCTCAGGAATGCTTCGCCGGGCGCGGTCGGGTGCATACCATCGGGGCGGCGGTCGAACAGGCTCACGCCCAGTTGCTCTTCAAGTTTTGCGATGGCCTGGGTAATGGCGGGCTGCGAGAGGTGAACGTCCTTGGCGGCGTGGCTGATGCTCTTGTGCTGCGCAACCTCGACGAAAGCGCGCAAGTGCCGCAGATTGGGCAAACCGTCGAACAAATGAGGCCTCTCCCCAGCACCACTCGTGATCAGAACTGAGACAACGAAACGGCAGCGCTATAGCAAGAGCTTATACCGCACCCTCGAAAATGAAATGGCGTGGCGGCCCCAGTCAAGCCCAAAATGCGCTCAGCCTCGGACGGTGAGACGCACGAGGCCAAGGCGCGAGGCACGCCTTTCTCACACAAGCCCTGGAACTCAAGGAAACGTCTTTATGGCCGACAAGAAGACCGCACTCGTTATTTCAGCCCATGCCGCCGACTTCGTCTGGCGCGCGGGCGGCGCCATCGCGCTGCACCAGAAGAAGGGGTACGACGTCACCATCGTCTGCCTGTCCTATGGCGAGCGCGGCGAGTCGGCGAAGCTGTGGAAGCAGGCCGGCATGACGCTGAAGACGGTCAAGGACGAGCGCCACAAGGAGGCCGAGAACGCGGCCAAGGCGCTCGACGCCCACGACATCATCTTCTTCGACCTCGGCGACTATCCGCTGGAGATGGACCGCGAGGCCAAGCTGCGGCTGGTGGAGGTCATCCGCAAGGTGCAGCCGCGCTTCATGATGAGCCATTCGATGTGGGACCCCTACAACACGGACCACATGGGCACGACCCGGTTTGCCCTCGAATGCCGCATGATCGCGCAGGCATGGGGCCACAATCCCGGGGAGAAGGTGCTCGGCGCGCCGCAGCTCTACCTGTTCGAGCCGCACCAGACCGAGCAGATGCAGTGGAAACCGGATGTATTTCTCGACATCACCGAGGTGTGGGACAAGAAGTACGCGGCCATTCAGTGCATGCAGGGCCAGGAACATCTCTGGAAATATTACACCAACCTCGCCGAGAACCGGGCCAACCACTTCAGGCGCAATTCCGGCGGGCAGGCGGGCGGCCGTGACGCCAAATATGCCGAAGGATTTCAGTCGGTGTTTCCGCGCACAGTGGATGAGCTGTGATGACTATCGTTGTCCAGAATATCGAGCGGGCTGATGCGGAGATCGTTGCCGGGCTGGCGGAATGCGGCGTGGCGACCGTGCACGAGGCTCAAGGGCGCATCGGGCTTCTCGCGTCCTATATGCGGCCGATCTATGCGGGGGCACGGGTCGCGGCCTCGGCGGTGACGGTGTCGGTCGCGCCTTGCGACAACTGGATGATCCATGTCGCGGTGGAGCAGATGAAGGCGGGCGACATCATGGTCGTGGCCCCGACCTCGCCATCGGATGCCGGATATTTCGGCGATCTGCTTGCAGAGTCGGTCAGGGCGCGGGGCGGCGTGGGGCTGGTGATCGACGCAGGCGTGCGCGACGTACGCGACCTGACGGAGATGGGCTTTCCGGTGTGGTCGAAGGCGATATGCGCGCAAGGCACCGTCAAGGAAACGCTCGGCTCGGTGAACGTGCCGGTGGTGTGCGCGGGCGCGCTCGTCAATCCGGGCGACGTGATCGCGGCGGATGATGACGGCGTGTGTGTCGTCGCCCGCGCGGATGCGGCGGAGGTGCTGAAAAAGGCACGCGCCCGCGTGGCGAACGAGGACGACAAGCGCAAGCGCCTCGCGGCGGGCGAGTTGGGGCTGGATATCTACAATATGCGCCAGCGCCTGGCGGAGAAGGGGCTAAAATATGTCTAGCTCCGCACCCTGCATGTGGATGCGCGGCGGGACGTCGAAGGGCGGCTACTTCCTTAGCGAAGACCTGCCCACCGATCCCGAGGCCCGCGCGCGCTTCCTCCTCGGCGTCATGGGATCGCCCGATGCGCGCCAGATCGACGGCATGGGCGGCGCCGACCCGCTGACCTCGAAAGTGGCGGTGGTCAGGCGCTCGGAGCGCCCCGGCGTGGATGTCGATTACCTGTTCCTGCAGGTCTTCGTCGATCAGGCCATCGTCACGGACGCGCAGAACTGCGGCAATATCCTCGTCGGCGTTGGCCCCTTCGCCATCGAGCGCGGGCTGGTCGAAGCGCAGGACGGGGAGACGCCGGTTACCATCTACATGGAAAACACCGGGCAGATTGCTGCTGTGAAGGTAAAAACGCCCGGCGGCCTCGTGACTTACGCGGGCGAGACGCGCATCGACGGCGTGCCGGGGACACATGCGCCGGTGCCGGTCATGTTCCGCGACACCGCCGGGTCGAGCTGCGGCGCGCTGCTCCCCACCGGCTGCGCGGCGGATGTCATCGACGGCGTGCGGGTGACGCTGATCGACAACGGCATGCCCTGCGTGGTGATGCTCGCCGAGGACATGGGCATCTCGGGCACGGAGACGCGCGACGAACTCGACGCCGATGCGGAGCTGAAGGCGAAACTGGAGTCGATCCGTCTCCAGGCCGGACCGATGATGAATCTGGGCGACGTGCGCGCCAAGTCGGTGCCGAAAATGACGATGGTCAGCCCGCCGCGCGCCGGTGGCGCCGTCTCGACGCGGACTTTCATCCCGCATCGCTGTCATGCCGGGATCGGCGTGCTGGGCGCGGTCACGGCGGCCACGGCCTGCGTGCTCGAAGGCTCGCCCGCGGCCTCGGTCGCACGCATCCCCGACGGGCGCATCAAGGAACTGAGTATTGAACATCCGAGCGGCGCAACGACTATCATTTTGGAGATGGACGAAAAGAGCCAGGTCGAGAGCGCGGCCATCCTGCTGACGGCGCGCAAGCTCTTCGATGGCGTGGTTTTCGCTTAACCGGACAAGAATTGACATGGACCCGAATTACCTTCCTTTCCACCCCAATCCGTCGAAGCCGGCCTACGCGCCGCCGCCCGGCGCGGTCGATGCGCATTGCCACGTCTTCGGGCCGGCCGCCGTCTTCCCCTACGCGCCCGAGCGCAAATACACGCCCTGCGACGCGTCCAAGGAAAAGCTGTTCGCCCTGCGCGACTTCCTTGGTTTCGAGCGCAACGTCATCGTGCAGGCTACCTGCCACGGCAAGGACAACCGCGCCCTCGTGGACGCGCTCCTCGCCTCGGACGGCCGCGCGCGCGGCGTCGCCAGCGTCGGCCCGGACATCACTATGAACGAGCTGCGCGCGATGCATGACGCGGGCGTGCGCGGCGTGCGCTTCAATTTCGTCAAGCGGCTGGTGGATGCGACACCCAAGGCGGTGTTCCTCGGTATCGCCGAAAAGATCGCCACGCTCGGCTGGCATATCGTGGTTTATTTCGAGGCCGCCGATCTCGAAGACCTCATTCCTTTCCTGGAGCAGTTGCCGACGATCATCGTGGTCGACCATATGGGCCGCCCCGACGTGGCGAAAGGCGTGGAGCATCCCGATTTCCAGCGCTTCGTCGGCCTCATGCGCGACAACGAGAACATCTGGACCAAGGTGAGCTGCCCGGAGCGGCTCTCGCTCACCGGCCCCGATGCCTATAGCGATGTCATTCCCTTCAGCCGCCTGCTCGTGGAGACCTTCCCCGACCGGGTGCTGTGGGGGACGGACTGGCCGCATCCGAACATGAAATCGCACATGCCGGATGATGGCAAACTCGTCGATGTGATCCCGCACATTGCGCCTGCCGCAGCGTTGCAGCGTGCGCTTCTAATCGATAACCCGGTACGGCTTTACTGGGACTGAGCGCCAATCGCGAGAACGGTGCTCAAAACTCAAGACTTGGAGGCGGCGTCTTGTATCCGGATCAGGGCGCGCGGCTCTTGGCCTAGCGGCAAAAAGGGAGACAGGCAATGAGCTACGGCAATCTGGAGACCCCCATTCCGGGGACGACCTTCTTCGACGGCGAAATGGCCATGAAAGGCTATGCACTGAACAAGATGTGCTTCTCGTTCAATGGCGCGGAGGCCCGCGAGGAATTCCGCAAGGACGAAGAGGCCTACATGACGAAATTCGGCCTCAACGAGCAGCAGAAGCAGGCGATCCGCAACCGCAACGTGCTCGAACTCATCGATGCGGGCGGCAACATCTACTATCTGGCCAAGTTCGCCGGGATCTTCGGCCTGGGCGTGCAGGACGTCGGCGCACAGCAGACCAGCATGACGGTCGATGCGTTCAAGGAAATGCTCAGGAAGCAAGGAGAATAAGGCAATGGCCAAGATCATTGGTGGACTGACCACATCGCACATCCCCGCTGTCGGCAACGCCATTGCCAGGCAGCTCTACGACGACCCGTACTGGAAGCCGTTCTTCGACGGCTACCCGCCGGTGCACAAATGGGTCGAGGAGAACAAGCCAGACATCGCGGTGGTGTTCTACAACGACCACGGCTCGAACTTCTTCCTCGACAAGATGCCGACTTTCGCCGTCGGCGCCGCCTTCGAGTACGAGAACCAGGACGAGGGCTGGGGCATCCCGACGATCGCGTCGTTCGACGGGCATCCCAAACTGTCCTGGCACATCATCAACCAGCTCGTGGACGACGAATTCGACGTCTGCTCCTGCCAGGAGATGATCGTCGATCACGGCTTCACGGTGCCGATGCAGCTTTTCTGGCCGGACCGCAACAAGACGCCGATCCGCGCCATCCCGATCAGCATCAACACCGTGCAGCACCCGATCCCGTCGCCGTCGCGCTGCTACCGCTTCGGCCAGTCGATCGGCAAGGCGCTCGCCTCCTTCCCGGAGGACTTGAAAATCGTCGTCCTCGGCACGGGCGGGCTCTCGCATCAGCTCGACGGCAAGCGCGCGGGCTTCATCAACAAGCAGTTCGATCTGATGTGCATGGACAAGCTCGTCAGCGCGCCGGAGGAACTGGCGAAGATGTCGGCGGTCGATCTGGTGCGCGAGGCCGGGGCTCAGGGAGCGGAGTTCGTCCTGTGGCTGGCGATGCGCGGTGCACTGAACGGCAAGGTGACCGAACTGGCGCGCAACTATCACATCCCGATCTCGAACACCGGAGCCGGGATGCTGCTTCTGGAGAATGCCGCCTGACGGGGGGCAAGTTCGCACCCTATTTGCCGCAAGTGCGCAAGCGAACTTGCCTCGGGAAAGCTGTACTAGAGTCAATAACTTGCTAGTACGCTTAACCCGCAGGAAATCCTGTGAGAGCGTGCGGCAAGTGGGTCAGGATTTCCTGCGGGGCGTACTAGCCGCCGCCCTCCCCTACTCCAGGGCGTCCGGCGCGGGCGCCTTGTCGCGCAAGAGCTTGTAGGTGATCGAGTCCACCAGCGCCTCGAATGACGCATCGACGATGTTCGGCGACACGCCCACCGTGAACCAGCGGTCGCGCGTGTCCCCGTCACGCGTCTCGATCAGCACGCGCGTCACGGCGTCGGTGCCGCCGGTCAGGATGCGCACCTTGTAATCGACCAGCTCCAGCCCGCGGATGAAGTTCTGGTATTTGCCGAGATCGCGCCGGAGCGCCGTGTCGAGCGCATGCACCGGGCCGTTGCCCTCACCGACATTCATCACCATTTCGCCCGCCACGCTGACTTTCACCGTCGCCTCCGAAACCGTCTTGAGCTGGCCGAGCGCATTGTGGCGCCGCTCCACCATGACGCGGAAACTCTCGATGGAGAAATACTCCGGCACCTCGCCGAGCATCCGCCGCGCCAGCAGCTCGAAAGACGCGTCCGCCCCTTCATAGGCGTAGCCCGCCGCCTCGCGCTGCTTCACCTGCTCCAGGAGCTGGGTGACATGCGGATCGTCGGGGCGCACCGCGATGCCGACACGCTCGAGCTCGGCAACGATGTTCGAGCGTCCGGCCTGGTTCGAGACCAGGAGCTTGCGCGTATTGCCGACGGTTTCGGGCGGGACATGCTCGTAAGTGCGCGGATCCTTCTGCACCGCCGAGACATGGATGCCGCCCTTGTGCGCGAAGGCCGACTCACCGACATAGGCCGCCGAGCGGTTCGGCGCGCGGTTGAGGATTTCGTCCAGGAGCCGCGACGCGTGCGTGAGCCTGCGCAGCCGCTCCGGCGTGACGCCGGTCTCGAAGCGGTCGGCGAAGTCGGCCTTGAGCATGAGCGTCGGGATGATGGACGAGAGATTGGCATTGCCGCAGCGCTCGCCCAGCCCGTTGAGCGTGCCCTGGATTTGCCGCGCGCCCGCCCGCACGGCGGCCAGCGTGTTGGCGACGGCGTTCTCCGTATCGTTGTGGGTGTGGATGCCGAGATGATCGCCGGGCACCACTTCGGCGACGTCGGCGATGATGGCCTCGACCTCATGCGGCAGCGTGCCGCCATTGGTGTCGCACAGCACGACCCAGCGCGCGCCCGCTTCGTACGCCGTCTGGGCGCAGGCGAGCGCATAGTCGCGGTTGGCCTTGTAGCCGTCGAAGAAATGCTCGCAATCGACGAGCGCCTCGCGCTCCGCCTCGCGCACGGCCCGAACGGACTCGGTGATGGCCTCCAGGTTCTCCGCGTTCGACACGCCGAGCGCAACCTCGACATGATAATCCCAGCTCTTGGCGACGAGGCAAACGGCGTCCGCCTCCGCCGTGAGGAGCTCGGCGAAGCCCGGATCGTTGGACACCGACCGCCCCGCACGCTTCGTCATGCCGAAAGCGGCGAGGCGGGCATTGGCGAAACGGCGTTTCTCGGCGAACAGCGCGCTGTCCGTGGGATTGGCGCCGGGATAGCCGCCCTCGATGTAGTCCAGCCCGAGTTCGTCCAGCGCGCGCGCGATGAGGAGCTTGTCCTCCAGCGAGAGGCTCACTCCTTGCGTCTGCGCGCCGTCGCGCAGCGTGGTGTCGAAAAGGTAAAGGCGGGCTTTGGTCATGACTGGTACTCGGTTTCTTGATCTGAGATGCGGGTGCTGGGTTGAAGGGCTGCTCTGGTGATCAGATGTCCCGGTCGGGATGCTGGCAGGAGATGATGCCCGCGTAGTGCGCCGCGACCTTCGCCTGCTCATCACCTGAGCGCGTGGGCAGGTTCGCAAGGCCGTGGACGTAGCTGAGCGCGCTTTCCTCGCCCACCTGAATCGCAGGCGGAGCGGCTTCGGGATCGTCCAGCGCGCCGATGAACACCTCGATCTGCGCTCGGCCGTCCGGCTCGAAGGTCAGCGGCGTGCCGCATTTGCGGCAGAAGCCGCGCTGCACCTTGTTGGAGGAGCGGAAGCGCGCCGGCTCGCCCTTCGTCCAGACGAGGTTTTTCGCCGTTACCAGCGGGGCGAAGAAATTACCGGCCGCCTTCTGGCACATGCGGCAATGGCAGATGGAGGCGCGCCCCAGCCCGCCTTCGATGCGAAAGCGCACGGCACCGCACTGGCAGCCGCCGGTCAGAACGGGCGGCGTTTCGGCGGATTGGGAAGGGAGGGTCTCGCTCACCGCGCCGCCTCCCAGGTCGTCACGATCTCGCCCGTCGCCGGGTCTTTCGCGTCTTTCAGCGTGATGCCCTTCGCCGCCAGATCGTCGCGGATGCGGTCGGCCTCGGCCCAGTTCTTCGCCTTGCGCGCGGCGAGCCGCTGCTTGACCAGTTCCTCCACCTCCATCTCGTCGGCCGCACCCGCCGCCTCGCCACCGAGGCTGTAGCCGGTCTCGTCCGTCTCGACATGCAGGATCCGCTGCCGCTCGACCCGCGCGCGCTGCCCCGAAAAGCCGAGCACGTGCAGGACCGCCGCCAGTCCGGCATGGTTGCCCTCGCGGTGGAGCCGGTGCATCTCCGCGATCGCGAGCGGCGTATTCAGGTCATCGCCCAGCGCCTCCAGCACTGGCCCGGGCAGCGCCTCCGCCGCCTCGACCCCGCCGAGCGCGCCATACCAGTCCCACAGCACCTTGTGCGCCTCGTCCAGGCTCTCGAAGGTCCAGTCGAAGGGCTGCCGGTAATGGGTGCGCAGCATGTTGAGACGGATCGCCTCTCCCGGCCAGGCAAAGCCCTTCCAGCCCGTGAGCAGCTCATTGATGGTGACGAAATTGCCCAGGCTCTTGGACATCTTCTCACCCTCGACCATCAGATGTCCGTTGTGCATCCAGACATTCGCCATGATCTCGGTGCCGTGCGTGCAGCGGCTCTGCGCCACCTCGTTCTCGTGGTGCGGGAAGACGAGGTCGATACCGCCGCCATGGATGTCGAAGGTCCTGCCGAGATGCTTGGCCGACATCGCCGAGCATTCGAGATGCCAACCGGGGCGCCCTTCCGCCTCGATGCCGCAGGGTGACGGCCACGCCGGTTCGCCCTCCTTCGACGGCTTCCACAGCACGAAATCCATCGGGTCACGCTTATAGGGCGCCACTTCGACGCGCGCCCCGGCACGCATCTCGTCGAGCGAGCGCCGCGCAAGCTGGCCGTAATCCGGCATCGCCGCGACGTGAAACAGGACATGATCCTCGGCGACATAGGCGAAGCCCTTGTCCACGAGATCCGTGATCATCGCCTTCATTTCCCGGATGTGCTGGGTCGCGCGCGGCTCGATTGTCGGGGGCAGGCACCCCAGCGCCGCCACGTCCTCGTGAAACTGGGCGATGGTACGCTCTGTCAGGTCACCGATGGGGATCCCCTCCTCGGCGGCGCGGGCGTTGATCTTGTCATCCACATCCGTGATGTTGCGGACGTAGGTCACCTTGGCGCCCTGCGGCTCGTAGACATATTTCAAGAGCCGGTACAGCACGTCGAACACGATGGCGGGCCGTGCATTGCCGATATGCGCGAAATCGTAGACGGTGGGGCCGCACACATACATCCGTACATGGCGGGGATTGAGCGGCTCGAAGGTTTCCTTCGAGCGCGTGCGTGTGTTGTAAAGCTTTAAAACCACGAATTCATCTCCTCGCCGGCTGGCGGGACGTTCGGGCTACAAATTCAAAACAAGGGGGAACGGCCGCGCCAGCGTGATGTTAGCTCGCGATAATAATGCAGCAGATGCTGGCTGCGATCAGACAAGCGTCGCAGCGGGTGCTGATGGGCCGAATGGTCTTCATGAGCGGCACCCTGCCGGGTTTTGCAGCCGTGGTCAAGCGAAATAGCGAGGGGGCGGAACACGGCTCACCAGCCACACCCCGGGAGTGCAAGAGCCCCGATTTACCCTGATTTGCATCAGTGTGCGCCACCCGCCAGGATCGATGTAAATTGCCTTAAGACTGCGTTGACAAACTGTGTCGATTGCCAGCCTTTACAGGTTCCGCAGTGTTTTTCGTAAGAGGTGGTGAGATGGCGCGTGGCCGCGTTTTCCTGGTATTTTCCATCCTGTTGACCGGCATGTTGCCCGCCGCGGGGGCCGAGATAACAGCGCATTCGAAGGTCGATGCCGTGACCGTCTTCCCAGCCGGAGCCGAGGTCACACGCAGCTTCGAGGTGTCGCTGAAGCCGGGCGGACATGTGATTGCCGTCGCCGACCTGCCAGCCGGGCTCACCGAGCCGTCCATCCGCGTGGAGGGAGGTGCGGCGAACGGCCTGGAAATCAGCTCCGTGGATGTCCGGCAGATCCTCGCCGGGAAGTCGGCGGCCGGTGACGGACGGGGAAAAAGCGAGCGCAAGCGCCTGGAGAAAGAGCTGCAGCGCCTCACCGACGAACGCAAGGCGCTCGACGGGGCGATCGCCGCCGCCGTCGCGCAACGGACGCTGGCCGAAAATCTGAGCCGCCTGCCGGCATCCGGCCCCACCGGGAAGGACGAGAGCAAGGCCGCCACTGCGACCGGCTGGAACGCGCTTTTCGACCTCATCGGCAACCGCCTCGTGGAAGCATCAAGAGCCGAGCTCGCGGCGCGGATCGAACAGCGCACACTGGACAAGCGCATCAAGATCCTGAAGGAGCGCCTTGTGCTGGAGCCCGCAGAAAAGCGGGGGCGCACCGCGGTGCGGATCTATGTCGAAGCCCGTGAGGCGGCTCGCATCCCGCTGCGCATCCGGTACCAGGTTGAAAGGGCGGGCTGGACTCCCGTTTACGACGCCCGCCTGACCACGGGCGGCGCGGGCAAGGAGCCGCATCTCACGCTCGCGCGGCGCGCAAGTGTCGCACAGAAGACCGGCGAGGACTGGGTTGACGCCGCGATCACCCTGTCCACCGTGCGGCCGGGAGCCGAGACGTCGGCGCCGCAGCTCGAGACGCAGAAGGTGGTCTTCAAGCCCGATACACCGCCGGCGCCCCAACCGTTGGCGTCCAAGAGCCGTGGCAGGAGTGGTGCGGGGGGCCTGATGGGGATGCTCGAGACTGCGCCGACCCAGGAACGCCCGGCGACCGTGGAGACGGCCCCGTATCAGGCGGCCTTCGCCATCCCGCAGCGCGTGACGGTCCGATCGGGTGTGGGGCGGAAGAAGGTGTTCATTGCCGCCGAAAATCTCAAGCCCGCCCTCGCCGTGCGCACGACGCCAAAAAAGGACGCAACCGCCTTTCTGCATGCCAGATTTACTTATGAAGGCCTCGCGCCGGTCCTGCCGGGCAAGGTTTCGCTCTATCGCGACGGTGTATTCGCGGGACGCGCCGAGTTGCCGCTGATCGTCTCGGGCGAGGAGCAGGAACTGGGCTTCGGGCGCGACGACGCCGTGAAGGTTACGCGCGTGGAATTGCAGCGGGCGAAAGGTGAAACCGGTATCATCCGCACATCGTCCACCGACGAGCAGCACTTGAAGATCACGGTCAGGAACCTGCATGACTGGACGGTACCGGTGACGGTCATCGACCAGGTTCCGGTCTCGGAGCATGAAAAGATCGAAATCGAAATCCTGCCGATGACGACGGAGCCGAGCGAAAGCAATTACGAGGAGAAGCAGGGTGTGCTCGCCTGGACCTTCGATCTGAAGCCGCAGGAGCAGAACGAGATCGCCCTGTCCTACGAGATCAGATGGCCGGCCAAGCGCGAGATCATCGTGGGCGAATAACGCTGCCGCTACGGTGCATTATGCCCCGGCACCGGCCGGGACATTGCCTGGCGCGGCGCAGTCTGCTAACCCTGTGTGGCGGCAATCGGAGCATGCGACCATGGTCTTGCGGTTTCTTGGCTATCTGTTGCTGGGCGTGGGAATGGCGGCCTTGGCCTATGACGGCATGTGCATGCTCGCCGACAACGGCCGGCTGGTCTTCACATCGGTCCAGCAGCACTGGCAGACACTGAGCCCGATGACATTGGCCTGGGTGCGGGGCTCGGTCGAGCAGGTCAGCACGTATCTCTGGAGCCCGGCAGCAACGACCATCCTCCTGCTTCCGGCGTGGTTCGTCGCCGCGGGGGCCGGCGTCCTGCTCTATGTCGCGGGCTACACGCCGCCGCGTCCAGCATTGCCAGACGGCATCTGAGGCGGGCCGTCTCACCTAGTCGGCCTCGGCCAGGAACGCCAAGCCCCCGGCTTTTCACCGACAATTCCGGCTGCGTGCGATCGTGCTCCGCACAGTCGCGGACGATCACCTGGAGTCAGCCATAGAGGCGATAAAGCTGGAACGCGCCCCCGATTGCCAGTGCCGCCGCGAGAAAGATGATCGCAAGCTTCCAGCGGCTGCGCTCACTCTTGCGCAGCACCTCAAGCCTTTTCGCGGGCAGCTCCGGCGCATCCCATCCCGGCTCCTCCTGCACGAGCGCACGCAGGCCGCGGTTACCCTCCACCACGCCGCGGTGTCCCACCGACACGCCGGCACGTTCTGCGATTTTCGCGGCGATCACCGGGAATGGCATCGACGGATCTTCCGCGTTCTCGTGCACATAGCCAAGGGTGATGCGCTTGCCATCCTTGCGCAGCAGGCAGCATCCCTCGACAATCACCGGAAGGACGAAGTAGCGGTAGACCTCGCCGCGCGTTTCCACCGAGGCTATGTCAGCGTAGGGTATCTTACACTCTGTGTAGGGAAATAGCGGCGTGGGGCCGCGCCAGTCCGGGATCACGAATGTCGCCGCATCCGGACCGAGCCGCACCTCCATGTGCGAGGCGGCAAACAGGTAAATGGTCGCGTAGAGGAGCAGCCCCACCGACGCCAGGGCCATAATGAAGAAGACTACAGCGTCTACGAACAGATGGTGGAAGGCCAGCCAGATCGCGCCCGCCAGCGCGTTGACCAGAAACAGGAGGAGGAAAAAGAAAGCGCCGCCGAGCACAAACCGCAGCCCCCCTCCCGGCCGGTAGATCGTAACTCCCTCCGTCGTCTTGATTTTTGCCATAGCAATGCTCCCTCACGCGCGCGCCGGACGCACGGGAGGGTAAACGTCAGGCGTCGGCGGTCAAGTGCAAATGCGCCCGCCGGGGGCAAGACCACAAAGACGACACCGGATCGTGGACCGGGCCGAAAGAAATGCACCGGCAAATGGGGGCGAACTTGCCTCGGGCTGTACCGGCCGGCTGCTTCTTCAATTCGCGTTTAGTGTTCTGTGAGAGATTGCCGTGACCATTCGGAGGTCCACCGCTGGCTCACAGAGGCTTGACATGAGGTTGCTGACAGCCGCCATGCTTCCGGCCGCCTCAAAGGAAGAGGCAGGCCGCCATTCGCAGCGGGGGATGCGTGATTAACCCTCCCGAACCGGCGAAGCGGACGCGCTCGTTGACACGCTGGCTCACGAGTTTCTGGACATGGATTGCGTCGCGTCCGGCGCTGCGCGGCGGCCACCGGTATCAGATACTGAGCGGGGCGATCGTCGTCTGCGGCTTCGTCCTGACCATCTCCGCTTTCATCTACGTGCGGAACGGGGAGCGGCTCGCAACCGAAAAAGCGTTTGACACCGCCGCTGAGCACTACGCTCACATGATTTCGGATGGCCTTGCCCGAAGCGTTGAGCTTGTGCAAGCCGTCGAAGCCTTTTTCCTGGCGACAAGCAACGTGACCCGGGAAAGCTTTCACGCCTTCGTGCAGCCGCTCCTGCGGAATTCTCCCGGGGTTCAAGCCTTGGAGTGGATCCCCCGTGTCCCCTCCGAAAATCGCGCCGAGTATGAAAGCGCCGCACGGCGAACATGGCCGCAGTTTCAGTTTACCGAGCGGCTCAAACAGGGGCAGATGGTCCCTGCCAGCCCGCGATCGGTCTATTTTCCGGTCTATTTCGTCGAGCCACATGCGGGGAATGAAAAGGCGCTGGGATACGACCTCGGATCGAATCAGGCGCGGCTGGAAGCCCTGAATCTTGCGCGGAACACCGGCCGCATTGTCGCCACCCAGCGTGTCACGCTGGTGCAGGAAACGGCGCGGCAATACGGCCTGCTGATCTTCGATCCCGTTTATCGGACGAAGGAGCGCGGTTTGACGCTCGTGGATCGGCGGGAGGAATTGAAGGGGTTCATCCTCGGCGTGTTCCGGATCGGCGATGTGATCGAGGCCGCGCTTCACGACATTCATCCCGCGCGCGTGAATATATCCCTCCACGATGAAACCGCCGCGCCAGCAGACAGGTTTCTTTACCGCCACATCTGCCAGACAAAGGGCGAACCCCCTGCCCACGGAGGGGACCCGTCGAATAAGGCTGCCGGGCTGAGCTATGCTTCAACCCTTGACGTCGGCAGCCGCAAATGGCGTCTCGAAATGACGCCGGCTCAAGGCTACTTCGAGACAGGCACCAGTGTGTTGGGGTGGACCGTTCTCTTTGCGGGCTTTGCGGGCACCCTGGGCCTCACAGGGTATGTGCAACTCCTTCGCAGGCATTCGCTGGCCATCGAGGCGAAGGAAAAGCTGCTGGCCAAGTCCCAGGAGGTTGCGCAACTGGGAAACTGGGAGTGGGACCTCCGCAAGGATGAATTCACCCTCTCGGACGAAGCCCGCCGCATTCTGGGCCTGGACCCGCAAGCCGATGGGGCGACTTACGAGGGATTTCTGAAACACATCCACGCGGACGACAGGGCGGCAGTCATGCACAGCTTGGATGACGCCATGTCTCATGCCACGTCCTACTCCGTCGATCATCGCGTCGCCCTGCCCGGCGGAGAAACGCGCGTCGCCCACGAGCAGGGAGAAGTGGAGACGGATAACGCCGGCCAGCCGGTCCGCGTCTTTGGCGTGGTGCAGGACATTACCGACCGCAAGGCCGCCGAGGCGCAGATCGAATTCCTGGCCTATTATGACGCGCTCACGGGGCTGCTGAGCCGGACCCTGCTTCGGGACAGGATTCAGGTCATGCTCGCCAACGCCCGGCGGCGAAGGGACAAGCTCGCGCTCCTGTTTCTCGATCTCGACAAATTCAAAACCATCAATGATTCCCTGGGACATGCCATAGGTGACGCTCTTCTTGTCGAGGTCGCCAAGCGCCTCAAGAGATGGACCCGTGAGCAGGATGCCATCGCCCGGCTCGGAGGCGATGAATTCCTCGTCCTGGCCCCCGACATTCTGGAGGTGGCGGACGTCACGGCGGCGGCCGACCGCATCATCGATTCGATGCGCAGCGGCTTTCTGGTCGGTGACCACATGCTCAACGTGACGTGTAGTATAGGCATCAGCATTTTTCCCGAACATGGGACGGATGTGGATACGTTGATCAAGAATGCGGATGCCGCTATGTATTACTCGAAACTAAGCGGTAGGAATAGCTACAGCTTCTTTTCCGAAGAAATGACCGCGAAAGCAACCAAACGGTTCGCTCTGCAGAACGGCATGAGAACAGCACTGGACAACGACGAGTTCTTCGTCGTCTACCAGCCGCAACAGGATATCAACACTGGGAAGATCTCGGGTTGCGAGGCGCTTCTGCGCTGGAAACATCCCGAACTGGGTCTCGTGCCGCCGCAAGAGTTTATTCCTGTCGCCGAAAGCAGCGGTCTGATTATCCCGATTGGCCGATGGCTGCTCGGGACGGTGTGCCGCCAGGCCCGCCTGTGGCAGGATCGAGCCCTGCCCGTCCTGCCGGTCTCGGTGAATGTTTCAGCTTTCGAAATCAGTAGAACTGGTTTTCTTCACGAGGTTAAGGCCGCTCTCATCGATGCGGACATTTCACCGGAGTGCCTCCAGTTGGAACTGACAGAGAGCCTTCTCATCTCCAATGCCGATACGATCAACGAAATGATCCGGGATATGAAAGATATTGGCGTGAAATTGCTGATAGATGATTTTGGAACGGGGTATTCCAACCTGAGCTACCTGAGGCGTCTGCCTATTTATAAACTCAAGATCGACCGTTCGTTTGTCCAGGATCTGACCGTCAATCCCGACGACACCGCCATTACCAAAACCATCATCGGCATGGCGAAATCCCTGAACCTCAAGGTCATTGCAGAAGGGGTGGAAACCCCGATCCAGATGTCTTTCCTGCGCGATCATGGCTGCGACGAAATACAGGGCTTTTATTTCAGCGAGCCTCTATCCGCTGCGGAATTCGAGAAGAAGTTCGGTGCTGACGGCGCAACTCTTCTCCCGCCGCGTCCCCGCACTTGATCGGGGAGCACATCCGCGATGCTCCGAGCACAGGCTGGCGGCGGTGCGTTTCAGCTCTGCGGGCTGTGTACGAAGGTGAACCGGCTGCCGCCGGCGAGGCGGAGGGCCAGCTCGGCACAATCGTCCTCCGTGAGCCGCTGGCGGCAGATGACGTAGATGACATTCCGCTCCCAGGCGGCATGCCGACGGTAACCTTCGAAAAAACACCGCAACAAATAGCCGACCATTTCCGGATTGGCCGTGTGGCGCTGATCGATCAGGCTTGCCAGCGCTTCGGAAACCTCGACCGCAAGCCCCTGATCCACGGCATGCTCATACTCGGCTTGGCCCAGAAGGACGTCGATCCGGTCGCCGGGCGCCGCGCGCCGCCTGAGGGCGGGAAACAGCACCTCTTCCTGCGCCGAGACGTGATTGGCGAATCCGTCCCGCAGCAGGAGCACAGCAGCCTCGGCCTTTATGAAATCGACATTACCAGGCAGAGCGTCGGCGACTTCCTCCAGCGCATGGCAGAGTTTCAGATATTCGTCTTGATCTCTCTCCAGAATGGCGATTGGATCCCCGCTCGCATCGCTCTCAGCTACGGCTAGCCTTCCGGAGTTTTCGTCGTCGTAAACCATCGGTTAAGCGGGACGGGCCTGGAAGTGGGCGCTGTTACCCATTCTTCATCGCCGTTGCATACCATGCCTGCGGCAACCAGCCATTGATGAAGGTCAATTCACCGCCGTTGCAACGTACGGCGTCCCGCATGGCGGAAAGGAGTCCTCATGACGATCCGCAATCTTGACTCGGCATTTCGGCCGCAATCGGTGGCGATCATCGGGGCGAGCGAGAAACCGAATTCTGTCGGTTTTCGATTGATGCAGAACCTTCTGCGTGACGGTTTCCAGGGCCCGGTGTGGCTCGTCAATCCGAAACATACGACGCTCGGCGGCGTTGCCTGCTACCCGAACGTAGCGGCGCTGCCGGAGTTGCCGGATCTGGCCGTCATTGCGACGCCGGCTCCGACTGTCCCAGGGATCATCACCGAACTCGGCATGAAGGGGACGCGCGCCGCCGTGGTCCTGACAGCCGGTATCGGGGAGGCCGACAATCTGCGCCAGCAGATGCTCGACGCGGCCAAGCCTTTCCTTCTGCGCATCATCGGTCCGAACTGTCTCGGCATCTTCGTGCCAAATCTCGGCCTGAACGCCAGTTTCGCGCATCTCCCGCCGCTGAAGGGAAATCTGGGTTTCCTGTCGCAGTCCGGCGCCGTTGCGGCGGCCATTCTCGACTGGGCCGCGTCCAATGAGGTCGGCTTCAGCCACGTCGTTTCGCTGGGTGACATGGCCGACGTCGATGTCGGCGACACGCTCGACTACCTCGCCGCCGAGATGAGCACGACGGCCATTCTGATCTACCTCGAGACGATCACCAATCCGCGTAAATTCCTCACTGCCGCGCGATCGGCGGCGCGGGTGAAGCCGGTTCTGGTCATCAAGGCCGGCCGCGGCGAGGCTGCGGCCAAGGCCGCCGCTACCCACACCGGCGCACTCACCGGCAACGACCGCGTCATCGACGCTGCGTTCAAACGCGCCGGTCTGCTGCGTGTCGAGGGGCTGGGAGAGCTGTTCGACGCCGCGGAGATGCTGACACGCGTCAGTCATGTGCGCGGCGACCGCCTCTCCATTCTCACCAATGGCGGCGGCGCAGGCGTTCTGGCCGTTGAAAGCCTGTCGGATCTCGGCGGACAGCTCGCTGAGATGGGCCCCGACACGATAGCGAAGCTCAGCGATATTCTGCCCCCGACCTGGTCGCACGCCAATCCCGTCGATATCATCGGCGACGCCAGTCCCGACCGCTACGAGGCGGCGCTGAACCTGGTGCTGGACGATCCGGGAACCGACGCCGTGCTGGTGATGAACTGCCCCACCGCGCTCGCTTCTTCGGCGGGTGCTGCGAAAGCGGTCATCGACACGGTCAACAAGCGCAAGGCCGCTGGCAAGCCGGTCCGGCCGATCCTGACGAACTGGCTCGGCGAATCGACGGCCCGCGAAGCCCGCGCGCTGTTCACGGCGGCCAACATTCCGAGCTATCCGTTTCCTGCCGACGCTGTGCGCAGCTTCAACTACCTGACGTCCTACGCCAAGGGACAGGAAGCGTTGATGCGGACACCGCCGAGCCTGCCCGAGGGCTTCGAAGTGGATACGCCCGCGGCCCGCCAGGCGATGATGGAGGCCGCGCTTGCCAAGCGGCCACTGCTCAGCGAGCCGGAATCCAAGGCTGTCCTTGCCGCCTACGGCATCCAGACCTCGGCAACCGACATCGCCCGCGACGCCGACGAGGCCGGGCAGATAGCCGGGCGCCTCCTGACCAAATGCAAGGCCGTGGTCCTCAAAATCCTGTCGGACGACATCTCGCACAAGTCGGATGTCGGCGGCGTCGTGCTCAACATTCCGTCGGCACAGGACGCGGTGAAGGCGGCGAACGAGATCATCGCCCGCGTCAAGGAGCACAAGCCTGAAGCCCGTATCCAGGGGTTCACCGTGCAGGAGATGGCCCGGCGTCCGCGCGCGCACGAGCTGATCATCGGCGTCAGCGAGGACCCGATCTTCGGGCCGACGATCCTGTTCGGCGCTGGCGGCACCGCCGTGGAGGTCATCAAGGACACCGCGGTTGGCCTTCCGCCGCTTGACCTCAAGCTCGCGAGCAACCTGATCGCGGAAACGCGTGTCGCCTCGCTCCTGCGTGGCTATCGCGACCTGCCCGCCGTCGATCTCGACGCCATCGCCATGACTCTGGTGCGTGTCTCGCAGCTCATCACGGATTTCCCGGTGATCAGCGGCCTCGACATCAATCCGCTTCTGGCAGACGAAAAAGGCGTCATCGCTCTCGACGCCCGTGTCACCGTGGATTGGGAGCGCGCCAGCCTGCAGCCGCCGAATCCGCGTTTCGCCATCCGGCCCTATCCCAAGACCTGGGAAAAGACGGTTGCGCTGCGGTCCGGCCGCCCGCTCATGATCCGGCCCATTCAGCCGACCGACGAGGAGAAATACCGCGAATTCCTGCAGGCCGTCGATCCAGCCGACCTCCGGCTGCGCTTCTTCGTACCGACGCGGGATTTCTCGCACACCTTCGTCGCGCGCATCACGCAGATCGACTATGCGCGTGCGATGGCCTTCGTGGCCTGCGATCCGGATACCGGCACCATCCTCGGCAGTGTCCGTCTTATCGCTGACCCGGACTATACCAAGGCCGAATACGCCATCCTCGTCCGCAGCGACCTCAAGAGCCAGGGCATCGGCTGGGCAATGATGCAGCAGCTCATCGCTTATGCCAAGGCCGAGGGCCTTCAGGAGGTGCGCGGCGACGTATTGCAGGAGAATGCGGCCATGTTGTCCATGTGCCGCGATCTCGGCTTCCGCGTCCGCAACGACCCGGAGGAAGCGACGCTCTGCCGCGTCTCGCTGCCGCTCGGACCGTCGCGATAGAATGATGAAGAAGGGCCGGACGAAAATCCGGCCCTCGTTCTTCCGGCCATTGGGCGCGCCGCCTGGATCGGCCAAGGACGGCCCTTCGGCGGATGCTCCGTCGAGATCGGAGAAGAGCTCATCGGGCGGGCTTTACGCCCGGCAGAAATGACGCCTCGATCCCGGAAAAGCCGGCGAAAACCGTATCACCGCGATCGACAAGGCTCATTCGAGCCCACGCCCTGGAGATCACCGCGGCAAGGAACATGCACAGCACGAGAGCGACGAGACTGCCCAGCAACGTCCCATAGCCCAGGGTGTTCTGCGGTTTGCGCGTCCCTCCCCTCGGCCGGGTGAGACAGTGGGCGCGAAATAGCCCCTTGTTCGGGCAACGTATCATCGAATTCCTCCCCGGGGCGGTCTGGCGACATGCGCGATCTGCACACTCTGTGTCGCATCAGGGAGGGCGGAGGTTCAATCCGCGCCAATTTACGCCATCCAGGCCGGGCAGGCCCGTGCGCGTTTCATTCTTCGTCGCTCTTCTTCTGCGTGCCCGCTACGCCCGCCGCCACCTTTTGCCTGTATGTCGACTCGATGATCACGATGAACTTGTCGTTCGCCTGCCCGAGTTTCGCGGTGTACAATGTCTCGCCGCCTGTTTCCAGTGTGATGAGGTCGTGGGCATGGGTCTGGAGCGGCACGACCTGCCCGACCTTGAAATTGGTCACCTCCCCGAGCGTCATCATGCGTTTATCCAGAATGGCCTGAAGCTTCACGTCGGTCTGCGCGATACCCCGCTGCATACGCTGCGCCCAGCGTGGATCCTGCGGAACGCTGATGGGATGGTGCTCACGCTCCAGCTTCTTGCGCAAGGGGTAGAGCGCGGATTGCGGGATGAGAATGAACATGCGCCCGCCGGCATCCATCACCTGGAACAGGACCTGCGTGGCGACGACGGGGACATCGGTGGGACCCATGATGGTGAATTCGACGCTGCTCTCGATCCGGTCGAACTTGAAGGTCGTAGGGCTGACGGCCTGAAAGCAGTGCTCCAGCGCCCCGGCCGCCATGGTGAGGATTTCCTTGGCGAACCGGCATTCCAGGGACGAGAATGGCCGGTCGGATTCAAACGGCATTTCGTTGCCATCGGCACCATACGCCACATCCAACAGCGAAAAGACGAACTTGCGGTCCACGCCCATGAGCATCAGGCTGTCCCATTCCGGCACGTAATAGATGGCGGCGATGGCGTCTTCGTAGTTCTCAAGGACGTCCCAGCTATTGTCTCCCTTGACCTGGTTGACGAAAAACGTCGTCGGCGCCGAGCAATACAGCCGGAGGTTCTCGGTGCACGTGGTGGCGACACGCTCAAAGATCTGATGCAGGACCGGCAGCCTGTCGATGTGCAGCTTGGGCGTCTCGGTCAACGTCTCAAGCATGCGCTTCGCGGCGGCCGACTGCGCTGGGTTTTTCGGCATGACTTACCGCCCGGTTGATCGGCGCAAGGCGACAGACCCTGACGCTGCTGCAAGAAGCTTATCTGAAGCTGACTTGTACACTGAGCCTCTGGGGGTCATTCTTCCTCGCCATGGAGTTCGATCGTGCCACGGTCGGCCAACTCCAGCGCAAGGTCGGCAATGGTGCGGCGCGCCTTGTGGATGTCCCTGCCCGATGGCGTGGCGCCGCTCTCCAGTTCCTGCTCGATCATGCGGCGGGCGCGGGCGCCGAGCGCGCTCAGAATGAGGTTTGCCAATCTCGGCTCCGCTCCCTTCAGGGCCACGATAACGCGCTCCGCGGGAACCTGGTCGAAGAGCTTGGCGACATCGGCCGGCCGCAGCTTGATGATATCGTCGAAGGTAAACAGCAGGGCCTTCACCTTTTCCGCTTCCTTCGGGCGGTATTCGTTGAGGGCCTGGAAGGCTTCGTCCATGTGTTCGCGCTTCATCCTGTTGATGATATCGGCGAGGCGCGCGTGCACGTCCTGGCCGCCACGGGCGCCGGCGGCGTGCAGCAGTTCGTCCTTGAGCGCCTTTTCCATGATCTGCGCGGGCAGATCGAGGACATGCTTGATGGTGAGCATGCGGCGCATGAGATCCTTGCGCAGTTCGTTGGGCATCAGTTCGAGCACGGCGGCGGCGCAGACCGGGCTGGCCTTGGACAGCACATAGGCGGCGACCTGCGGGTGCTCCTTCATGAGGTATTGCGCGATGGGCGTGTCCGGCATCTGCGACAGGCGCGGCCAGACGGAGCGCTTATCCTCGGCGCGCACATCCGACATGATGGCGGCCAACTGGTCCGGCGGCAGGATGCCGCTCAAGAGCTTCTCCGCCTCGCCCACCGTGCCCTGCAGATCGGCGCCCTCCGCGAGCTTGTTCGAGAACTCGTCGATGATGCCGTCGAGCACCGGTCTCGGCACGGTCCCCAATTCGGATGCGGACTTGACGAGCGTCTTCATCTCGTCTTCGTCGAAATGCTTGAGGATGCGCGTCGCCAGCGGTTTGCCCATCGCCAGCAGCAGAGCAGCGACCTTGTCGCGCCCGGTCATCTTCGCGCGCGCCTGAGCGGTCGGCTCGTCGGTGTGTCGGGCTACTTGTTCGACCATGGTTTACGCCTCTCCGGCGGCTCACGTTTTCGGCGTGCCGCCACGGGATTCCTCTTTCGGGAGGTAATTCAGTTCCTGAACGAAGACCTCCTTCACGAGGTCGGTGCCGAAGCGCTTGTTGACGTTTTGCTTCAGTTTTTCAGCAAGGGTGCCGATCTCGGTCTTTTTCAGCGTGTTGAAATCCACGGCCTCGCCGCTGTAGAGCAGCCGGAAAGCTTCATCGACGAGGAACATGTCCGGCTTCACCGGCAGCGATTTCGCGAGACGGGAACTGAGACTGAAGGTGAACTGCGCCAGCACATAGCCCCTGACGACGCCATCGACCACGAGCGGCACGCTGATCATCTTGGTCCTGACCTGCTCGGTGTCGCCCCAGGACTTGGCCTCCTCGGCGGCCATCTTCTTTTCCTCGACCGCCTGCCCCGCGCGCCAGGACATCACCCCATATGCCGTGCCCAGCGTGATGGCGCTCAACCAGACGCCCGTTACGACGAACTTGATGATGTCCATCATGGCGCCTGCCCCTTGCTCCGGTAAGCGTGGGTGTATGTCCCGTCGGACTCGGCTTCGCGGATGGTGTCGGCGATGATCGTGGCCACCTCGCGGACGGCCTCGATGTGAATGCCCAGAACACGGCTGTTGGCGTTCAGCTTTTCGCGCAACGCGCCGATGAGCGCCAGCGTCGAGGCTTCCAGCGTGACGCCCTCGGCGATGGTCATGGCGCGGTCGAGTTCGAGCAGGCTATGCGCTTTCCGGTTGTTGTACTCCCTGAGGTCGACAGGCTGGCGATCGCGGAGCGCGGCAGTCTCCTCGTCAACGACTTCCATGAGACGGGTGACCGTCTTCTGGATGTGACTGTTGATGGACTGCGCGTCCACGTTCCTGGCTGGCGCCGCGGAGGCCGCTCCGGCGGAGGGGGGCCCACCGGGGCCTCCGGCCTCTCGGGCAGGAGCGGCGAAAGGGGGCATGTTACGCATGACGGTCAGCTCCCGTGGCGTGTGAAGAGGCCGGTCGTGGTCGGTTTGGTCACCACGGACGACGATTTGGCGGCGGTGGCTGCCCTCAGCGCTTCCGCGGGGCCGGTGAGCGCCGCAGCCGGTGCGGACTGAGCCGGGGGCCCGCTCAAGGCCGGGTGGGCCGCCCGGGCCTTGTCGACCCGCGCTTTATGATCGGCAATCTGCTCGGCGATACCCAGGGCGGAGCTTTGCGCAAGCTCACGGCCGACATGTTCGGCGAACATGGACTTCCAGAATTCGCCCGCCGTGCCACCGCCAAAAAATCCGGCGGAGTCCTTCGGCAGGATCGATTCGATGAACGATTGCAGCAGGAAGGCTTCGAACTCCTTGTAAGCCTTGGTTGCGCTGTCGGCGGCTGGCGTGTCCGCCGTCAGTTTCAGCCCGGCATGGTGCTGGCCTGTCTGTGGCGCCTGCGGCAGCTCGAACTTCACGTCCGGTGCATTGGCCGCCGCGGGCGCCTTGACGTCCGCCGCCCGCCCGAGCTGCTCTGCGGCTGCGCGGTATTTCAGCGGGTCGGCAGCGTTGGCAACGCCAAGAATGATGTCTGACGGCGGACTGATGGACACGCCAAGCCTCCGGTGGCGTTGAATTTCGGGTGCGATCAGCACCCATCATCACCCCCGAGACTTACCGGGGGCTTGCGCTGTCGCGCGCGTGCTGCTCGATAATATCAAGGAGCTGCGCCTCGTTCTCGGCGCGACGCTGATTCTCGTCGAGCGTCTCCTTCAGGCGTTCGGCCTGGCGGACCTTGGTCGCGTTCTCCAGAAGTTTCTGGGACTGCGCTTCATGAGCCCGGGCTACCTGCTGGGCGTCCCTGGCCAGCGAACGCAGATATCGCGCCGTGGTGTCGACGAACAGCCCGTGCAGGGCATCGTCGGTATTCAGCGCGTGAATGACCTCGCGGGTCGAATCTTCCAGTTCGGTGAGCTGCCGCTCCAGTTCGATCTTGCGGTGTTCCTCGATGCGGTGAAGCTGCTTGAGCACGTCCAGCAGCCGGCCAGCCCGCCTCGCTCTTGAGTTTGCGCTGTTCATCCCGTCACCAGCCAGTTCTCGAAACCCTGGATGAAGATCCTCAGGAAGTCGGCCACGATGAGATAGAGGACGACCAGCCCACCCAGGATGACGAATGGCAATGATACGAAATAAACGGGCACCTGTGGGGTCAGTTTGTTAGCGATGCCGAACAACACGTTAACGGAGATCGTATAAATGATGAAAGGACCGCAGACCTGGAGCGCCAGAAGGAACGATTTGCTTAACGCGCCGGCAACGCTTTGCATGGCGAAGTCGGGAGGAAGCGCGCTGCCCACCGGCAGCACGCGGTAGGACTCCACGATGGTGCGCAGAACCTCCCAATGCAGGTCCATGATGAAGAACAGGGTGGTGGCTGTGACGGTGACCAGCGAACCGAAGGACGGGATCGCCTCGGCCCCCTCGACGGGGACGCCGGGCATTCCGTTGATGCCGGAGGCGCTGGCGGCCAGCGTGGCCGCGAACTCCAGCGCCAGGAGGAAATAGCGGGCCATGATGCCGATGAGCGCGCCTTTCGACACTTCCGTAATGAGGATGTACAGACCGGCGGCCGGGGCGAGCTCGCTCATGGCGGTGTGGATGGAGGGCAGCAATAGCGGTGCGAGAGCGAGGGTGGCGGCCGTTGAAAGGAACAGCCGCACCTGCATGGGCACGCGCGCGCTGGAAAATCCGGGCATGAGCATCAGGCATCCACCGATGCGGCCGAACAGAAGGAAGGTGTGCAGCACCACTTCGCTGCCGATGTTGGTCATGCGGTGCCCTCACGAGATCGTCCCCAGCGACTTGATCTGCACGCCGCGCGCAATCTCGGTGTGCGACAGCACGGGCAGCGTCGCGAACAGCCGCTCCACCACCATGCGCACGAAGGGCCGCGCGTCGGGCGCCGCCACCAGGACGAAGGTATGGCCCTCGTCCATGAGGCCGCGAATGACCTTGCTGGCCTCCTGGCCGAACTGCTCGATCAGCCGCGGGTCGATGTCGAACTCCACCACGTCGCCTTTGGTGTCGCGTTTCAGCGCCTGATGGAACGCCAGATCCCAGCGGTTGCCGAGCCGCAGCACCTTCAGCACGCCATTGTCCGACAGGTCGCCGCAGATCTGCTGCGCAAGCCGCATGCGCACATGCTCCGCGAGCTGCTCGGCGCGGCGGACGTGGGGCGCGACCTCGGCGATGGCTTCGAGGATCAGATGCAGGTTGCGTATGGAAATCCGCTCGGCGAGCAGGAGCTTGAGCACCGCCTGGAGCCCGGAATAGGTGATGTGCGCCGGCACGATTTCGTCGAGGAGCCGGCGGTACTCGGGGTCGAGGCGGTCGATGAGGGAGCGCATGTCCTTGTACGACAGGAGTTGCGCCAGATTGTTGCGGATGATCTCCCCGAGATGGGTCAGCAGCACAGACAGGTTGTCGACCGGCGTGAAGCCCTCGCGCTTGAGATTGGCGACATACATCTCCGACATCCACATGGCTTTCATGCCGAATGCGGGTTCGCGCGTGTCCTCGCCGGGCATTTTCGGCTTCGGACCGTCGCCGGTGATGACCAGCACCTCGCCGATGCGCAGTTCGCCGAGGGCCACCGTCGTGCCATGGATCCTGATCTGATAGGTTTTCGGCGGGATCGACAGATCGTCCCCCAGCTTGATGTCCGGGATGACGAAGCCGTATTGCTTGGCGAACTTCCGCCGCATCTTCGCGACGCGCTGGACGAGCTGGTTATGCTGCGGCAGCAGCGCGCTGGAGAGCTGTTTGCCGAGGCACAGCTCGATTTCGACCGTCCTCAGCGATTCCTTGACCGATGAACGCGCCTCCTCGTCGGCGGCGGCCTTGGCAGCCTGGGCGGCCTCCTCCTCGCGGGTGCGCGCCTCGGCCTGACGGCGCGGGATGATGTAGGCCAGCGATGCCAGCGCCGCGGCCAGGACCGCAAAGGGAAGGAACGGCAGCCCCGGCGCCACGGCGAGCACGAGCAGCACCGAGGAAGCAACGAAGATGGCGCGCGGATAGTGGCTGAGCTGGCCCAGCACAGCCTTCTCCACCGAACCGCGCGTGCCGCCCTTCGACACCAGGAGACCGGCCGACAACGATACGATCAGCGCCGGGATCTGGGTTACCAGACCGTCACCGACAGACAGTTTCACGAACACGTCCGCCGCCTGGCCCAGCGACATGCCGTGGCGCATGGTACCGATGACGATGCCGCCGAACATGTTGATGAGCGTGATGAGAATGCCCGCGATGGCGTCGCCGCGCACGAATTTCGACGCGCCGTCCATGGCACCGAAGAACGCGCTTTCCTCCTCCAACTCGCGGCGGCGGTGCATGGCCTCCTTCTCGTTGATGAGTCCGGCGGAGAGGTCGGCGTCGATGGCCATCTGCTTGCCGGGGATGGCATCGAGGGTGAAGCGCGCGCCCACCTCGGCGATGCGCGTGGCGCCCTTGGTGATGACCAGGAAATTCACCGTGATCAGGATCACGAACACGATGGTCCCGATGACGAAATCCCCGCTCATCACGAAGCGCGAGAAGCCCGCGATGACATAGCCTGCCGCGTTGATGCCCTCCGCGCCGTGGGAGAGGACGAGGCGCGTCGAGGCGATGTTGAGCGACAGGCGCAGAAGCGTGGCGATGAGCAGGATGGTCGGGAAGGCCGAGAAGTCGAGCGGGCGCTGAATCCACAGCGCGACCATGAGGATGAGCACGGCGAAGGCGATGGAGAAGGCGAGGCCGATATCCATCATCACCGGAGGCATGGGCAGAAACAGCACGGTCAGGATGATGACCATGCCGATGGCAAAGCCCACATCCTGCCGTCCTGCCGCCTGCTCCGCTTCCTGCGTGCCGGTATACGTCTCGGCCATCCTCACCCCGTAGCAAAACCGCCACGCAAAGTTTGCCCGGCGAAGCTTGTGCGAGGGTGCTCGCACCGGGCGGGGCTGAGATCGCCCGTCCGCGGCCCGCATTCTTCACAAGGTACGCACTGTCCGCTTTTCAGAACACAGTTTCGTGAGCCCGGTAACCCGGTCGCCTCTATTTGCGAATAGGCCGGTCAACAGCCGGGTCAGCCAGGCCCGGCCCTGACTGGAGGAACCACATGTCATCTCGCATTCTCTCGGCCGTCCCGGCCCTTGTGTCGCGGCGTTCGGTTTTGGCCCTCGCGGCGGTCACGGCTCTGGCCACCGCGACCTCGATCTGTACCGCAAGGGCGGGCAGCTTCACGCCGGCGGCACTTGGCACGGCTCAGAAGGCCGGGAAACTGATACTCGTGCACGTTTCCGCACCCTGGTGCCCAACCTGCAGGGCGCAGAAGCCGATCGTGGAGGATCTGACGGGGAAGGCCAAGTTCAAGGACTTCGTCGTCCTGGACATCGATTTCGACAGCCAGAAGGACGTGTTGCGGACTTTGAACGTGAGGGCGCAGAGCACACTCATCGTCTATAAGGGCGCGAGCGAGATTGGACGCTCCGTTGGCGATACGAACCCGGCCTCGATCGAGGCGCTGCTAGCCGCAGCGCTCTGACGGGCGGCCCGGATGACCTTCGCCACCCTCAGCCTGGCCCTGCTGGCCGGTGTCCTCTCCACTCTGTCACCCTGCGTGCTCCCGATCCTGCCGATCGTGCTCGGCGCAGCAGCAACGGAGCACCGGTTCGGTCCGGCCGCGCTTGGCGCCGGACTGGGGCTCAGCTTCGTCGCCATAGGGCTTTTCATTGCGACCATAGGCTTTGCTGTCGGACTCGATACCGCCATCTTCCGGCCCGCCGGCGCGGCGCTTCTGCTCATAATCGGTGTCGTGCTGGTCTTTCCGCGATTGCAGGAGCGTGTGACAGCTCTGGCCAGTCCGGTGTCCAACTGGGTGACGCAACGCTTCGGCAGCGCCGGGGGCAGCGGTGTGGCAGGGCAATTCGGCGTCGGTTTTTTGCTGGGCGCAGTCTGGAGCCCCTGCGTCGGACCGACGCTCGGAGCCGCCTCGGTCCTCGCGGCTCAAGGCAAAAATCTGGGGCAGGTGACGCTCACCATGCTGCTTTTCGGCCTCGGCGCGGCACTGCCCCTGGTGCTGATCGGTATGTTGTCGCGCCAGGTCATCATGCGTCAGCGCGGCCGGATGCTGGCCGCAGGAGTTGCGTTGAAATCGGCGCTGGGCATATTCCTCCTGGTGGGGAGTATCGCCGTTCTCAGCGGTTTCGACAAGACGGTGGAAGCCGCGCTCGTCGAGGCGTCACCGGAATGGCTGACCCGGCTCACCACGCGCTATTGACGGAGGCCGAAGCGAAATGCGTCTGCGACCTTGACAGCGCCGCCGCGGCACGCCTAAATCACGTCTCCTTTGGGCGCGTGCGTCTCAGCGGGAGGGCATCGCCTTCACACGAGGGCGCACACGCAAATAGGATCAATGCGTTACGGCAGCGCTTTTGATTCGCTGCAGCCGATAAGGGCGCTTAGCTCAGCGGGAGAGCGGTCGCTTCACACGCGACAGGTCACTGGTTCAATCCCAGTAGCGCCCACCACTGGTTCACCGATCCCCGCTTGTATTCGCCTCGTGCCAATGCCCACAATCTCCTGCGCCTCGGCGCAATGGTGCAGGGCTTCGTGGCCAGGGACCCTCTCGCCCGTTTTGCGGTGAGCCTTGTGCCTGAGCAGCTCGATCTCATCGAAATCACGGCCGGGTGTTCGAGCCAATACCCTCACCGCATAATGGGGAGCGCGATACGGGGCAGGACTTCTTAGCTGAGGCGTACTAGGCGGGCCTTGCGACGCACCGGTGATCATGTTTAGGTCCTGCCAGGCATAACCGGAGCCGGAGACGCATGAAAATCATCGGGTTTGAGGCGGGTGGAGCCCTGCATCTGGGGATCGCGGACGGGGACAGCGTCGTCGATCTTCAGGCCGTGGACCCTTCCATTCCCGCCGATCTGGGGGATTGGCTGGCGGCAAGCGGCGGCGATCTCGCACCCCTCTCGGCGCTTGCGGCCAGGCCACCGGCGGCGGCGCGTCATCCGCTCGCAGGCATCACCTATGCCCTGCCGGTCGCGCGGCCCGGCAAGATCATCTGCCTGGGCCTCAACTACGTCGATCACATCGACGAAGGGCCTTTTGCCGGGAAACGCCCGGAAGCGCCGACCATTTTCATGCGCTCGCGCACGTCGCTCGTGCCGCACGGAGCGGCGATGCTGAGGCCGGCGGCCTCGGAAACGCTCGACTACGAGGCTGAACTCGCCGTCGTCATCGGGAAACGCGCGAAGCACCTCACACCCGCCAACGCGCTCGACTGCGTCGCCGGCTACTCCTGCTTCAATGACGGTTCGGTCCGCGCGTTCCAGCGACGCACGTCGCAATGGGACATGGGCAAGAATTTCGACCGCACCGGCGGCTTCGGCCCGTGGCTGGTCTCGGCGGAGGAGCTGCCTGCGGGCGCGGCGGGACTGAAAATCGAAAGCCGCCTCAACGGCGAGACCATGCAGTCCAACAATACGCGGAGCATGATGTTCCCGGTCGTGGACATCCTCGTCGATATCAGCCGGGCCATGACGCTGGAGCCGGGTGACGTGCTGATCACCGGCACGCCTTCCGGCGTCGGCTTTGCGCGAACGCCGCCGGTATGGATGAAGCCGGGCGACCTCTGCGAGATCGAGATCGAAGGCATCGGCGTACTGCGCAACACCGTCGAAGGCGAAGGCTGAGGCGGCGCCACGCGCCAGGGCAGCCGCCTCGCCGTGGCGTCATGCGCTCCCGCGCAGGCCCTGAGCCGTGATGACGGCCAGTGTGTGCCGCGCGATCATCAGTTCCTCATCGGTCGGTATGACGTAGAGCGGCACGCGGCTGCACGCCTGTGTGATCTGCGTCCTGCTCGCGGCGTTGGCGCTCGTGTCCAGCGCGACCCCAAGCCAGTCCATCCTTTCCGCAATCCGTGCGCGCATCTCCACCGAGTTCTCGCCGATCCCCGCCGTGAAGACGAAGCCATCGACGCCACCGAGCGCGGCCTGCAACATCCCCGCATTCAGTGCAACGCGGTAGGCGAAATAGTCCAGGGTGAACTTGGCCCGCGGGTCGGAACTGGCTTCCAGCTCGCGCACGTCGTTGCTGATGCCGGACAGCCCCAAAAGCCCGCACTCGTGGTACAGGAAGTTCTTCACCGCCTCGGTGTTCATCCCCTTTTCCTCGATGAGGTAGAGTATGACGCCGGGGTCGATCTGTCCGGGCCTCGTACCCATGGGGATGCCGTCCAGCGCCGTGAAACCGAAGGTGCATTCGATGCTGTGCCCGTTCTGGATCGCGCACATCGATGCGCCGCTGCCCAGATGGGCGACGATGACGCGTCCCTTGGCGATGTCGGGCGTCACCTCAGGAAGGCGCCCGGCGATATATTCGTATGACAGTCCGTGGAAGCCGTAGCGCCGCACGCCTTCTGCGTAGAGGTTCTCCGGGATGGCGTAGTGCTCCGCGAGCTCACTGTGCCCACGATGAAAGGCCGTGTCGAAGCAGGCGACCTGCGGCAGCTTGGGAGAGCGCTTCATCAGGCCCTTGACCGGGGCCAGATTGTTCGGCTGGTGCAGTGGCGCCAGCGGCACATACCGCTCCAGCCGCTCATACACCTGTGGCGTGATCAGCACCGGTTGCGCGAATTCCGGGCCGCCATGAACGACGCGGTGGCCCACGGCGGCGAAATCGAACGACTGCTGCCCGCACAGCCATGTGCCGGCCTCATGGATGGCGGCGTGTAGATCGGGCACGCGGCCTTCCGGATAGGGTTCGTCGATCAGCGTTTTTTTGTCCGCCCCCGTCGCGCGCAGATGCGGACGCGTACCGATACCGTCCATCTCGCCTTTGACGAGGCGTTGCAGATCGTTGTTCCCGGAAATCCCGAAGACTTCGAATTTGAGGCTCGACGAGCCGGCATTGACGACAAGAATGGTGTCCATGGCGTTCACGCGTGGGGAAGGTTGGTTGTGGAGCGGCGCGCGTGGGCATAGAGCACCGCGACAGCGCAGGAGGCCATGCGCGTACGTACGGAGTCGGCGCGCGAGGTGAGGATGATCGGCACACGGGCGCCGAGCACGATGCCCGCCGCATCGGCGCGGGTGAGGAAGGTCAGGTTCTTGGCGAGCATGTTGCCCGACTCGAGGTCCGGCACCACGAGGATCTGGGCGCGCCCCGCAACTTCGGATTTG
This sequence comes from Rhodomicrobiaceae bacterium, assembly GCA_050290865.1. GTDB lineage: Bacteria > Pseudomonadota > Alphaproteobacteria > Rhizobiales > Rhodomicrobiaceae > JARRLC01. The sequence goes on along the minus strand of JBNKIW010000007.1, from coordinate 69,471 downwards.
ATACCCTTGATCTCGGCCGCTTCGAGGTCGATGGCGTTGTCGAAGGCCAGCGGGCCGTCGAGAATACCGCCCGTGATCTGGCCGCGGTCGGCCATTTTGCACAGCGCGGCGGCGTCGATGGTGGACGGGATTTTCGGGGTCACGGTCTCGACCGCCGAGAGGATCGCCACGCGCGGCGTGCCGAGCTTGAGGCCGGTGAACAGGTCGATGGCGTTCTGGATGATGTCGCGCTTGGCTTCGAGATCGGGGAAGATGTTGATGGCGGCGTCGGTGATGAACAGCGCGTCATCGTGCGTGGGGACGTCCATGACGAAGACGTGGCTGATCCGCCGGGCGGTCCGCAGACCTTTGGACATGACGGCGTGCATCAGGATGTCGGTGTGCAGGCTGCCTTTCATCAGGAGTTCGCCCTTGGCCTCGCCGATGAGCCCGACGCCGCGCTCCGCCGCCTCTTCGTCGGTCTCCACGTCGACGACGGGATAACGGCCGATATCGAGACCGGCGTCCCGCGCGACGGCTGCGATTTTCGCCGCCGGTCCGACGAGTGTCGGCTTGATGATCCCCGCCTCGGCCGCCTCGATGGCGCCGCGCAGCGCGGTTTCCTCGCACGGATAGACAACGACGGTCGCTGCTGGCGGCACGTCCTTGGCGAGGCCGATCAGCCGCTCGTATTTCTCATGCGGCACGTGCTCGTGGACCGCGATCTTGGGTATGGTCATGGCCGGATACTCCCGATTGTGTTTTGCCTGAGCGCCGGGTCATGACGCCTTGGCGCGCTCCAATTCCTCCAGGACAGGGGTGCCGGGTCCGACAGGACCGGCCAGCGCCTCAGCCCCGGCGCCGAACAGCTCCGCGATGCGCCGCAGCCGCACCGCCGCCTCGCCCGTGGGCTCGCCACGCACACTCACCAGCTCCCGCAGCGCTGCAAAGCCCAGGCGGCGGAGGTTGGCGTCGGGCGGCAGCATCTCCGGAATGGCGGACAGCGTGGCGTCCTCGTCGATCAGCAGCATGAAATACTGCTCGCGCAGCAGCGCCTTGAACGCCGCGATCGTCAGGCGTTGCGCTTCGTCCTGCGTGGCAAGCAGACGCCAGATATATGTCGCACCGCGTTCGTCGGCGCCGCCGCGTACCTCGGCCACATAGAGCATACCACGGATCAGGCACTCGCGCAGGCCGCCGACGCCGATGTGCGATTTCAACTCCGCGATACGCCGATCCACCAGTTGGTGATGCAGGACGCTCTTGCCCGCCCGCCGGAATGCGCAGGCGGCGGGGTCGATGCCGACGGCGGCCTGGAGGAAGGGCGAGCCATAGACGGTCAGAAAGGTCCACTCGGCGGCCGCGTTGGCCAGGTCGCGCCAGCCGTCGAGCGCCGCCACGATCTGGTCCGACACGATCTGTTCGAGGACACGGAACGGGTTGTCGTCATCCACGGGCTGGCGGTGCTCGCGCATTTGTTCCGCCATCTGCGCGAGCGGTGCAGCGAGCGGGTCGGCGTCGGAGAAGATTTCGTATTGGAGCCGGAGCGGGTGCAGGCGCCGGAACACATCCGCGCTCAATGGCGTCGTCAGCGCCCGCACCAGCGGCTGCGCGAAGGTCCGGTAGAGCGCGAGATTGATCTCCGACACGCGGGCCGCAGTCGCGAAGCGCCGCTCGTCGTCCGTATCGTTGCCGCCGAGCGCGCGGATGTCATCCAGCGTCCGCTCCTCGCACCGCATGATCCAGTCGCCATGCGCCAGATCGGCGTAGGGCGTATCCGCCGTCTTCGGCTCGAAGGTGGCTTCGTAGAGGCCGGGCGGCAGCACCTCGATCAGGTCGATATTGCAGGAAAACTCACCATGCTCTTTGCGCGCCACGCCCGAGGAGACGAAAATTCCCAGATGGCCGACCTTCTCGTGGATGGTGTAGACGATCGTCTGCCCCCAGGCGCGGATCTCGTCCACGCTGTCGTAGAGGTCGAGGATCCAGCCCAGCGCCTGCTGGGGCGGCGTGATATTGTCTCCCTTCGAGCAGAACACCACGATGGGCGAGGTGATGTTGCGCAGGTCGATGGCCCAGCCGTCGGAGGACTGGATGCAGCCTGCCGCCAGATTGTTGCCGATGAAAAGTTCATCGACGATGGTCTGGATTTCGTCGGCGTTCATATCGACGTGGCCGCCCCACCAGCGCTCGAAGCCGAGATAGCGCGGCGCCTCGGTGTCGATCTTCGAATACAGATTGTAGGTCTTTGTCCACAATGTATTGGACGGATTGGCGTTTTCGAAGTTCTGGACCAGCCACACACCGTCGAAGATACCGCGTCCGAGATCGCTGATCAGCGTTGTCAGCCAGCTTCCACCCAGGAGGCCGCCGCTGTAGCGCATGGGGTTTTTACCGCGCACGCCCGCCCAATAGGACAGAGGCGCTCCCGCCAGGATGAGCGGCCCGAACAGCTCGGGACGCGCGGACGCCAGCATCGCCACCGCCCAGCCCGCCTGACAATTGCCGATCACGCAGGGCTTGCCGTCCGCTTCCGGGTGCAACGCGATGACTTTTTCCAGGAAGACAGCCTCCGCGCGGGCGACATCCTCGATGGTCTGACCGGGAACCGGCTCGGGCAGAAAGCCGATGAAATAGCAAGGGTGCCCGGCTCTCAACGCGACGCCGATCTCGCTGTCGGCTTTGAAGCCGCCGATGCCAGGCCCGTGTCCGGCGCGCGGGTCGACAACCACGAAAGGACGGCGCCTGCTGCTGGTCTCGACGCCCGGCGGCGGCAGGATGCCCACCAGGGCGTAGTTCACCGGGCGGGGAAGGGACCAACCTTCGACGATGAGTTCGAACTCGTAGCTGAGCACGTGCGGGGCCGTCCTGGCCATGTGCTCGCGGTACTGGTTGCCGCGCTGGCGCATCACGTCCCAGAAGAGGATGCTTCGCTGCGCGGCGTCGATCACATATTCCGCCGCCTCGCCGATGAGGCCGGACGCAGCGCCGTATGTCCAGGCGGGCTGCTGCTCGTGGGCTGGATTCTCTGGCATGGTCGACTCACCTCGGGATGCGCATTATTGGCTCAGCGGCCGCAATCGTCCGGCCCGCTCACGGTCGGCACCGTAATCGTCAAACGCTAATGTTTAGCTACGGGTCAGGTGTTCAAGGCAAAGCGAAGTTGAACCGAAGATCGTCTCCTCGTAACAATTCGCTAATCGGTTTTTCTCCTCGCATTTATCGAAACTGTAATGCGTTCGGAGGACAGTATGGCGCCCAGAAGCCGCCAGGCGATATTCCGGAGTAAACGAACATGCCCGCGACCATCGAAGATGTGCTGCCATCCGCGAAGGAGGTGATGAAAGAAATCGCCATAGCCGAGGCCGAGAAGGCCTCCCTCTCAGCGCAAAAGCATGCCGAGGAGGAGGCGGAAAAGAGGGCGCTGATCGAGCAGATGTCGAAGCCTTCCGGGATCACCGACGAGGAGGCCATCCAGCGCGGCGTGAGCATCATCCGACGTGCTGCCTCGGCGGGCCGGACCGAGGTGCAGGTCTATCGTTTTCCAAACGATCTTTGCACCGATCGCGGCCGGGCGATCAATCAGTCGGAACCGGGCTGGGAGAACACGCTGACCGGCATCCCGAAGGAAATCTACCAGCTCTGGTACAAATACTTCAAGCCGCAGGGCTATCGGCTCAAGGTGCACATCGTCGACTTTCCGGGCGGATTGCCGGGCGACATCGCCATGACGCTGAGTTGGGGCTGATGACGGGACGCCGGACAGGCGCGCCGCCGCTCGACCGCAACCGGGCTGTGCCTCCCCGACGTCTCCCGTAACGCTTGTAGAACCATTGCGGTGTTAAATGCGTCTAGTGTCCCGTCCCGCAAATACCGACCAGTTTGTCGCAGCCTCATTTCGGTATTTGCGGGACGAAGGGACACTAGCTGAATCAATGCTGTACTAGAAACAATAACTTGCTAGTACGCCTTGTCCGCAGGAAGTCCTGATGAGAATGTGTAGCAATTGGGTCAGAACTTCCTGCGGGGCGTACTAGCGGGAGCGAATGCCGGCAATCACAGGAGTGCGGCGATGTTTCGCGGACTTGTGCTGGTCTTTCTGGCCGTCTGCCTTGCGGCTGTTGGCTGCCGGAAATCCGCGCCGCCGCCCGAGGAAATCCGGCCGGTAAAGACGGTCGTCGCCGCCCCAAGTCCGCTCCGCAACGATTTCCGCACGGTCGGCGAGATCAAGCCGCGTTATGAGAGCGACATCGGTTTTCGTGTAGACGGCAAAGTCATCGAGCGCGCCGTCGATGTCGGCCAGACCGTGAAGAAAGGCGACCTGCTGGCACGTCTCGACGATCAGGATTTCCGAGCGAAACTGAGATCGGCCCAGGCCGATGTCAACGCGGCTCAGGCCAGGTTGAACGACGCCAAGGGAGAAGAAGCCCGCAAGCGTCAGCTTTTGAAACAAGGGTGGACCACGCAGGCCCAATACGACACCGCGCAGCGCAATATGCTTGCGGCGAAGGCCAGGCTCGAGGCCAACGATGCCGCGCGCGATCTGGCCAAAGATCAACTCGCCTACACCGATCTGCGCGCCGATTTCGACGGCGTCATCACCGCGACCGGCGCTGAAGCGGGGCAGGTCGTGACCGCGGGGCAGATGATCGTGCGTCTGGCGAGGCCCAACGATCGCGACGCCGTGTTCAACATTGCCGAGGCCGTGCTGACGAAGCCGCAGGCTCGAAAAATACCGCGGGTCATCATTGCCTTGGTGTCCGATCCGGCAGTGTCCTGCGAGGGCGCGGTGCGCGAAGTCTCGCCGGTGGCCGATCCCACCACCCGCACCTATCAGGTCAAGGTCACGCTCCTTTCGCCGCCGGAAGAGATGCGCTTCGGGGCCAGCGTCACCGGGGCTTTGAAAACGACCGGCGCAGCCGCCGTCGTGCTGCCCGCGGCAGCGCTGTTCGAGCAGGGGGACAAGCCCGCCGTCTGGGTGGTCGATCCGGCCACGAAGACGGTCAGTCTGAAGCCGGTGACGGTATCGCGCTACGAAACCGACCGCGTCATCGTCAGCGGCGGCCTTGCCAAGGGGGATATCGTCGTCATCGCGGGCGTGAACCGGCTGCGCGAGGGCCAGAAGGTGCAAGTCTCGGAAGACGGCGCGTCATGACCGGGTTCAATCTGTCGGAATGGGCGCTGCGCCACAAGAGTTTCGTAGTCTACCTGATGCTGGTCTCTGCGCTTGCCGGTGCGTGGTCCTATGTCCGCCTCGGGCGCGAGGAGGATCCGGCCTTCACCATCAAGACGATGATCGTGAAGACCTACTGGCCCGGCGCCACGACCATCGACACGGTCAACGAAGTCACGGACCGCATCGAGAAGAAGCTGGAGGAAGTCCCCCATCTCGACTACGTCAAGAGCTATACCAAGCCCGGCGAGTCCACGGTCTATCTCAACCTGCTGGACTCAACGCCGGCCGCCAGCGTGCCCAATCTCTGGCAGCTCGCCCGCAACAAGATCAACGACATCCGCTCCACACTGCCGCAGGGCGTGCAGGGGCCGTATTTCAACGATGATTTCGGCGATGTCTATTCCATCATCTACGCCCTGACCGGCGACGGCTTCGACTTCCGCGAACTGCGCGATTTCGCCGAGACCGTCCGCGCCGACGTGCTGCGTGCGCCAAATGTCGCGAAGATCGAGTTGATCGGCACGCAGGACGAGAAGATCTACCTGGAATTCTCTACCCTGCAAATGGCCGCGCTGGGGATAGACGTCTCCGCTCTGGTGCAGACGCTTCAGGAGCAGAACGCCGTCACACCCTCGGGCGTGGTCGATGCCGGCCCGGAGCGTATCACCATCCGCGTGTCCGGCGCCTTCGTCTCGGAAAAGAGCCTGAAGGCGATCAACATCCGTTCGGGCGACAAGTTCTACCGTCTCGGTGACATCGTGAAGATCAAGCGCGGCTACGCCGACCCGCCGCAGCCCATCTTCCGTTTCAACGGCCATCAGGCCATCGGCGTGGCGATCTCCATGACCGTTGGCGGTGACGTGCTGGCGCTGGGCGAGGACGTACGGAAGATCATCGACCGGGCCAGGGGCAATCTGCCTGTCGGCGTTGATCTCCAGCTCGTGGCGGATCAGCCGGTGGTGGTGAAGGCGTCGGTGGCCGAATTCATGAAATCGCTGGAAGAGGCGGTGATCATCGTCCTGGCGGTAAGCTTCCTCGCGCTGGGCCTGCGGCCGGGCGTGGTGGTGGCGGTCGCCATTCCGCTGGTGCTGGGGGTGACGTTCGTGGCGATGGAGATGCTATCCATCTCGCTGCAGCGCATTTCGCTCGGCGCGCTCATCATCTCGCTCGGACTCCTGGTCGATGACGCCATGATCGCCGTGGAAATGATGATCAGCAAACTGGAAGAGGGGTTCGACAAGGTGAAAGCGGCGACTTTCGCCTACACCTCGACCGCCTTCCCAATGCTGACCGGCACGCTGGTGACCATCGCCGGTTTCGTGCCCGTGGGCTTTGCCAGGAGCTCCGCAGGCGAATATTGCTTCTCGTTGTTCGCGGTGATCGCCGTCGCGCTGGTCGTATCCTGGATCGTCGCGGTGCTTTTCGCGCCGCTGACGGGCGTGTTCATCCTGCCGGACAAGATGGAAGGCCATGGCGGCGGGCATGGCGGCTCGGGCTTCTACGGCCGCTTCGAGCGTGTCCTCGAACACGCCTTGCGCTGGAAAGGCACGGTGCTCACGGTCGTGACCGGGATGTTCATCGCCTCGCTCGTCGGCATGAACTTCGTGCAGCAGCAGTTTTTCCCCGCCTCCGACCGCCCCGAACTGCTCGTCGATCTGACCCTGCCGCAAAGCGCCTCCATTTATGCCACCGAAAAGGCCGTGGCCCGCGCCGAAAAGATCTTCAAGGAAGAGCCGGATATCGTGCGCTGGAGTTTCTATGTCGGCCAGGGTGCCATCCGTTTCTATCTGCCGCTCGACGCGCAGCTGAGCAACGACTTCTTCGCTCAGGCCGTCGTCGTCACCAAGGGCTACGAAGAACGCTCCGGCGTCAAGAAGCGGCTGGAAGAGGCGTTCTCGAAGGGCTTTGACAATGTGATGGTGCGCGTCAATCCGCTGGAACTCGGACCGCCAGTCGGCTGGCCGTTGAAATTCCGGGTCAGTGGTCCCGATCCGGAGAAGGCGCGGGCGTTTTCGCATGCCTTCGCCCGGCTCATGGCCCAGAACTCCTACGTCTGGAACATCAATTACGACTGGAACGAGCCGTCCAAGGTCATCAGGGTGGAGGTCGATCAGGATCAGGCCCGCGCCGCCGGGCTGAGCTCGGAACAGGTCTCCAAGGCCATCAACGCCGTCCTGACCGGCGCCACCGTCACCCAGGTTCGCGATTCCATCTATCTGATCGACGTCGTTGCGCGCGCCGTCGCCGACGAGCGGGCGAAGATGGACACGCTGCGCAGCCTGATGCTGGCCGTGCCCGGCGGGGACAATGTCCCGCTGGCGCAGATCGCCACACTCGACTACGGCCTCGAAATGCCGCTGATCTGGCGGCGCGAGCGCTTACCCACGGTCACGGTGCAGGCTGAGCTGTCCGGCGGCATGCAGGCCGCGACGGTCGTCAAGCAATTGACACCGGCGATGGACGACTTTCGGGCCAGGCTGCCCGCCGGATACCGCGTGGAGGTCGGCGGCACGGTGGAGGACAGCGGCAAGGCGGAACGCAGTATCTACGCCGTGTTCCCGGTCATGGCGCTCCTGATCATCACCATTCTGATGGTGCAGCTCATGAGCTTTCAGCGCATGTTCCTGGTGCTCCTGACGGCGCCTCTGGCGCTGATCGGCGTGGCGGCGGCGCTTCTTTCCATGAACGTGCCCATGGGGTTCGTCGCCATTCTCGGTGTCATCGCGCTGATCGGCATGGTGATCCGCAATTCGGTGATCCTGATCGTGCAGATCGACCAGCACATCGCCGATGGCGAGCATCCGTGGGAGGCCGTCAAGAGCGCGACCGTGCACAGGATGCGGCCAATCCTGCTGACGGCGGCGGCCGCGATCCTGGGCATGGTCCCGATCGCGCCGACGGTCTTCTGGGGACCGATGGCCTATGCGATCATGGGCGGCCTGCTCGCGGCGACGCTCTTGACGCTCATCTTCCTTCCCGCGCTGTACGTGGCGTGGTTCCGCATCAAGCCGCCGGAGGAGACAGGCGCGCCGTAAAATAGGTACCGTTCCGGCGTGCCGCGTAGTAGTTTCGGCGCCATGTTGGACGGCACGACACCCATTACGGAACCCGCGATCCCGCTGAAGCCCCTCCGGATCGGCAGCGTTGCGCTCGACGCGCCCGTCATTCTTGCGCCAATGGCCGGGGTGACGGACAAGCCGTTCCGGCTGATGGTCAGGAAGTTCGGCGCCGGGCTGACGGTGACGGAAATGATCGCCAGCAAGGCGATGGTCCGGGATTCCGCCAAGACGCTGCGAATGGCGAAAAGGGGCGCGGACGAAGGGCTTCTCGCCGTCCAGCTTGCCGGCTGCGAGCCGGAGGTCATGGCCGAGGCGGCCCGCCAGAACGCGGATTTCGGCGCGGACATCATCGACATCAATTTCGGCTGTCCGGCAAAGAAGATCGTCAACGGTAGCGCCGGGTCGTATCTCATGCGCGACGAGGTTCATGCGGCGAAAATCCTGTCGGCGACGGTCAAAGCGGTGTCCCTGCCGGTGACGCTCAAGATGCGCATGGGCTGGGACGCGGACAATCTCAACGCGCCGAGGCTGGCGAAGATCGCCGAGGAGTGCGGGATCCAGATGGTGACGGTGCACGGCCGCACGCGCGCGCAGTTCTATCGCGGCAGCGCCGACTGGGCTTTCGTCCGCAAGGTGAAGGACGCCGTTTCCATCCCCGTGGTCGTTAACGGCGATATTCGCGATTTCGCGGATGTGAGCCGCGCGCTGGCGCTGTCGGGCGCCGACGGCGTGATGATCGGCCGTGGCACCTATGGCCGCCCGTGGTTCATCGCCCAGGTCATGGAATTTCTGCGGACCGGCACCGCGCCCGACACGCCGAATGCGCAGCTTCGGTATGAGACGCTGCGGCAGCATTTCGAGGCCATGCTGGAAACCTACGGGGCCTATGCCGGCCTGCGTATCGCACGCAAACATGTGGGGTGGTACTCCCACGGCATGCCGGGCGCGGCGGAGTTTCGCAGGCGGATCAACAGCATCGGCGATGCCGCCACGGCGGAGCGGACGATCCGTGAGTTCTATGAACCGTTGCTGGAATGCTCCGGGCTCTCGGTCTTGTAGCCAGTGAGCAGGATCAGCGTCTCGGTGGCGACCACGCCGTCGATCCGCCGCACCCGCGACAGGGCCGCATCGAGCGCCGCCAGATCGTCGGCCGCCATCTCAACCATGACATCCCACCGGCCGTTGGTTGTGTGGATCGCGCGGGCTTCCGGAATCTGCCGCAGCGCCTGGACGACCGATCTCACATTCTTCGCCTGCTCGTTGACGAGCGTGATGGCGCGTACGCCGTGGGTCATTTCCTCGGATTTCAGCCGCAACGTGAAACCAAGGATTTCCCCGCTCGCAACCAGCTTGTCGATGCGGTTCTGCACCGTGCCGCGCGACACGCCCAGATGCTGCGCCAGCGAGGCGACGGGCAGGCGCGCATTGTCCCGCAAAAGGCCGATGAGGCGGCGGTCGAGGTCGTCCATGGCAATACCCGTCAAAACGCCAATTATTCATAGCATAATGCGTAAATCCTGCCGTTTTCCTAGCGACTCGTGCGCTTTTCATTCGCTCGCCCCGGCGCGATGCTGAGAGTGGGAGAGAATGCGCGCGAGTGAGTACCATGACCGAGATGAAAGTGGGCCGTATCGCAATGACGAGCCCCGAGCATTACGAAGTGAGCTACACCATCAATCCGTGGATGCGGCCCGAGGCGTGGGCGTGCGATCCGGGTGCCCTGAAGACGACCGCCCGCGCGCAGTGGAACAGCCTGCGCGCGCTGCTCGAAGAGGCCGGGCTGACCGTCGAGGTCGTTCCCGGCGAGCCGGGCCTGCCGGACATGGTGTTTCCCGCCAATGCCGCCATCGTACTCGACGGGCGGGTGCTGCTCGCACGCTTCCGCCATCGCCAGCGCACCGGTGAGGAGGTGGCGTTCCGGCGCTTTTTCGAAGGGCTTGCCGCGCGCGGTATCGTCGGCGAGATCGGCGAGCTTTCCGAGGGGCTGGCGCAGGAAGGCGCCGGCGACTGCATCTGGGATGCCAGCCGCGGCCTGTTCTGGGCGGGGTTCGGCCCGCGTTCGGATGCCTGGGCGCTTTCGGAGGTGACGGACTTCTTTCGCCAGCCGGTCGCCGGGCTCCTGCTCGCCACCGAGCATTACTACCACCTCGACACCTGTTTCTGCCCGCTGCCGGGCGGCGAGATCCTCTACTACCGTGAAGCCTTTGCCGCGCGCTCCGCGGGGCTTATCGAGGAGATCGTGCCCGCCGAGGCGCGCATCGCTGCGACGCCTGACGAAGCCGCCGCCTTCTCGCTCAACGCCGTCGCCGTGGGGCGCGATCTCATCATGGCCCCGCCGCCGCCGCGTCTGCGCGCCGTCCTTGAAGAGCGCGGTTATCGATGCCGGGATGCCGATTTGTCCAGCTTCCTGCTCTCGGGCGGGGGCGCGTTCTGCATGACGCTGCGCCTGGATCAGGTCAGCGTCACCAAAACGGAGGCCGCCCGCGAAGGAGACACATCATGCTCGCAAGCAAATCTTGTCACGCCGCGCTGACCGCCGCCGGTTTCCGCGCGCTCGAAGAAGAATTCGGCGCCTACAACTACCATCCGCTTGACGTCACGCTGACGCGCGGGCAGGGCGTGTGGGTCTGGGATACCGCTGGCAAACGCTACATGGACTGCCTGGCGGGTTACTCGGCCGTCAATCAGGGGCATTGCCATCCGCGCATCCTGAAGGCGCTGGTCGATCAGGCCGGCCGGCTCGCGCTCACATCGCGCGCTTTCCGCAACGACCAGCTGCCGCTTTTTTACGAGGAAGTCTGCGCGCTGACCCGGTCGCACAGGGTGCTGCCGATGAACAGCGGCGCGGAAGCCGTGGAGACGGCCATCAAGACTGTGCGCAAATGGGGCTACGAGGTGCGGAACGTACCCGCGGGCAAGGCCGAGATCATCGTCTGCGCCAACAACTTCCATGGCCGCACCATCACCATCGTCGGTTTTTCCACCGATGCCTCGGCGCGCACCGGCTTCGGACCGTTTGCGCCCGGCTTCAAGGTGATCCCGTTCGGCAATGCCGCCGCGCTGGAAGCCGCGATTACGCCGAACACGGTCGGGTTTCTCGTCGAGCCGGTCCAGGGGGAGGCGGGCGTCGTCTTCCCGCCGGACGGCTATCTGCGCGAGGTGCGCGACATCTGTACGCGGTCCAAGGTGACGCTCATTTTCGATGAGATCCAGACGGGCCTGGGCCGGACCGGCAAGCTCCTGGCCGAAGAGCACGAAGGCGTCGAGGCCGACCTCACGGTGATCGGCAAGGCGTTGTCGGGCGGGTTCTATCCGGTGTCGGCGGTGCTGTCGAATTCCGAGGTGCTGGGCGTGCTGCGTCCTGGAGAACACGGCAGCACGTTCGGCGGCAATCCGCTAGCCTGCGCCGTCGCGCGGATGGCTCTCAGGGTGCTCGTCGAGGAAGGCATGATCGAGAACGCCGCTACGCTCGGCGGCCACGCGCTGTCGCGGCTCAAGGCAATGAACTGGCCGAAGGTGCGCGAGGTGCGGGGCCGGGGTCTGATGATCGGTATCGAGCTTCATGCGTGGGCGGGCGGCGCGCGGGGCGTCTGCGAGGCGCTGAGAGATCGCGGGCTGCTGTGCAAGGACACACACACGGACACAGTCCGCTTTACGCCCCCCCTGGTCATAACGCGTGACGAAATCGACTGGGCGCTGGAGCAGTTGGACGCGGTGCTTGGCGCCCCCCACGAGGCGGCGTGACAGGCAGGGCGTGGCGATACTGTCCGCGCGAATTCGATCCGAGCCACTCGGGGTAGCGCCGTTCGGCTGCGGCCCTCGGCAAAATCCACCATGTCCGCATGCCTGATAGCAGTTGATTCTGCGTGGGGGCATCCGAAGCGAGCCGGGCGAATCAACGCCACGTTTCTACACCCAATCCGGCCCGCCTGCCCATTAAGCCCGACTGGCTGCTGGAGATGCTTCTTTCCGTGGGAAAGACTGTCCGGCAAAGCGGCGAGTCTTTCGCGATCTCTTGAGGATGACGCCGCGGTGATTTACCAAAGCATCTCTTGACGGCGCATCATTGAATGGGACGATGGACATGCAGGATTTGAGCCGTGCGCTGGCGTTCCGGCGCGAAGCGAACCTCGTTGGCGGGAAGTGGGCGGGGGCCGATAACGGTGCGACGATGGACGTGACCAACCCGGCGACGGGCGAGGTCATCGGCACCATCCCGCTGTGCGGCGAAGGCGAAACCCGGCGGGCGATCGACGCGGCCGCCACGGCGTTCCCGGCCTGGGCGGCACGCACGGCAGCCGATCGCGCGGGGCTTTTGCACCAGTTGGCCGTCCTCATCCGCGAAAACGGTGAAGCGCTCGCCGAACTCCTGACGCTGGAGCAGGGCAAGCCACTCGCCGAGGCCAAAGGCGAGATCGCCATCGGTGCGGCCTATATCCAATGGTTCGCCGAGGAAGCGCGTCGCGCCTATGGCGACATCATTCCGTCACCCTGGGCGGACCGGCGGATTCTCGTCATGCGGGAGCCCGTCGGCGTCGTCGCAGCGATCACGCCGTGGAATTTTCCTTTCGCGATGCTCGCCCGCAAGATGGGCGCGGCGCTCGCGGCGGGCTGCACCGTCGTTGCCAAACCGGCCGAGCTGACGCCCTATTGCGGGTTGGCCTGGGGCGTGCTGGCCGAGCGTGCGGGCTTTCCGGCGGGCGTGCTCAACCTCGTGACAGGCGATGCGCCCGCCATCGGCGTGGAGATGACCGGCAATCCGATCGTGCGCAAGATCACCTTCACCGGTTCGACACACGTCGGGAAGCTGCTGGCCGAGGCCGCCGCGCGGAGCATGAAACGCTTCTCGATGGAACTGGGCGGGAACGCGCCGTTCATCGTGTTCGATGACGCGGACCTCGACGCAGCGGTCGAAGGTGCCGTCGCCGCGAAATACCGCAACTCCGGCCAGACCTGTGTGTGTACGAACCGTTTCTACGTCCAGCGCGGCGTCTACGACGCTTTCGCGGCGAGAATGGCCGCCAAGGTCAACGGGCTTGGCGTCGGCCCCGGCTTCGATCCGGCAAACGTGCAGGGACCGCTGATCAACGATGCGGCGCTGTCCAAGGTCGAGCGCCACGTTGCCGATGCGGCCGCCAAGGGCGGGACGGTGGTGGCGGGCGGCCGGCGCCACGCGCTCGGCGGCACGTTCTACGAGCCGACGCTGATCACCGGCGGCACGCAGGACATGACCGTGGCGCATGAGGAGACCTTCGGCCCGGTGTCGCTGCTGATTCCGTTCGACGCGGAGGATGAGGCGGTGCGCATGGCCAACGACACCGAATATGGCCTCGCCGCCTATTTCTACACGCGTGACCTCGCGCGGACGTTCCGCGTCGCTGGCGCGCTGCAATACGGCATGGTCGGCATCAATTCCGGGATCATTACCACGGAGGTGGCGCCGTTCGGCGGCGTGAAGGAAAGCGGCGTCGGGCGCGAGGGATCGAAATACGGCCTCGATGATTACCTGAATGTCAAATATCTGAGTGTCGGCGGACTGGGGTAGGAGGCGCGGGCGTTCGCTCGGGCGCTGCACTCTCCCCGCACGGACCGCGGGCGACCTCCTGCTGCGCATTCGTCAGGGCACCGTATCCACAATGCCGGAAGCGTTCAGCCGCACGCGGCGGTTCGCCGGCTTTGCGTACGGCCAGTCTTCGGCTGGAAGCGATGCGAAGTGTCTTTCGTACGCCGTTACCGATATATCCGGACAGAATTAAATTTTCCTTGGTCTCTGCAAAGCATAATTCGCTCCGCTGAGAATGACGAATTGTGCTGTCATAACTAAAAAAGAAAGAACACTTTTAATAACAGCGCGGTTCCTCCCGAATACTGGAGGGACGGCGTATCGTTGATCGCGGGGCGGCGGCGGACACATGCGGCGAAGGGAGATAAAGCGATGACAGTGAAATGCAGCCTTGCGTCCCTCGGCCTGCTCGCGGTGGCGGGCGGTTTCTGCCCCCTCGCCGCCGAAACGCCCAACGCGCAGCCGCCCGCAACGCCAAAGCCATCGCGCGCCGCCCAGGTGCCCGCCCCGGTGATGGGAACCGTCATGCATCCGGGATACGCCATGGCGATCGCCCGCAAGGCGTATATCTGGGGCTGGCCGATGGTCAACATGATGAACCGCAGCACGGGTCTCACGCATGTGGAGCAGCCGTGCCTTCTGAACGGTGTGCTGCCGGTCGCACCGATGGGGCGCGTCGCCATGCTGACAAGCTATATGGACCCGCGCCAGAAGATGATCGCCTGCCCCAATCCTGATCTCGTCTATGGCCTCGGCTTTTTCTCGCTCGACAAGGAGCCGGTCGTCGCCCAGGTTCCCGATTTCGGCGACCGCTTCTGGACTTATGCGCTCTTCGATGCGCGGACCGATCAGTTCGGCAAACTCGGCAGGCAGCATGGCACCAAGCCGGGGTTCTATCTGATCGCCGGACCGGGCTGGAAGGGCAAGACGCCCAAGGGTATCGCCGGGGTGATCCGTTCGTCCACCGCGCTCGCCAGCGCCATGCCTCGCGTGTTCATGGACAACACGGCCGAGGACCAGGCGGCGCTCCAGCCCCTGATCAGCCAGATCGTTTTCTATCCATTGTCCGAATATGACGGCCGGATGAAGACCATGGACTGGAGCGCGCTACCGTCCGCGCCCGGCCCGAAACCGCCGCATGGTCCGCTGGGCGAGGTGCGCTGGGTCGTACCGGCGAAATATTTCGACCAACTCGGCAAGGTGCTGCGGACCGTGCCTCCGCTGCCCGGCGAGGAAGCGCTCTACGATCAGTTTCGCGTACTGCTGGACGCGGCGGAGCAGGACCCACAGGTCAAGCGCGCGCTCCTGGCAGCGGCCACCGAATCCGAGCGGCAGGTGATCGCGCCTTTCGTCCGGTGGAAATACAATGGCCGCCCCGCCGGCAATGGCTGGAACCGCTCGACGAACAACGCCCATTTCGGTACCGACTACTTCAACCGCACGGGCACCGCGAAATCGAACATGTTCGACAGTGCGGCGGAGGAGACCCAGTATTTCTATACCGATAACGACTCCAAGGGCGAACGGCTCCACGGCGCGAACACCTACGAAATCACGTTCGCCGCAGGGGCGCTGCCGCCCGTGAACGGCTTCTGGTCGCTCAGCCTTTATGACGAGGAGCATTTCTTTCATCCGAACCGGCTGCACCGCCACGCGCTCGGCGCCAGGGAGGAGAGCCTGAAGTTCAACGCCGACGGCTCGCTCACGCTCTTTGCGGGCGCCAGATCGCCGGGCGGCAATTGGGAGACGAACTGGCTTCCGGCGCCGGACGGCCCGTTCTCTCTCTACATCCGCGCCTACTGGGGCAAGAAACCTATCCTCGACGGCTCATGGACGCCGCCCGCAGTGACCAAGGTGCGGACGCTGAATGTCAGCAGGCGCTGAGGCGAACCGCCCGAAGCCCCTCGGAGTCGCCTGTCTCGTCCCAGCCGCTCCTTTGCCCGCGCGGTGGATCCGGCGCCGCGCGGAGGATTCGAGAAAGACCTGCAAAAGTCTTGCCGTGACGCAGATGTGATGTGATGCCGGAGTTGACTCGCAGCGGCACCGCGTGGATGGTTGACGGTGCAAAGCGAGTTCCAGGCGGAGGCGCCGCTTTCTAGCCCGTAATCCCGGTCAAGGACCGCCCTTTCCCAAGGCGAGCCCGTTCAAGCAATCATGGAGGTCACTTTATGCAGGACATGTCTCAATTCGGGGAAATGCCCGACTCGGTGCGCAACATCATGAAGGCGAGCATCGAGCAGGCGCGCCAGGCATTCGACAGCTTCATCGGCGCCGGCCAGAAGGCGATGGCGGGTTTCGACGGCTCGCACAGCGGTGCGGGCGACGCCATGAAGCAGCTCAACGACAAGATCGCCGAATTCACCAAGATGAACGCCGCCGCCAATTTCCAACTGGCGATGAAGCTGGCGGACGCCAAGCAGATCAGCGATGTCATCGAGATCCAGAATCAGCACGCGCGGGATTTGATGGACACCTATACCAAGCAACTCGAGGAACTTCGTGAACTGACGACGCGCATCGTCAAGGAGACGGCCCAGAGTGCGACATCGACGATGCCGGGCCTATGACCACCGGCGGTGGCGGGACGCAAAGCAGAATGATCGGCGCGCTCTTTCCGGGGCGCGTCATTTTCGTGGCTGGAGGAGGGTAAACCGGGCTGAAACACTGTTCCGACACGCGCGGGCCGCTCAATAGCGGATCGCCGTTGCCAGCCCGGGCGCGTCGGCGCCGAGCAGGCGCGGCATCGCAGCGGGCATCTCGTCGAATGCGATTTCCTCTGTCACCAGCGCGTCGAAACGTTCATCCCTCAGCAAGGCGAGCGCTGCCTTGAGCCGCTGGCGGCGCGTGTAGCGCGTGCGCTGGCCCGGCGCCACACTCCCGACCTGCGAGGAAATGATCTGCAGGCGCCGGCTGTGAAACGCTGTGCCGAGCGGCAAGCTGATCTCGGCGTCGCCGAACCAGCTCAACTCGATAATCCGCCCCTCAAATCCGGCGATCGCGAGCGCGAGGCGCAAGCCCGTCTCCGTGGCGCTCGTGTGAAACACAATGCGCGCGCCGCTGGGAGCGTCATTGGCGTGAGCGAACGACACGCCGAGACGGGACGCGATGTCCGCCCGCTCGCGCCGAGTGTCGATGAGCGTCACGCGCCCCCCCGGCAGACGCGCCGCGAGAGCGGCCACCAGACAGCCGACCGCCCCTGCGCCGATGACGGCGATCTCGTCACCCGCCCCGGCGCCACTGTCCCAGAGTGCATTGAGCGCCGTCTCCATGTTCGCAGCCAGGATCGCCCGCCGCGGGGGCACACCATCGGGCAGCGGCACCGCGGCTTCGGCGGGCAGAGCAAAGCGGTCCTGATGAGGATGGAGCGCAAAAGCCATCCGCCCTTTGAGCGGCTCCGGTCCGTCCGCCACTTCGCCCACCGCGGCATAGCCATATTTGACAGGGAACGGGAAGTCGCCCTCCTGGAACGGCGCGCGCATCCGCTGCCACTCGCTCGCGGGCAGCCGCCCTTCATAGACGAGCCGCTCGGTGCCGCGGCTCAGGCCCGAATAATGGCTGTGGATGACGGCAAGGCCGCCCTCGCGCCCGGCTTCCTCCGTCAAGGGCGGAATTTCCACTCTCCGTATCGCCACCGCGCGCAGGCCCGTGTAGTAGAGGGCGCGGGCGGATCGCGGGGTCGCGGCCGTGTCATACGGGAACAATGCTTCTGGCTCCATACTCCCTCGCCAAAACGTGAATGACGACTATCTCCCAAATGCGCGGCTGCTGCTATAGGTGTCTGCCGGCTTTTGACAGGGAACGCAGATCGATGAACGATGCCACGCCATTGCGACCAAACCTCGTGGCGGACACGGCGCCGCTCACCCCCGCCGGGCTTCAGGACACAGCAATGCTGGCCCGGCGCCGCCGGATCATGGCCGCGCTCGTCCTGGGCACCATCGCGGGGCTCGCAGCGGGTGTCGCCTTCGTTCTCGGCAGCGACGGCTGGAGCTGGCTGGACATCGGCATCGCCATCACGTTTCTCTTCGCCGCACCGTGGACGGTGATCGGGTTCTGGAACGCCGCGATCGGCCTTCTTCTGCTACACGGGGTCCGCGCGCCTCTCGCCCGCGTCGCTCCTTTCATGACGCCGCCGCCTTCCGGCCCGCTCGCGCTTCGTACCGCCATCCTTATGACGCTGCGCAACGAAGACCCGGCACGCGCATTCCATCGCCTCGACATTGTCCGCGCCAGCCTGGAGGCGACCGGCGAGGGCGGGCGCTTCGACTATTTCGTCCTCAGCGATACCTCCGACCCCGGCATCGCCGCGCGGGAAGAGGCGCTGTTCGCCGCGTGGCAGTCCGGTTTCTCCGATGCGCCCCGCACGGCCTACCGCCGCCGCGTCAGGAATACCGGCTTCAAGGCTGGAAATATCCGCGATTTCCTCGAAGAACAGGGTGATGGCTACGACCTGTTCCTGCCGCTCGACGCCGACAGCCTGATGCCGGGGCGGGAAATCGTGAAGCTCGTGGCCATCATGCAGGCGCATCCGCGCATCGGCATCCTGCAGAGCCTCGTCACGGGCACGCCGTCGGCCTCGGCGTTTGCGCGCATCTTCCAGTTCGGCATGCGCCACGCCATGCGCTCCTACACCATCGGCCATGCGTGGTGGAACGGTGATTGCGGTCCGTATTGGGGGCATAACGCCGTGGTTCGCGTGGCCCCGTTCAAGACTTGCTGCAAACTGCCGGAACTGCCGGGCAAACCTCCGCTCGGCGGATCGGTGCTCAGTCACGACCTCATCGAGGCCACGCTCATGCGCGGCGCGGGATACGAAGTGCGCGTCGTGCCGGTCGAGGGCGAAAGCTGGGAAGACAACCCGCCGACGCTCCTCGATTTCACGCAGCGCGATCTGCGCTGGTGCCAGGGCAATATGCAATATTGGCGGCTCCTCGGACTGCCGGGGATCTTGCCCCTCAGCCGTTTTCATATCGCAACCGCCATTCTCATGTATCTGGGCGCGTTCTCGTGGACGCTGATGATCGCTCTTTCCGCGCTCAAGGTGTTCGACGCGCCAATGAGTGCGGCGCAGATCAGCGCGGGCATGGCGATCATCGCTTTCTCGTTCTTCATGAGTATCGCGCCGAAGCTGGCGGGAATGCTGGACGTGGCCCTCACGCCCGGCGGGCTGCGCCGCTATGGCGGCGGGGTGCGCTTCGCGGCTGGCGCCCTCACCGAGATCGGCTTTTCCATGCTGCTCGCGCCGGTCGCCGCCGTCCGTATCACGATCTTCATGGTCAGTCTCGCCCTCGGCCGCAGCGTGGTCTGGAGCGGGCAGGAGCGCGATGCCCGGCGCCTCAGCTGGACGACAGCGGTGCGAGGACTATGGCCGCAGACTTTGTTCGGGCTGGCGCTGACGGGGTTGCTGGCCTGGAAGGCGCCTGACGCGCTCGCCTGGGCGTCGCCCCTGCTCACCGGGCTCGTGCTGTCGGTGCCGTTCGCCGTGCTGACGGCATCCCCGGCAGCGGGGCGCATCGCGGCCCGGCTCGGTCTCTGCGCGATCCCAGAAGAAGTGGACATGCCGCCGGAACTGGCCGCGCTTTCGGCCTCCGAGCCGCACGGCGCTCCCACCGGCGAGCCAGCACCAGCCCGCCGACGGCCTGCTCGCGGGCCTTCAACTTGCCGTGACATCGCATAGCCCCGGTATCGCCGCCGCATTCTTGCGAGCTATTCTCACTGGCATCGCCGCAGCGGTGGTCCATCGCGTGCGGCACATCAGGTTCTTTCCGGGGAGGAAAATCATGCCTGAAATGACCCGCCGTGGTGCCATCCTGTCCGCCGCAGCCGCCGGCCTTGCCTTCGGCCTCAACAGATATGTGGAGATCATCCCGTCCGTGTTCGCTCAGGATCACGCTTCCGCCCTCAACCCGAAGGGGCATAAGTTCTTCAAGTTCGAGGTCGGCGACATCGAGGTGACGCAGATATTCGACGGGCTGGTGGCGCGCGATCACAACCCCGGCTTCGTCAAAAACGCCTCGCTCGACGAACTCAAGGCATCGATGAAAGCGGCCGGGCTGCCCAACGACAAGCTGCTCATCCCCTTCACGATCACCGTCGTGAAGATTGGCGATCGCACCATCATGTTCGACTCGGGCAACGGCAGCAGCGGCGCGCCCGGCACCGGCCAGCTCGCCGCCAACATGAAGGAAGCAGGGATCGACCCGGCGAACCTGTCCACCATCGTCATCACCCATTTCCACCCCGACCACATCTTCGGGCTGATGACCAAGGAAAACGGCCAAGTGTACGGCGAGACGGAAATCGTCGTTCCGGAAACGGAGTACAAATTCTGGACCGATCCCGCGCTGATCGAGAAGCTGCCCGAAGGCCGCCGGGGCCTCGCCCAGCGCATCCAGGCGACCCTGCCGAGCTGGAAAAATGTCCGCCGGGCCGCCGCGGGCAAGGAGGTGGTGCCCGGCGTCCACTCCGTGGCGACCTACGGGCACACGCCGGGACATACGAGCTACCTGATGGCCTCGGGCGGCAAACAGCTCCTGGTGCTCGGCGACGTGACCAACTATCCCGCGTACAATATGCACGATCCCGGCTGGCACATCATGTTCGACCATGACGGCGCGATGGCCGAAAAGGCGCGGCGCGAGACCTTCGAGCGGACCGTCGAGGACAAGACCATCTGCACGGGCTATCACTGGGGCATGCCGGGCGCGGGCACTGTCGCCAAGGACGGCAAGGGCTACGCGCTGGTGCCGGTGGCGTAGCCGGGCCCGAAGCGGGCGCCGCGGACGCAATCAGGGGGCGGGGATATCAGAATCCCTTGCCCCAGAACTGCATCGGCTTCTCCGTTTCTTCGCGCTCGCCGACGTCCAGCCATGAAAAACGCGCGATGATGCCTTCGAGCGGGCGGTAGCCGCGCTTGCGCCAGAAGGCGTCGAGCGGGCGGTAGCCGGCGGGGCGCGCGGGGTGATCCTCGGGCCGGATGACACCGCAGAACGCCGTCCGGGCATAGCCGAGCGCATGGG
Source organism: Rhodomicrobiaceae bacterium (assembly GCA_050290865.1). Taxonomy (GTDB): domain Bacteria; phylum Pseudomonadota; class Alphaproteobacteria; order Rhizobiales; family Rhodomicrobiaceae; genus JARRLC01. The sequence continues at coordinate 48,675 of JBNKIW010000007.1, read as the reverse complement.
CGTGACGCTCGCGCCCGTCGAAAAAGGCATGGCCGAGGCCCTGGCCGCGATAGGCGCTCAACAGCACCGACTCGCTGAAATAGAAGATGTCCTCCACGGCCTGCCCGGCCGCGGCGAACGGCGCGGTGAACTCGTCGTGCTCATGCCGGAGCGGCGCAGCGGTGGACGCGCCGACCAGCGTCTCGCCGTCGAAGGCGCAGATGGCGACATGGTCCGGCATATCGACGAACTTGCCGAGATAGCGCTCCTCATACTCCAGCGTCCCGTCATAGAGGTAGGGCCAGTCGCGGAAGACCTCGATGCGCAGCCGCGCGAGCTGCGGCAAGAGGGGACGCAGGAATGCGCCGCTGTGGGGCTCGACGCGCAGCATCATTCTCTCCTCATGGCCTTCTCAGGGGACACGACATCGCCATCAGCGACGCACGGCGGGCGCTTCCAGCGGCAGGCCGTTGGCGCGCCAGTTCACGTAGAGTTCGAGCGCCACGAATTCCGGCGACCCGCTGGCGAACGGCTCGGCGCGCATCCGCCGGTAGCAGCTTTTGAAACGCTCATGCAGCGAGACGAGCTTCTTCGACGACATCTGCCAGGCGGGCGATCCGTTCGGATGGCCCTGGCTGATGGTCTCGCCACCGAGGCTGGCCCCATAGCGGTCATCATGGCAGAGCGCACAGGACATGCCATATTGTCCGCTCCGCGTTGTATACAATTTCTTACCCAAAGCGAAGGTTGGCGCCGCAGGCCCGCCGATGCTGACCCTCGTGGGGCTGCGCCGCGCCTGCAGGTGCAAGAACGCGCTCATCGCCAGGAGCGGGCTGGACTCATAGGCCCAGGGCTCCGCCTTCATCTGCTCCCGGCGGCAGATATTGATCCGCTGCTCCAGACTGATGACCCTTTTGGCGGGCGCGTAATATTGCGGATAGCCGGCCGCGATGCCGCGCATGGATTGCCTTGCCGCGTTGTGGCACGAAGCGCAGGATTTGCCGGCTGCCCCCTCGGCGCGGCTCCAGAGCTTTTCGCCCTGCGCCGTCCACATGAAGGCGGGGTTGTCGAAATCGTCATCCTGGAGCGAGCGCAATTCGAGCGGGTTGAACTCATAGCCGGAAATCAGCTCCCGCAGCGGATTGCCCTTGTCCTGCGGCGGGATCGACTTGAGCTTCCCTTCGCCATTCTCCGCCGCCAGGGCGGCGTGGACAAAAAGCGGCAATAGAATGGCGGCAACACCGGCCCTGCGCAGATTGACGATCACGCGGCGTCCCCTCGTCGCTACTTCAGATTTTTCAGAAATGCCACGACGTCCTCGACTTCCGATGGGGTCAGGATCGTCGTGCCAGCCAGCCCGGGAGGCAAGCGGGCATAGGTCACGGTGGTCATGAAGGAGGGCATGATGGTCTTGGGAGCGATCACTTTCGGATCGACGATGCGCTGGCGAAGCTGATCCTCGCTGAGGCGTGCGCCAACATCGTTCAGGCTCGGCCCGACGCTCCCCTGCGCCGCCTCCTCGCCGAGCGATGAGACCCGGTGACACATGAGGCAGTTGCCCTTTTCCGGGTTGAGCACGATGGCGCGCCCGCGCGCCGGATCGCCCATACGCCCGGTGAGCGAGCGCTCGATGCCGGGCAGCTTCCGCGGCAGGAGCGCCGCCTGAGCCGCAGCCTGCATCTGCTGGAAATAACCGGTGGTCTTGGGCGTGCATTCCAGGGCCAGCGCGACGGCGGGCAAAGCGGCGGTCACACCCGCCAGCCACAGCCGGATTCCAAGCCCCTTTCGCCAACCCGTCTTACGTTTCAAGGCGATGTCCCCAAAAGCACTGCCGCGTACGCTCCGTTGAGCGCGATTGCGCCTTAAGCCGGACGAACTCCCGTAAGGCTTCGCGCATCTTAGTTCAAGCTTCACGCTCATTCCAGTGTCCGGTGCGCTCGCGGCCCGGAGGAACCAGGGGGTTTCAATTCACCGCATAACGCACCGGCGCGAAGCGGATTCTGAATGCCTCAACGGCACAGGAGGAATGGAGCATCGTCTGCACCGCCCACGATCTGCTGAAACTGGCTCAGGGGCGGTGCAAAAAACGGCAGAAGAAGGAGACTCCAGTCTTTACCGCTCTTCAGCGGCTTGCTGGCGCAGTGTCCCTGCGCCACAGCGCCGGGCCGGTCGCATGTACCGCTGTCCCCGATGCATCAACCGCCACGGCAACCGGCATGTCCTCGACGATAAATTCGTGGATCGCCTCCATGCCAAGCTCGGGAAAAGCAAGCACCTTCGCCGACTTGATCGCCTTGGACACCAGATACGCCGCCCCGCCGACGGCGATCAGGTAGGCCGCACCGTGTTTGCGAATGGACTCGATGGCCGCCGGACCGCGCTCGCCCTTGCCGATCATCACCAGAAGGCCGGTCTCGGCCAGCATCGTCTCGGTGAACTTGTCCATGCGCGTCGAGGTCGTTGGCCCGGCGGGACCGACCGCCTCGTCCCTCACCGCATCGACAGGGCCGACGTAGTAAATCGCGCGGCCACGCAAATCCACCGGCAACGGCGTCCCCTCACGCAGCATTTGTGTCAGGCGCATATGCGCCGCGTCGCGCCCGGTGAGCAGCCGCCCACTGATGAGAAGCGTATCCCCGGCCTTCCAGCCTGCCACCTCCTCGCGTGTCAGCGTATCGAGATTGACGCGCCGCGCTGCGCCTGCGATGCCCTCCAGCGGCGCCTCGGGCCAAGCATCCAGCGAGGGCGGCGCGATCGTAACCGGCCCCGATCCGTCGAGGACGAAATGCGCGTGGCGGTCGGCCGCGCATTGCGGCACCAGCCCCACCGGCTTCGACGCCGCATGCACCGGATAGGTTCCGATCTTGACGTCGAGCACCGTCGTCAGACCGCCGAGCCCTTGTGCGCCGATCCCGAGCGCGTTGATCTTCTCGTAAAGTTCGACGCGCAGTTCCTCAAGCTTCGACGACGGCCCGCGCGCCAGAATCTCGGGCATGTCGATAGGGCTGAGCAGCGACATTTTCGCCAGAAGCATCGCCCGTTCCGGGCTGCCCCCCACACCCAGCCCGATGATCCCGGGCGGACACCAGCCCGCGCCGAGCGTCTCCACCGTTTTCAGCACCCAGTCCACAATGGAATCGCTCGGGTTGAGCGCCGCAAACCGCGCCTTGTTCTCCGATCCGCCGCCCTTGGCCGCGACATGCACCTCGATCGTGTCGCCCGCCACCAGATCGACGTGCAGCAGTCCGGGCGTGTTGTCGCCGGTGTTCTTGCGCTCGAAAATCGGATCGGCAAGCATGGAGGCGCGCAAGGGGTTCGCCTCCTCCAGCCACGCGATGCGCACCGCTTCGTTCACGATGTCCACGAGGTCGCGTTGGGTATCGATCCGCGCCCCCATCCCCACCTTCATGAAGATTTGAGCCGAGCCGGTATCCTGGCACATCGGCCGCTTGCCGAGCGCGGCCATGCGCGAATTGGCCAGGATCTGCCCGATCGCGTTGCGGGCGGCTTCGCTCTGTTCGCGCTCATAAGCCTTGGCGAGATTGCGGATGTAGTCCTCGGGATGGAAATAGGAGATGAACTGAAGTGCGCTGGCAAGGCTGGCAATCAGGTCGTCTTCACGGATGACGCGACTCATTCGGCTGCTCCCCAAGTCGAAAATACGCTACGCTACGCTCCGCGTCGGCCTCGGCGGACGGCGCGCAGATTTGATGGATCATGGAACCGCGCGGACGGCAAGCGCGAAATACAGCCGCGCCGGCAGCCACCTTACAGTGACAGCGCCCGCGCCGCGTCCTCCGCCGCCCTGCGTTTGTCCGCCTTCTTCTTCACCAGCGCCTTGTCCTCGGCAGCGATGGCGGCGATGCGGTCTTCCTGCGCTTTCAGCATATCCAGATAGCGGCGCCCGAGATCGGTGTTCTTGCCCACGGCACGCAGGTTCCTCCGCAGGCGCTCCTGGTCGCCGGCGATGGTCTTGCGTTCCGTGTCCAGCTCTTCGCGGCGCGCCTCGGCCTTGTTGATATCGGCAACGATGGCCGCAAGCTTCGCCACAGCCTCTTTCAGGGCGGGCGTTTCGTTCTCCAGCCCCCTGAGCGTGGCCAGCATCCGCTCCGGTTCGAGCGTGGCGAGACCGATCTTCTCATGGTCCACACGCTCAAGGCGCAGGCTCGCTTTCGTGGTCTCGTCGCGCGGCGCCTTGACCTTGTAGCGCAGGCGCGTCGCCGTCTCCTCGACATCCTTCATGCCGGCGGCAAGATTCCAGCCGTGGCTGCGCGCTTCGTCGATGACGATTTCGCGATCCTCGTCGGTCGGCGGCGTGATCTCGTAGTCGATGTTGTGGCGCGACTTGATGGTCAGCGTCAGCACGCCGTTCACCACCTTGCCGATCTGCGACCGCTTCACGCCATGATCTGTACGCCGGATATCGGTCTTGGTGTCGAGCGCGAAGGTGATGAATTTCGAGCTTCCCTTGGGCGTCAGCGGCAGTTGCGCATCACCCACGAAATTCACCGCTCCGTCTTTCCCCTTGTCGAAAGCGGTGATGAGGCCGCCGGGAAGCGCCGACCCGCTATCGTTCTTCAGGCGCACGGCGGCCAGCGGGCGGTGCGCATGGGTCCTGGGCTGGTAGAGCCAGGCGCGCGTGGCCGCTATCTCGCCATCGACGAAGGGGACCATCATGGTCGAACCGCTGGCGAGCGACACTTTCGCGGGAAAGCGGAACTGCACCTGTGTGGAGGCTTCTTCCGCCTCGGCGGCCATGCCTGCGCCCGCCAGTTCCTCCGACGGTGCGGGAGCCGGCTCCTGTGCCATGGATTCAGCTGCGCCGAGCCTGTCCTCAACACGTTTCCGCATTCCTCCCTTCATCAACCTCCGGCGCGACGCGACCCTGCCGTACTCCCTCTTCCGACGCGGCTCTTCAGCCTCGTCGCGCTCGGGGACGATACGCGCCGCCGCCGTCACTGGGATTTCCGGGCGGTCACTATAGAACGCCGTGTAAAGTTTCTGCTTCAGCGCCACCGGATTGCCGGAGATCAGCGACAAAGCCACATCCTTCCAGTCGCTCCCGGTACGGTTCTCGATGATGCCCCAGCCTTGCAGACGCGCCTTGCCGCCCTCTTCCGGCAGCACAAGGCGGTAAGCCGCCTTCCAGACCGGCGCCGCCACCACGTAAGAAAAACCCGCTTGGCGCTTGCCTTTGCCGCTGAGCATGATGGAGAGCGTCCGGCGGTCCTTGGCGCGGTTCCGGGCCAGCCCCTGGAGGGCACGCTCGACCTGCGCCCTGACCTGCGGATCGGCAAAGCGTAGCGCGGTCAGGTCTTCGAGCACCGCCTGAACGAGGCCCTTCTCCGTCATCAGGCTGATCCTATGACGGATGACCACGCCGGCATTGTCGGGCAAGGTGGTGCGCTCCTCCCGGACGCGGAAAACACGCCCCTTCGCCTCGACCGGGCCTTCGATTTCGACCTCGGCGCCAACCAGCGCGTTCAAGAGCGCCTGAGGCGAGTTGAGCGCCTCGGGGGGGAAAGGCAGATCGCGGAACAGCTCGGCGAGCGGCGCCCTACCCGGCAGACTGACGCCGCCAATGGCGCCTTCGCGGTCGAAAATCGTCAGGCTTTTCAGGAGATCGTCAACCTGATCGAGGCGGACCTGCAGTTCGATCACCGTCCCCGGCGCAACCTCGCCCGAATGCGTGAACTGCGCAAGCCCCGCAGTCGAGAGCACGACGCGCTTCAGCGGCAGCTCGGCCTTCCCGCTGGCGGCCTCGGCCGCACCGGCCGTTTCCGCCCCCAGGAACGCCGGGACGAGCAGGAGGGCAAGAGCGGCGGCGGTAATCCGATTCATAACGATGGTTCCAGTTCTCAGCGAAGGGCCTGTCTGCAACGTCTTAACCAGAAAGTCTTTACAAAGCTCACGCATCGCCATGCTTCAATGCCCCGCGAATATGGCGAACCTCAGACGTCGGACGCATCGTCAGACCTGCGGCGGCTGCCACTTCTCGCGCATGGTGACGAGTTCCTCGGCGGCTGAGGGGTGCAGCGCCATCGTGGCATCGAAATCGGCCTTGCGCGCGCCCATGCGCAGCGGGATCGCCAGCACCTGCGCCATCTCCGCCGCGTCCGGTCCGAGGATGTGGCAGCCGAGCACGACGTCGGTCTCCGCATCCACGACCAGTTTCATCAGCATGCGCTCATTACGGCCCGACAGCGTGTATTTCATCGGACGGAACGCACTCTTGTAAATGTCGATTGCCGCGTGGCGGGCGCGCGCTTGCGCCTCGCTCAGCCCGACCGTCCCCATCTCCGGCTGCGAGAACACCGCTGTCGGCACGAAACGATGGTCCACCGGTGCGGGCTTGCCGCGGAAAACCGTATCCACGAACCGCATGGCCTCGTCGATCGCCACCGGCGTCAGGCACATGCGGTTGGTCGCATCACCGACGGCGTAGATGCTGTCCACCGACGAGCGCGAATAGGCGTCGACCACCACTTCGCCCGCCGCACCCAGCGTGACACCAGCTTCGGCAAGTCCCATATCCGCCGTCAGCGGGCGCCGCCCGGTCGCATACATGACGGCATCGGCGGTGATTTTCGCTCCGTCCTTGCAGGTGACCGTCCTGGTCCCGGCACGCTCCTCGACGGCTGAAATCTCGGCGTTCAGCATCAGCCTGATGCCCTTCGCCTGAATCGCCTCGGCCACACCCGCACGGAGATCGTCATCGAAGCCGCGCAGGATCTGCGCCCCGCGGTACATGAGCGTCACATCCGCGCCCAGACCATTGAAAATTCCCGCGAATTCCAGCGCGATATAACCACCGCCGACAATGACGATGCTCGCGGGCAACTCGGCCAGATTGAAAACCTCGTTCGAGGTGATGGCATGCTCCCGGCCGGGAAAATCGGGGACGAATGGCGTGGCGCCGGTGGCGATCAGGATGGTTTTCGCCGTCACCGTGCGCCCGTCCGCGGTAAGCCGCACCCGATGCGCGTCTTCCAGCACAGCCCGGCTCAGGATCAGTTCGGCGCCGCTGCGCTCCAAATTCGTCGTGTAAAGGCCGCTGAGGCGGGTCACCTCGCGCGCGGTGTTGTCGCGCAAGGCGGCCCAGTCGAAAACGGCGTCCTCCAGGGTCCACCCGAACCCCTTGGCGTCTTCGAACCCGGCGCCGAACTCGCTCGCATACACGAACAGTTTTTTCGGTACACAGCCGCGAATGACGCAGGTTCCGCCAACGCGGTATTCCTCGGCGAGCGCCACGCGCGCCCCCGTCCCTGCCGCCATGCGCGCCGCCCGCACGCCACCCGAACCACCTCCGATGACGAAAAGGTCGTAGTCGAACTGCATGAACATCCTTTCTGATGCTTCCGGTTGTGCCATCGCGGGCTCAGATGTGCAATCCGGAATATCGTCAGCGCGGGGGCATGCTGCAAGGCGGGGCGAAAACGGCGCGGCGGTCGTGCGGTATGGCCGGCCCTGGCCATCGAACACCCACGCCGCAGACCACGGTCGGCCGCCCGAGGTCAGTCGATTGCACATGCTGAAACCGGCCGCCGCAGTGCGGGATCGCGAGCCACTTGCGAGCTTTGTGAGTGAATCTCAAGCCACGCGAGCCGAGGCAGAATCGCGCGCCGGAGCGCGGCAACTAGCCGCCTTGGCGGGCACCAATGCCGCCCCGCAGGTGGACCTACTCCGCCTTCGGGATCACCGGCTTGACGAGGCTCGCGGGTTTATGCTGGGCCGAGGCCTGCTGGCGCGGCTGCTCACGCCCACCGCCGCTCCCGCCACCCTGACGCGCATTGCGCCGGAACTGCGCCACGCGCTCATCGGTCAGCGCCTCACTCTGCAGGGTCGGACGGCGTTTCTCGTTCGACAGATGCCGGCCGAAGACCGTCTGCTGATTATCGAGCTGCCCCCGCAGCGCAGCCTCCGAAGCCGAGGACACGGCATCATCGGGAATTTTCATCGCTCCCAGCGGGATCGTCTCCGGGCTGCTCTCCGTCTCTCCGCCCGACTTCTGCGGCTGCTCCGTGGCGGCGCCCCCCTTGGCGACAATGACCGCTGCCGGGCGCAGCACGCGCTCGCCGATCATATAGCCCGCATGGATCACCTGCACGACGGTCTCGGCGGGAACGTTGGCCACCTCCACCTTGGTCATGGCGTCATGCACATGCGGGTTGAACGGCTCGCCGAGCGGGTCGAAGCGCGTCACCTGATAGCGTTCCAGCACCTTCAACAGCTCGCGCTCGGTGACCTCGACGCCTTCCACGAGGCTGCGCACGGCGGGATCGGCCGCGGCGGCGTCCTTCGGCACCGCCTCGATAGCGCGGCGGATATTGTCACCAACCCCGACAATGTCGCGGGCGAATTCCGAAATGGCGTATTTCGAGAACTCGGCCTTTTCGCGCTCCGTGCGGCGGCGCAGATTCTCCATCTCGGCCACGAGCCGGAGGTTCTTATCCTTCATCTCGGTGTTCTCGGCCTGCAGAGACTGGATGTCGCCGGCAGCCTTCGCAGCCTCCTGCGCCATATCCGCGATCTGCGCAGCAAGCTGCCCCTCCGGGGAGGCTCCTTCACCGCCGGGCGCCTTGTCCGCGGTCACCTTGGCGTCGTTGGCGGATTTGCGCTTGTCTTCTTCCATTGCGGTTTTTACCCTCTCTTGGAAGGCTCCGTGCCTGGAGCGCGTTCACTGCGGATATTGTCCAGAAGCAGAGAATAATCAAGTCAGCAGGCGCCCCACGAGGCGTGCCGTGTAATCTACCATGGGGATAATGCGGGCATAATTCAGACGGGTCGGCCCGATCACCCCCAAAACACCGACAATTTTGTGCTCCGTGTCACTGAACGGCGCGACGATGAGCGACGACCCGGACAATGAAAACAACTGATTCTCCGACCCGATAAAGATACGTACGCCCTCGGCGTGCTCCGTCAGGGTGAGAAGCTGCATAATGTCGCGTTTCGATTCGAGGTCGTCGAACAGGTGGCGGACGCGCTCCAGATCCTCCACCGCCGTCAGGTCGTCGAGCAGGCGCGACTGGCCGCGGATGATGAGGCTCTTGGTGTCGTCCTTGCCGCCCGACCACTGCGCCAGCCCCGACTGCACCACTTTCGCCGTCAGTTCGTCGAGCTGCGCCTGTCTCGCCTTCAGCTCCTCCTCGACGCACACGCGCGTCTCGGCGAGCGTCGCACCTTTGAGCCGCGAATTGAGATAGTTCGTCGCCTCGGTCAGCGCGGAGGGCGGCAGTCCTTCCGGCATGTCGATGATGCGGTTCTCCACGCTCCCGCCTTCGCCGACGAGCACGATCAGCGCCCGATGCGCATCCAGCGGCACGAATTCGATGTGCTTGATGACCTGGACGAGCTTTTCCGTCAGGACCATGCCCGCGCAGCGCGACAGGCCGGAGAGCATCTCACCGGCTTCGGTCAGGAGGTCGTTCAGCCCGCGCGATCCCGCGATCTGCGCTTCGATCTGCTTGCGTTCTTTCGCGTCGAGGTCGCCCAGCTCCAGGAGGCCGTCTACGAAAAGGCGCAGACCAGACTGCGTGGGCAGGCGTCCGGCGCTGGTGTGCGGCGCATAGATGAGGCCGAGCGCCTCCAGATCGGCCATCACATTGCGCACCGAGGCGGGCGACAGCGTCATCGGCAGATTGCGGCTCAGATTGCGCGACCCGACCGGCTCGCCGGTGGAGAGATAGGTTTCGACGATCGTGAGGAAGATGGCGCGCGACCGTTCGTTCAGCTCACTCACGCCGGTGACGTCTCCCCGCGCGAGCATCGCGGAAGAAAGGTCTTTGCCAAGTTGAAGATCGCGCGCTCGCTGCACAGCCGGTGCTCTCAGGCGGTTGCGGTTAGCCAATGGTTTAGAACTCAACGAAAACTCCGATACGATATGTTGAATCTAAGCGCGCTGCTGCGCCGCGTCAAATGCCGCCCACCGGGCCGGCATACAGGTGGCGGACGGAAACCTGGGGCGCCGGCAACCCGATGTTTCCACTGGATAAGCTTTCCACTGATTCGGGCCCCGTGTCCGTACACACCTCGCACCGCTTCCGCCCGGCCGCGTGATCCGGCTTCGCTGATTCGCAAGACCTGCGCGTATTCAGGGATAGAGCCGCGTCTTCGTCCAGACCTCGCCAGGGTTCTCACGGCGGAAAACCACGCGGTCATGCAGGCGGAAGGGCCGGTCGTGCCAGAACTCGATCTCGACCGGCGTGAGCCGGAACCCCGACCAGTAGGGCGGGCGCGGCACTTCGCCGACAATATATTGCGCCGCATAACGCGCCACGGCTTTCTCCAGCGCATACCGCCCCTCCAGCGGGCGCGACTGCTGCGATGCCCAGGCGCCGAGACGGCTGCCGCGCGGGCGCTTGGCGAAGTAGGCGTCGGCTTCGGCATCGCTCACCGGCTGGACGGCGCCGCGCACACGCACCTGCCGCCGCAGGCTTTTCCAATGAAAGCACAGCGCCGCCTTGCCGCTCGCCAGCAGTTCCGCGCCCTTCGGGCTCTCGAAATTGGTGTAGAACACGAACCCGGCGGCCCCCGCTTCCTTCAGAAGCACCATGCGCACATTGGGCATACCCGAAGCATCGACCGTCGCCAGCGCCATCGCATTGGGATCGTTCGCCTCGCGTGCCTCGGCATCCTTCAGCCAGTGGGAAAACAAATGGAGCGGCTCGTCCGCGTCGGAAAAGTCCGGCGCCTGCGGCGTTGCGTCATATGTAATATCCGGCCGGTCGCTCATGCTGTTCTCCCACTATCGTGCCATGCCCCTGCCCGCGAGACCGTCGCGCCACCGGGCTCCCGCGTGAACCATTCTAGACCTCGCGAACTTATTGTTTCCTCAATCCTACGGTTTAAGGGCGGTCTGGTTGGGCCCACGGCCTCCGGCGCCTTCCGTCAACCACAATTAAACGTTTTGAAATGGTTCCGCGACGCAGCTCTTCCCGCGCCATGCTGCTGGACGCAAGACGTCTTTTGTGTAGGATGCCCCCGGTCCTAACTGTTGGAGGGAACGGGTGAGCGATCGCAAGCAACTGATGAGCGGCAAGCGCGGCCTCGTCATGGGGGTCGCCAATAACAGATCGATTGCCTGGGGCATCGCCAGGGCCGTCGCCGCTGAGGGCGCCGCTGTTGCCTTTACATATCAAGGCGATGCGCTGAAGAAGCGCGTCCAACCGCTGGCCGCGGAGATCGGCTCGGATATCGTCCTGCCCTGCGATGTAACGGACACGGCCTCCGTCGATGCGACCTTCGCCGCCCTCAAAGACCGCTGGGGCACGCTCGATTTCGTGGTGCACGCCATCGCCTATTCCGACAAGGACCAGCTCGATGGCCGTTATGTGGACACGACGCAGGACAACTTCAACAAAACGCTGATGATTTCCTGCTACTCGTTCACCGCCATCGCCCAGCGCGCCGAGAAGCTGATGCCGAATGGCGGCGCGCTCCTCACCCTCACCTATTACGGCGCCGAAAAGGTCATGCCGCATTACAATGTAATGGGCGTCGCCAAGGCCGCGCTGGAGGCCAGCGTGCGCTATCTTGCCGCCGACCTCGGCAAGGGCAACATTCGCGTCAACGCGATTTCCGCCGGGCCGATCAAAACCCTGGCGGCCTCGGGTATCAGCGATTTTCGCTATATTTTGAGATGGAACGAATATAATTCACCCCTTCGCCGCACAACATCGATCGAGGATGTCGGCGGCGCAGGGCTTTATCTGCTGTCGGATTTGAGCCGCGGAGTGACGGGTGAAGTTCACCACGTCGATTCAGGCTACCACGTCGTCGGTATGAAAGCCGAGGACGCGCCTGACATTTCCGCCGTGCAAGGAAACGGAGAATAACGACCATGCATCCGATGAGGCTGATAACCTATACGCTCCTGATCGGCGTGGCGACCCTTGTGGCCATGGGCGGTCTCGGGTTTTACCTTGGCTATTCCGCGGGACGGGGCGACCTCTCCGAGATGAAGGCGTTTCTCGCGGCGTCCATCTCTCCGGAGAATGCAAAGGCGGTGGCCCAGGCCTTCAAGGACGGCGGGGCGCAGCCCGCAGCGGCCTCACAGGTCGATCTCGCTCCCGTCATCGAGGAGATCAAGGCGATGGGAGCCCAGATCGGCAAGCTGGAGCAGGCGGCGGCGAATTCGCCGGGCCAAAGCGTGGTCGACCGGCTGGAGAACATCAAGGGCGACCCGAGAGTGCGGGAGGAACTGATCGCCACCAAGCAGAAGCTCGTGGCGGCATCCGAGCAGTACAACACCTGCCGCAAGGATCTCGGCGCCATCCTGGCCAAATTCGACGCCCAGATCTCTGCTTCGCGGCAGGTCGCGCTGGCGAAGGCCAAGCAGGGTTCCGACCACAAGCAAACGCCTGTCCTGTATGACAACGTCGTCCTGAAGCGAAAGCAGAACAAGGTCTATAGCGACGTCGATATCGCCTTGAGCCTCAAATCCGTGGCATCGCGCTCGGCCCGGGTCGTTGTCAACCAGCAGAGCTTCCCCATCGCTTTCGGCGAGCGCAAGATCGTCCAGCACCGCGATGTGACCTGCGAGCTGGTGCTCATGGAAACCGACCTCGACGTGACACAGGCCCGCGTGAGCATCGCCTGCAAGCGGTAGGCGGTTGACGGTTTCGGAGTCCGTCACCACCTCTTCGCTGAGGCCGAAACGTCTTCGGCCCCCGGAACTGCGGGTTGGGTGCCCTGCCCTCCCGGTCCTCTCACCGTTAAACGTGGTCGGGCCGGTTGCGACATAGGCGCTTGGTGAGACGGATCCTGAACACGAGGTTTAATGTCTTTGATCTATTTCCTCCGTCACGGGCAGACGGATTGGAATGCTGCGCGCCGCATGCAAGGCCGTCTGGACGTGCCGCTGAACGACAACGGACGCGCGCAGGCGGCCAGGAACGGCCGTGCCCTCGCAGAAGTCATCGAGCGCCCGGAAGCCTTCGATTTCGTCGCCAGCCCGCTGCAGCGCACCACCGAAACCATGGAAATCGTGCGCGAGCAGCTCGGATTGGCGCGAGAAGGCTACCGCATCGACCCGCGTCTGCGGGAAGTCAATTACGGTGAGTGGGAGGGGCAGTTCTGGGAGGAACTGGTGGCGCGCTTCCCCGAAGCCACCGCCGCATACCGCCGCGACCGCTGGGCCGTCGCACCGCCGGGGGCGGATGCCGAAAACTTCACCATGTTGAGCGAACGCCTGATGGCCTGGTATGACGCGGTCCGCCGGGACACGGTGGTGGTCTCGCATGGCGGACCGATGCGCTGCATCCGTGCCGCGCTCCTGGAATTGACGCCGGAGGAAGGAAGCAGGCTGGACGTCCCGCAGGACAAGGTTCTGCGCATCCACGGCACGGCGCTGAGCTGGATCTGAGAGCCGCTCACCGCTCCCATTTACGGTTTCACAAGTCCTTGCCGCTAGGCTTTAATAAAGTCTCCATTTCTTCCCAAGGCAAGGTCCATGGGCGACAACGACCAACGCCTGGCTTCTTTGAACGAAGCCCGGGATCTATTCCTCAGAGCGTTGAAAGACCACGAACAATTCGTTTACAGGCTCGGCTACGAGGCGGGGTTCACCGCGGGCTGGGAGGCACTCGTCCAGCGGCTCTCGATGACGAAGCCGGATGAACCGGCCGTTCCCCCCCACCGGGACCTCAACGAACTCATCCAGCAGCACGAGGGCGAAATCCCCGCCCGCGACACGCTGATTGCCATCATCAAACAGGCTCCCGGGCTTCAACGCCACGAGATCGTCGAGATCGCGCGCAAGAGCCTTTCACACCTCACCGAGCGCACGGTACGGACAGCCCTGCACAGGCTGAAGGAAGCCGGCGAACTGCGCGTGGAAGACGGCAAGTGGTTCGTCGCCGTGAAGACGCCCGCGCCCCGGATGATGCCCGTAAGCGACTTCGACGAGTAGCCCCCGCAAATGCCGGCAGCAGGGGATAGCCCTTGCTGCTCCGCACAATTTTGGGACAAAAACCGCAAATTTAGGTAGGGTGAGTTGTACGCAACCGCTCACGGACTTCTCTATGAGCATTCTTTTCCATCTTTGGCGCAACAAGATCGCCACCACGTTCCTCGCCGGGCTGATTATGTTCCTGCCCGTGATGCTGACCTTCATCATCATCGCGTGGATCGCCGATTTTCTGGAATCGGCGCTCGGGCCCGGTTCGTTCCTCGGCACGATCCTGACCACCGGCGGCATGACGATCGTCGGACGGGGCTACGAAACATGGGCGTTCATAATCGGCGTCATCATCGCGCTGATGGCCATCTTCGCGCTCGGTATTGCGGCACGCAGCGCAGCCCAGGCCAGCATCGAGCGTTTTTTCGATCGCACTTTCGCCAGAATGCCCTTCATCCGCGCCATCTACAACCCGGTCTCGCGCATGGTGCGCATGACGACCGACAAGAACGCCGGGGACTTTTCCGGCATGACCGTGGTGGTCTGCCGGTTTGGCGGTACGCACGGGGCCGACATCCTGGCGCTTCTGGCCAATCCGGAGGTTTATAACATCGAAGGGCAGCGCCGCCGCCTGGTGTACATGCCGACCTCCCCCCTTCCCATGTCGGGCGGGCTGCTGATGGTGCCGGAAGACGCGGTTTTTCCGGTGCCGGAGATGAAGGTCGAAGATCTGCTGCGGATCTACTTGTCGCTCGGCACGCTTGCCCCCGATGCACTGCCCGAGGGTATGCGCACCACCCGCCCGGAGGTCGCCGCATCGGAGATGGAGAAGATCGTGCAAAAAGCGCAAGGGAGCCTGCCAGAAACAGCGGAATAGGATGGTATTTCTCGGCGTGGCGTGCCAGTTCGCAGCCGGCGCCTCGGGCAACCGCCCTTCTCCTTCTGGCCAACGGCTTGGCGCGGGACGTGTCGCCAGTACGCCTTATCCGCGACCAAGTTCGTGAAATGCGCGTCGGCGAATGGGGTGCGAACTTGGCTCGCGGGCTGTATTAGGGCCTTCCCTTTCGGCGACGAAGCGGTGACGACTGGGCAAACGGTCCGTTGCCGTTGCAAATTTCCCGGCATCAAAAGTCCGGCGCCGCCCTGCCGATCCGGGCTAAAAGAGTGCCGGGCACTGACCGTGGCTCCAGGACGTCGAGCACAGCGCCACCGCATACAGGAATTCCGCAACCGGAATTTGCGAGAGATAGAACACCGTCCAAACAGCAACATACACTGTGAGCGAAACCGCAAGCGCCGGCAAATACCAAAGGCGCGCAAGGTAGACTGCGCGCATGGCCGACCGGATCTCTGCGTCGTCGGGGGTGGCTTCAGGATGATCGGAAATGACGTGGATCGCTCCGCTCGCCCCGCGTGTGTAGGGTGTCGCGAGGGCCGCCAGACCGGTCGTCATATTGGCAATGGACGGGACCAGCGGCGTCAGCAGCATGCCCGTGACGAACAGCCCTTCATCCCACGGCGCCCCCACGGCCTGCATCGCAACGCCGCGCCAATCGAACGCCTGCCGGCCGAACAGCGAGAGCACGAGGTCGGTGATCTCCAGCCCGATAGGCAGGAGGATGGCCAGGCCGAATGTGAAAACAAGCGCCGCCCCGACATTGGCCAGAAGGATACCCACCACCATCGCGACGCCCGGAGGGCCATCGGGAGCCTGCTTTATCCAACCGATGAGATAGCGCGTCACCGCCCATGACACCCAGTCCATCAGCGCGTTCAGGACAGGCAGGATGACGAAGAACAGAAGGAGGAAGAAGGCGAACTGCTTCGCCATGGTGAGCGCGAGCGCCGTGACGATCACCAGGGCGATGCCCAGCGCCCATACCCCGGCGATGGCGAAAGCCAGCGCGAAGGCGAAAGCGAACGCAAATCCACCGAGAATGGCGAAAACTACGGTGCCGATGTCGGAAAACTGCCCGGCAAGGCTGGACGCGACCGCAAAGGCGATGGCGAATGCGAAAACGACAGCGAAGGCGCCGAGCAGGATGCGTGCGATGATCTCCGCCAGCTCGTTGTCCCCGCCCACGGTGCGCCACATGCGCTGGACAAGCCAGTAGATGAGATGGGAAACGGTCCGAACGATGATGGACACCATCACCACGCCAAAGAGGAACAGCAGCACCTCGCCGGAGGTGATGCTGCCGTGCTTATACCCGTAGAGAACGGAGGCCGTCAGAAACAGCGCCACTGGGAAGACGAAGGCGATGGCGACACAGCGCTCGAAGGCCTGCGCGCTCCAGGGCGGTCCGAACCATTGCTGCAGCCAAGCGTTGAAACGCCGGGCCGCCGTGCGGTAGCGTGCGAAAGGTTGCTCCGCGCCAAGCCGCGCACGCAAATCCACCCGGTCCGTGACAGCCTCAAGCTGCGCTCGCACCGAACCGGAAGGAAACGGCAACAGCCACAGCAAAATAGTCGTAAAAAGGATGAGCAGGGTGGCGATAGACCCCGTAACGCCCCATCCCTGCCACGAGATCAGCTCAATACCTGATCCGCCGGACCCCATCTTGTCAACACTCCCCCACAGATATGTGGCGGCATCCTGCAAAAGACCGCGGGAAGTTGCAAGCCAACTCTTCAGCCATACCCATGAAAATCAGGCGGCGTGCCGACTTGCCGCGCGCAGGGCGGGCAATGGTGGCGGACCGACCGCCGCGTGTCTCAATCCGGAACAATGTTGCACAGGATCGGGCTCAGCTTTTCAGCCGGTAGCCGGTGCGGAAGATCCACCAGACGACGAGGAGGCACAGGCCGAGAAAGAGGCCGATCATGGCGAGGCTTACGCCGACCGCCACGTCGGATATCTCGTAGAAGCTCCAGCGGAAGCCGCTGATGAGGTAGAGGACAGGGTTGAAAAGGGTCACCTTCTGCCAGAAGGGCGGCAACATGCTCACGGAATAGAAGCTGCCGCCGAGGAAGGTGAGCGGCGTGATGATGAGCAAGGGTACGATCTGCAGCTTTTCGAAGCCGTCTGCCCACAGCCCGATGATGAAGCCGAGCAGGCTGAAGGTCACGGCCGTCAACACCAGAAACGCGAGCATCCAGAAAGGATGCGCGATCTCCATCGGCACGAAAAGGCCCGACGTCGCCAGGATGACCAGGCCGAGAATGATGGATTTGCTTGCCGCCGCGCCGACATAGCCCGCGGTGATTTCGAACGGCGAAACCGGCGCCGACAACACCTCGTAGATCGTGCCGGTGAATCGCGGAAAATAGATACCGAAGGCGGCGTTCGATACGCTCTGCATCAGGAGTGTGAGCATGATCAGGCCGGGCACGATGAATGCGCCGTAACTGATGCCATCGATCGAGGATATGCGCGCTCCGATCGCCGCCCCGAAGACGATGAAGTAAAGCGAGGTGGAAATCACGGGCGCGACGACGCTCTGAAACAGAGTCCGCCCTGCCCGCGCCATCTCGAACCTGTAAATTGCCCAAACGGCCAGCGCATTCATGATGAGTTCTTTACCAGATCCACAAAGATATCTTCGAGCGAGCTTTGGTCGGTGTGCAGGTCGCGGAAATGGATGTCCGCCGCGCCGACGTCTTGCAGCAGTGCCGTGATGCCGGTGCGCTCGGCCTGGGTGTCGTAAGTGTAGACGAGCTCATGACCATCCGCGGCGAGTTCCAGGCTGTGGGCGGCGAGCGCCGCGGGCACGGAGCGAAGCGGCTTTTGCAGATCGAGGCGCAACTGCTTCTTGCCCAGCTTGCGCATCAGTTCGTCCTTGTCCTCGACGAGGATCAACTCACCCCGGTTGATCACGCCGACGCGGCCCGCCATCTCCTGCGCTTCCTCGATATAGTGGGTAGTCAGAATGATCGTCACGCCGGAGTCGCGCAAGGAGCGCACCACCTCCCACATTTCGCGGCGCAATTCGACATCGACACCCGCCGTGGGCTCATCGAGAAACAGGATGCGCGGCTCGTGCGACAGTGCCTTGGCGATCATGACACGCCGCTTCATTCCGCCCGACAGTGTGCGCAGCTGGCTGTCGCGCTTGTCCCAGAGCGACAGATCTTTCAGGATTTTCTCGATATGGGCGGGATTGGCGCGGCGGCCGAACAGGCCACGGCTGTAGCTGACGGTCGCCCAAACGGTCTCGAACGCGTCGGTCGTCAACTCCTGGGGGACGAGGCCTATGACCGAACGCGCGGCGCGGTAGTCGCGAATGATGTCATGACCGTTGACGGTCACCGTGCCGGAGGTCGCGTTGACGATGCCGCAGATGATGCTGATGAGCGTCGTCTTGCCAGCGCCGTTCGGGCCGAGAAGCGCAAAGATTTCGCCTTCCCGGATGTCCAGGTTGATGTCTTTGAGGGCCTGAAAACCCGTGGCGTAGGTTTTCGAGACGGCGTTGACGGATATGACGGTGGTCATGGGCACGCGAACGGTGACGGTTGGGTGGTGGACAAGGGGCACTCTCACACACCGACGCGTTCACCTGTTCACACGCCACTGCGGGAGGCTTTTTCGGCTGATGCATCTGCGGGCAGGCTGACCAGCGGCGAGCGGGCGGCATTCCCGAGACTGCAGCCAATGTGGCTTTTTCATCCTGCAAATGCAACCCGCTGCCTGCTGCAGGAACGTTCAAGGCATCCGCCCCATGACGAGCAAGAAAAAGCCTCGCTGGGCACCCCAGCGAGGCTATTCCATCATTTTCCAAAGGGCTGTTCAGTCTTTTGCGGGAGTCTGAAGCCGTATTCAACGTCTGAAGCAGAGGTGTAGAGCGTTAAATTTACCTCCTGTAGCGATCACCCTCTTCCGAGACGATAACGTGCTTTCCAAGCTTTCCCGGCTGAGCCCTAACCAGATGGATCTGGATAACACAGCTTTCCTTCACGCGATCAAGATCCTTGGAGGATGGCTCACGCAAACGAAGCCGTTTCAACTTATCGAATTGTAGAGCCGATTTTGTGCCATCTTGCCGCGCCACCAGTCGAAAGCACTTCACAAGACGGCTGACTTATCTCCGGTGGGGTCATTTTCTTAGACCTCCCATGGCTGCGTTGAATAAATATTCCAACGTTAAGAGGCGTTCGTCAATGGAATTCTGCTGCGTTCCTGTGTATTTCTGAGTCGCTCTCTGCGAGGGGGCGGCGCTGCCGCATGAGGCTCCGGCGAGCCCGCGCCCATCCCCCGCAAAATGACTGAGAAAGGACACCTGAATGGCTGCGACCCCCCCTGTTTGCGACTTTGGCTGGAAGGCTGCGGATTTCCATCTGCCAGGAACTGACGGCAAAACCTACGGGCTCAGCGACATCCGGGGCCCCAAGGGCACGCTCGTGATGTTCATCTGCAATCACTGCCCTTATGTTCACGCGGTTATCGACCGTATCGTCCGCGACGCCACCGAGCTTGCCGCGCTCGGCGTGACGACCGTGGCGATCTCCGCAAACGACGTGACGACCCATCCGGAGGATTCCTTCGAGAACATGAAGCTGTTTGCCAAAGACCACGGCTTCCCCTTCCCCTATCTCTACGATGAGAGCCAGGATGTGGCGCGCGCCTATGATGCGGTGTGCACGCCGGATTTCTTCGGCTTCAACGCGGATCTGGAACTGCAATATCGCGGGCGGCTGGATGAGAGCGGGCGGCAGGCGGCACCGGATGCGCGGCGCGAGCTGTTCGAGGCCATGAAGCTGATTGCTGCGACGGGCCAGGGGCCACGCGAGCAGACGGCATCGATCGGCTGCTCCATCAAGTGGAAAGCCGCGTAAGCCGCGCAGGGGCGCCTGCGCTAAAAGCTTATCGCGCCTTCAACGCAGCAAATTAAATTTTTCGAAATTTTTTCGGTGTTTTCTAGCCTTCGCTGGCGCGCTGTCTTCGTTTGAACCGATGCAATGGGAGGCCGGATCACACCCATGCCTGACGCGAAAAATTATATCGTCACCGCAGCGGACATCGGGCGATTCCTGATTATCATTATGCTCGGCGTGCTCGCCGCCATAACGTTTCTCGTCGCCGGAACGGTGGTCATCCTCATGGCCGTGGACTCCGCGGCGTGCGATTGCTTCCGCTATTTTCCCGTGGGGCTCGCCGTTCTCGGGATCCTTGGCCTGATCTTCCTGGTGGATCTCATCATCGAGGCCATTGATACCCCGTCGATCCTCCAGGAATGGGCCGGGAGTTCCACGAAGAATAAGGACATGCTGCTGCTCGGCACCATCTCCATCGTGGCATTCGTCATCGTGCTGCGCTGACGCGTGATGGCGGCGCCGGCCCTGTCCGGTGAGCCGGCGCGTCGCAGCGAAGGTCAGGCGGTCGGCGCCGCGCCGTGCGGAAAGCCTGCTTCCGGTGTTTCGGGTGCCTTCCGGCCGGCGGCGACACTGCGCGAAGCAAGCCCCGTCAAGGACACGGCCATGCCGGTGAAGATCAGATATACGCCGACCAGAAGTCCAACAACTGCAACGCCCGATCCCGGCCATGTCAGGTAAATCATGTAGGCCAGGACCAGATCGATGAGGCCCGAAAATAGGAGCAGCCCCCAATTGTGGACGCGCTTGCGAAAATCGAGGGCCGTGAAGATCGACCCGACACCTTCGACGATGAACATGATCATGAGCACGATCGTGAGGCTGAGCATGGCGCGGATCGGATCGATGATCAGCATGAGGCCGAGAAGAACGGCAAGACCCGCCGCTGCGGCCGACCACCAGAATCCGGGCGCGTGACGCTTCTGCAAAAGAGCAGCCGCGCGGAACAGGCCGCCAATCAGCAGGAGCCAGCCGACAAACAGCGCGATCACCAGGCTGCTCACGACCGGGGCGATAATGGCAATCACACCCAGCGTCACCATTACGGCGCCCTCGGCGACGTAAACTGCCGACGGACTGATGATCGGGGCGGCTTCCCCGCCGCGAGTCTCGCCGGGCTGCGAAGCGATTGAGGGTTGGCTCATCGGTCTGCTCCATTTTATGCGTGAGAGCAAACGGTTAGCAGACAGGAATTAAAATGCCGTGTCGGTCAGGCCTCAGCGCGCTTTCCCGGTAACGCGCCGCTCTGCCGGAATGACGGCTGCACATGGCCGCCGTCACCGGAAATTGTGAAAGAGCAGTAAGAGGCCCGACAGCAGCGCCGGGCCACCAAGTAGACCCCGCCGCAAGCCTCCTCGCAGCGGGGAGAGGCCTCACGGCTATTCGGCCGGCCGCCCCTTGCTCGCCATTTTGTCCATGAGCTTGGTGAGACCCATGTTCTCGAAAAGGTTCACCTCGACGCCCTGCCGCCGCATGATCACCCATTGCTGGAGGATCGAGAGCAGGTTGTTCCACGTCCAGTAAATGACGAGGCCCGCCGGGAACGCGCAGAGCAGGTAGGTAAAGAACACTGGCATCCAGGTGAAGATCTTTTGCTGCACCGGATCGGGCGCCGAGGGGTTCAGCTTCATCTGCACCCACATCGTCATACCCATGAGGATGGGCCAGACACCGATCATGAGGAACGCGGGCGGCGTCCACGGGATCAGCCCGAAGATGTTGAAAATGGTCGTCGGATCGGGCGCGGACAGGTCCTGGATCCAGCCGAAGAACGGCGCCTGCCGCATCTCGATGGTAACGAAAATGACCTTGTAGAGCGCGAAGAACACGGGGATCTGTATGAATATGGGAAGGCAGCCCGCCATCGGGTTGACCTTCTCCTTCTTGTACAGATCCATCATCGCCTGCTGCTGCTTCATCCGGTCCTCGGCGTAGCGCTCCTGGATGCGCTTCATCTCCGGCTGCAGCTTTTTCATCTTGCTCATCGAGGAATAGGACTTGTTCGCCAGCGGGAAGAACGCCAGCTTCACGAGCACGGTCACGATGAGGATCGCGATCCCGAAATTCCCAACGAGACGGTAGAAAAAGTCGAGCGCCTGAAACAGCGGCTTGGTGATGAACGGGAACCAGCCCCAGTCGATCATCCTGTCGAACATCTTGATGCCGTACTTGGCCTCATAGCCGTCAACGAGATCGACCTGCTTGGCCCCGGCGAACAGCATCGAGATTTCGGCCTGCCTGGTGCCCGGCGCGATGGTCACCGGGTTGAGCAGGAAGAGCGTCTGGAACGTCTCGCGGCTATTCGGCCCGCTGGCGGGAAACTCCTGGAAATAGGCCTCATAGGGCGCATTCTGACTGGGGATCAGCGCCGTCGCCCAGTATTTGTCGGTGATGCCGAGCCAGCCTGACGTGGCTTTGAAGGTCTCTTTCTTGTCCTCCGCGATGTCCTTGTAGGTTATTTCCTTCAGCCCTTCGTCGCCGAGCACGCCGATCAGGCCTTCATGCAGGATCATGAAGCCCGACACCTCCGGCCGGTAATGCCGCGAGATCAGCGAATAGGGGTAGAGCGTGACCGCCTTGCCGGTCTTGTTCTCCACCTCCTGCGTGATGGTGAACATGTAATCCGCATCGACGGCGATCGTGCGCCGGAAGATCAGGCCATCGCCATTGTCATAGACGAGCGTCACTGGATGGCCGGGCGACAGCGCGTTCTTCGTTTCCGCCTTCCACAGCGTGTCGCCGTTCGGCACCTTCACGGCCTCGCCGGGCGCCACCGTCCAGCCCGATTCGGCGTAATAGGGCTTCGGACTTCCGGAGGGCGACAGCAGCGTCACCAGCGGGCTGTCCGGTTTCACCGTCTCCTTGTAATGCTTCAGCACCAGATCGTCGATGCGCGCACCCTTCAGGCCGATCGAGCCCTTCAGGCTCGGTGTGTCGATGGGGATGCGCGGACTGGCCTTGAGCGCCGCCTCGCGCGTGGGCTGGAGCGGCATGAGAGGCGGCAGCGTCGAGGGCGTCGCGGGTCTGCCCGACGGCTTCGTGGCCGGCTGCGGAACGTTGGACTGGCCGGCGCGTCCCGCCTGCGGCAGTTCCGGCTGACCGTTGCCTTTTTGCACCTGCCGCTGGTGCTCCTCCTGGCGCTGCTGCTCTTCCAGGCCAGGCCGCACAAAGAAATACTGCCAGCCGAACAGCACCGCGACCGAAAGCATCAGGGCCAGCAGAAAATTACGGTTGTTCTCGTCCATACCCGATAATCGCTTCCAAACAAGAGGCTGGCCAGCGCCGCCCGATTAACTTTTCACTTCCGTTCTGCCGCGCTCCGCGCCGGGCCGCCTGTTCCTGGCACGTGGCGGACGGTGCACCTTGGCGAATGCGAGTGCCACGTCTTCTAGCAGATCGGCGAAGCTTTGGTGAAGGGCTTCGCGGCGGCCAATGACCACATAATCAAATCCGGGACGAGCGTGAACCGGCGCCAGCAGCCGCAGCGCTTCCTTCAGCCGGCGCCGCGCCCGGTTGCGGACCACCGCGCCCGCGCGTTTCGTCACGCCGCTTGCGTCCTTCACAGCCAGCGAGCGCCCGCTGACGGTAAAGCCGAACCGCGCCGGTCCGCTGTCGCCGCGCACTATAGCCTGCAGCACGAAACTTTTCGCAGCCCATTTGCCGCCGTCCTTAACACGCGCGAACTCCCGCCTCGTCTTGAGCGTCTCAAGCCGCAAGCTACACGCTCAGGCGCTTGCGGCCCTTGGCACGGCGCCGCGCCAGCACGCGCTGCCCCTGCTTGGTCGCCATGCGCATACGGAAGCCGTGGTTGCGCTTGCGCTTCAACGTGCTCGGATTGTAGGTACGTTTCGTCATCGCTGATCCTGCCCTGCCTCGCGCCCTCCACTGACAGCCGGACGCCCTGATGGCCTCGATTTGTTCCCTGATCGGAACTGATATAGGTGCCCGGGCGGGAGCAAGTCAAACGCGCAAAAGGCTCTCCCGGCGTTTTCACCGGTTTGTCCCGCTCGAAGGCGCCGCTCTATGTCCTCCTCCGGCGCGAATCATGCCAAGTGAAGAGCCCGATGCCCAGGATGACCAGCCCTGTGCCAAGCGCGTCTGTCGCCGTGAACGGTTCGCCGAGCAGAGCTATGGCCATCACCACTGTCGCCACCGGGCTGACGGTTCCGATCGCAGAGACCGCCTGGGCGCCGATCCGCCGCAAGGCCGCGCTGAGCATGAAGGACGGCAGCACCGTCGCCGTGACGGCCATCGCCGCCGCCAGCCACACGACCCGCACCGGAACCTGGTCGAGCCTCGCGAGCCCGCCCGCCGCCAGAAAATGCACCAGCACCACCACGCCCGCCGCCCCCATGGCGATGCTCGTGAACACGCGCGAGCCGATGCGTACAATCAGCGGCCGCGCCAGCAACTGATACAAAGCGAAGGTGAACGCCGCGCTGGCGACGAAGGCCACGCCGTGGATGACATGCTCGCCCGTTGCCGTGGCGCCGTGCGCAAAGATCACGGCAATACCGCTATAGCTGACGAGCAGGGCGACAACGCCCGCCGCCGTGATCGCGCCGCCAAAGAAAGCCGCCCCGAGTAGCGTCACGAAAAGCGGGTAGGTCATCAGGATCAGCCGCTCGAACTGAGCGGACAGGTACACCAGCCCTTTGAAGTCGAGATAGCTGGACACGTAATAACCCAGCAGGCCGAGGAAGGCCGCCAGCAGGATGTCGCCACGGCAGAGGGGCGCGTAGCCTTCCTCCGCGCGTGCCCGCCAGGCCAGGACACCGATAACGGCAAAGAAAGGCAGGGCAAACGCCATGCGCAGCGCCAGAAGGGTGATCGTATCGACATCGGGCGTCGCCCCGCCCCCATAGGCGAGCTTGATCAGAATGCCCTTGGTGGAAAAGAGCGCGGCACCCGTTGCGGCGAGAATATAGCCCCCGTTGGGACTGGGCGCGGGCGCGTCGGCGATGGTTGCAGCAGTATGAGCCATGGCAGGGTCCGATGCATGGCTCGCGTCAAAACTCGGGTTTTTTCTGGATTATGGTGATGATCCATCCGCCCCGCCTTTGCCACGAGCCGGTTGGATGAATGAAGTCGTGCGACTAGGAATCCGTCCCGGCAGAGTGACGAAGGGCGATAAGCCAGCGATGTTTGGCGCGGGACAGCATGGGCGTGGCCTTAACACGCAGGGTGCCGGAGTGCCAGCCGGAATTTACCGTGGAGAAAAGGAGGCGAGGTCCTCGGGCGTGTCGATATCGATGACAAAATGGTCGTTCGGCGCGTCGTATCGTTTCACGAGTTCCGGGTGGGTGGCGAAGAATTCGCGCCCGCTTGGCTCACCCGGCGCCGCGGCAAGCCTTGCCGCCACGGCCTTGGGCAAAAGCACCGGATTGCCGCGCCTGCGCGCATGAAACGGGATGAGGGCTTGTGTCCTGTCCCCGCTCGCGAAGGCGCGGATGAGACCGGCGATATCTCCGGCTTCGAGCGCCGCCTGGTCGGCGAGCGCGACGAGCACGGCATCATGGCCGGCATGCATGGCGCGCAACCCCGCATGCAGCGAACCGGCCTGTCCCCCGGCATACCGGGGATTTTCGATGAACGTCGCCGGCAGGCCGTCAAGCGCGGCCCGCACCAGCGGCGCCTCATGACCGACGACGGCATACAGCGTCACGCCCCCTCCCAGGTAGGCGCGCGCCACGCGCCGCACGAGCGGCTCGCCGCCGATACCGATGAGAAGCTTGTTGCGCGCCCCCATGCGCGCCGACAGCCCGGCGGCCAGCAGCAGTGCGGCGACATTCATGTCCGGTCGCGCCGCGCGCACGGCCCCTGCTTCTTTTCATGCTGCGCGCTCTGGTTCACCGGTTGCGAGGCCGCGTTGGCGGTTCGCAGCTTGGCCTTGGCGGGCGCTGACCGGCCGATTGGCGCATAGAGCTGCTTCTGCGCCTCCACCATCAGCACGCCGGAAAAGCCGGGCCACCCATAATGCCCGGCCCGCTCCACCGGCACCGCCGTCTTCAGCACAATCCGCCAGTTGAGCGGCGGCATGAACAGACTGGACGACCATTCCGTGGTGTCAAAGAGGCACTCGCTCAGGAGCCGCTTGATCTGGCCACGGCTGTAGGGATGGCCCTGGCCGAAGGGCGTGGTGTCGAAACGCGCCCATAGTCCGCGCCGGTTCGGCACGATCAGAAGCAGACGCCCCTCGGGCGCCAGCACCCGCCAGATCTCGCGCAGGAAGGTGCGCACCGCGTCGCAACTTTCCAGGCAGTGCACCGCCAGCACCTTGTCCACCGACGCATCGGCAAGGGGAAGCTGCGTTTCGCTGGCAAGAAAGGTGGCCGACGGCGCTTCCTGCGGCCAGCGGATCGCGCCCTGCTGCTCCGGCATTGCAAGGATGACGCGCCCGGCCTCACCAAGGAAGGGCCGTACGAAAGGGGCGGCAAAGCCGATGCCCAGCACCTTCTCGCCGTGCACGTCCGGCCACAGCGTGCGGATGCGATAGGCAAGCAGATGCCGCGCCACCATGCCCAGTGGCGTCTGGTAGAAACCGTTCAACTCCTGAACATCGAGATACATGCTGGTGTTCGCCGGCCGCAGGCGGCGCTTTCTCCGAGGTTGGCCAGGAAGTCACCCTATGATAGCAGAATCTGCAAATGGTCAAAACCGCGCATGCCAAGCGCAATCCGGGAGAAAACAACGATGGCGGCCCTCGACGTTCAGCAGTTCGTTTGCTGCGACGACAATTTCTGCATCCTCATCCATGATCCCGGCCACGGCCTGACTGCTGCCATCGACACGCCGGACGCCGAACCCATCCGTGAGGCGCTCCGCCAGAAGGGCTGGCGGCTGACGCACATCTTCACCACCCATCATCACGGCGACCACACCGCCGGACATGAGGAGCTGCAGCAGGAGACCGGCTGCACCATCGTGGCAGCGAAACGGGATGTCGGCCGCATTCCCGGCGTCAATTTCGAGGTTGAAGACGGCACGGAGTTCGCCTTCGGGGGGCTTCAAGTTCGCGTGATCGGTGTCCCGGGCCATACGCTCGGCGCCGTCGCCTACTGGCTGCCCGGTGCCGGGCTCGTATTCGCGGGCGATACGTTGTTCTCGCTTGGCTGTGGACGGCTTTTCGAGGGCGACGCCACCATGATGTGGGGCTCTTTGCAAAAGCTGATGCAGCTACCGGACGAAACGCTCCTTTTTTGTGGGCACGAATATACGCTCAAAAACGCCGCCTTCGCCCTCACCGTCGAGCCCGGCAATGCCGCGCTGCAACAGCGAGCAGCCGAAGTGGAAACGCTTCGCCGTGCGAATTCGGTCACACTTCCGGTTACTCTGGCCACGGAAAAGGCCACGAATCCGTTCCTGCGACCAGACAGCGCCGAGATTCAGGCGACACTGGGCATGACCGGTCAACGCCTTGCCACAATCTTTGCTGAACTTAGGAAGCGCCGGGATCATTTCTGACCCAACAAGTGCGGTTGTGGCACGTTTTCGGCGCGATCTGCGGCTCCGCCCTACTACGGATGTGGATAAGGCTGACAGTGTTCGAGAGCACTTGCGGCAGATGCATGATTGTCCTTTAATCGGACGCGAAGGGGGAAGTACGATTCGCCTGGTCAGGAGGTAACTAGGGGCCTGCCGGGAAGGGGAAAATAAGGAAACTGGTACACACCGTAGCCGTTGGCGGTCTGGCGGGATCGCATTCGGCGAAGCAAGAGGGCAATTTCGTGGTGTGTCCCAGCAGACAATAATAACCGGCTTCCGCTTCGTAAGCGGTAAAGCTGGTTTCAGCGGGGTGTAAAATAATGCTTCCGGGACACGCGGGTGTTCATTTATCCGCGCTATTCATCGACTTCGATAATATATATTTGTCGCTTAAAGGTCGCGACGAAGAAGCGGCTGCGCGCTTTGCGAGAAACCCGACTTTCTGGCTGTCGCAAATCGTCTCCGGCGCTCTTGTCCGGACAGACGCCCCGACGCCTGCGGTGCGGCGCAAGATCATCGTCGGTCGGTGCTACGGCAACCCGGTCCCGCGGCGCAGTGGCCGCGAGGGTTCGGGCGATCCCTGCTCGTTCGCGTTCGTGCGCCATAATTTCATGCGCGCAGGACTGGAAGTTGTGGACTGCCCGCATCTGACATCGCAGTTCAAGAACAGCTCCGACATCCGCATCGCCTGCGACGTGCGGGATTATCTCGACCATCCGACACATTTCGACGAATTCATCATTCTGTCCGGCGACGCCGACTTCACGCCGGTGCTGCTCAGCCTGCGCTCGCACAACCGGCAGACGATCATCTACGCCAACGATTACACGTCGCCCTACTACAAGGCGTTTTCCGACGGCCGCATCCGTGAGGAGGATCTCATTCGCTGCCTGATGCAGCCGGAGGCCCTGCTCGGCGACGATCACGGGCAGATGTCGCCCGCCACTCTGGAAGCGCCGCCGCAGCAGCGCGCCCCTGCGCTCGAGCAGCCGGCGCGCGTCCCCACTCTTGAGGCGCCGCAGCGCTCAGCGGCTCCGAGCCTGCCGCCACGCCAGTTGCAACCCGCGGTCGCCGCCGCCGTGGCCGATGCGAGCCAGAAGCGCCGCGCGTCCCCCGGCGGGACCGCGGATGCCGCGATCCAGTCGCTGATTGACGATTTCAAGGTCATCGGCAGCGAGATCCTTGAGCTGGTTCTCGACGTTGTGGAAAACTCGGAGAAGCCGGTACCGCTCGCCTATCTCGCCGACCGGGCGCAGAAGGCGCTGGGGCACCCGAAGACTATCGGCACCAACTGGGCCGGGTCCGGCGGCTTCCTGAACTTCCTCACGCAGAATTTACCGGAGAACCTCCGCCTGACGGAGAAACCACCGCATTTCGTCTACAACCCTTCGAAGCACCGTCTGCGCGACGAGCCGCAGCCTGCCGAAGCGCACCTCGCCGCACAGGCCATCGCGCAGGGCGCGCCGGCACAGCGCCAGCCGCAGGGGGGCAACTCTGGCCGTCTGGCCGAACTGCAGCGCTCGATTACCCGCATCTACGAAGCCTGCAAGGCGCCACCGTTGCCGCCGAGCGAATATCAGCTCCTGTTCACGCTGATCGCGGCAGAGGTGCGCGAGAACGGGTTCGCGCCGGGCCGTTCGGCGGATGCTGTCGTCAAGCGTGCTTCCGAAGCCGGGCTGAAGCTTGGGGCGAAGGACGTTGGGTTCGTCATAGAGGCCGTCGACGAGATCGATCCGTGGCTGGAGCACTCCCGATCACCCGCCGCCGTGGCCCGCGCATACCGGGACTATGTGCTCGCCCACTGTTCGCAGGCCGGAGTCGGCCTGACCGACGACGAGTGCCAGCTCATTCAAGTGTGGTTCGGCGCCAGCCAGTGGACCGGGCAGAATGCCCCCACAGCGGAGCAAAAGGGGGACTTGCCGTCTATGCATCCGCATGATCTGCCGCGCCGCTATGGCCAGCCGGGCATTGGCCTGCCCTCTCCCGCGAATGCTGGAGAAGCGCCGGTACCGGAATATGGGCTTCAGGAGTCAGAGGCGGAGCCTGCGGCGCCAGGCCAGACTGGCAACCTTCGCTACAGTTTCCTCAAGCACGGTTGAGTTCCGCGGAGGCAGTGCTGATCCGGCAGAAGGCACGAGAGCACTGTTTGCGCGGGTATCTGGACCGCATGTTGAGCTGTCGGGGAGCGATTTGTTCGGTCGGCAGCGACAGCCACGTCAGGTCGTGGTGGGCTTGGCTGGCGAGGCAGCATTCGGCACGGCTCGCCGTTTGAACAGAAGATCTTTGGACGCAAGAGCGGCGCCGCCTGCGATAGCGGCTGCCGCCAGCCAGAGCATGGGGCTTCCCTCCCCCAAACCGCAGGCGATCATCAGCGCGGAAGACAGAAGCGGCGCGAAGTAGGCGGCAGCGCCCAGCACGCGCAGGTCACCGTGCTTGCAGCCGTAATCCCAAACATAAAACGACAGCCCCAACGGCCCCAGGCCAAGCCCGGCCACCGCCAGTGCCTGCCGCGCGTCGAGCGGCCACACGGGATTCTCCAGCGCCAGCGACGCCAGCCCGCCCACAATCGCCGTCGCAGCGCAATACACCATCACCACGCTCGACGGCACCGCTGCGAACAGGCGCGAAAGGACGGAATACCCTGCCCAGGTTACGGCGGCCGCCATCGCCACGCCATACCCCGCCATCGCCGACGCCTCGATCCGCACCGCCTCGCCCTTGGATACCGCGAGCACCGCGCCGCCCAGGCCCAGCAGCGCACCCGCCAAATGGTGCCAATGCAGCCGCCCCACCCGCGGAAGCGCAGCCGAGAACAGCACGATCAGCAATGGCCAGAGATAATTGATGAGACTGGCTTCCAGCGGCGGCGCAAGATCGAGCGCGACGAAATAGAAAGTGTGGTAAAATAGCAGCCCGCCGACACCCAGAAGGGCTGCCGGAGCGGTGAAGCGGCGCAGCTCATGCCGCATCTGAGGGCGCACCAGAAGACCGGCGGCACCGGTGGCCGCGCCGAGCGTGAAGCTCATGGCCACGAGTTGCAGCGGCGGAATGCCTTTCGCCAACACCGTCAAGGACGCCTGCGACGACCACAATAGCACGGCGATCGTCCCCACGCGCGTAGCTGCCCGCAAACTCATTCACCTCGTCTCCTCGCCATGTCCCGGCTGCAGGCCGGCGCGCTCGAACGCCACCCGCCGGCCTCCAGTTTTACCCCCACCCTGCCTGAATACGCCAGCCATAAGGTAAGTATTTCAGCGACTTAAGGATCACACCGGAAGCACCCGCGCTTGCTCGCTCACCGGCCGCGAGGGGTGGCAAACGGCGGCGGCGCTACACTGCTGTTCACCAAAGCGGCGTATGCTCCAGGCTCTGCCGGACAGCGGCATGTTGCCTCATCCGCCGTGTTTATCGAGAAAAAACTGGTCTTCGGTATGCTGTGTTCGCCATATTTCCAGTGTGACAAAAATCTTCGCACTGCTACTCTGTCGAGAGCAAGGGTTCGCGACGCGGACCCGTTTGCGCGAAATCAACCCCCACACGGATTGAGTATATGAGCACGAAATACCCGGGCATGCCGAGTGTGATCCACGGTAATGGGGCCGTGGCCCAGGTGATGGGCCAAGTCTGTGGCGGCGTCATCGGCTATCCAATTACACCGTCCACAGAGATTTCCGAGATTTACGAAGCCTTCCGTGCCAGCGGCGGCACCAATGTGTGGGGCAAACATCCATTCTTCTTCGAACCCGAAGGCGAACATTCAGCGCAAAGCGGAGCGCTGGGCGCGGCGCTCACCGGCGGCAAGTACGTTTCCAATGCGTCATCGAGCCAGGGCATCCTCTACGGCCTGGAGTCGCATTACGTTACCGTTGGCAAGAAGGTCGGCGGCTTCGTGCTGCATATCGCGGCGCGCGTGGTCTCCAAGCACTCGCTCAACGTCATGGCCGGTCATGACGACGTCTACGCCCTTCTGACGTCAGGCTACACCGTTCTTTTCGGCTCGAACCCGCAGGAAGCGGCCGATCTCGCCGCGATCTCCTATAAGATCGCCAGCCAGTCGCTGATCCCGGTCGCCAATTGCATGGACGGTTTCGCCACCAGCCACATGCTGAGCGAGGCTTTCGTGCCGGAGGATGATCTCCTCAGAGAATTCCTCGGCGATCCCGCCGGACGCATCAAGTGTCCGACGGTCGCGCAGGAAATCCTGTTCGGCGCCAAGGGCCGCGTCCACCAGCTCCGGACCTATCTGACGAAGCGCGCGGGCGATTTTGCGCCCACTCATCTCGCGGCGCTGACGACCTATCTCGATACCAATTCCGACGCCGTCGAGCGCGACAATGAAGGCGCGGGTATCGCGGAGACACTCCAGTGGGTGCCCGAGGTGCTGCACGCGCAGTGGCGGCGTCAGTGGCTGAACGCCTATGAGAAAGGCACGCGCCAGCGTGTTCCGGCGCTGGTCGACCCGCATAATCCCGGCATGACCGGCGGCGTGCAGAACCAGCCCGATTTCCAGGCGGGCGCCGCCGACCACCGGACGCATTTCGCCAACGAGGTGCCGCGCTTCGTCCGTGAAGCGATGAAGGAGTATAGCGAGCTGACCGGCCGCCAGTACGCGCCGGTGAAGACCTTCCTGTGCGAGGATGCCGAGACCGTCGTCGTCGGCCTTGGTTCGGTGACGGACGATGCCGAAGCGGTCGCCAGCTACCTGCGCGGCCAGGGCAGAAAGGTCGGTGTCGTCTCCATCAAGCTGTTGCACCCCTTCCCGGAAGCTGAACTCGTGGCCGCGCTCGCGGGCAAAAAGGCCGTTACGGTCCTGGAGCGCTCGGACAACACCGCGCTGGCGAGCCTGGTCAAGCAGGCGCTCTACCATGCCAGGGAGAATGCCGGCGGAGCGCGCCATCCGGGCGTTCCGGCCATCGATTCGCTGCCGCGCATTACGACGGCCATCTTCGGTCTCGGTGCGCACGACCTGCAGCCGCGCCATCTCGTAGCGGCGTTCAAGAACATGGACAACCCGACGGGCGCTCCGCTCGTCTATCTCGGCTCGCAGTTCTTCGCCAAGACGCCCGCGCCGCGTCTCGCCGCGCTGCAAACCAAGCTGAAAGCGGCCTACCCCGAAACCGAGCTGATGGCGCTGGAAACCGAGGCGAACCCGCACCTCCTGCCGCCCACGGCCTTCCGCGTGCGCTTCCATTCGGTCGGCGGCTACGGGACCATCGCAACGGGCAAGCTGCTGACGGATATCCTGGCGGGCGTCCTCGACCTGAAATCCAAGGCCGCGCCGAAATACGGCTCGGAGAAGAGCGGCGCTCCGACGAATTACTACATCACCCTGAGCCCGGAGCCGGTGAAGATCACCAACGCCGAGCTGGAGGACGTGGAAATCGTCATTTCGCCGGATCACAAGGTGTTCAGCCACACCAACCCGCTCAAGGGTCTGGCCGAGGGCGGCACGTTCATCCTGCAATCCAACCTGCCGCCGCTGGAGGCCTGGCGTGAGCTGCCCGCCCATGCCCGGCAGGCGATCCGCGAGCGCAAGCTGAAGGTCTTCGTCATCGACGCCTTTGCGGTCGCCAAGCGCCATGCGCCGACAGCCGACCTCGAGACGCGCATGATGGGCATCGCCTTCATCGGCGCGGTGTGCGGACATGTGGAGCGCGCCTCCGCGGGCGCGTCGCAAGACGCGATCCTGGAGAAGATCCGCCAGCAGATCACGAAGAAGTTCGGCGCCAAGGGCGGCCAGATCGTCGAGAGCAACATGGCGGTGATCCGCGACGGCCTTCAGGCCACGCAAGCCGTGCCCTATGACGACCCGGCATTCGCCGAGGCCAATGTGGACACGGGCGCGAAAGCCGGCCGCAGCATCGCACTGTCGGCCTCGATGGCCCGCGGCGGCGTTGCCGCGGCGAGCGCTGGCTTCCTCGATCAGGAGTATTACGAGGACGTTGTCGCCTCCCACTTCCGCGACGGCACGATCGCCGAGGCGCCGGTTCTCCCCGGCACCGGCCTGTTCATGCCCGCAGCGAGCGCGGCCTTCAAGGACAAGGGTTTGTTCCGCCGCAACGTGCCGGAATTCGACGCCGATCTGTGCACCGGCTGCGTGGAATGCGCGCTCGTCTGCCCGGACGCGGCCATCCCCAACACCGTGCATGAAATCCACGATCTGCTGCTGACGGCGGTGTCGCAGCTCAACATCACCGACGCACAGAAGGATACGTTGCGCGGCCATGTCTTCGCGCTGGCGACAGCGGTCCGTGAGGGCTACCGCGCGGCGAAGGACGCCAAGCCGTTCCACGAGATGGCGGCGGCGGCGGCGGCGCCTCTTGCCGGCAACGACGCTTCGCTGGCCGAGACTTTCCGCAGGCTCACGGCGGCGCTGGCGGCCTTCCCGGTCGCGCGCACGCGCCCGTTCTTCGATGCCATGGAAAAGGAGGCCCCCGGCACGGGCGGTCTCTTCTCGGTGACCATCGATCCGTGGAAATGCTCGGGTTGCCTCGAATGCGTCGATGTTTGCGGCCCCGGTTCCCTGAAGGACCGCGTCCAGGACCCTGCGCTGCTCGACGCCCTGCAAACGCGCTTCGAGTTCCTCACCCGCACGCCCAACACACCCGCCCGCTTCACCGCGGGGGCAACGGGGACGGACGGCGACACCAAACGCATGATCCTAGACCGCGCCAACTACTACGCCGTCACCGGCGGTCATGGCGCGTGCCGCGGCTGCGGCGAGGTCACGGCCATCCGTCTTGTCGTCGCCGCCAACCGCGCCATGCATGGCGAGCGCAACAAGGCGCATATCCGCGAAATCGAGAGCCTGATCGACGGCCTCACCGCCAAGCGTGCCAAGGCCGCCGCCAACGGGCGGGACGAGGATGGCCGCACCGAGCGCATCGCCCGCACGATCTCGGCGCTGGAAAAGCGTCTCTACGCGCTGGAAAGCGGCCCGACCGGCAACGGTCCCGCGAGCACGGTCATCGCCAACGCCACGGGTTGTTCGAGCGTGTATGCCTCGACTTTCCCGTTCAATCCCTACACCGATCCGTGGGTGAACAGCCTGTTCCAGGATACGCCCGCGCTCGCCAAGGGCATCTTCGAGGGCCTCGCGCAGGAAGCGGCGGAGGATTTCAAGGCGCTGCGCATCGCCCGGCTCGAGACGGACGATGCCTACGACCCGGAGGTCCATGACAGCTTCTTCCGGTATTTCAACTGGTCGCAGTTCAACCAGGACGAACTCGCCATGCTGCCGACCGTCATCAGCATGGGCGGCGACGGCGCGACCTACGACATCGGCTTCGGCGCATTGTCGCGGCTCCTGGCGACGCGGACGCCGGTCAAGGTCGTGGTGCTGAACACTGGCGCTTATTCGAACACCGGCGGGCAGGCCTCCACGGCCTCCTATCTCGCGCAGGATTCGGACCTGTCGCGCGTCGGCGCGGCGCACAGCGGCAAGCAGGAGGACCGCAAGGAACTCGGTTTGATCGCCGCGTTCCACCCGAATGTGTACGTCGTCCAGGCATCGCCCGCGCTTCAGGGCCATTTCCTGAAGAGCGTGGTCGCGTTCCTGAACTACGCGGACGCGCCCGCGGTGCTCGATGTCTACACGCCCTGTCAGGCCGAGCACGGCATCGCCGACGACGCCGCGAACAAGCACGGGCGTCTGGCGGTCGAAAGCCGCATGTGCCCGGTGTTCGTCCACGATCCGCGGCGCCCGGCCAAGGGCGGAAACCGCGTGTCGCTCGACGGCAATCCGAACCCGGACAAAGACTGGGCAACCCGCTCGCTCCCCTATGTGGATGCGGACGGGGCGGCGCAGCTCATGGACCTGCCGCTGACGCCTGCCGACTTCGCCTATGCCGAGGGGCGCTTCAAGAAGCACTTCAAGAAGCTGAACCCCGCTGCGGAGGGCGTTCCGGTGCATGAATATGTCACCCTCGGCGCCGCTGCCCGTGAAGGCAAGACGCCCTTCATCTGGATCACGGACAACGCAGGGAAACTGGTGAAGATCGCGGTTTCTCCCGCGATCGTGCATCTGGTCGAGGAGCGGTTGAAATACTGGCACACGCTGCAGGTTCTGGCCGGTCAGCATGTGACGGCCATGGACGCCGCACATCGCGCCGAGCTGGACAGCCTGCAGCGCCGCTATCAGGAACTGGCGGCCGAGCGCGAAGCCTCGCTCGACTCCATCGCCAAGGGCATGTCCGAACTGGCGGCATCGTCCGGCGCACCAGCGGGACGCGGATTGCCCGGCGGTCTGTCCCTCGGCGGACTGGCTCCGGCGGCCACGGCCCCCGAGCCGGCGCAGGCCTCGGCCAGCGGCGGCGAAGCGGTGATCCGGCTGCCGGAGGATGCCCTGCCGAAGTGCACCAACTGCAAGACCTGCTACCAGGATCTGGGCGAATTGTTCGAGAAGACCACGATCATGGTGGATGGCGCCGCGAAGGAAGTTGGCCATCTGAAGCCCGGCGCGCTCGAGCACATCCAGGTCACGCCCGAACTGGAGGGACGGATCAAGCGTGTCATCGCCAATTGCGACGCGGAGATCATTCAATGACCGCCAGAGAACAATTGCAGAAATACGCCGAAATGCAGAGCGCGGTCGAAGCCACGCAGGAGCAAATCGCGGCTTTGAAGCAGAGCGACGAGGTCGCCGTCTTCTACAAGCAGCTCGACCTCCTGAAACGGCGCCTCCTCGCCGATCCGTCGTCCTTCCGCGAGATGTTCATCGCCGAGGGCATGGACGCCATCGCCTGGGAATTCCAGCAGGAGGAACTGGGCGCGGCGTTCACCAGGACGTTTTGGGGGCTGCTCGCGGCGGGGGGCGACATGGGCACCCTGCTGCAGCGCTTCGTCTGGGAGCTTCCGCTCAAATTCAAGCGGAAGTTCATCCGCGCCATCGACCAGCATCTTTCGGACCGCTACCCGATGTTCCAAGGGCTGTCCGAGGGCTGGCCAGGCGACAGCAACATCCCGCCCTATATGCGCACTCCCGAGGAGCGTTCCTCGGACTTCGGGCTCGTGAACCAGGGGTATCTCGGTTACACGAACCTCGGCTATTCGGTGCGCGAGGCGGACCTGCTGGTGTGGCTCGAAGTGCTGCGCGACAAGCAGTGCGACGACCGGCCATGCGAAATCGGCATTCCCATCGAAGGCAAGTCCGAGCCCAAGGGCGGCTGTCCGGTCAAGATCCACATCCCCGAGATGCTGGAACTCCTGGGCACGGGCCGTTACCGCGAGGCGCTGGAACTGATCGAGGGCTGCAACCCGCTCCCGAATGTGACCGGCCGCGTCTGTCCGCAGGAACTGCAGTGCCAGGGCGTGTGCACCCTCAACAACCGGCCCATCGAGATCGGCCAGCTTGAGTGGTATCTGCCCGAGCGCAAGAAGATCGACGATGCCGAGAACGGCGGCGGGGTACAACTCGCGTTCACCAATCCGTGGGTGGCGGCGGACAAGCCGCCCATCGCGGTCGTCGGCTCCGGCCCGGCCGGTCTCATCAACGCCTATCTGCTGGGCGCGGACGGCTATCCGGTGACGGTGTTCGAAGCGTTCCACGACCTTGGCGGCGTGCTGCGCTACGGCATTCCCGAGTTCCGCCTGCCGAACATGCTGATCGACGACGTGGTGAACAAGATCACGGCGCTCGGCGGCCGGTTCGTGCGCAACTTCATCGTCGGCAAGACGGCAACCATTGAGCAGTTGAAGGAGCAGGGCTTCTGGCGCGTCTTCGTCGGCACGGGCGCGGGGCTGCCGCGTTTCATGAACGTGCCCGGCGAGCATCTCCTGGGCGTGATGTCGGCGAACGAGTTCCTCACCCGCGTCAACCTCATGCAGGGGCACGACCCCGACTATGAGACGCCGCTTCCGGAAGTGAAGGGCAAGCAGGTGATGGTCATCGGTGGCGGTAACACCGCCATGGACGCAGCGCGCAC
The DNA here is from genome assembly GCA_050290865.1 of Rhodomicrobiaceae bacterium. Classification (GTDB taxonomy): domain Bacteria; phylum Pseudomonadota; class Alphaproteobacteria; order Rhizobiales; family Rhodomicrobiaceae; genus JARRLC01. The sequence goes on along the minus strand of JBNKIW010000007.1, from coordinate 11,580 downwards.
GGCCCGGCGCCTGGGCGGTCATGTCACGATCGTCTACCGCCGGACGCAGGCCGAAATGCCCGCCCGCGTCGAGGAACTGCATCACGCGCTGGAAGAAGGAATCGTGCTCAAGGAGCTGTGCGCGCCGAGCGAATTCATCGGCGATGACAAGACGCACTTCCTCAAGGCCACCAATCTCAACATCATGCAACTCGGCGAGCCGGACGCATCGGGGCGGCGCAGCCCCAAACCGTCGGGAAAGACCGAGATGATGCCCGTTGATCTGGCGATCATGGCGCTCGGCAACAACGCCAACCCGATCGTCAAGGACGCCGAGCCCACGCTTGAGACGACCAAATGGGGCACGATCTCGCTGAAGCAGGGATCGCAGGAAACCTCCATCGAGGACGTCTTCTCCGGCGGCGACGCGGCACGCGGCGGCTCCACCGCCATCCGCGCGGCGGGCGACGGACAGGCGGCGGCGCGTCAGATCGTGGGCGACAACCCGTTCTCACCCGCCGAGACCAGGGAGCGCGTGGCCAAAGCCGCGCGTTACACCGACCTCGGCGAGACGCCGCAAACGATCGTGGAGAAGATCGAACTGTCGCCGGGCATCGTCGAATTCGTGGTCAGCTCGCCCGTGATCGCGCGTGCGGCGCAAGCCGGGCAGTTCGTCCGCGTCCTGGCCTGGGAGAAGGGCGAGCTTATCCCCCTCACGCTGGCCGACTGGGACACGCAGGCAGGGACTATCGACCTCGTCGTCCAGGCGTTGGGCACCTCCAGCATCCTCATCAACCGCATGGAGGTGGGCGACAGTTTTACCGGCATTGCCGGGCCGCTGGGCCGTCCGAGCGAACTGCACCGCTATGAGGCGGACAAGACCGTGGTGTTCACCGCGGGCGGCGTCGGCCTCCCTCCCGTCTACCCGATCATGCGCGAGCATCTGCGGCTCGGCAATCATGTCACGCTGATCGCGGGCTTCCGCTCCGCCGACCTGATGTTCTGGACTGCGGAGGACAAGCGCGTGGGCCAGCTCCAGGCCGAATTCGGCAAGCAGCTCGATGTGGTCTACGCCACGAACGACGGCACATTCGGCTATCACGGCTTCGTCACCGGGCCTCTGGAGGAGATGCTGAAGGCCAAGCGGCCCATCGCCGAGGTGGTCACGATCGGCCCGCCGCTGATGATGCGCGCGGTCTCCGACCTGACGAAGCCCTATGGCGTGCGCACTATCGCGAGCCTGAACTCGATCATGGTGGACGCCACGGGCATGTGCGGCGCCTGCATGGTGCCGGTGACCATCGACGGCAAGATGGTGCGCAAGCACGCCTGCATCGACGGCCCGGAAATCGACGCCCACATCATCGACTGGGACAAGTTCCTGCCGCGCTTCAACCAGTTCCGGGCGCAGGAGGCCGCGAGCCGGGAGAAGCACGAGCTGTAGCCCCAACGGAACGCGGTAAGTCGCAAAAATGCCCTTGCCTTCTCTGGATGGAGGCAAGGGCAGTGACCGGAAAACCTGGGAGCGGCGAAATCCCCGCCGTTACTCTCCCGCCTGGCTTAAGGTGAGCGCCGGAGCAGGCTGAGGTTCGGGGCGTACACCCTGCCCCGGCGCCAGACCTTGCGCTGCCGGCGTGCCAGCGCCGAAGGCGAGGGCGTAAAGAGCCGGCAGGAAGGTCAAGGTGAGAACGGTCCCCGCAAGGAGCCCGCCCATCATCGCCAGCGCCATCGGTCCCCAGAACGGGGACATCGAAAGCGGCACCAGTGCCAGGGCGGCGGTGATGGCAGTGAGAACTATGGGCCGGAAGCGGCGCACGGCGGAGCCCACGATCGCCTCATGCATCGGCTGCCCGGCCTGCATGTCCTGGTCGATCTGGTCAACGAGGATGACACTGTTGCGCATGATCATGCCCCCCAGCGCGATCACCCCGAGGATGGCCACGAAACCGAACGGCGCCTGAAAGACGAGTAGCGCCATCGACGCGCCGATCAGGCCGAGCGGGCCGGTTGCCAGCACCACCAGCGTTTTGCCGACATGGTGGAGTTGCACCATGAGCAACAGCACGATCACCAGGAGCATCAGCGGCATCTTGGCGTTGATCGAGGCCTGGCTGATGGCGGACTCCTCCACCGCGCCCTGCATGTCGATGCGGTAGCCCGCGGGCAGCGCGTCGCGCAGCGGCTTGATCTGAGCGTAGATCGCCTTGGTGACGTCGGGCGACTGCACGTGGTCCGGCACCGCACCGCGCACCGTGATCGACGGCTGGCGGTTGCGCCGCCACTCGATGCCCGGCTCCATGACGAGGTGGACTTTCGCCACCTGCGTCAGCGGCACGGATGCACCCGTGGCGGTCTTCACATAAGCGGCCTCGACGGCGGTCAGAGCGCCACGCGTGACGGCAGGCTCGCGCAGCACCACGGCAATCGTCTCTTCGCCATCGCGGAACTCAGCGAGCGGAACGCCGCTCAGCACCGCCTGAAGCGTGCGCCGCAGCGTCAGGGATGAAACGCCGATGGCGCGAGCGCGGTCCTGGTCGATATCGAGGCGCAGGGACGGCACCGGCTCCAGCCAGTCGGTGTGCACGGTGTGCACGACGGGGTTGGCGCGCACCACCTTCTCCATCTCACCCGCGATGCGCCGCACCTCGTCACGCTCCGGCCCGGTCACGCGAAGCTGCACCGCCCAGCCGACCGGCGGGCCGTTGAACAGCCGGTCCACCTTGAAGCGGATGTCGGGATAATCCGCCGCCAGCAGCTTGCGGACGCGGCCTATCACCACCTCACGCTTCTCCAGCGACGTCGGCATGACGAGAAGCTGGGCGAAGTTCGGGTTGCGGAGCTGCTGATCGAGCGGGAGATAGAAGCGCGGCGCGCCTTCGCCGATGAAGGTCGTCACCTTGGTCACGTCCTTGTCCGCGCGCATCGTCTTCTCGACCTTCAACGCCTGCCGCTCCGTCTCACGGAAGGATGTCCCCTCCGGCAGCCACAGATCGACGAGAATCTCCGGCCGGTTCGAGGCAGGGAAGAACTGCTGCGGAATGAAGGCGAACCCGCCGATCCCGACGACGAATGCTGCCAACGTGGCCGCGACCACCAGCCGCCGCCGCCGCACGCACCACTCGACAATGCCTTCCAGCCGCCGGTAGAAGGGCCCGCGAAACGCCTCATGCTCGGCTTCCGGATCGGGCATGTGCGGCTTGAGGATCGCATAGCCGATCCACGGCGTGAAATAGACGGCCGCGATCCAGGAAATGACCATCGCGATGCCAACCACCCAGAACAGCGAGTTCACGTACTCGCCCGCCGTCGAGGCCGCAAAACCGACGGGGATGAACCCCGCGACGGTGATCAGCGTGCCGGTAAGCATCGGAAACGCCGTGGAGTGATAAGCGAAGCTCGCCGCGTTCAGCTTGTCGAAACCTTCGCGCAACTTGCGCTCCATCATCTCGATGGCGATCATCGCATCGTCCACCAGGAGACCGAGCGCGATGATGAGCGCGCCGAGCGAGATCCGCTGCAGGTCGATGCCGATGATCGACATGACGGTGAAAGTGCCGCCGAGCACCAGCGGAATGGTCAGCGCCACGACGAGGCCCGCCCGCCAGCCGAGCGACAGGAAGGTCACGCCGAGCACGATGAGCAGCGCCTCGCCGAGCGATTGCAGGAATTCGCCGACATAGTGGCTCACGACCTCCGGCTGATCGGCGATCTGGCCGATTTCCAGACCGAGCGGCAGGTCGCGCTTCACGGTATCGAGCGCCGCATTCAGCGCCTCGCCAACGTCGGTCACTTTCGCGCCAGTGGCCATCACAGCGCCAATGATCACGGCCTCCCGGCCCGAATAGCGGATTTTGGCCGCGGGCGGGTCCTGCAGACCGCGGGTCACGACCGCGATGTCGCCGAGGCGGATGGTCTGGCCGCCCACCCGCAGACGCAACTCGCGGATTTCATCGACACTTGTGAGGAAGCCGTTGACGTCGAGACGCACCGACCGTTCGTTACCCTCGACGCGCCCCGCCCCCTCAAGCGTATTCTGCTCGGCAAGCGCGGTCTGAATGTCGAGCGGAGACAGACGGCGCTCGGCGAGCACGCGCGAGGGTATCTCGATATAGATCTTTTCGTCCTGCGTACCGAGCAGATCGACCTTGGCGATGCCGGGCACCCGCAGGAGCACATCGCGGATACGCTTGGCGTGCGCTTTCAGCTCGGGGTAGGTGAAGCCCTGGCCGGTCAGCGCGTGCAGCGTGATATAGGTGTCGCCGAATTCGTCGTTGAAATACGGCCCGACGACGCCCGCAGGCAGTTTGTGCCTGATGTCGCCGATTTTCTTGCGCACCTGATAGAAGGCGTCGGTCACCTCGCGGCCGCGCGCGGCACCCTTGATGTTGACGAAAATCACGGCGCTGCCGGCGCGGGTGTAGGAGCGCACAAAATCGAGACCGGGCGTTTCCTGCGCCTTGGCCTCGATCTTATCCACCACCTGCGACTGCATCTCCTCGACCGACGCGCCGGGCCAGAACACCTGCATGATCATGACGCGGAAGGTGAAGTCCGGGTCTTCTTTCTGGCCCATGCTGGCGAGCGACAGGGCGCCCGCCGCCAGGATCAGCACGACAAGGAAGCGCGTCAGGCTGGCATGCAGAATCGCCCAGCGCGAAAGATTGAAGCGGCCATGGTGGTCGGGAAGTTTCACCAGCTTGGTCATAACGGAACCTTTTGCGCCTCGGTTGAGGGGGCGGATTACTGCGCGGCGGCGGTGCGCATCACGTCATCGGGAAGGCGGACCTTTTTGCCCGGCGTGAGAAACTGCACACCGCCGGTGACGACGATGTCGCCCGGCCGCAGGCCGGACACGATTTTCACACCGGAGCCGCTCACCCCGCCCGTGGTCACCAGGCGTGGCGCAACGGTGGATGTGCCGCGGGAGGCGACGAACACGGCGTCGCGCCCCTCCACCTGCGTCAACGCCGTGACGGGCACCGTCACATGCGGCGTCTGGCTGCCGAGGTGGAGGGTCGCGGTGGCCGTCATACCGAGACGCATGGCGGCCGGGGGAGAGGAGACGGACACGCGCACTGCATAGGTCCGCGACGCCGGATCGGCCTGTCCTGCGATCTCGCGGATGGCCCCTTGCACCTTCACGGCATCATCGGCCCACAGGCGCAGCTCTACAGGGGCGCCGGGCTGGAGGCGGGCGACGTCCTGCTCGGGTACCGCGAGCGCGATTTCGGTCTCGCCCGCTTCCGCCAGCGTGATCACGGGCGTACCTGCCGCCACGACCTGCCCTGCCTCGGCATGGACCGCGGAAACGATACCGCCCTTGTCCGCCTTCAGCACCGCATATTGCGTGGCGTTGGCTGCCTGGCGCGCCTGGGACTCGGCGGCCTCCAGCGCACTCCGCGCCGCATCGGCTTCGAGCTTGCGCTGATCGAGCAGGGCTTTCGGCGTATATCCCTTCGGCAGGAGCGCCCGGGCGCGGGCGAGTGCGTCCCTGGCCACGGCGAGCCGCGTTTTCGCTGCGGCCACGGCGGCACGTGCGGCGTCCTCGGCGAGGCGCAGGTCTTTGTCGTCGAGACTGGCGACCACCTGCCCCGCGGCAACCGTGTCGCCTGCATTGACACGGCGCTCCAGAATTTTGCCGGGCACGCGGAAGCCGAGATTGCTTTCGACACGCGCCCGCACGGTACCGGAGAAGGTACGCACAATGTCGCCCGTCTTCAGCGCTACCACGACGGCTTTCACCGGCCGGACATGGGCCTCGGCCTTCGGCTCCTCCTGGCACGCGGCAAGCGAGAGCGAGAGGCCCGCCGCCAGCACGATACCGATGACCGGGCGGAAATAGCCAGTTGGTGATGATTGACGAATTTCTTCAATAGTCACAATGAGTCCACTCTTCGGCGTATCGGTGGTCGGCATGAATTGCTCCCGTCCCCGGTCCTGACAGTTCAGACTTTCGCCGCGGGCGGGCAGCCCCCGGTTTTCAATGCATTGATGAGAAATGCCGCCATCTCATCCGGCGTCACGCGGTCTTCCTCGTCAAGCTTCAGCGCCACCATCGCCGGATGGCAGATGGTGACCATGGAGGCGTGCACGCATTTTGCCGTGCGATAGATATCGCAGGGCGCGAATTCGCCCCGCTCGACGCCGCTCTTGATGATTTCCCCCAGGAAGGCGGTCACCTTGTCGAGGTGCTCGCGCAAGGCGAGCCATTGCTCCTGCATCGCGATGAGCACGATCTCATGCACCTTGCGGTGATCGAGATAGTTTTCCAACGTGTGCTGGTGGACTTCTTTAATGAGGCGCGCGAGGCGCTCGGACGCCGCGCTCTGTGCGCGGACGATGGTAAGCAGGCGCGCTTCGAGATCGGCAATCACCTCCCCGACCATCGCCTCGACCAACGCCGATTTCGACGGGAAAAAGCGGTAGATATTCGCGGGCGACATGCAGCACGCCTCGGAGATATCGCCAATGGTGGTTTTGGAATAGCCATAGTGCCGGAACAGCCGCGCGGCTTCTTCGAGGATCTTGGTTCTTGTTTCTGCAGGGTCGTGGCTCATGGCGCTGATGTGTGACGAGTGAAGATTTTTGAAATTCTTCAGTGTATATATATCATCATTCACGACGGGGCAAGGCGCAGACGTTTCACAAAATGGAGAGCGGGCCGGGACCGCGGCGATCGCCCCGGTTACCGAGACGATAACCGGACATCCGATCCCGGGCGGACCGTCAACGATGACCAGGGAATGATGCCGCTGATCAGCGATCCGCCTCGCCTGCTCGCGGACCGTGGAGACCAGCTTGCCCGAATTTTCGGCGGCCGCGCCCAGCCGCGCATGGACCATCGGGCCGCAGCGCGTCTCCGATATCATCCACACGCCGCCGATCACGCGGCCGTCGCCGTCCCGCAGCATGGCCGTGGAGATGCTGACGGGGATGCGACACCCCTCCGCATCAATAATGTAGCCGGATTTGCCGATGATGGGTTTGCCGGTTTTCAAGGTCGCCTGCAGCGCGCAGGCGGGCCCGCACATGCTGGAACGAAAGACGTCGGAGCGTCGCCGGCCGACAGCCTCCTCGCGCGGAACGCCGGTGATCTCCACTGCCGCGCGGTTGAACGATGTGACGCGCCACTCCATGTTGACAGTAAAGACGCCGTCCGAGATGCTCTCAAGGATGACAGCGGTCGGTGTCAGATCCGCTCGTTTCGCGTGTTTTCTCCGGCCGCCCATCCCAATTTGCTCCTGGAGGCAGTATCAGGCCATCCGAATAGAGGATATGCGGCTTCCCTCGGGGATCGCGTCCCGCGATTGCAGTGTTCATGCGGTGGCCGTGCTCACTGGATCAAGCCAGATTTCTGCCGTGGCTGCGACCGTCGCTAGCGGAGGCGGGATTGGTTCCATGCAGGAAGCAGCCCCCCCGGCGAAGACGATTTGCGCCTGATCTCACTGCGTTATAAATTTCTTTACCGCGATTTCCTTGACGGCCATGGCGAAATCCAAATTCGGTTACTGCGGCCGCTGGCTTGGTGTGGCCGGAATTTACCGAATCTGACTCGCCGGTTGCGGGGGATCTCCCTGAATCAGTTTGCCGCACCAATCCTGATCAAATTAAATGAGGCGGGCGAGTAGTCGTGCTGCAACATGCCCTCCTGTGGTCCCGTATCCGCGTCACCTGCCTGCCGCACCCACCAGCCCCCCGTTGTGCGGCCTCGTCTGCAAGACTGTTTGCCTGCGTGTGCTCGCCTGTCAAACGGTGGCTCCTCGCCATGCATGTGCATGGCTGCGGTGCCGCTGCGCGCGTTTGACAGGCTCCACGCGCTCCGGCCATCAGGAGGCAGGCCAGGACGCGGGAACAGGCGTACCCAGCCGAACACGGGAACTGTCACTGACAAGGAAGAAAGAAGGACGGCCTGTCCTCGCCGCCAGATTATGCCAGTTTCATACCCCCCAACAACGCCGACTGCAGGTGGAAAGAAAACGGACGGAAATCGCGAATATCGACAGGTAGCCAAGGACTTGGCGGACGATGGGGAACAATCAGTTGGCGGGAGTGACGGGACTCGAACCCGCGGCCTCCGGCGTGACAGGCCGGCGCTCTAACCGACTGAGCTACACCCCCTCCGCCGAAGTGTGCAATTGCGCGACGGTATCGCATAGCTAGTAAGCTACCGAGAGCGGCGCGTCAAGCGCTCTTGGCGGCTTCCAGCAATTCTCATTTTGGCAGTACGCGGTTTGGTTTCCCTCAGGTAGGGGGATGGGGCGGTGAGGAGTGGGGCATTCCTATCCGTCGCGGATGCCGACGGCTGTAGCCTTGCCGCTGCGCAGTGTTTCGAGGATGGCCGCCCAGTTTGGCAACACGAGATAAGTCGTGATCGCGCGCAGGTCCTCGAAGAAGCGTTTACGGGCGCAAACCGCTGCGCGCGCGGCTTTCCAGGCATCATCGGCGAGATCGGCCACCGGCCGTGCGTCGGCGTCACTCGGTTCTGCGGCGCTGGTCTTCAGCTGAATAGCTCGCCGACCGGTTTTGCGATGGGCCGGGCGCCTGCCGCTCTGCTGCACTACCATCCGTGTCGCCGTGACGACCCAGGCCGCCGGCCTGCGCCTGTGCTTCATTCGGCAGCCGCCCTGCCCGTTTCCGGGCCGCTCAGCCCCAAGCGCGCGGCGACGCCCTGTCCATATTCCGGGTCGCATTTATAGAAGAGCGCGATCTGGCGCTTGATGATCTCCGCCGGCACGCCCGCCATGGACTCGGCGATGTTGGCAAACAGCCGTTCGCGTGCATCGGGCGTCATCAGGCGGAACAGATCGCCGGGCTGACGGTAGTCGTCATTGCCTTCGCGGTGATCGTACCGGTCGGCGTCGCCGTAGATCTTCATCGGCGGCTCGGCGTGGTTCCCCGCCTGCACCGGTCCTTCGAACGAATTCGGCTCATAATACGCATCGGCGCTTCCCGTGAGCGGCCCGAAAAACCGCATCGGCCCATCCTTGTGATAATGATGGATCGGGCAGCGCGCCCGGTTGACGGGCAGCATCTCGTAATGGGTACCGAGCCGGTAGCGGTGGGCGTCGGCATAGGAGAAAAGACGAGCCTGCAGCATTTTGTCGGGCGACCAGGAAACGCCCGGCACGATGTTCGAGGGCGAAAAGGCCAGCATCTCGATTTCCTGGAAGTAATTCGCCGGGTTGCGGTTCAACTCCAGCACGCCGACTTCATAGAGCGGGTAATCCTTATGCGGCCAGACTTTGGTGAGGTCGAAGGGATTGTACCATTGCTTGCCGGCGTCCGCCTCGGGCATGATCTGTACTTCGAGCGTCCATTTTGGGTGATCGCCCCGCTCGATGGCGCCGAACAAATCCTCCTGATAGGATTCGCGGCTCTTGGCGACGATGGCCTCGGCCTCGCGGTTGGTGTGCGTTGTGATGCCCTGCTGCGTCCGGAAATGGAATTTGATCCAGAAGCGCTCGTTCTGCGCGTTGATGAACGAGTAGGTGTGCGAGCCATAGCCGTGCATGAAGCGCGGGCTCTGCGGGATGCCGCGGTCTGAGAACAGGATCGTCACCTGGTGCAGGCTTTCCGGTGAAAGCGACCAGAAATCCCACATTGCGGTCGCAGAGCGCAGGTTGGTGCGCGGATGGCGCTTCTGGGTGTGAATGAAATCCGGGAACTTCATCGGATCCCGGACGAAGAAGACCGGCGTGTTGTTCCCCACGAGATCCCAGTTGCCCTCGTCGGTATAGAATTTCAGCGCGAAGCCGCGCACGTCGCGCTCATGGTCCGCGGCACCCAGCTCGCCCGCGACGGTGGAGAACCGCGCGATCATCTCGGTCTTCTTGCCGACCGCCGAGAACAGGCTTGCCCGGGTGTATTTCGTGATGTCACTGGTAACGGTGAACGTGCCGTGCGCGCCCCAGCCCTTGGCATGCACCGTGCGCTCGGGGATGCGCTCGCGGTTCTGATGCGCCAGCTTCTCGATGAGCTGATAGTCCTGGATGAGCAGGGGCCCGCGCGCTCCGGCGGTCAGAGAATTCTCGTTGTCGGCAACCGGCGCGCCGGCGGTGGTCGTCAAAATAGTCTTATGAGTCATGCCTGCTTTTCTCCTGCACACCGGAACCGGTCTCTTGGCACTCAGTATTGCAGGTTATGGTGTCCAAAGACCTAATTGCTGCAGGAGAAACGTCTTCAGAGTTTCTTTGCGTGCCGCAGGAACGCGGAGCAAGTCATGTCGCGGCCTCACCTATTCGGGGGGACGAGGCTTGGGCCCGGTCACCGTCTGCGTGTTTTTTTGGCGTGGGCTCACGAAAAAACTTGCATCAACCAACTAATGTTAATTATTTCTGTGCAGAGGCATGATACAAACGGTGTTGTCCCAAGCGTATCCACATTTTTCGAGCGATACGTCGCTTTGTCAGAACTCTGGAGCGGAACTGTGGAGAACAGTGAACTAGATCTAACTGAATTGACCGTGCAGATCGTTTCCGCCTACGTGGCGCATAACACGCTCGTACGCGAGCATGTTTCGGATTTGATCGGATCTGTTTACGGCGCGCTGAATAAAGTGGCATCCCGTGCGGCCGAACCCGTCAAGGAAGAGTTGAAACCCGCGGTTCCCATCAAGAAATCTATTACCGACGATCATATCATTTGTCTGGAAGACGGGAAGAAATTCAAGTCTCTCAAGCGGCATCTACGGACACACTACGATCTGTCTCCGGAAGAGTACCGCGAGAAGTGGAGCCTCCCTTACGACTACCCGATGGTGGCGCCAGCATATGCCGCCGCACGGTCGCAGATGGCGAAGACGATGGGGCTCGGCCAGCGCCGCCCGGCCAAAGCCGCATCCCGGCCGAGTGGTGCGTCTTCGGCGACGAAATCGGCCAGGACCGGCAGCAAAGGCGCCCGCCCCGCGCCGAAGCGGACGCGGAAATAGAGCCGCCCGTTTCCACGCGCCGGGTATTGCTGCCAACTAGCCGTTCTTATGCGCCCCGCTCGATCCAACTTGGTTTGTTTGTGCTGAACAGCCGCCAACCTTCCCTTCGGAATGTCACCGTGGGGTGATCCAGTACAAGAACGCTGTGTACGCGCTGGAGGTTGGCGATACGGGTTCCAGGGGCGGCGTGCCCCGCCGTTCATGGTCCGCCAGGTTGCAGACGGAACGCCACGATCCTGAAGACTTCGGCTTCCGGGCAGCACGAAGCCAGCGCGACGCGGACGCCGCTCGCGGTCTCTACGACACGGCCGGCGATCTTCAGCAAATGCAGGCGGATGCTGGAAAACTCGCTTTGCCGCAGCGGATGTGAAGATGGCACACGATCGCGGATATCCAGCAGCAGCCAGTATGCGGCGGTGTGCAGGATCAGGCGGAACTGATTGGCGAGGGGCGACCGGCAGCTTGTGCGGTCGGACGCCGTTTGTGCCTTATGCTGTTTGATGAGGTTTTCCGCCTGTCCGCGGGCGCAGTAGACGGCATCATAGACATGCTCGGCACTGCCGGTTGTCAGCGAGGTGACCGCGTAGCGGATGTCGATCCCGCGGCGGAGCATGTCGTCCTCATCGCTTTCCTTGGCTTCGATCCGCGCAATCACGCGGCGTTCTCTCGCCCAG
>JBNKIW010000006.1:0-134702 GCA_050290865.1 Rhodomicrobiaceae bacterium | reverse complement strand
GCCTTCGGATACATGGGTGTTGAGGTTATCACAGATGATTTTCCACCCCGCCGCGCGTTCGTCCGTGGCGAACAATGCCTCAAGGTACGCCACGAAATCGGCGTCGGTGCGCGTGTCGCCAACCAGGGCGTGCCGCGACGTTTATCTGGTCGCGGCCAGCAAGCGCCGCTCCTTTGCCGGTGGCGACGTCGAATGCGGCGATCACGGTCTGTGTACCGTGGCGGACATATTCGAACTCGCGCCGCTCCACCTTTCCCGGCAGCATCGGCAGCGAGGGCGCCGCACGCTCCGGCGCCTGCACACCGGTCATTTCGTCAATGGAAACCGTGTGCACACCTTCAGCAGCCGCAGCAGACGCCTCAGCGTATGCAGAGCAAACTTCGGCGCACTTTGTCTCGAACTCAGGGTCTGGTTTGGGCGTGAGCCAATAGCGGATGAGATGGGGCTTGATCGCTGATTCTTTTAAAAAATCGCCCGACTGAGCCGTGCGAGATGCTGGATACGATGCCGCGTTTGACGGCTTGCCGGGCCACTTCCTACTTTGTCTGCCGCGATCAGACAACCATCGCGGGGAGGCTCCAGTGGCTGATGGGCAGATCGCTCGCCTCCGGATTTTCACACGCCAGAGCGACGATGGCGCAGATCTGCTCGGGCGAAAACTTGCCCGGTGCTCCGCTGCGTGGCGCATCGCTCAAACGCTCCGCCGTCGTCTTCGAGGTATCCGCAGTCTGCCAGCGTTTACGCCATCTGCTGGCCGTCTTGCGCCAGATGCCCAGCCGCCGCGCCGTCTCACCAACACCAATACCATCGGCCGCCAGAATGATGATCCGCGCCCGCTCCGCCAGCTTCTGCGGCGTGGAATGCCCCCGGATCAAAGCGGTGAGTTCCTGACGCTGTTCCGCCGTCAGCGTCAGCAGTGTGTCAATGTGGTCCGTCATCCATCCCTCCATCGCTCATTGCGATGGCGGAATCATTCGCTGATTTGCGGATTTTGACTCGTGCTGAATGGCGGCGCAACCAATTCAGGGACAGAATGTGGCTGCTATACATCCTATTGCTGACTCATAGTCTGATTGCGGCATGACTACCCATTTCCGACACGCTCAACCGTGACAGCGGTAAGGCGTAGGTCGAGCTTGCCTCGTGTCCAAATACGGAATTCCACGTTTCGATCTGTGTCTGGGTCGTCGGGGTTGGCATGCGCATCGATACTGAACTCCAGAACGTGGCGTGCCCCGCCGAAGCCATAGCCTTGAAGTATGCTGTGTCCATAAAGATGTCGCTGAGTAAGGCAGCGCTGTCCCGATACCACTTCGCAAACGACAGGCGCTCTCCAATGTGGGTGAAGCAATCGGCAAAGAGAGCGCAACGACTTGCCGCCCTTGAGCGCAGCTGTAACGCGGTATTTGCCAGGGATGAGTGGCCCACACGGACTGAACGCCATATGGCCGCGGGTACCCACAAATGACCGAATACCTTTCCTGTATCGTTCTCCAGCGCCACCGGGTATCATGAATGGCAACCAGGATCGGCCTGTTGCAGGGGGCGAGGCGGGGGAAGGAGCAACGTACCCGTGCCGTATACGAGCGCTTATTGGCGTAAGCGCTGCTTCAAGGTTGCTGTTTACAAGTGCCTCAAAACGGTTGTGAATTGCATTGACCGCTATAATATGCCGTGGCTCCGTGTTTTGTTCCATGCGGGATCGCTCATTAGCCACGATCCAGAAGAAGCTCCTGGTAAGATAATGGGTAAAGCAATCCACGCGCTGATTGATATTACTTACAGATGTCAAGCCGTTATCCTGAACGAAATCAAATACAAAGCAATCAGTGTCACGTGTGATTTGAGAGATATCGACAATTCTTATTGTGTCGTTTGATACATCTTTAAGATAGTCAGACGTTTCCTTTGAAACCATAATGCGCTCAGAGAAGCCAAGTTTTTTCCACATGCAACAGAATAGTTCAAGTGTAAATCTATTTCCACCGAACCACGAAACGCCTGTTTTTCTTGGAAGACTGACAAAAAGATCACTCAGATAGGGGATGACGTGAGGAGGATTGTAAGATATCTGATCAAACGTTTCACTGGAGTAGTGAATATGGCTTGCTTGCGCCATCGGGGTGGCGATGGATGTTCGAAGGCTGGTGATATATGCCCCCTCATCCTCTCGATCTACACGAACTTCTTCGATGTCATCGTTTGCGCAGCCCCATGCATCCTTTTGTTCAGGAAGGCTTGACTCTTTAACTTGGTCAACGAAAATATTCGTACTGTTTTTCGGCGCTCCTTTTTTGTGCATCGGAGTGACTTGACGTGTGTGATCACAGTGATAACCAAACACCTCATCCACTAGATCTCCCACCTGACCGTAGATCAAATGAAGCCGTTTGGCGATATTGGAGTCCACGTGCCACCCTAGCAACATGGCTTCATTAAAGCCAGCAATGGCAAACAGGTCGGCGCGTTCAATGAGCTGAAAATCGCCCGGGGCATCGTATTTGATGATTTCCGCTCCGTAGACGATCTCGTTGAGATGTAGCTCCCATCCCAAACGGCTGATTTTCTCGATGACGGCCGCGGCGTCTTTGCGATCAAAGCTCTCCCATATCGCTTCTGGGACCTCGAAACGCGGGATTCCATAATACCCTTTTGGGAGATCCCGAACCACACTGCTTAGCGATGCGGCACGTCGAGGTGCGAAGATCATGTCGGTGTTCGTCGAGAGAATCCACCGATTTCCAGGGTTTGATCGACGAATTGCAACATTTCGTGCGATTGGTTCAAGAGCTTTTAGGTGAGTACGGTCAGCAAAACGTCGATGTATCTCCGGGCGGACGCGAAAGATCCGCAAGCGCTGGCGTGCTTTCTCGGTCAATGTATCGGCGATTGCCTCTGGGAAGGTGGGGAAATCATCAGGTGTGTTATAGTCCGTGAATAATATTTCATCGTCAGGGGAAGTTAACACTTCTGCCATACAATTCATGCTCAATGCAGCTCGCTTGTGCAAATTGTAGCCATAGTTATCGTTTCGTCCATAAAGTATAATTGATATCATTGGCTTGGCATCATTTCGAACGTGCTAGACGGTTGGACATACGAGCGATAGCAGGCCAACCAACGGCCCACTCGCGCCCGGAATGATCAGGGAATTCACTTCAGTCAGTTCGCTACGCGCAGATCTGCCCCACTTCGGTATCTGCATCAGCGGAGCCATCCCCGTCCTCCCCGTGTCCAGGGCGGATGACCCGCACGGTGTCACTGAGTGGCAGGGCGTCAATCAAGCGCCAGGGATCAACGACGGTGAGGCGTCTTCCCGAGCCCGAAGATAATTCTCTCTCAATCGTTCTGAACTCTTTCCACGGGGTCGTGATGACAACGACATCCGCGTTGGCCACGGCTTCGTGCACCGAACCGGCAGCCTGAACGAGCTGCCCGAGGACCGCTTTCGCGGGTCCTATCGCGAGAGGATCAGCTATGACGACATTGCGCCCAGCTGCTGCTAGTTGTTTTGCCAACGCGACCCCCTGGCTTTCTTCGATGACGTGAGTGTAAGGTTTATAGGACATCCCAAGAATAGCGATGGTTCCGTCGGAAGGGGCGTGCTTCAACACGGCAGTGGACAAGCGTTCAATCTGATAGTTGTTGATGTTGTCCGTTGCCTCGGCGAGAGCGCAATTCACCCCGTGGCGCCGGCCGAGCATGGTGAATGCGCGATTGTCACGCGGGAAACATGGGCCGCCGTATCCCACCGCGCCCCGCAAGTATTTGCGTCCGATCCTGCTATCCGCGCCTACTGCTTGCGTAACGACGTCGACATCGGCGCCTGCAAGGTGATCGCACATGTCCGCAATCATATTGGCATAGGAGATTTTTGTCGTAACGTAGGTGTTCACAGATATTTTCGTCAATTCAGCGTTGACCCAGTTCATGCGCCGTATTTCCGGATCGCTATCAGTCGAGCGCCGATAGATGGCTTCAAGAACTTCACCAGCCCGATGGTCTGACTCACCGATGAGAACCAAGTCCGGGTGAAGCAGGTCGCTGACGACCGAGCCAAGCGCGATGAACTCCGGATTGTAGCAAAGGCCCAAATCCGCACCCACTGTGCGCCCGGAAGCTTGCTCCAGGGCAGGACGGATTTCGTCCTGCGTAGACCCCGGCATCATCGTGCTACTGACCACGACAACGTGGTATCCGGCCTTCTGGGACAGCGCTTCGCCTATCCGTTCTATGGCCTGAACGACATACCTGTTTGTGAACGCACCGTCCGGTCCGCTTGGAGTGGGCACAATGATGAAAGTGACATCCGAATTGAGGATAGCGTCCTGAAAACTTGCGGTCGCCCGCAGGCGTGCCCGGTTTTCGGTTATGAGCTCTTGCAGACGGGGTTCCTGCACCGGGGCTTGTCCGGCATTGATCGCTTCGACGGCCTCTGCATTCAAGTCCACGCCAATAACCTCGAAGCCCTTCGCTGCAAAAACAGCAGCCATGGGCGTTCCAAGCTTCCCAAGCCCCACCACAGAAAGGCGGTATTTGACTGGCGTCTCACTGTTGACGTTTCTCATCGCTCGTTCCCGTTGCTGGATTGTAGCCACGGCAGTTGCCTCTCCCTGCCCATTGATCGTGAAACGAGAGTTGCTTCAGGCAGCGCCCGCCGCACACTCAGCGCTTGGTTGGAAATGGGTGGCCGCTGCCGCCGCTTTGGTGGGCCTCTGCCTCCGTGCGCGCGTCAACTCGACCTGCTCGGCGACCCAAGGGTATGTTTTTTCGATGGATTGAGAGAGGGTTTCGGAAGGCTTCCAGCCGAGCATCCTTCCGATCAGCTCGTTGTGAGAATTCCTACCGCGGACGCCGAGCGGGCCAGGAACGTTTGTGATTGTGAGTTCCTTGCTGGCGACCTTCATAACGATGCCAGCCAGTTGGTTGATTGAAACCATCTCCTCGGAGCCGATATTCACCGGTCCGGCGAAATCCGATCGTGTCAGCCGCGTCGTCGCCTCCAGGCACTCATCAACGTGAAGGAACGACCGCGTTTGCTGCCCATCGCCCCAAATCTCGATGGCGCCCCCCTCGTCTGCCTCCGCTACCTTCCTGCATATGGCGGCTGGTGCCTTTTCGCGGCCGTTATTCCAGGCGCCTTCCGCACCGAAAATATTGTGGTAGCGTGCCACCCGCACTTCCATGCCGTAGTTTCTTGCATAGGCGAAGTACAGGCGCTCGCTGAACAATTTTTCCCAGCCATATTCGCTGTCCGGGCATGCCGGATAGGCGCTGTCTTCGCGCGTAATAGGGGCGTTGGGGTCTTTTTGATTGTGCTCAGGATATATACATGCCGACGAAGAATAAAAAATGCGCTTTACATTGCGCTTGCGGCAGAACTCAAGAACGTTCAGGTTTACCGACGCGGAGTTGTGCATGATGTCCGCATCGTGTTCGCCAGTGAAGACATAGCCCGCTCCGCCCATGTCGGCCGCCAGCTGATACACTTCGTCGAAACGGCGGTCCACCAGATCCCGGCAATTCGCTGCGTCGCGGAGGTCGGCGATGACGAAGTCGTCTGCCTCGGTGCCGGCAAATTCCGGAAACTTCAGATCGACTCCGCGCACCCAATAAGCTTCTCTTTTCAGGTGCTTGACAAGGTGGGAACCAATGAAGCCACCTGCGCCGCAAACCAATGCAGTTTTCATGAGTATCCTCCTCGTTCAGCAAATTCATATGCGGCGCACACCGTGCCAAATCGGCAAGACATCTTCCGCGGGCTCTCAAGCGCGCTGCTACCCGGCGGGTCCAAAACAGCTGCGGACGCTCCGAACTGATGCCGAAATCTCCTAGCGTGCTTTAGCGGGGGTCGCAACTAAAGAGTGCACCTGTAGGTATTTTGACAACCAAAGGCTGTGCAAACCGGTTGATAATGTTGTGCGGCTTGCGCCGGGATGCTTCGGCAGACAGCCGCAAAGGCATGGCATAGACTGCAGGTTGCTTTCGTCCCCGGTTTGCCCGATTGTGGGGGCATATCCCGGCCCCGCGCCGCCTTCAGCCTGCTCAGCCGATGGACAAACCGCCCTTTCCGTCTTCTTGTCACCGCCATCGCGCCTCTTCCGGTGGGCCCGCGCCGTTCCTGCCGATGTCACGCCGCGAAATGGATGCGCTCGGCTGGACGACGTGCGACGTGGTGCTGGTCACCGGCGACGCCTATGTTGATCACCCGAGTTTCGGTATGGCGCTGATCGGCAGGCTCCTTGAGGCGCAAGGGTTTCGTGTGGGAATCATCGCCCAGCCCGATTGGCGAAGCGCGGAAGGTTTCAGGGCGCTGGGGCGTCCGGCGCTGTTCTTCGGCGTTACCGCCGGGAACATGGATTCGATGGTCAACCGCTATACCTCGGACGGCCGGCTGCGCCACAACGACAGCTACACGCCGAAGGGCGAGGGCGGGCGGCGGCCGGATCGCGCGACGATCGTCTACGCGCAACGCTGCCGCGAGACGTTCTCCGGCGTTCCGATCGTGCTCGGCGGTATCGAGGCGTCGCTGCGGCGCATCGCGCATTACGATTATTGGTCAGACAAAGTGCGCCGCTCGATACTTGCCGATGCGAAGGCGGACGTACTACTTTACGGCAATGCGGAGCGGGCGGTTGTCGAGGTGGCGCACCGGCTCGCCCGCGGTGAAGCGGCGGCTGGCCTCGACGATATCCGTGGGCTTGCGTTGTTCAAGAAGACGGTGCCGGATAACTGGACCGAGGTTCGCGGCGACGATTTGGATGCGGGTGAGGACGGGCTGCGAAACATGGATCGCGGCGCGCAGTCCGTGGTGCGCATCCCCTCTTTCGAGACTGTGGCCGCGGATCCGCTCGCCTATGCCCGGGCCTCCCGCATCGCGCATCGCGAGACCAACCCGCACAATGCCCGGCCGCTGGTCCAGCGTCACGGCGATCGCGAATTGTGGCTGACGCCGCCGCCGCTGCCATTGACGACGCCGGAGATGGACGCGATTTACGGCCTGCCTTACGCCCGCGCGCCGCACCCGGCCTACGGCGGCGTCCGGATCCCCGCGTGGGAGATGATCCGCTTTTCGGTGACGATCATGCGCGGCTGCTTCGGCGGTTGCTCGTTCTGTTCGATCACCGAACATGAAGGCCGCGCCATTCAGAGCCGGTCGGAGGGCTCGATCATCCGGGAAATCGAGGCCGTGCGCGACAAGACCGCCGGGTTCACCGGCGTCATTTCCGACATCGGCGGGCCGACAGCCAACATGTACCGCATGGCCTGCATGGACGCCCGCGCGGAGGCGCTGTGCAGGCGGCCCTCCTGCGTCTATCCCACGATCTGCAAGAACCTCGATACCAGCCACGATGCGCTCATCGCACTCTATCGCCGAGCCCGCGCGGTACCCGGCGTCAAACGGGTGATGGTTGCCTCCGGGGTGCGCTACGATCTCGCGGTGAAGAGCCCGGCCTATGTTCGCGAACTCGTCACCCACCATGTGGGCGGATATCTGAAGATCGCGCCGGAGCACACCGAGGACGGGCCCCTGTCGAAGATGATGAAACCGGGTATCGGCGCTTATGACCGATTCAAGGCGCTGTTCGACGAGGCTGCGCGCGCCGCCGGCAAGGACTATTATCTTATCCCCTATTTCATCGCCGCTCATCCCGGGACCACGGATCAGGACATGCTGAACCTCGCGCTCTGGCTGAAGCGCAACCGCTGCCGGCCCGATCAGGTGCAGACGTTCCTGCCGTCACCGATGTCGCTTTCGGCGGCGATGCATCATACCGGTATCAGCCCGCTGAAGCCTGTGCGGCGAGGCAGCGTCGAGGGCGTGGCGACGGCCAGGGGGCTGCGCCAGCGCCGTCTTCACAAGGCGTTCCTGCGCTACCACGATTGGGACAACTGGCCTGTGTTGCGCGAGGCGCTCAGGCGCATGGGACGCGCGGATTTAATCGGTCCAGGGAAACATCAGCTCGTGCCCGCGGAGGGGAGAGGCGCACAAGCGGAACGGCGGCAGAACCGGCGGCCAGGCAACTCGTCCGGGAAAAGGCGGGCGCGGTGATGGCGGGGCGGTTCAAGCGGCAACCGCGCGGTTGCGTCCGGTGCTCTTGGCCTCATAGAGTGCCCGGTCGGCACGGCTGAGGATCGCGCCGATGCCGGTATCCTCCCGCGCGAGCGTAGCCACTCCGATGGAGGCCGTGAAACGGAGCGGCCGCTTCCCCGGCATGGGCAATTCGATTTGAGCCACGGCCTGCCGCAGGCGTTCGGCGACTTCCAAGGCCAATGCGCGCCCGGTCTCGGGCAGCAGGATCCCGAACTCCTCTCCCCCTAAGCGGCCAATCGTGTCCTCCTCGCGCAGCGTTGCCTGGCACACCTGCACCAGTTGCTGCAGCGCAACGTCGCCCATCTGGTGCCCGTGGCGGTCATTGATGCCTTTGAAATGGTCCAGATCGACCATCAGCACGGCCAGTGGCTTATCGTGGCGTTGCGCCCGCGCGAGTTCGCGTGCGGCCAGTTCCAGAAAGCACCGCCGGTTGGCGCAGCCGGTCAGTGGGTCCGTGCGGGCCTCGCGTTCCAGTTCACACTGCAACTCCTTGTGGGAGGTGATGTCCTGGATGGTTCCCAGCAGTTTCGGCCGGGCGTCCGTGCCCAGCAGGACCACCTCGCCCATGCTGTGCAGAAAACGCACGTCGCCGCCGGGCAGGACAACTCTGAAGCTGATATCGAAGTGGTTCCCCGTGGGCGCCGCGCCGATATGTTCGGCCACATCCTTCCGGTCGTCGGGGTGGACCGTTTGAATGAATGTGTCGTAGCTGGGGGCGAGATGCTGCGGGTCGCAACCCAGGAGCCGGTAGGTTTCGTCCGACCACCAGATTGCCTTCGTGTCCACATCCAGTTCCCAGTGCCCGAGGTGAGCCATGGCCTGGGCCATCTTCAGGCTGTGCTCGCTCTTGCGCAGCGCCTCCTCGGTTTCCGTCATTCGCCGGTAGGTGCGCGCATTGTCGATGGCCAGCCCGGCGACACCGGCAATGGACCGCGCGAGATCGAGGTAGTGGTTGCGGTACTCCGGGAAAGCAAAGTGATCGACGGCGATGACGCCCAGAGGCTCTCCCGCCCTGGCGATGCGCAGGATGAAGCCCGTCTGCGATTCGGTCCATGCCCAGTCGCCGCGCAAGGACTGGATCTGCCGCATCAGGCCGGGGGGCGGCGGCATATCGCGGTGGCCCGGACGTCTTTGCAATCTCGGTAAGCCGTTCTCGAAGCGCAGATAGCAGAACTCCTGGGGCGCGAACAGCATGTGGAACATCTCTTCGATGGCGCCGATGGTTTCCTGCTCATCGTTGAGGAGCGGCAGCCGCCCGAGAAAATCCATGGCGCATTTATGGTCCGCACGCTCGCGGTTGCGGTCCTGTTCGCGCTCTCTCGCCCGCTGGCGTTCTTCTGCCAGCCGCCACTCGGCGACCAGCCGCGTAGCCGTCTCGCGGAGGCAGCTGCAAAGCGTTTCTTCCGTCGCCTTGTGGCCAGGCGGCTCCTGCGGCGGTAGTTTCACCCATGGCCACTCTGCGGGCGCCGCGCCGAGGTGATCGAGACAACTGCACCCCAGAATGAGGACCTGCGAGCAGCCGTCGCCCGCCAGCGGCCGCAGTCCGGCCCAGTTCGACGGCCGGTCGGAGCCCGGGCCGGGGACAGCCGTAACGGCGACGTCGGTCCAGTCCTCGGCGGCCGCCACGGCGGCGATCTCGGCAAAGACATGCGGACAGCAAAGGAAGCAGAGCTTTCCAACCATGGGGCTATTCCACCCAATCCAGCGGATAGCGGCCCCAGCGGTCGGCGGCGTCGCGAATGGACAGCAGGACGGCCTCCGGCACCTGCCAGGGAATCTCGCCATGGTTGTCCGCCAGGATGAAGCCACCGCCGCGTCCGGCTTTGGCGATTGCCTGCTTCACCGCCTGTTCGGCCTGCTCAGCTGTCCATCGCCGCATCTCGATGCCGTTCAGATTGCCGATCAGCGTGAAGCGTCCGCGCGCCGCGGCCTTCCACGCGGCCAGGTCTTCCTGGACGCTGACCCCGATGGCTGCCGTCCCCGTCGCGGCGATGTCGTCGGCCAGGTCAAGACCGCGTCCGGAGGCGAGGTGCGTTGCCACCGGTCCGTTGATCCTGGGGAGCGTCGCCATGGCCACCTTCTGGCCGGTCCTCAGATACACTTCACGCGGAACGATGGTGGACGAGGAGACAGGATCGTAATAGCAGATCGCCGTTGCGCCCGCGGCGAGCTGGGCATTCGCCCATTCCACGCAGAACGCCTGGTTGACCGCCATCAGCCGGCTGAAACGCGCCTCGTCGCCGTAAATCAGCTCGATATAGTGCTCGAACCCCATCTGCATGACCGGCAGCGAGAATGGCGAGATCGCCACGCCGATGATGGGCACCGTATCGCCGAGCCGCTCCTTCAAGCCCCGGATGATCTCCAATACGCGGGTGAGACCGGCGGCCTCCGCCAGCTTCGGCGGTTCGAGGCGGTCGATGTCTTCAGGCTGGCTGATGACGGGCGTCCCCGAATTGGGCGGCCCGTCGCCGATGAAGACGGTTTCACCGCCGAAAGCCTCGAACTCCATCGCCGCATAGCAAAAAGGGATGACGCAGTCGCTGCGGTACTTGGCATAGAGCCGCATCTGGCCCTCGATCACATGCCGCGCGCGCGCGTAATAATCCCGGATGGAAAGGCCCAGTTCCTTGGCGCCATGCATCGTCGTGAGCAGAAACAGCGGCACCTTGTCCGGCTCCTTCTGCCCGATTGCCGTCAGCACCCTTTGCATCGGCGTCATCAGGGATGATCCTCCCGCCAGCGGTTGGCGATGGCCACGGCTTCGGCGGCGTTGCGCCCCATGGCGTCGGCGCCCACTTCCCGGCAGAGCGCAGGGTCGAACACGAACGGTGCGCCGCCGACCCCGATTTTGACGCTGTATCCCCTGGCGTCCAGAGCCGAGCGCACCGTCTTGACCTTCAGAGCGGCTGGCAGCATCAGGACCGAGATCATCAGGATCTTCACCTCGTCGCCAAGGACACGCTCGATCAGCATCGTCGGGTCCAGGCGGCCATAATCGAGGACGTCGTATCCGCTGGCCCGAAGGACCGACAGGACGATGCGCTTGCCGAGCGTGTGGTAGTCGTTGAGCACGGTGATGGCCATGCGTGGCTGGCCTTTCCGTTCCTCCGCCGTGGGCGGGAGCACACACTCGACGATGTCTTCGCAGATCCGGCTGCCCATGTAGATCTGGGAAAGCGCGATCCTGCCCGCGCTCCACTCTTCTCCCAGCCGGGACAGTGCCGGGACCATCAGTTCCTCGATGGCCGACATGGGTCCCCTGTCGCCGGCTGCCCGCTGAAAGAGCACCTCGATCCGGGGGCTGTCCAACCCGGTCAGTGCGTCGTAGAACTCGCGCGCCAGTGCGTTCAAATCGAACCCCTCCGTGCCGGCTTGGTTCTGCGAATCGCGCGCCGCGTTGACCGCTGCGCCGCAGCCAGCCTAATCCAGTCCGCAAGCCAAGTTTGTATGAGTCCGTGCGGCGAACGGGGTACGAACTTGGCTCGCGGGCTGGACCAGCTTAGTGAAGCGCCCTTAAACTTTGCATAATTCCAAGCGATGGAGGATGTCCTGGCCCGCCGGCAAGGAAGCGGATGCGGCTGATTTCGCCGTTCTCACCGCCACCACCGGGCACGATCCCGCCCGGGCGGCGGCGCGATTCAGGTGGGGGAGCGCTCAGCCCGCCGCGAACGGTTCGGGGTGCGAGGTGGCATCTCATTTTCCGGCGCCTTTCAAAGGAAATACAAGGAATAATCGGGATACTTCGCCGATACGGTGTGCCGCGGGATCTTGGGCTGGCCTCGTGCCGCTTGCACGACCACAACGCAACGGTCCGTCAAGCGCCGGGCTGAGAACGGGCAGATGCAGCGTATTTTGTCTCATGCGCCAACAGAACTCGCAGCCTTGGGTTACGCGGGCGTGTCTTGCGTCAGCGAGACGGAACGCTTCCT
The DNA here is from genome assembly GCA_050290865.1 of Rhodomicrobiaceae bacterium. Taxonomy (GTDB): domain Bacteria; phylum Pseudomonadota; class Alphaproteobacteria; order Rhizobiales; family Rhodomicrobiaceae; genus JARRLC01. The sequence continues at coordinate 122,675 of JBNKIW010000006.1, read as the reverse complement.
CGTCTATCGCGCAGCCGCGCCGGACGATCAGCATGTCCTGATCAAAATCCCGGCTTCGGAGCGGCCGTCCGCGGCGGTGCTGAACGAGCTTGAACATGAACTCGAAATCGCCCGCGACTTGCCCCCGGAATTCGTGATACGGCCGCTAACGATCGAGCTGCGCGCGAGCCCGACCGCGTTGATATTGGAGGACTGCCCCCATCCGCCCCTCACAGAATTGATGGAAGCACCGCTTGCGGTGGAACCTTTCCTGCGCATCGCCACCGGCATCGCAGCGGCATTGGCCGTGGTGCACGGCCAGGGGGTGGTGCACAAGGACATTAAGCCGGCCAACATCTTCGCCAGCGCTGAGGGCAAGGCCAAACTCACCGGTTTCGGTGTGGCTTCGAGACTGTCGCGCGAACGCCAGGCCCCCGGGCCGCCGGAGGTCATCGCCGGGACGCTCAGCCATATGGCGCCGGAGCAGACGGGCCGGATGAACCGTTCCATCGACGCCCGCAGCGACCTCTACGCCCTGGGAGTGACGTTCTACGAGATGCTGACCGGCCAACTGCCGTTCACCGCTTCCGACCCCATGGAGTGGGTGCACTGCCACCTCGCGCTTGCTCCAGCGCCGCCTGCTGCGCGTGTGTCCGGCATCCCTGAACCGCTCTCGGACATCGTCATGAAGCTCATGGCGAAGACCGCCGAGGAACGCTATCAAACTGCCAATGGGCTGAAGGCCGATTTGCAGCGCTGCGCCGCCGAATGGCAGGCGCGCGGGCGTATCGAGCCGTTCCCGCTCGGCGCGCGCGATGTCCCCGACCGCCTGCCGATCCCGGAAAAGCTCTACGGGCGCGAACGGGAAGTTGCGACACTGCTCGCCGCGTTCGACCGGGTGGTGGCCGGTGGCAGGCCGGAACTCGTGCTCGTCTCGGGCTATTCGGGCGTGGGCAAGTCCACGCTGGTGAACGAACTGCACAAGGCGCTCGTCCCCTCGCGCGGCCTTTTCGCTTCGGGCAAGTTCGACCAGTACAAGCTTGGCATTCCCTATGCCACACTGGCGCAGTCCCTCGGAAAACTCATCCGTCAGCTGCTGGGTAAGGGCCAGGCCGAACTCGAAGGCTGGCGTCAGGCCCTCCAGGAGGCGCTGGAGCCGAATGGCCAGCTCATGGTGGATCTGGTTCCCGAGCTGAATCTCATCATCGGGGAGCAGCCGCGGGTTCCGGCGCTCGAACCGCAGCTGGCCAAGGCGCGCTTCAAGCTCGTGTTCCGCCGTTTCATCGGGGTGTTTGCGCGGACCGAACATCCGCTGGCGCTTTTTCTCGACGATCTGCAGTGGCTTGATGCGGCAACGCTCGATGTGATGGAGGATTTGTTAACTCAGGAGGATGTGCGGCATCTGCTGCTGATTGGCGCCTATCGCGACAACGAAGTGGACCGCGATCATCCGCTCATGCGCAAGCTCGAGGACATCCGCAAAGCGGGCGCAGCGGTGCGGGAGATTGTCCTGGCGCCCCTCTCCCTCGACGATTTGAGGGTGCTGATCGCGGAGTCTCTGCATTGTGATCCTGAACGCGCAAGCCCGCTGGCGCAGATGGTCCACGCCAAGACGGCCGGCAATCCGTTTTTCACCATCCAGTTCCTGTCCGCGCTGGCCCAGGAAGGACTGATAGCCTTCGATCATGGCGAGGGACGGTGGGCCTGGGATCTGAACCGCATTCAGGCCAAGGGGTACACAGACAATGTGGCGGACCTCATGGCCGGGAAGCTGACCCGCCTGCCCCTCAAGACGCAAAACGCGCTGCACCAGCTCGCCTGCCTCGGAAACAGCGCGCAAACTCGGATGCTTTCGCTCGTGTTGGGCATGCCGGAGGCGGAGGTCCACGAGGATCTGCAGGAGGCTGTCCGCCAGGAGTTCATCGAGAGGCTCCACGGTTCATACAGGTTCGTCCACGATCGTGTGCAGGAGGCCACCTATTCGCTCATTCCGGAGAGTTCCCGTGCCGAGACCCATCTCAGGATCGGGAGGCTGCTCGTAGCGCACACGCGCCAGGAGGAGCGGGAGGAGATGATCTTCGAGATCGTGAGCCAGCTCAACCGGGGCGCTGCGCTGATCCAACGGCAGGAGGAATGGACACAACTCGCCGAATTCAATCTGGCTGCGGGCAAGCGAGCCAAGGGGGCCGCGGCCTATGCCTCGGCGCTTGCCTACTTTGTCGCCGGTGCGCGGCTCTTGAAGGACGAGTCCTGGGAGCGCCAGCATGAGCTGATCTTTGCGCTGGAATTGAACCGGGCCGAATGCGAATACCTGACGGGGGATGCGGCCGCGGCCGGGCAGCGGCTCGAGATGCTGACGGGCGTGGCGGTGAATCTCATCGAACTCGCCGCGGTCACCGTTCTGCGCATAAACCTCTACATGACCCTGAATCAGAGCGATCGCGCCATCGAGGTGGGGCTCCAATACCTCAAGCGCATCGGCGTCCAGTGGTCGGCCCGGCCAACCGACGAGGAAGTCGAGCAGGAGTTTCAGCAGTTGTGGCAGCGGCTGGAAAACCGTTCGATCGCGGAAATCGCCGACCTGCCGCTGGTGAGCGGCGCGGGCGCGTGCGCGACCATGGACGTCCTCACGACGCTCATGCCGCCAGCCCTGTTCACCGACAGAAACCTGCAATGCCTTCTTATCGCGCACATCGCGAGCTTCAGCCTCGAGCATGGCAACAGCGGCGGGTCGTGCTTCGCCTATGTGTGGCTCGGCATGCTCCTGGGACCGCAGTTCGGCGACTACCAGGCCGGCTTCCGCTTCGGCCAGCTCAGCGTCGATCTGGTGGAGAAGCGCGGGTTGCTCAACTTCAAGGCTCGTGTCTATCTGGGTTTCGGACACGTCATCCCCTGGACACGCCATGTGCGCATGGGTGCCGGGCTGGTGCGAACCGCCTTCGAGACGGCGCAGGAAACGGGCGACCTGAGCTTCGCCACGATTTCCTACGCCGCCCTGATCACGCACCTTCTCGCCAGCGGAGATCCCCTCGCAGAGGTGCAGCGTGAAGCCGAAATAGCGCTCGGATTCGCGCAGAAGGCGCGGTTCGATCTCATCGCCGATATGATCAGTGGACAACTCGGGTTGATCCGGACGCTTCGGGGCCTGACGCCGCAGCTTGGCTCCTTCACCGATGCCGATTTTGACGAGAGCGCATTCGAGGAGCACCTCAAGAGCAATCCGCGTCTGGCATATTCGGGCTGGCGCTATTGGATCCGCAAGCTGCAAGCGCGATTTCATGCCGCGGACTATGCGTCCGCCATCGCGGCGGCGACAGAGGCGCAACAGCTTCTCTCGCCCTCGTTTCTCGCCTATTTCGAGATCGCGGAGTACCACTTCTACGCCGCCCTGGCACGAGCGGCATACCTCGATGCGGCGCCGCCCGACGAACGTTCTTCGCATTTGGAGGCGTTGGCCGCGCACCGCCGGCAACTCGAACTCTGGGCGCACAATAGTCCCGAGACCTTTGAGAACCGGGCGGCCCTGGTCGCCGCCGAGGTCGCCCGTATCGAAGGCCGGACGCTGGAGGCGATGCGCCTGTATGAAAAGGCCATTCTGTCGGCCCGCACCAATGGCTTCATGCACAATGAGGCGGTGGCTCATGAGGTGGCGGGGCGCTTTTATCTCGCCGGCGGGATCGAAACGTCCGGTTTCGCCCATCTTCGGCGGTCCCGCGCCTGCTACGCGCTATGGGGGGCTGATGGCAAGGTGAAGCAGCTCGACAGGCGCTATCCCGAGCTAGCCGCCCAGCCGGCCGGTTCCGCAGTGGCCAGCGCGGATGCGTCTTCGCCGCAGCTCGATGTGACCACAGTCATCAAAGCTTCGCAGGCGGTATCAGGCGAAATCGAACTGCCGACACTCATCGAAACGCTGATGACGATCGCGCTCGAGAATGCGGGGGCGGACCGCGGGCTCCTGATCCTGCCGTCCGGCGCCGGCTTTGAGGTGGAAGTGGAGGCCAGGGCCGCCGGCACGGGAGCCGAGGTCAGGTTCCTCCGTTCGGCGATTGCCGGGACAGAGTGTCCCGAGGTCGTCCTCAACACCGTTATCCGCACCCGGGAGAGCGTCATTCTCGACGACGCCACGCGTCCCGGCGAGTTTTTCGAGGATGTCTATTTGCGCCGGGGCAAGGCGAGATCGGTGCTGTGCCTCCCGCTCCTCAGGCAAGCCAAGCTGGCTGGAGTCCTCTATCTCGAGAACACGCAGACCGCCGGCGCCTTTACTCCGGACCGGATCGCGGTGTTGGATGTGCTGGCGGCGCAGGCAGCGATCGCGTTGGACAACGCCCGCCTCTACGGCGATCTCAGGGAAAGCGAGGCAAGGTACCGCCGTTTCCTGGACACCACCAATGAAGGCGTCTGGATGCTCGGCCCCGATGCGGCCACGGTCTACGCAAACGCCAGAATGGCGGAGATGCTGGGGTACAGCGCCGAAGACATGATCGGGCGCCCCCCCACCGACTTCATGGTCGAGGAGGAAGCCGCCGATCACCGGATGAGAATGGAACAACGCCGGAAAGGGCGGGCGGAGCACTATGAGCGCCGGCTTCGCCACAAAGATGGGGGGACGGTCTGGGCGCTGGCCTCCGCCACGCCCATTTTCGACGAAGCAGGCGTTTTCCAAGGCTCCTTCGCCATGTTCACCGACATCTCGGAGCTTAAGAGCGCGGAGGAGGAACTCCACCACCACAAAGACCGGTTGGAGGAAACCGTCCAGCAGCGCACCGCCGAACTCCTCGTCGCCCGCGACGCCGCCGAGGCAGCCAACAAGGCCAAGTCCATCTTCCTGGCCAATATGAGCCACGAACTGCGCACGCCGCTGAATGCCATCCTCGGCTTCTCCAGCCTGATGCGCCGCGAGTCGGACGCCAGCGCCGGCCAGCGCGAAAAGCTCGACATCATCAACCGCAGCGGCGAGCACCTCCTGACACTGATCAACGATGTGCTGGAAATGGCCAAGATCGAGGCGGGGCGGGTGCAGTTGGACGTCGCGACGTTCGATCTGGGCGGCATGGTGCGGGACGTCGCCGACATGATGCGTCTGCGCGCCGAGGAGAAGGGCCTGCGGCTGCTGCTGGATCAGTCCTCAGATTTCCCGCGCTACATCAAGGGCGACGAGGGCCGCCTGCGCCAGATCCTGATGAACCTGGTCGGTAATGCGGTAAAATTCACCGGCGAGGGGGGCGTGACCATCCGTCTGGGTGTGAAGAGCGACGTCCGCCAGCACCTGCTGATGGAGGTCGAGGACTCCGGTCCCGGTATCAACAGGCAAGACCAGGAGCGCCTGTTTCAGCCCTTCGTGCAGCTCGTGAAAACGGATGCGCAAAGGGGCACTGGCCTGGGACTGGCCATCACCCGCCATTTCGTCGAGCTGATGGGCGGCACGATCGGCGTCGAGAGCACGCCGGGCAAGGGCTCGGTCTTTCGCGTCGATCTGCCGCTGGAACTGCCGGCCGGAACCGAATTCGCCGCCGAGCAGAAGGAGGAGCAAGCGGGCGAGGTCTGCGGCCTGGCGCCCGGACAGCCCGCCTGGCGCATCCTGATCGTCGAGGACGAGGCCGACAACCAGATGCTGCTGCAGAGCCTGATGGCCGGGCTCGGGCTGGAGACGAAGGTGGCGGTGAATGGCGAGGAGGCGGTGAGGATCTTCGAGGCGTGGCGGCCGGATCTGATCTGGATGGACCGTCGCATGCCGGTGATGAACGGCGTGGAGGCCACGCGGCGCATCCGGCAGTTGCCCGGCGGCGGGGATGTGCCGATCGTCGCGGTGACGGCTTCGGTGTTCAAGGAGCAGCAGCAGGAGCTGTTCGACGCCGGCATGAACGATCTGGTCCGCAAACCGTATCGCTTCAACGAGATCTACGACTGCTTGGCGCGGCATCTGGGCGCGAAATATGTGTACCGGCAGGCTGTGCCGCGGGCAGAGGCCGGGGAAGAGGCGGAAGCCGCCGCCGGGCTGACACCCGCCATGCTGGCCGCGCTGCCGCAAGACGTCCGCCAGCGGCTTCGTGACACCCTCTTCAGCCTGGATGCCGAGCGCATCGCGGCAGCCATTGACGAGGCGCGCAAGACCGATCCCGCCCTGGCACGCACGCTGACACGGCTGGCGGAGGGTTTCGATTATCCGGCGATTTTGCGGGCGCTGGAGGGGGAAGGCGGTTGAGGCGCGTTCTGCCCATTCGAAACCGGATGATGATCCGGACGTTTCCTTCAGACAAGAGACAAAACATATATTGCAGCTTCGTTAACGCCTGTGTTACGCTCGCGGGCGATGGATCAGGGCCCACTCACCGAACAAATCGTCAAGGCTTTCGATGCCCTGCCGCCACAGCTTCAGGTCGCCGCAAGATATGTGCTCGACAGCCCGCGTGACGTCGCGCTGCTGTCTATGCGCGAGCAGGCGCGGCGGGCGGGTGTGCAACCGGCAACGATGACACGCCTCGCCAAGCACCTCGGCTTCAACGGTTACGAAGACATCAAGGATATGTACGCGGACGCTGTGCGCGAAGGCGGCCCGCGCTTCGCGGGGAAAGCCGGGGTCCAGGTTGCGAGCCAGAAACTCAAGGGAGACAAGGGCCTCGCGACCGAAATGCTGTCCACCTTCGCCCGGCAGGCCGCCCAAATCGCCCAACCCGCGGTGATCGACAGGATTGCCGCAGCCGCCGAGCATCTCGCGGCCGCCAACAGCATCTACTGCCTTGGCCTGCGCTCAAGTCATTCCGTCGCCTGGCATATCCATTACATGCTAACGCTTATTGGCGCGCGCGCGGTTCATGTCGATGGCATTGCCGCGACCGGCGCCGACACGCTGACCGACGCAACGCCGAAGGATGCGCTGCTGGTGGCCAGCGTTCTTCCCTACACGCGTATGACGGTGGAACTCGCCGGATACGCCGTCGGGCGCGGCATTCCCATCATCGCGCTGACCGACAGCGAGGTGGCGCCGCTGGCCCAGATGGCGACGCACGCCGTTATCGTCCCGACCGACAGTTCATCATTCTTTCACACCATGGTGCCCGCCTTCCTTGTCGCGGAAATCCTGGGCGCCATCGTGGCGGGACGCTGTGGCAGCGCCGCCCTCACCCGGCTTCGCCACATGGACGAACATCTGGCGGCGCTCGGTACGCATCTGCAACCGAGACTTTCCGTGAGATCATCATGACGTGTCTTCTTCACCGCGCAGCCAATGTCGTACCGCCCGTTGCCGTGCGTGGCAGAGGCATTGAGCTTTTCGACAAGGATGGCAGAAGCTATATCGACGCTTCCGGCGGCGCCGCCGTGTCCTGCCTCGGCCATGGGCATCCCGATGTACTCGCCGCCCTGCACGAGCAGCTTGATGCGGTTGCCTATGCCCACACGAGCTTTTTCACCACGGAGGCCGCAGAACAGCTCGGCGAGCGGCTCGTGCATGACGCTCCGGAGGGGATCGACCATGTCTATCTGGTGAGTGGCGGTTCGGAAGCAGTGGAAGCGGCGCTGAAAATGGCGCGGCAATATTTCGTCGAGAAAGGCGAGCCGCAGCGCCGTCACATCATCGCTCGGCGCCAGAGCTACCACGGCAACACGCTCGGCGCACTGGCGGCTGGCGGCAATGAATGGCGGCGCGCCCAGTTCCGGCCGCTGCTCATCGAAACCCATCATATCGATCCGTGCTACGCTTACCGTCACCAGCAGCCGGGCGAGAGCGGCGATGCCTACGCCGCCCGCGCCGCCGATGCGCTGGAGGCGAAGATCCGCGAACTCGGACCGGATCAGGTCATCGCCTTCGTCGCCGAGACGGTGGCGGGCGCGACGCTCGGCGCCGTGCCGCCGGTCGGCGATTACTTCAAACGCATCCGCGCCATCTGCGACCGGTACGGTGTTCTCCTGATCCTCGACGAAGTGATGTGCGGCATGGGCCGCACTGGCACGCTGCATGCGTGCGAACAAGAAGGGATCGCCCCGGATCTCATCACCATCGCCAAGGGGCTGGGCGGCGGTTATCAGCCTGTCGGCGCGGTGCTGCTGGCGGGGAAAATCTTCGAAGCGTTCTCGAAGGGCTCCGGCTTCTTTCAGCACGGTCACACCTATATGGGCCACCCGATGGCCGCCGCGGCCGCGCTCGCCGTGCAGAACGTTATCCGGCGGGACGGTCTTCTTGCCAATGTCGCTGCGATGGGAGAGCTGTTGCGGCGCAGATTGCAGGAACGTTTTGGCAATCATCACCATGTGGGCGACATTCGCGGACGCGGCCTGTTTCAGGGGCTGGAACTGGTCAGCGATCGCAGCAGCAAGGCCCCTTTCGACCCTGCATTGAAACTTCACGCGCGGATCAAGCGCGAAGCCATGGCACGCGGTTTGCTCGTCTACCCGATGGGCGGGACGATCGACGGTGTCTATGGTGACCACGTTCTGCTGGCACCACCCTTTGTCGTGAATGCCAGTCAGGTGAGTGGCATCGTCGAACGTCTCGGCGATGCCGTGGACGTTGCAGTCCAAATGCTCGGACCGTCGCAGGTCTGAGTAGTTCTGAAAACGAGGGAGAGACACCGTGAGGAAAATTTGCACTAGCCTGTTCGCACTCGGCCTTTCCGCCGCCGTGAGCCTGCCCGCGGATGCGGCGCAGCGCTTCGTGACCATCGGCACCGGTGGTGTGACTGGCGTCTATTATGCGGTGGGCGGCGCGATCTGCCGTCTCATGAACAAAACGCGCGCAAAGACCGGTATACGCTGCTCGACGGAGTCCACCGGCGGTTCGGTGTTCAACGTCAACGCCATCCGGTCGAATGAGCAGGAATTCGGCCTGGCGCAATCCGACGTGCAATACAACGCCACCAAAGGAAAGGCACAGTTCAAGGACGGCGCGGTGAGCGATCTGCGTGCCGTGTTCTCTGTACACCCGGAGCCGTTCACGGTCCTGGCGCGCAAAGACGCAGGCGTGAGCAAATTTGCCGACTTCAAGGGCAAACGCTTCAACGTCGGCAACCCGGGCTCGGGGACGCTCGCGTCGATGGAAATCCTCATGAAGCAACTCGGCTGGACGAAGGCCGATTTTTCTCTCGCCGCCGAACTCAAGCCGGATGAGATGGGAACCGCGCTTTGCGATAACAAGATCGACGGCTTCATCTATGGCGTCGGTCACCCGGCTGCGGCGATTCAGGACCCGACCACGGCGTGCAGTGCAAAGCTGATCGCCCTGGAAGGCCCGGCCATCGACAAGCTCGTCGGCAGCAACCCCTACTATGCCAAGGCGACGATCCCGGGCGGCATGTACGCCAACAACTCGAACGCGACCTCGACCTACGGCGTGGTGGCCACGCTCGTGACCTCGGCCAAGGTGCCCGAAGATGTGGTCTACAACCTCACGAAAGCGGTGTTCGAGAATTTCGCTGAGTTCAAGAAGCTGCACCCGGCTTTTGCGCATCTCGATCCCAAGGGCATGATCAAGAATGGTCTTTCCGCGCCGCTGCACCCCGGCGCCGTGAAGTATTACAAAGAAAAAGGCTGGATGTAATCCGCTCTGGCGGGTCGTCCCCAAGGGCGGCCCGCCGCACATCAATTGGGGAAGGAAACGGTTATGAGTGGGGGCGACACGCTTTCCGCAACGGCACGGGCTGAACTCGATTCCCTTGTCGCGGAGGCCGACACGGGCGGCCGGAAACCTGTCGGGCTCACGAAAGCCCTCATCTTCTGGGTCGCGATCGTCTGGTCGCTGTTTCAGGTCTGGTATGCTTCACCGCTTCCCTACATGCTGCGGACCGGCGTCTTCAACGATTTCGAAGCGCGTTCCATTCACCTTGCCTTTGCGCTGACGCTCGCCTTCCTGACGTTCCCGCGGACGAAATCTTCGCCGCGAGCCTATGTGCCGCCGCTTGACTGGGTGCTCGCTGTGCTGGGTGCCGGAGCGGCATTGTATCTGTACGTGTTTTATCGGGATATCGCCCTGCGGCCCGGCCTGCCGACGACCGCGGATATCGTCGCATCCGTGATCGGGGTGGTCGTTCTTCTCGAAGCCGCGCGGCGCACGGTCGGCCCGGCCCTGGCGGTGATCGCCACGCTGATGCTGGTCTACATCTTTACCGGCCCCTATCTCGGCGGCGTCTTCGCGCATCGCGGAGCCTCGCTGTCGCGTGCCGCCTCGCAGATGTGGCTCACCTCCGAGGGTGTTTTCGGCGTTGCCATCGGTGTATCGACGAGCTTCATCTTCCTTTTCGTGCTGTTCGGAACGATGCTGGAGAAGGCGGGGGCCGGACAGTTTTTCATCCGGCTCGCCTATTCGCTGCTCGGCCACTACCGCGGCGGCCCTGCGAAAGCCGGTGTCGTTGCATCGGGGATGACCGGCGTCATCTCGGGCTCATCCATCGCCAACACGGTGACCACCGGCACCTTCACCATCCCGCTGATGAAGCGCGTCGGCTATCCGCCGGTCAAAGCGGGCGCCATCGAATGCGCGTCGAGCGTAAACGGGCAGATCATGCCGCCGGTCATGGGCGCGGCGGCGTTTCTCATTGCCGAATATGTGGGCATCTCCTATGCCGAGGTGGTGAAGCACGCCATTATCCCCGCGCTTCTGACCTACGGCGCGCTGTTCTACATCGTCGATATCGAGGCGATGAAAATGGGGCTGGCGGGCGTGCCGCGAACGCGCACCGAAGCCGTGCGTCAGCGGCTCCTGAAGACGCTCATCACGCTCTGCGGCATCGTCATTCTGGCGGCCGGCGTTCAGTTTGCCGTCGGATCCGCGAAAGCTGTTTTTGGTTCCTCTTCGACGTGGGTCATCGGCGCGGGCCTGTTCGCCGCCTATGTCGGTCTGCTTTGGAATAAGGCGCGCCATCCCGACCCCGACGCTGGCGCTTCCGCGGCGGAGATGGTGGAGGTGCCTGATTTCTTCGAAACCGCCCGTTCGGGGCTGCACTTCCTGATCCCGGTCGCCATCCTGATCTGGTGCCTGATGATCGAGAAGCTCTCGCCGGGGCTGGCGGCGTTCTGGGGTGCTGCGGCGCTCACCTTCGTCATTCTCACGCAGCGGCCGATCATCGCAATCTTCCGCGGCGGCTCCGGTATCGCGGACAGCGTCCGGCAAGGCGCGAGCGAGCTTATCGAAGCAACAGAGGCCGCCGCCCGCAATATGACGGGGGTCGGTATCGCGACCGCCACCGCGGGCATCATCGTCGGCACCGTTGCGCTCACCGGCATCGGCCTGGTGATGACCGAGGTCGTGGAGACGGTTTCGGGCGGCAATCTCATCATCATGCTGATGCTGACGGCGGTGATCTGCCTCATCCTCGGCATGGGGATGCCGACCACGGCCAGCTATGTCGTCGTCGCCACGCTGATGGCACCTGTGCTCATTGAGGTGGCCGCGCAGAACGATCTCGCCGCGCCGCTGGTGGCGGTGCATCTGTTCGTCTTCTATTTCGGCCTGATGGCGGATGTGACGCCGCCGGTGGGGCTCGCCGCCTATGCCGGAGCCGCGATTGCCGGTGCCGATCCCGTGAAAACCGGCGTCCAAGCGTTCAAATATGAGATCCGCACGGCTCTCCTGCCATTCATCTTCATCTTCAATACGCAGCTACTGCTGGTCGATGTCCAGAGCTGGTGGCAGTTCACGCTCGTCCTGCTCACGGCGGTCGTCGGCATGGCGGCGTTCGTCGCCGCGACGCAGAACTGGCTTTTGGTGAAGAACCGCGTGTGGGAGACGCTGGCGCTGCTGCTCATCTGTTTCACCATGTTCCGCCCCGGCTATTGGCTCAATATCATCCAGCCGCCCTTCGAGCCGAAAGAGCCCGGCGTCATGATGAGCCATATCGATGCGATCCCGGAGGACGCCACCCTGCGGCTGCGCGTCGCCAGTCAGAACCGCGCCGGCGACGATGTCGAGAAGCTTGTCCGCCTGACGCTGAGGAGCGAAGGCACGGCCGAAGAGCGGCTGCGCGCCGTGGGCCTCACGCTCGCCAGGCAGGGCGATGAGCTGATGGTGCGCACCGCGAAGCTTGGAAGCGCGGCGGCAAAATACGGCCTGCATACCGGGGACACCGTGAAGGCCGTCCTGGTACCGACGCGGCGCGCCAGTCCGTTCTGGCTGACAGTTCCGGCATTTGCCCTGCTCGGCCTCATCATCGTAGCGCAGCGCCGCCGAAAACGGCGGGGCGCATGAGGATCGCGCTCATTCACGCGCTGCGGCATTCGCTCCCGCCCATCGAGGCGGCGTTTCATGCGCTGTGGCCGGAAGCCGTGCTCATGAATCTGCTCGACGACAGCCTGTCCGCCGACCTCGCGCGTGACGGCCGCCTTACGCCCGCGATGACGGAGCGTCTTCTCACCCTCGCGCGCTACGCGGTGGGGACCGGCGCCGGCGCCATTCTCTTCACCTGCTCGGCTTTCGGACCTTGCATCGACGCCGTGAAGCGGGAATTCGCGGAAATGCCGGTGCTCAGGCCGAACGAGGCGATGATCGAAGAGGCCGTGGCGCGGGGACGCCGCATCGGTCTCCTGGCCACATTCACGCCGACGCTCACATCCATGCCAGCCGAGTTCCCCGCCGACGTAACGGTTGTCCCGTGTCTGGCCGAGGGCGCCCTTGCTGCTCTCGAAGCTGGCGATACAGAGGGCCATGACCGGCTCGCGGCAGAGGCGGCGCGCAGCCTCGTGGAGTGCGATGTCATTGCGCTGGCTCAGTTCAGCCTCGCCAGGGTGGCCGATCGCGTCGCGCATGTCTGCGGCAAGCCGGTGGTGACGACACCGGGCAGCGCGGTTCGCAAACTGCGGGATGCTTCTCGAAATGGCCGGGGCCGCTTTTCCGGCTGAGTTCCCGAATACCGCATTCAATCCGCCCCAAAAAAGCGGGAGACAGATGTGTCCCACTCTCGCCAACGCATCTTATGTTGAGGAAGTGGCAGCCCCTAGGGGAATTGAACCCCTGTTTCCAGATTGAAAATCTGATGTCCTAACCATTAGACGAAGGGGCCACGAACGCGGTCCGGGTATTCATATAAAAAGGTTTGCCGCCGAAAACAAGCCTCTCGTCAGCCCACGGGCATCTCTCTGTGCCCCGTCCGCGCCGGATCGGCGACATCCTCGATCAGCACCTCGATCTTCTCTCGTCCGCCCCAGCTGTCGCGCTGCAGGCGCCCGGCAATGTGAAGCGGGCGTCTGGAGCCGTCGAGCAGCGCCTCGCCCAGGGGCGTGCCCGCGGCGCGAAAGGCGATGCCGCCGATGGTCGAGCCTCCCGCCGATTTGAGCGTGCAGCGCACATGTGTCTCGCCCATGAGCCTGGCAAAGGAGATACGGTGCGCCGGGAAAACGAAGCGCGGAGCGGGGTTGCCCATGCCGTAGGGGCCGGCTTTCTCCAGGAGGTCGATGAACGCCGATGTCGCGCCTTCTGGTGTCAGCGCGCCGTCGATGGACAGCGCCGCGGCGTCTCGCGCGCTCGCGACGGCCGATCCCAGTTCGGCGAGGAGATAGGCTTCGAAGTCCGCCAGCCGCGCCCGCTCCAGCGTGACGCCCGCCGCCATGCTGTGCCCGCCGCCTTTTTTTGCCAAGCCTTTCTCCAGCGCCCCTCTCACCGCCTGTCCGATATCGGCCCCGGCGATCGAGCGCGCTGAACCGGTCCCCTCGCCCGAGGCTTCGTCCCAGGCCATGGCCAGCGACGGACGCCGGAAACGGTCGGTCAGGCGGCTGGCGACCAGCCCGACGAGACCCTTGTGCCACTCGGCCGAGCCGACGAGGATCACCGGCAGATCGGGCGCCGCCTCCAGGCGCGCCTCGGCCTGGGCGAAGGCTTCGGTGCAGTGGCGTTGCTCCATCTCCTGGCGCTCGCCATTGAGACGGTTGAGCGTGGCGGCTATGGGCCCGGTTTCAAGCAGATCGTCGCTGGAAAGCAGCTTGGCGCCCAGCGCGGCGTCGCCGATGCGCCCGCCCGCATTGATGCGCGGACCGAGAATGAAACCGAGATGATAAGGCGTGGGCGCGGTTTTCAGCCCCGCGGCGTCGGCGAGCGCCCGCAGTCCCGCATTCTGGCGCCTGTGCATCACCTTCAGCCCTTGCGCCACGAAGGCGCGGTTCACGCCCTTGAGCGGTACGACGTCGCAGACCGTCGCCAGTGCCACGAGGTCGAGAAGAGCGAGAAGATCCGGTTCCGGCAGGCCCGCGCCCGCGTACCAGCCCTGACGGCGCAAATACCGGGTCGTGGCGATCTGGAACAGAAAGGTGACGCCCGCCGCGCAGAGATGTCCCTGCCCCGACAGATCGTCCTGACGGTTGGGGTTGACGACAGCGGCAGCGGGGGGAAGTTCCTCGCCCATCTGGTGGTGGTCGATGACGATGACATCTGCGCCCAGCCGCGCCGCCGCTGCGAGCGGCTCATCGCTGGTCGAGCCGCAGTCCACCGTGACGATGAGCTTCGCTCCGTTGCCGACGAGCCCTTCGATGGCGGCCGTATTCGGGCCGTAGCCCTCGAAAATGCGGTCGGGGATGTAGATCACGCCGTCATGGCCATGGGCGCGCAGATATCGCCGCATCAGCGCCGACGAGCAGGCCCCGTCCACGTCGTAGTCCCCGAAGATGGCCACCGGCTCGCGGGCGGCAATGGCGTCGGCGAAGCGTGCCGCCGCGACGTCCATGTCCTTGAGGGTCGAGGGGTCGGGCAGCAGCGTCTTGATAACGGGCGCAAGGAGAGTCTCGACATTCTCCAGTGTCGCGCCGCGCGCAGCGAGGATGCGCCCCAGAAGCTCGGGCAGTTCATGGCGCTGCGATACCGCCGCCGCCACCCGCGCCTGCTCGGGACTGAGCCGCTCGCGCCAGCGCTGGCCCTTCACCGACCGCTCAACCCCCAGAAATGCCGGATTCCCGGTCTCATCCTCTGGCCGAAGCCGCAATGCCGCATCCATGTCATGCCCCCTTGCCGAAGCCCTTAACTCTAATTTAAGGCGATTCGGCGGGGAAGTGCGGAGCCTTACGGGGACGTCCCAAGGTATTCAACCGCGTTGGGAACATGGTGGGGCGGCCGGGCTCCACCAAAACCGCAACACGCGCAACTAGCGCGCGATATTGATCATGGCCAGAGCCGCGCCGGCGACATAGGTGAACGCCGCCGCCCGCAGGATATGCCGCGCCGCGGGCAGATCGGCATCGCGGATGTAGCGGCCGTATTGCAGGAGTGACAATAACGCCGTAACACGTTGTTTTACAACGAATGCAAACGCTATTTCAGAGACGGATACCCCCAATACTGCCCCCAAACAAAACCGGACGCAGGCGAACGAAAACCGCAATAGTCCGTGAAACAGCCATAGGTAGGCTGAACGACAGCGGAAGACCACGGAATCCAGTGGAAACAGGGATCACAATGCTCTGATCCAGATCACCGCGCACGCGCAGCTACGCCGCCGGGAACGACAGCCGCCGCCACGGCCATCGGCCGGACCCATATCGGCTCGTTGGACAGCATGAAGCTCTCACCCGCCCAGGCGAGCAGGAGCGTGTGGCCCATCACGGATGCGATGGCTTCCGCCGCAGCTTCCCGCAAATGGGGTATCTATTCGAGTGCCGGGGATGTGGTCCCAGCGTTTCAACTCGAATGGGGATCCGAGATGACACCGTTGCGTATGCGTATGATCGAGGACATGACGTTGGCCGGCTTCGCGCCCAGGACGCGGGACGTCTACATCCAGGCCGTCCGTGGCTGCGGCTCATTACATGCGCTCCCCTGATGAACTCCGCCAGGAGGAGGTGCGCGCCTATCTCCTCCATCTGCGCGACGAGCGCGGCGTTGCGCGCGGCACCTTCAAGACCAATCACGGCGGCATCCGCTTCCTGTTTTGCCAGACGCTCGAGCGCGACTGGCCATTGTTCATTAAACGCAGTGGCAGTGGATTTCGACGAAGGAGCAGGCGACGCCCTATCCGTTCTGACGATCTTTGCTCAGCGCAGGGCCCGCTGCGGCCGGAGAGGACGGCTGTCTCCGCAGGCGCTCTCTCCCTCCAGTCTTCTGAATTCTTTTGCCGGAGCAAATCGAGCTATGCAGATCAAAGCCGCCGTCGCCCGCGAAAAGGGCGCACCGTTCAGTATCGAGACTATCGAACTCGAAGAGCCGCGCGCCGATGAAATCCTCGTCCGCGTCGTTGCCACAGGGGTTTGCCACACCGACCTCGTCGTCCGCGACGGCCATCTGCCGACGCCGCTTCCCGTTGTGCTCGGTCATGAAGGCGCAGGCGTCGTGGAGAAGGTGGGGGAGGCGATCACCAAGGTGAAGCCCGGTGACCACGTCGTGATGACCTTCAATTCCTGCGGCACCTGCCCGAGTTGCCAGGACCATCACGTCAGCTATTGCCATGAGTTCTTTCCGCGGAACTTCTTCGCCAGCCGCACCGACGGCTCCAGCGCGTTGTCGAAGGGCGGCGAACGCATCAATTCCAACTTCTTCGGCCAGTCATCCTTCGCCACCTATGCTCTCTGTCATCAGGCGAATGTAGTGAAGGTGCCCGCCAATCTGTCGCTGGAACTCATGGGGCCGCTCGCTTGCGGTATCCAGACAGGTGCCGGCGCGGTGATGAACGCCATGAAGGTGACGCCAGGCAAGTCTTTCGCGGTGTTCGGCGCCGGGTCGGTAGGCCTCTCGGCAGTGATGGCGGCACGCGTCGTCGGTGCGACGACGATCATCGCCGTCGATCTGAACGAGGAACGTCTCGCCATGGCCAAGCAATTGGGGGCGACGCAGACCATCAACCCCAGCCGCGCCGATCCGACCAAGGAAATCACGACCATGACCGGCTATGGCGTCGACTTTGCGCTCGACACCACCGGCCTGCCCGCCGTCATCCGTCGTGCGCTTATGGCGCTGGCGCCGATGGGCACATGCGGCATCCTCGGTGCGGCGCCGATGGGCTGGGAAATCGCGGTCGACGAGGTGCATTTCATGAGCGGCGGGCGCCGCCTGAAGGGGATTGTCGAAGGCGAGTCCAATCCGGATGTCTTTATCCCACTGCTTGCCAGACTTTACGCGCAGGGGCGCTTCCCCTTCGACAAGCTGGTGAAATTCTACAGCTTCGATCAGATCAACGAAGCTGTGCACGACTCCGAGACCGGCAAGACCTCAGCCATCCCCTCATTTTTTCGAGGGGCAAAATGCAACTCATGATGGGTGATGCGGCGCAGCAAGTCTCGCTCTGCGAGTCCTTCGAGCACTGCTTGTTACCTCCCGCCCGCCGTAGAAGCTCCAGCATCACCAACCAGGGCAAGCATAAACGCTCGCGCTCAACTTCTAGAGGCGGCCCGGGCGGCTCGAAATCACACCGCTTTCAAAATGAGGGGATTCCTGAGCGGCAAGACCATCAAGCCGATCGTGCGGATGTAAACACGGAAGACGAAACAGCGAACTGTACGGCACTCAGACTAGGAAGACTTTAGAAATGTCCAAGGAGCAACTGGACTTCATTCTTCAGATATCGGCGCAGAACCCGCCGCCGGAGAATGCCACGCCGCCGCAACTGCGCGAATGGTTCGAGATGACCAATTCGCAGACGCCCGTTGCCGACGGCTGCTCGATCGAGCGTGTCCCGGCGGGGCCGCTCGGCGGCGAACTGATCACTAATGCGAGCACAGACAGGAGCAGGGTGATCATCTACTACCATGGTGGCGGCTGGTTCTTCGGTTCGACGCAGTCGCACCGGGTGATTACCACCAATCTCGCCCGTACCTCGGGTTGCGCCGTGCTGGCGGCGAGTTACCGTTTGGCACCGGAAAATCCGGCCCCGGCGGCGCATGACGACGCCTACGCCGTGTACGAATGGGCGTTGCTCCAGGGCTATGCCGCCTCCCGAATAGCGCTGGCCGGAGATTCCGCGGGCGGTAATCTCGCATTGTCCGTTGCCGTCCGGGCGAGGCAGGAAGGAAAGCCGGTGCCAGGCGCGCTCTGGCTGATGTCGCCTGCTTTCGATCTGGCGGATGAAGGTGAATCCCACCGGTCGGTGGCGGACGCACCGCTCCTGACGCAGGAACTCATGGGCCTGTTCTGTTCGGCCTATCTGCAGGGCACCGATCCGAAATCGCCCAAGGTGACACCGTTCGATGCCGATCTTTCGGGTATGCCGCCTACGCTCATTCATGTTGGGGGGTTGGAAATCCTTCGCGACGATTCCGTGACCATCGCAGAGCGGATGAAGAACGCCGGGAGCGACGCCGTGGTCAAGGTGTGGGATGGCATGTGCCATTGCTGGCAGTTATTTGCGCCGATGCTGGATGAGGGTATGCAGTCAATCGATGAGGGGGGAAAGTTCATCAGAAGCAAGATTGCCTGAGTCAACAAGAAGCAGAGATTGACTAGCGTAAGGGAGGAAGAATAATGAGTGAAGGCAACTTCAAAAAGTCCGATGCGACGCGCCGCGAGTTTCTGAAGACGTCCGGCTTGGTCGCAGGTGGTGCCGCCGCATCGCTGACCCTGCCGGCGTCGCTGCGGAGTGCTTCGGCGGCCGGCGACGATGTCATCCGCATCGGTTTCGTTAATGCGCGTTCAGGTCCGCTCAGTCCGTTTGCAGACGCTGACGATTATGTTCTCGGTCTCGCGAAAGCGGCGCTCAAGGACGGTATCCAGGCGGGCGGCAAGAAATACGGCGTTGCCTTCGTTATCAAGGATACGCAATCCGATCCCGTGCGCGCCACGCAGGTGACGAAAGACCTCATCAGCTCCGACAAGGTCGATCTGATCATTACGTCGTCAACGCCGGAAACCGTAAACCCGGTGGCGGGGGCCTGCGAAGCGGCAGGTGTGCCCTGCCTCTCGTCGGTTGCTCCGTGGGAGGCGATCTATTTCGGCCGTGGCGCCAAGCCGGGTCAGCCGTCGCCATTCAAGTGGACCTACCACTTCTCATTTGGCGCTTCGGACTTTTCCGCTCTGTATGCCGACCAGTGGTCGAAGCTACCGACGAACAAGAACGTCGGTGTGCTTCTTCCCAACGATGCCGACGGCAACGCCATCCGGGCAACGATGATCCCGGGTCTGGAAAAGGCAGGTTTCAAGGTCATCGACGCCGGGTCTTACCAGAACGGCAATACCGATTTCTCCGCCCAGATCGCAACGCTCAAGAAAGCGGGCATCGAGATCTTCAACGCCTTCCCCTTCCCGCCGGACTTCCCGGTGTTCTGGCGTCAGGCGGCGCAGAAGGGTTTGGCAAAGCAGGCAAAAATCGTCCAGGTGGCCAAGGCCGGCCTGTTCGAGGCGGAGATGGAGGCGCTCGGCGAGCTCGGCCACAATATGGCGTCGGGCGCCTATTGGCATCGCGCATTCCCCTTCACCTCGCCGCTGGCGGGTATCGGCTGCGATGCGCCGGCGGATGGTTTCGAGAAGGCGACCAACAAGCCGTGGAGCCAGCAGGTGGGCGCGCAGATGGCGCTTCTCGATGTCGCGATTGAGGCGCTCAAGAAGGCCGCCAATCCGAAGGATAAGGCCGCGGTGGCCAAGTCGATTGCCACGCTGTCCACGATGACGGCGACGGGCAAGGTCGATTTCACCAAGGGGCCGGTGCCCAATTGCGCCGTGACCGGACTTGTCGGCACGCAGTGGGTGAAGGCGCCGAAGGGCTCGAAGTTCCCCTTCGCGCTCAATGTGACGAGCGCGGCGCTTGTGCCGGGCATGGAGGTCACCGCGCCGCTCGTGCCGTACACGCTTGGCTGATGAAGGGGCGGGGCGGGACGTCATCCCGCCTCGCTTTTCCACTCGCCAACAGCCGCGGCCCTGTCGGATGCGTCGCGGGGTATATGTCAGGATAAGTTGTGACCAGACTTCTTGAGGGGGCCGGTATCGACAAGAATTTCGGTGCTTTTCGTGTGCTGAGAGACGTCGATTTCTGCGCCCACACAGGCGAAGCCGTTGGTATCGTCGGGCCGAACGGGGCGGGGAAAACCACGCTTTTCGGTGTTCTGGCCGGTTCGCTGCTTCCCTCGGCGGGAACGGTGTACTTCGACGGGGCGGACATTACTGCGAGCGATGCCACGGCGCGCTGCCGCACCGGGATCGGCCGTACGCATCAGATCCCGCGTCCCTTCTCCGGCATGACCGTGTTCGAAAACGTTCTGGTGGCGGCGTCAAACGGAGGTGGGCTGCACGGTCATGAGGCCGTGTCCTGCGCGGCGAAGGCGCTGACCGAAACAGGGCTGATCGCGGACGCCAACCGATCGGCGGCGGCGCTGGGGCTTCTCGACCGCAAGCGCCTCGAGCTTGCTCGCGCGCTGGCGACGCGGCCGAAAGTGATTTTGCTCGACGAAATCGGTGGTGGGCTGACAGAGGCGGAACTTGGCGAACTGATTACGCTCATCACCCGTCTCAAAGCTTCGGGCATGACGATCGTGTGGATCGAGCACATTATTCATGCACTCCTGAAGGTCATTGACCGTCTTGTCTGCATGAATACAGGAGCAGTCATTGCTGACGGCCCGCCGGCAACGGTGATGGCCGACCCGGTGGTGATGCGCGCCTATCTCGGCGGAGGGATAGAATGAGCATCTTTGATGTCGATGCGCTGGTGGCCACGCACGGGCTTCTGCCCGCGGTGCGCGAGGTGTCGTTCAAGGTCGCGCGCGGCGAGGTGCTGGCAATCATCGGCGCCAATGGCGCGGGAAAGACGACGCTGTTCCGTGCCCTGGCCTGTGGGGCGCGATCCGGCGCCGCACGGGCGTCGAACTGCTGCCGACCGGCGTCACGCTGGCCCCAGAAAAGCTCGAAATCGTCGCGGAGTGGCGCGACGAGGCCCCCTTTCCAGCCAAAAAGTGAGGCGGCAAGGGCCTTCGCCCGCAAGCGTTGCTCGCCGGCAACTCGTTGCAAGCATCACCGTCGCGCGCCGGAGGAGGCGGCAACGGGAGCGTGGGCGGCTGGGAGGACGATGATGAACGACGGACGGGAGCGCGTCTCCCTGGCCGAGGCCGCGCGCAAGACCGGCCAGATCATGGCGCGGGGACGCAGCGAAGAACTCGCCGCCGGAGCGCCGCCGACACTGAACGATCTCGCCGAATGCCTGTTTTTTGCACTGGGCGATGGCCGCATCTGGCTGAACGACCAGCGCATGCTGCTGTTCCACGCCAATACGCTGGGTGCGCTGCGCCGGGAAATGGTGGAGGCCATGGGGCTGGAGCGCGCCCGCGCCATGTTCACGCGCATCGGCTACCAGCAGGGGGCCCGGGACGCGCAGTTCATTCGCGAGCGCTGGCCGGACAACGACCTCACCCACGCTTTCGCCGCCGGTCCGCGCATGCACACGCTCGAAGGCTTCGTGAAGGTAACGACGCTGCGTTTCGAGTTCGACGTGGAGAAGGGGTATTACTTCGGCGAATTCCTGTGGCACGATTCCAGCGAAGCCGACGCGCACATCGCGGCCTTCGGTCTGAGTACGGACCCGGTGTGCTGGATGCAGACGGCCTATGCGACCGGCTACACCAGCCTGCTCTTCGGCAAACTCGTCCTGTTCCGCGAAGTTGAATGCAGGGGTATGGGCGCGGCGAACTGCCGGCTGATCGGCCAGCCCGCTGCGGCCTGGGGTGACACTTCGGTCGAGCTGGCTGCCCTCGGCATGAGCCAGCCCGAACGCGCCACGCTGTCCCCGGCCCGCGCGCCCGTGCTGGCGGGCATTCATCTCAAGCCGGACACGGCTGCCGAGACAGAGCCGAAAGCGCTCATCGGGCTTTCCTCCAGCTTCATGGCGGCGCGGCACATGGTTGAGCGGGTGGCGCCAACCCGCGCCAGCGTGCTGATCACCGGCGAGTCCGGCGCGGGCAAGGAGTTGTTCGCGCGCACGCTGCATGACGTCAGCCCGCGGCGTGACCAGCCCTTTGTTGCCATCAACTGCGCCGCCATTCCCGACACGCTCGTCGAGACGGAGCTGTTCGGTGTCGAGAAGGGAGCCTACACGGGAGCGGGGGCACCGCGGCCGGGCCGGTTCGAACGCGCCGATCGCGGTACGTTGTTTCTTGACGAAATCGGCTCGCTCTCGCTCACCGCGCAGGGCAAGCTGCTGCGCGCCGTGCAGGAGCGCGAAATCGAGCGCGTCGGCGGCACGCGCGCGGTCAAGGTCGATGTGCGTATCATCGCGGCGACGAATATCGACCTCCGCGACGAAGTAGGGGAGGGGCGTTTCCGCGAGGATTTGTTTTTCCGGCTCAATGTCTTCCCCATCGCGCTGCCTCCTTTGCGCGAGCGTCGTGACGATATTCCACTCCTGATTGAATATTTCCTTCGGCACTATTCGCGCGAACATGGCCGCACCGTCTCCGGGATGACGCGGCGCGCCACCGAGGCGCTGCTCAAATACGATTTCCCCGGCAATGTTCGCGAATTGCAGAATCTCATCGAGCGTGGTGTCGTCTTCGCCGAGGATGGCGGCCTCGTTGATATCGCGCACATGTTCCGGCGTGGCGAGAACGTGCCGAGCAGCCAATTCTTACTCATGCAGGGCCGTCTCAATCCCCATGACGTTGCGGGTGGCGAAGCTGGGGATGCAGTCGATCCGTTAAAGGACATTCTCAGCCGCGGTATGCCGTTTCCCGAAATCGAGAGTGGACTCTATGCGCAGGCGCTGGATCTCGCCGAGGGCAATGTGGCGGCGGCCGCGCGTATTCTCGGTCTGAGCCGGGCCTCGCTCGAATACCGGCTGAATAAATTCGGGCTGATGGGTGAAAAGGAATAAGCGGCGAGAGGACGAACCCCGGGAACAGGGCTGGCCCGCGCCGCAGAGTTGGTTTGCATTGAGAATTGGAATCATCAATATTGAATCGCGATTGTACATTGGTGTTATTGTGCTCCGGGCGCCGAGTCTGGAGCCGCGAGCGCCTTTGAAAGGCGAAATACGACAAAGACTTAACGAATGTTCCGGTCTGACGCCTGGCTCCCGGGCGCAGGCGTCGGAGCCATCTTCATGACAGGCGGGGGTACCCCATGATCCGGCGTGTCCAGCCCTGGACGACCACAAGTTCCGAATGCGTGCTTCGTGACCGCTGGATTTCGGTCCGGGCGGATCATTGCGTGACTGCGGAGGGAACCGCGGTTTCGCCCTATTACGTGCTGGACTATCCTGACTGGGTGCATGTCGTCGCGCTGGATGGCGAGGAGAATGTGGTGCTGGTGAGGCAGTACCGGCATGCTCTCGGCCGCATCTCTCTTGAACTGCCCGGCGGCGCCATGGATGCCTCGGACAAAAACGCCGTTGCCGGCGCCGCGCGCGAGCTTCTCGAGGAAACCGGTTTCGGCAATGCCAGCCGCATGACGCTCGTCGGCAGCCACTCGCCCAATCCCTCAAGTCACGCCAATCTCATGCACACCGTTCTTGCCGAGAATGTTGTCGAGGTGCAGCCGCCTTTGTTCGATGAGATCGAGGTGCTGGAAGTGGAGCGCGTGCCCTATCGGGAAGCGGTGCGGCTGGCGATGAGCGGCGCCATCATGCATTCGATGCATATTGCCTCGCTCCTGGTCGGTCTCAACGCAGCGAAGAAGATCGGCTTCTGATAGGATGCAGTGAGCCATTTCAGCCACCGCGAGTCGCTGAAAACGGGCCGCGCATATCAGGGAAGCAGGAAGCCGGGCTCAAGGCGCGACCGCTTGAGCTGGTCCAGGAATTTGAGGCCTTTGTGGCTCGGTTGCACGTCCCCGGATGCGATGGCGATATTGCCATCGGGCAGGCTGACCGTTACCCGGGCTTCCCTGTCCGGCTGGCCATCGGAATGAATGACGATCTTGAGCGCCACGCGGTCGGTGCCCTCGGGAACATCCGCCACCACGCATCCGTTCGGCAGAACCGAAACCCACCGGGGAAGCGGGCGGCCGTCGGCCTGAAGAACGCTGAATTCGCTGTGGGCGGTGACATGGGCCTTGTCGCCGTGCAATTGCATGATGAGGTGGCGGCCGGACAATTCGGTATCCACGCCAAGCTCCCGCGTCGAGGCCGAATTATGCGTGCCTCCGGCATCCGCCGGGGCCGCGACCGGCTGGAGGGGAGGTTGTGGTGTGGCATCGAAGAATGGATCACGCTCCGTGGAATCCGCGAGGCCTGCCGTGGGAAACAAGTCCCACCCGCCGTCGGCTTCTGAGAAAACGGTGTCATTTGCCGGGAAAACCCACAGCGGCTCGCTGCTGACAGGAGGACGGGACGGAAAATGGGAAGGTGCGGGGCTGTCGCTGGCGCCGGCTGTGATGGGTGCTTGTCCGGGTCCCGGCCCCGGATCGGGGGGGGGCGCGCCCGGCGTCTCGTTGACATCGGTCACCGTTACCGCCACGGCCTTGGTCGCGGTGAGCGCGCCGTCGGAGACTTCGACGATGACGTCATAGACGTTGTCCGAGTTCGCATCCGCCGGTATCTCGAAGTCCGGAGCGGCCACGAAGGAGAGCGTGCCGGAATTGGCGTCGATGGTGAATTTCGCCGCGTCCGCCCCGCCCGCGATCGTGAAGGTGAGCACCGTCCCGGCGTCGGGGTCGGAGCCAATGACAGTCATCACGGCGGCGCCGTTCTCTGCCACGCTTGCTGCACCGCTACTCGTCACCGATGGCGCCTCGTTGACGCCGGTCACGGTTACCGCCACAGCTTTCGCCGCGGTCAGGCTGCCGTCGGAAACCTGCACATTGACATCGTATACGTTATCGCCTCCGGCATCGGCCGGGTTGTCGAAATCGGGTGCCATTACAAAGGCGAGCGCGCCCGTGTTGGCGTCGATGGTGAACTTCGCGGCATCGGCACCGCCTGCGATGGCGTATGTCAACACTGCCCCCGCGTCCGGATCACTACCTGTGATCGCCGCCACCGCCGTGCCGTTCTCCGCCACGCTCGCGGTGTCGCCGCTTGTCACCGAAGGGGCCTCGTTGACATTCGTGACCGTCACCGCCACGGACTGCTCGATAGTGACGATGCCTTCCGTCGCGCAGACGATCACTTGGTACACGTTGTTGCCATCAACGTTGGTCGGATTTTCGTAGTCGGGCGCTGAGACAAAGCTCAGGACCCCGCTGCCGCCATCGATGGCAAACTTCGCGGCGTCAGCACCGCCCGTGATGCCGTAAGTGAGCGCGTGGCCATCCGGGTCGTGTGCGATGACAGTTGCTGCCGTGGCGGAATTCTCCGAGATCGTCGCTGTCGGACCGCTCGTGAAGTAGGGTGGCGCAACGTTTGAAACAGTGACAGCGATATCCTTCGTTGCGGCAAGTGCACCGTCGGAGGCCTGTACCGTCACTTCGTATACGTTGTCGCTATTGGCATCACCCGGGAACTCATAGTCCGGTCCGGCGAGGAACTGCAGCGCTCCGGTTGCGGCGTTTATCGCGAATTTCCCTCCGTCTGCGCCGCCCGCGATGCTGTAAGTGAACGTTGTGCCGGCATCCGGGTCGGAGGCCGTGACCGTCATCACCGGCAGCGCATATTCGAGCACGGTCGCCGTCGCGGGACTGGTAACCGTGGGCCCCTCGTTGACGTTGGTTACCGTCACCGCCACAGCCTTGGTCCCGGTCAGACTGCCATCCGATACCTCGACGATCACGTCGTAGACGTTGTCGCCGCCATTGTCTGCAGGCGCCTCGAAATTGGGTGCGGCGGCGAAGGCCAGCGCGCCGGAATTGGCGTCGATGGTGAATTTGGCGGCGTCGGCACCGCCGGCGATGGCGTAGGTGAGCGTCGCGCCGGCATCGGGGTCGGATCCGGTGACGGTCATGACCGCGGTGGCGTTCTCGGCGACATCGGCGGTGGCGGCGCTGGTGACGGCGGGGGCTTCGTTGACGCCGGTGACGGTGACGGCGACGGCCTTGTTCGCCGTGAGCGCGCCGTCGGAGACCTGGACGATGACGTCATAGACATTGTCGGCGCCGGCGTCGGTGGGCGTCTCGAAATCGGGAGCGGCGGCGAAGGCCAGCGCGCCGGAATTGGCGTCGATGGTGAATTTGGCGGCGTCGGCACCGCCGGCGATGGCGTAGGTGAGCGGATCGCCGTCTACGTCGTTTCCTGTAACGGTCATGACCGCAGTTGAATTCTCAGGCACATTGGCGGTGCCGCCACTCGTGATCGTTGGAGCATTATTAGCAATGTAGCGCTGAACAAAAACGCCATCGCCGTCACCCGTGCCATTACCGCTCCACAGCGCGACGATCTGGCCGCCGCCCCAGGCCACGTCTCCATTCCGTTGACTGTAGATAGTGGTCGTATTGACCAGAAACTCGTTGCCATCCGCAGAGCCGTCGGCGTTGAATGCCTTGGCATACTGTCCGTGGAAACCGTCGCCCGGCTTATCCTGAAGCCAGCTCATCCAGGAAATGACGAAGCGGCCGCTCCCCGGATCCATCGCCACCGTGCCGTAAGCCTGATCTTCCGCGGTTGTTGTAGGGACGAGGAACTCCGCCCCCTGCGCAACACCGCTCGAATCAAACCTCTGGGCGTAAACGCCCCAGTTGCCCCCGTCTTGCGCCCAGGAAGTCCACGTGACGACGAAATCCCCCGCCGTGCTGATCGCAACGTCGCTGTAGCGCTGCGCGGCCGACGTGTAGGTATTGACCTGGAACTCCGCGCCTTGAGCCACGCCGGATGCATCGAAACGCTGCCCGAAGACGCCCTCCGCACTTGTGTCCTGCATATGGCTCGTCCAGGTCACGATGAAATCGCCCGCGGCGTTCATGGCGACGGCGCTTTCAGTCTGATCCAGCGCGGTATAGGTGTTAACCAGGAATTCGCTGCCCTGAGCAACGCCGCTCGCGTCGTAGCGCTGTCCGTAAATGCCGTAGCCGTCGCCATCCTGGCCGAAACTGCTCCAGGCGACCACGAAGCCGCTGGCGTTCATCGCGATCGCGGGCGAAGTCTGGTCCAAAGCCGTGTTGGTGTTGACCAGGAACGTGCTTCCTTGGGCGGTCGCGCTGGCGTCGTAGCGCTGGGCGTAAATGCCGTAGCCGCCGCCGTCCTCATTCGCGGCCCGCCATGCGACGACGAAATTGCCGTTCGCATCCATGGCTACGGAGGGCGTGTCGTGAGCGTTGGTATTCGTCGTCGAAACCTGGAAGGCGGCTGTGGCCGGCGTTCCGTCCGCCGCATATTTGCGGGCGTAGACTTCGGAGACGCCGCTGCTCAGATCCTCCCAGACGGCAACGTAATTCCCGTTCGCATCCGCGGCGATCTGCTTGCCCGACGTCGTTGCGGTCTGCTGAATGCCCGTGGTGATCTCGTTGACGAGCGTCTCCGAGCCCGATGCCGTGATCGTGAGAGTGTGCTGCCAGTCCTGCTGAGCTGCGAGAGAAATCGCTGCGTCGGTCTCGATCTGTCCCGTCTCCGCTTCCAGCACCCAGTCACCGCCCAGACTGGCCGCGCCCGTCGTGTCGGAGGATGCCGCAATATCGGCGCCGGTGGCCGCGGCCAGCGCGTTCATGGCCGCCATGCCGCTGTCGCCTTTGGCAAAATCGCATCCGTAGAGGAGGACATCGGCATCCGCGGTGAGCGCCGCGCCAATCGTGGCCAGATCGCCGGCATAGGCAGTGCTCATGGATCGGGCGTTCAGGTCGGCCGTTCCGATCTGCAGGTTGCCCTCGGTTCCATGGGAGAGGATATGAACCGCGCTGACTCCGCTCTCGTGAGCGAGCGTCGCCGCGATTTGGTCCACGCCATCTCTTGCCGGATCGAGCAGGACGACTTTCGCGTTTGGATCGACCGACTGTAGAAGCGTCGGGATATCGGGGAGCGAACCGTCGATGAACACGATTTCAGCGGCTTTGCGGCTGGGGTTTTCCGGCGTCAGCTGCCGTCCGCCGGATGCGCTGGGATCAGCCGCCATGGTCCCGCCACCGGTGGCGGCGGGTGCGTGCGCGTCCGGCGCGTGAGCGGCGTGTGACGCAGTTTGATGGGCATGATCGCCTGCGGCCTGTCCGGCAGCCACCCCCGCGCCATCGAAGACCATGCGTGGCTCAAGGGCGAGAAGCGACAAGCCAGTCCCGGATTTTCCGCCGGGGATGTGAGGTGTGAGCGGCCGGGCGGGAGATTTCCGCCGCTCCATCGCGTTCCGGGACCAGGGGAGATAACGCAACGACGTTCCCAACCGTATGAACAAACCGTTCCCAATCTACCGACTAAACTCCTACCTGCGCGTGAAAGGCTGGAGGCGAAATCGCGCTAAATTTTCTGAAAATGATTGCGTTTCACGGCAATGCGGATGGATCCGGGCGTCTGTCGGTCCCGGGCGGGCGTTTGCCAGGCGTTCTGTTCGATTAACGCGCGGTAACGGATGCCTGCGCCCGGGCCGCCCCATGGGACCGCGGCGACGGCGTCGGCGACAATGCCGAAACCACCGTCATGATCAGCTTACGCACCAAAGTCCTGAGCTGCTTCAGGGATGACGGAAACTAAAACCCGATACCTGACGGTCTGTATAGGGCTTACCGTGTTTTTTGTCGCTGGGCGGCCACAATCGTATATCTGAGTGTGCGTATACGGTTTGGTCCTTGTTTGCGTTGCGCACCAAAGTCCTGAGTAGCTTCAGGGATTACGGAAACTAAAACCCGTCAGCTGACGGTCATTATGGGTCCTACCGTGTTTTTTGTGGCTGGACGGCCACAAGCGCACATCTGATTGTGCGTGTTCTGCTTGGTTCTTGTTTACGGTCCCCCGCTTCTCGTCTAACAGTGTCCGTGGAAGCCCGGTGAGCCTATGGGACTTTATGGCGGGTTCACGGGGCCGGGATTTAAGCTAGCAGCCGCATGGGGACTATCTTTGCTGCCAGCTTGGATTGCAGAAGCGTTCACCGCCTAAGCGCGGGGCCATCTGCAAGTGGGCGCCCAGGGTCACCCTGGGTATGAGAGATGGAGATGATTGGGGGAATTATGAAGACCAGTCGTTTTGCTTTGGCTGCTGCTGCTGGCTTGTTGCTCGGCGCTGCCATGACTCCGGTGAAAGCTGCTGACCTTGGTGGTGGCTGCTGCGCCGATCTGGAAGAGCGTGTTGCCGAACTCGAAGCCACGACGGCTCGCAAGGGCAACCGCGTTGTGTCGCTGCAGGTTTACGGCCAGATCAACAAGGCCCTGCTGATTTGGGACGATGGCGTCGACTCCGACGCGTATGTGGTTGACCACGAAAAGTCCGGCAGCCGCTTCGGCTTCAAGGGCAAGGCGAAGATCAAGCCAGGCTGGACCGCTGGTTACCAGATGGAGATCGGCATCCAAGACAACGGTTCCAACAAGGTGGAACAGGGCCAAGGCGGTGATGAGGGTATCGGTGAGGGGCTGTATCTCCGCCATAACTACTTCTACATTGACAGCGATAAGCTTGGCCGCATCTCCGTCGGTCATCAGAGTACTGCTGCTGACGGCGCCGTGGAAGTTGTGCTTGGCAACTCGCTGTCCGACTCTAGCGTCGGTGCTGGCGCAAACCTCTGGGTCCGCATGCCGAATGGCGCTACCTATGGCAAGCTCAAAGAATGGGCATCCAACCTCGACGGCGAACGTCTGGACGTGATCCGCTACGACTCGCCGGCGATCATGGGCTTCATCCTCTCGGCCTCCTGGGGCGAGAACGACTATGCCGATGTCGCCCTACGCTTCAAGAAGGAGTTCAACTCCATCCGCTTGGTTGCGGGCATTGGCTACGTGTGGAACCACGATACCGCGGACCTGGGGGGCGCACCTGATGCTGAGGAAATCGCGGGGTCGATTTCCGCGATGCATGTCCCGACGGGCCTCTACGTGGCTTTCGCGGCTGCGGATCTTGAACTCGAAAATACCGATTACGGCAAGAGCATGTGGTACGTGCAGGGCGGTATCGAGAAGAAGTTCCTGC
Source organism: Rhodomicrobiaceae bacterium (assembly GCA_050290865.1). GTDB lineage: Bacteria > Pseudomonadota > Alphaproteobacteria > Rhizobiales > Rhodomicrobiaceae > JARRLC01. The sequence goes on along the minus strand of JBNKIW010000006.1, from coordinate 92,913 downwards.
CCTACGGCTCCACGACGCTGTACGCCGAGTATGGCGAGTACACGATCGACTACGGTGCGGGCGTTCCCGATGACTTGACTACGCGCCTAGGCTTCGGTGTCGTTCAGAAGATCGACTCCGCCGCCATGGACCTTTACGCCCAGGCGAATGTCTGGAGCTTCGATGACGGTTACGAGCCCGATCCGGAAGACCTGACCACGATCATGCTCGGCTCGCGCATCAAGTTCTGAGCTGAAGAAATAGGAGGTCGCCGGGTGGCGGCCTCCACTCTGAAGTAGGTGTGTCCCTTGTGGCGAAATGGTCACAAGGGCACATCTGTTTCCGCCCCCTCGAGTGGGTTCTTGTATACACCCCCTCCCTCCTCGTCTAACAATGTCCATGCAAGCCCGGTGAGCCTATGGGACTATATGGCGGGTTCACGGGGCTGGGATTTAAGCTGGCAGCCGCATGGGGATTATCTTTGCTGCAGGCTTGGATCGCAGAAGCGTTCAGCGCCTAAGCGCGGGGCCATCTGCAAGTGGGCGCCCAGGGCTAGCCTGGGTATGAGAGATGGAGATGATTGGGGGAATTATGAAGACCAGTCGTTTTGCTTTGGCTGCTGCCGCTGGCTTGTTGCTCGGCGCTGCCATGACTCCGGCGAATGCTGCTGACCTTGGTGGTGGCTGCTGCGCCGATCTGGAAGAGCGTGTTGCCGAACTCGAAGCCACGACGGCTCGCAAAGGCAATCGCGTTGTGTCACTGCAGGTCTATGGCCATGTCAACAAGGCCCTGCTGATCTGGGATGACGGCGTCGACTCCGATGCGTTCGTGGCTGACAACGATTTCTCGCAGAGCCGCTTCGGCTTCAAGGGCAAGGCGAAGATCAAGCCCGGCTGGACCGCTGGTTACCACATGGAGTTTGGCGTCGTCGATAATGGCTCCAACGCCGTATACAATGGCAAAGGCGGAGACGAAGGTGACGGCGAGTGGTTGAAGGTGCGCCACAACTACTTCTACATCGACAGCGATCGCCTGGGCCGCATCTCCGTTGGCCATCAGAGCACCGCTGCTGACGGCGCCACCACGGTTGTGCTTGGCAACTCGCTGACTGACTCGGGTGTGCAGGCAGGTGGTAGTTTTGCCGGTATGCAGCACATCGACAACCTCAACGGCAGCCGTCTCGACGTCATCCGTTACGACTCGCCTGCGATCATGGGCTTCATTCTGTCGGCCTCCTGGGGTGAGAACGACTACGCCGACGTCGTGCTGCGTTTCAAGAAGGAGTTCAACTCCATTCGCTTGGTCGCTGGCATCGGTTATATCTGGAATGAAGAGGCCGATACCGAGGAAGTCGCAGGGTCTATCTCTGTGATGCACGTTCCGACCGGCCTTTATGTCGCGTTCGCGGCTGCCGACGCCGACACGGAAGGTTCCGATCTGGACAAGAGCATGTGGTACATCCAGGGCGGTATCGAGAAGAAGTTCCTGCCCTACGGTTCGACCACGCTTTACGCCGAATACGGCGAGTACAGCGAGATCGCGAGCTACGACGTGGATGCCTCCAAGCTCGGCTTCGGCATCGTGCAGAAGATCGACAGCGCGGCCATGGACCTCTACGCTCAGGTTCAAATGTATGACCTCGACCAGTCGAGAACTGAACATGACGACCTGACCACGGTCTTGATCGGTTCGCGCATCAAGTTCTGATCCAGCGTCAGAGCACGAAGAATTGGAGGCCGCCTTCGGGCGGCCTCTTTACGTGTGGGGGCTTGGCAGAGTCGTGGGAACCGGTTTCCGCCCGGTCGGCGGCGCCATTGTCGCCACATGGCAAGTGGCCGTGCTCAGAGTCCCGCTTTCGCGGGAGTGACAAAGAAAAGATGGGGGCCGCGGCTTTCTCCGCGTGGGGATGCGCTGCCTGTCTTCATGCAGACCGCCTCACATATGCCCCGTCAGCGCCAGCATGGCCCGTACCACCGCCGTGGCCACGCCGCTGATGATCCATGCGATGACATTCAAATTCATCCCCAGTTCGCGCCCGAGCATCGGCAGGATCAGAAGCAGCCCGAAAATGATCAGAATGCCGTAATTCTCCAGCCGCGCCAGCGGCCGCGCCAGCGCATTGGGCAGCAGCCCGACCGCCACGCGCCCGCCGTCCAGCGGCGGTAGCGGCAGCATGTTGAACACCGCCAGCACCACGTTGATGATCATGCTGTTCACGAGGTTGGCCCCCACCCATGCAGCCGTGGGCTCCGGGAGCAGGGGCACGGCATGCAGCAGGAGCGCCGACACGGTCGCCAGCGCGATGTTCATCCCCGGTCCGGCCGCCGCCACCCACACCATGTCGCGGCGCGGATCATTAAGCGCCATGAAGTTGACCGGCACCGGCTTGGCATAGCCGAACAGCACCGGCGATCCGGCGAACAGCAGCACGGCGGGCAGCAGGATCGTGCCGAAGGGGTCGATGTGCTTGAACGGATTGAGCGTGACGCGCCCCATGAGCCACGCCGTGTTGTCGCCGAAGCGCCGCGCGGCGTAGCCGTGTGCCGCCTCGTGCAGCGTGATGGCGAGGATGACCGGGATCACCCATGTGGACGCCGTGTAAAGGCCTGCTAGCATCGACTGATCCATACCGTTCATCCCGGCACGCCGTCCCGCGCGCCCTCCTCCATTGCTCCGATCAGCTCCGCCCGCGCGCCAGGGACGAGCGGACGACTGAAGCATGGAATAACAGACTCGGCTTGTTTGTGCAGTATTCCGGGAAGCCGCGGTGTGTGCTACTGTGCGGGCACGCTGGCTTGTACCTCGGCTGCCCTGCGCTCTTTCGCACCGTGCCGCACCGCCGCCAGCAGCAGCAGCAGCAGCGCGATGCTGTTGAGAATGTGCCAGAGGAAATGCGTGCCGATGGACCGGCTGACCAGGATCACGTCATGGCACCACAGGCGGTCCACGGTCCGGAACGTCAGCGACACCATGAAAACCACCGACGCCGCCAGCACATAGGGCCCCGCCCCGTGACGCCGTGCGGTGAGCAGGCCGCCGATTAGCAGCATCAGCGCCAGCGCCGGCATGTAGCCCACACTGCCGTTGAGGCAGCTCGTGCTCTGCAACGCCGGGGCGTCCAGCGAAAAGCCGATCTGGCCGTTCCAGCATTGCAGATGCATGGCCTGCTCGATACTCCAGGCGAACCCGGCAAGCGCCAGGGGGATCAAAATCGGGTGAAGTCCGACGAAGCGCCTGAGGGCAAAGGCGAAATAGGCCAGCATGAAGACGCCGATGGGGATCACGTCCGCGAGCGACGACCACACGGTCGCATAGGTATGGAACACGAAGCTGCCCGCGCCGATGGCCGCGACATTGCCGACGAGGAAATAGCGGAATGCTTTCGGCTCGTCTGACGGACGCGCGGCCAGCTCGCGCCACGCAAGCGCCGCCATCAGGAAAAAGCCGAGATTGGTCAGCGCGTTGACCGGCTCGGCCCAGAAGGACGGGTCGAGGCCGCGTTCGCAATAGGCGAAAATGTGCCTGTCCGGGATCATGACTTGGCTTAGCAGGCGGGAGCCGCTTCCTCAATATCTTGCGCGTACTGTATTTCTTGTGCCCCAAACGTGCCCCGGTTTTGTGGCGCGCCCGCAGCGGGCGGTGCCGCAATGTTCGATGCAGGTTTTCCGCATTAGACACTGCTCCATTTCGCCACTATTGTCTGCCCAAATCCGCTGCGACAATGAAACTCGTCTGGAGGCGACTATTATGGGGAATGTTCTGAGATCCTTTCTCGGCCTGGGTGCGGCGGCTGCCGTGGTGCTGAGCTTTGCCGCCGCGGCCGATGCCGGGGGCTGCAAGGGTCGGTATTGCAAGGGGCCGCGCGTCGGCCATGAGCCGGGCGCCTACCGCTACATCTATGTCGAGAGCAATTTCGGCAGTCGCAAAGCAGTCGCGCCGGTCCGCCATGGCCGGTGGGGCGATCAGGTCAAAATCCCGGGCGGCGGTGCCTGGGTCGATTGCGAGATCACCTGCGAATACACGCTGCGCCGCGTCAGTGTGGATTTCTGGGAGGATCAGCGGGACGGCTTTACGTCGCCGAACTATTTCCGCTATGATATCGATCTGGACACAGGGCAAGTGCGCCGCCGTTATCCTTGAGCGGCATCCGGAATGATTTGAGTACGCCCCGCGGAGAACCATTGCATAGCGGGGAGTATCGGCGGTCTTCGACTGGCTGTGGCCGCCGTGGCCGGGGGGGGGAATTTCGTAACCGCGCGGCGCCTGGGGCGCCGCTGGCATCCAGGGAGACGGCTGTGAAGTCCGCCCTTTCCACCCTTGTTTTCACCGTTCTGTTCGTCGTCTATCTTTTTGTCGAAGTCTTCGCGGCCATGGCCGCCTACATGTATCTGAATTTGAGCCACACGAGTACGTTCGGTTATCTTGTTGGCTTGTCGCAAAAAATCTTGAGCATCTTTACGACTTATTTCGTGCAGCTTTACCCCGACCTGGCAAACCGTGCCTTCGCCACGATTCTCGGCGAGATGGGGCCGAAGTCGATCCTCCTGCTGGTCCTGGGCCTCGTCGTCAGCACCGTCGTGCGGCTGACGATATGGATGATCGCCAAGAGTTTCGAGGGCGCGCGCGCTGTGCGCAAGCTGCGGACGGCCAGAGCTGCGGCGTGAGCACCGGCTAGTACAGCCCGAGGCAAGTTCGCACCCCATTCGCCGCACGTGCGCAAGAGAACTTGCCTCGGGAAAGCTGTACTATATTCAATGAGTTGCTAGTACGCTTAACCGCTAAGAAATCCTGTGTGCGCTCAGCTAGCAAGTGGGTCAGGATTCCCCGCGGGGCGTACCAGTTCGGCCATTGACAACGCATCCGGGGCATACCTATAGTGCGCTACGCTGGCGGAGGATTGCTCCGCCCGCGCAAGATGCGCTGCCCCAGGCCCCATCATTTCGTACGGCAGTAACAAAGTCCGCGAGGAGCGCTCGCGGCGCCGAAGGGCGCGTCAGAGATAGAAAAGGCCGAAACAATGTACGCTGTCATTCGCACGGGTGGCAAACAATATACAGTTGCCCCCGAGGATATCCTGGATATCGAGAAGATCCCTGGCGACGCCGGGGAAATCGTGGAATTCACCGACGTTCTGCTGATCGGCGGGGAGGGTGAGCCGCAGATCGGCACGCCGCTGATCGAAGGTGCGGCGGTTGGCGCCGAGGTGGTTCGCCAATTTCGCGGTGAGAAGGTCATCATCTTCAAGAAGCGCCGTCGTAAAAATTCGCGGCGCCGGAACGGCCACCGCCAGAGCCTGACCGCGGTGCGTATCACCGAAATCCTGACCGGTGGCGCCAAGCCGAAGGGGTTGAAGCCAGCGCCGTTGAAGGAAGAGACGAAGGCGGCTGCGCCGAAGAAGGCGGAGGCCGCGCCGAAAGCGGCTGATCCTGCCCCGGCAAAGGCCGAGGCGCCGAAGAAAGGGGCGGCCCCGAAGAAGGAAGCCGCACCCAAGAAAGAAGCGGCGCCCCAGAAGGAAGCTGCCCCAAAGGCTGCGGCCAAGACCGCGAAGCCGAAAGCGGAAAACGCGGAGAAAGGTGCGCAGGGCACCGCCAAGGCGAAGCCCGCCAAGAAACAGGGTAAGAGCGAAGCGTAAGCTTGAAGGATCTGGTCAATGGCACACAAAAAAGCAGGCGGCTCTTCGCGTAACGGCCGCGACTCCAATGCCCAACGGCTTGGTGTCAAAAAATTCGGTGGTGAGCGCGTCGTTCCCGGCAACATCATTCTGCGCCAGCGCGGGACGAAGTGGCATCCCGGTACCGGTGTGGGGCTGGGCAAGGATCACACCATCTTCGCTATCGAAGAGGGGAATGTGAAGTTCCAGAAGCGGGCCGGCGGCAAAGTCTACGTCTCCGTCACGCCATCGGCGGAAAGCGCGTCCTGACGCGTTGCACATTCTCTATCGCGCACGAAAGCCGGCCGGGTACCGCTCGCGCTGGCTTTTTCGCTTTTTGTTTCAAGAACTGAACAAAGATTGGCAGGTCTTGCGGCCGCTTCCGGCAGGCTCATTTGTCTTCCACGGGAGGCGTGGCGCCCCAGGGCCCGGGCTGCGGGCGATCGCTCCCCTCATCCTCCCCGGTTCCGTCCGTGTCCTGCCCCGGCACCGCCATCACGCCGGGATCGTGCCCGCCCGCGAATTCGATCAAGGCCGCGACGCGCTTGTCAACCGGGGGATGGGTGGCGAAAAGATCGGAGAAGCCGTGGCGCGGATTGTCCACGCACATCTCCATGATGGCCGAAGTCGCGCGGGCAAGTTCGCCACGTCCCTCGATCTTGCGCAGCGCCGAAATCATCGCATCGGGATTTTTCGTCAATTCGACCGAACCGGCGTCGGCGAGGAACTCGCGGGTGCGGGACAGCGCCAGCCGGAGCATGACCGACAGGAGCCAGGCGAGCGCGACCAGCACAGCCGCGATTACCAGCGCAGCGCCCGCCCCGCCGCCCTTGCGCTCGCTGCTGCTCGACCGCCGGCTCCTGCTGCCGAATCCGGAATAGAACATCGTGCGGAAGAACAGCTCGGCGAAAAACGCGATGACGCCCGCGATGACGACGGCGATCACCATGAGCCGTACATCGCCGTTGCGGATGTGCGTCAGTTCATGCCCCAACACGGCCTCGATCTCGTGGTCGTCGAGTGCGTCGAGAAGGCCGGTCGTGACGGTGATCGAATATTGTTTGGGATTGAGCCCTGTGGCGAAAGCGTTGAGGGCGTCCGACGGCATCACTTTCAGCTTCGGCATCGGGATGCCTCGGGAAATGCAAAGATTTTCCATGAGGTTGTAAAGACGAGGCTGGTCCTTGCGGGTCACCTCCTGTCCGCCGGTGACCGCGTCGATCATCCCCTGGTGGAATTTGTAGGCGACGAGGATCCACACAAGCGTGCCGAGCGTCGCCCAGGGCAGCGCCGCGAGGAATGAGGACCACGCGCGCTGCAGCAGCACGTCCAGCGGCGCATTTTCCGAAAGCGCTTCGCCCGTCAGCGCCCCTGCATAAACCATCAGATAGACGAAGAAGAACAGCCATGCCAGCAGGAAGACCGTGCGCCGCCGGTTGGCGCGGATGTGTGTGTAAAGACCGTAGGCGGCTTCCATGGCAATGGCTCTGCTGGGGGCTGGCGGTGCGAAGACCGGTCAGAACTTGACCTGCGGGGCCTGCTCGACCACCTTGCGCTCTTCACCGACATCGAAGAACTCGCGGGCGGCGAACCCGAGGGAGGCAGCGAACAGAACGGCGGGAAACTGCTGAATGCCGGTGTTGTATTCCTGCACGGCGTTGTTGAAGAAGCGCCGCGCCGCCGCGATCTTATTCTCCAGGTCGGCGAGTTCGCTCTGCAACTGCTGGAAATTGGTGTTCGCCTTGAGGTCGGGGTAGGACTCGGACAGGGCGAAGAGCTGACGCAGCGCGCCCGACAGCATGTCTTCCGCGGCAGCCTGCGCGGCGGGGCCGTGTGCCGCGACGGCGGCGTTGCGCGCCCTGACGACCTCCTCCAGCGTGCCGCGCTCATGGGCGGCGTACCCCTTCACGGTCTCGACTAGATTGGGGACCAGATCATGGCGCTGCTTGAGCTGGACGTCGATATCGGCGAAGGCCTGGCTGACGCGCTGGCGCATGGCGACAAGGCCGTTGTAGATGACGACGACCCAAACCACGAGCACGGCGATGACGCCGAGGATGGTGATTGTGGTTGTTGACATGGCGCTGTGCTCCTCCAGCGGGTTGGTGTGTGTGCCGGATATGAATGTAGGGTGCGGGGGACGTATTGTAAGCATGGATTTGTCCGCAATGTGCCGCTGACCACAGCAAATCGTATCTTCTGAATGCAGAATAAGCCCCCGCCCGGCCCGTCACTGCTCCTGTCCGAGCGCCTTGGCCGCCGCGACGAGTTCGAGAATCTCGGAGGTGATCTCCGATTGACGCATCTGGCGTGCGTCCCCCTGCAGAGTATCGAGTTTTTTGGATACGTTATCCTGCGCGGCGGTCATGGCCGCGAGACGCGCGGCGTTCTCGCTGGCGATGGTTTCCGTAGCGGCTTCGGCGAGACTGGCGAACACATACTCCGCGATCAGCCTTTCATGCAGGACCGCGGCGTCCAGATTGAACAGGGGGGCCTGACGCGGCTGGCCGGCTTTCAGTGCCGCCGAATCCAGCGGCAGGAGCTGATACCGCTCCATGGCCGTCGCGCCGCCCTCGCGGTAGCGGCAGCAGATGACCTCCACCCGCGTGATACGCTCCTCGCCGATGTCGCGGTAAAGGGCGGTGGACAGACGTTCCGCGGCATCCGGCACCGCGGCGGCGCGCGTGGCCATGGGATGATGCCAGCAGGGCGGCAGGCCGCGTTCGAGCGCCAGAGCGGCGCCACGAGTGCCGAGCACGAAAAGCCGGTCGCGCGGGCCGAGCCGGGTCTGTGCGGCGTCCACAAGCCGCTCGTTGAAACCTCCGGCGAGGCCATGCTCGGCGGCGAAGAGCACCAGCGCCAGCCTCGACGGCTCCCGGCTGGACGGAGGCGCGTCTCCATCCAGGAGCGGCAGAGTCTCGCCGATCCCTTCGGCCACCGTTTCCGCATAGCGCCGGATGCCGGGTAGCGCCCGCAAGGACTCCTGCACGCGCATGCCCGCCAGCGACCGCATGGCCCCGACGATGTTGAGCAATTCGCTCATGCTGCCGATGCGGGCCTCGATCTCGGCCAGGCGCGTCACGGCGGGCCGCCTTCGCTGGTCCGGCTCGTCCTGGCAGCCGGGACGAGCGAGCGGGCCAGCGCTTCCAGGCTTGCCTTCAAAATGGCGCGAAGCTCGTCGGAGAGCGCCTCAGCATCGTCGCGGAGCGCGGCCGTCTCCGGCGCGTTGGCGGCGAGCCAGTCCCCGAGCGCGGCGCGGAATGCCTCGACGCTCTCCAGCGGAAGCGTGTCGAGAATGCCTTCGGCGAGCGCCAGAAGCAGCGCCACCTGCTCGCCGAGCGGGAGCGGCGCAAACCGCCGCTGGCCCAGCACGGCGCGGATACGCCGCCCATGCTCGATTGTGCGGCGGGTGCGCTCGTCCACCACCGTGCCGAAGCGGGTGAACACCTCAAGTTCCAGGAACTGCGCATATTCGAGCCGCAAGGATTCGGCGAGCGCCTTGAGCACCGGCGCCTGCGCCTTGCCGCCGACGCGCGAGACGCTCTTGCCGATGTCGATCGCGGGCTTCTGATTTTCGTAGAACAGGCGCGGGTCGAGATAGATCTGGCCGTCGGTGATCGAAATCAGGTTGGTGGGGATGTAGGCGCTGATATTGCCCGCCTGCGTCTCGGCGATGGGCAGCGCGGTCAGCGAGCCGCCGCCGCGTTCGGGCGCCAGCTTCGCGGCGCGCTCCAGGAGACGCGAATGGATATAAAAGATATCGCCGGGATAGGCTTCGCGCCCCGGCGGGCGGCGCAGGAGCAGCGACATCTGGCGGTAGACCGCGGCGTGTTTCGTCAGGTCGTCGATCACCAGCAGCACGTCGCGCCCGCGCGCCACGAAATATTCCGCCATCGTGCAGGCGGCGTAGGGCGCAAGCCACTGAAGGCCCGGGACCGCGTCCGCCTCGCCGACGACGAACAGGCAGCGCTCGGGCGCGCCATGGCGGCGGACGGCGTCGATCACCTGCGCTGTGGAGGACGCCTTCTGCCCGATCGCCGCATAGACGCAGACGACGCCGGTTTCGCGCTGATTGATCATGGCGTCCACGGCGATGGCCGTCTTGCCGGTCTCGCGGTCGCCGATGATCAACTCGCGCTGGCCGCGTCCGAGCGGGATCATGGCATCCACGGCGAGCACGCCCGTTTGCAGCGGCCGCGTGACCAGCGCGCGGTCGACGATGGGCGGCGCGGGCTGCTCCACGGCTGCGAATGACGTGGCGTCGATGGGGGAGCCGCCGTCCAGAGGCACGCCCAGCGCATCGACGACACGTCCGAGCAGCGCCTCTCCGACCGGCACGCTCGCCACTTCGCCGGTGCCACGCACGACGCTGCCAGCCTTCACGGCGAAAGCCTCGCCGAGTATCACGCAGCCGATGCTGTCCTCCCTGAGGTCGACCGCGAGACCGCGAACGCCATGTTCGAAAACGAGGAGTTCGTCCAGCCGCGTATGCGGAAGCCCCGTGACCTCGGCCACGCCGTCGCCCGCGCGCTGCACGCGGCCCACATGTTCGAGCTGCGGCGCCAGAGCGAGGCCGGCGATATGGGGGCACACATCCCGCACCCAGTCGTGCAGCTCATCGGCGAGCGTCAGCATGGCTTTCGATCTCCGTCCGCATGTGCGCGAGAGTGCTCCGCCAGGAGAAACGCAGGACCGCGTAGGGGAAATGCAGTTCGGCGCCCGCGACCAGCGCGTCATCGGTTTCGAAAGCGATGGCGATCCCGTCGCCAAGCGCGTGGTGGAGCCGCGTCCGCCACTCCGCCGCCGTCGCTTCGCTGAGCGGCACGGCGGTGACCACCCGAAGCGCCGCGCCGCCGCTCAGTTCGGTTCCCAGTTCGTTGCGCTCGGCCGCCGGGAGACTGGCGAGATAGGCCTCGATCTTGCGCAGCCACGCCTCGACGAGCATCTCCGCAGGGATTTCGCGGAGGAAACGGCGGGCGATTTCCATCCCCAGGTCGAGCGCTTTGCGGTGTGTGTCGATCTCCGCGCGGCCGCGCTCCTGCGCCAGCGTCGCCCGTGTCTCGTCCATGAGCGCGTCGGCTTCGCGCTCGGCCTCGGCGTGCCGTGCCGCGGCGGATTCCTCCGCCTTGACGGTCGCGGCCCTGAGGACGTCGGTCCGCTCCGCGGCGATGCCCGCCCGATCCGCTTCGAGCGCCGCCAGCGCCTCCTTGGCTTTCTCCTCCGCGGCGCGGATTTCGGCGCGCTCCTTGTCGAGAGCCGCGCGCCGCGCGTCGATCCGCGTCAGCACCGGCTTGTAGAGAAAACGCTGCAGGAGCCACACGAGGATGGCGAAATTCACCGTCTGCAGCGCGAATGTCCACCAGTCGAAATGCATGATCTAGCGCACGTAAGGATTGGCGAAAATCAACACGAGGGCGATGACCAGACAATAGATCGCCATGGTCTCGATCATCGCCAGGCCGACGAAGAGCGTGCGCGACAGCGTGTTGGCCGCCTCCGGCTGGCGCGCGATGGCGTCCATGGCCGCCGCGACCGCGCGTCCCTCGGCCAGCGCCGGGCCGATTGCGCCGAACGAAACGGCGATGGCGGCGGCGATGATGCTGATGATCTTGGGGTCCATGATGCCTCCTTACCCCTCTCCCTCCGCACCGATGGCGGCGCCGATGAATACGGTGGCCAGCACGGTGAAGATATAGGCCTGTACGATGCCCAGCATGATTTCCAGCGCCATCAGCGGCACCGGCACGAAAAGCCCCGCCAGCGCCAGGACGAGCGCGATGACGAACTCGCCGCTCATTACATTCCCGAACAGGCGCACCATGAGCGAGAAGGTGCGCGTCACCTCCGAGAGGAGATTGAGCGGCAGCATGATGAGCTTCGGTTTTGCGAAGCTGGCGAGATAGCCCGCGAGGCCGCGCGCGCGAATGCCGAAGACGTGCACTGACATGAACACGATGAACGCCAGCGCGGCGGGGGTTTCGAGCCGGGCGGTGGGCGCCTGCGCGCCGGGCAGCACGCCGGAGAGATTGGCGGTCACCAGGAAGATGAAAAGGCTGGCGAGGAGCGGCAGAAGTGTCCGTCCTCCCGCGCCGGTGACGTCCTCGATCTGGCGGAGGATGGTGGCTACCGCGATCTCCAGCGCCGCCTGCGTTCTGCCGGGCCAGGGCTGGAGGTGGCGCGTGATAAGCCACGAGCCCGCCGCCAGGACCAGCATGATGGCCCAGGTGGTGGCCACCGTCAGCGTGACGGGCACGGGGCCGATGCTGAACAGCAGGGTGGTGGAAAGCGGCGTGTGTTCCATCAGCCGGCCCTCCGTGCGGAATGAAGGGCGCGGGCGCGCGCCGCCACGAAGCCGAGGAAACCGGCGAGCAAGGGCAGAGCGCCGCCGAGGCGCGCCAGGAGGGTGAACAGCATCACCGCCCCCGCGATGCGCGCCACGGTGAGCGCCGCCGGTCCAAGCCATCCGCGACGCTCTCCAACGAGATCGGCTGTCCTTCGCAGCGCATGGAAATAGGCGGCACCGAACACGAACCCCGCCAGCGCGGCGGCGATCACGGCTATCAGCACTGTCATCGAAAGATCGCCGGTCATTCGCCCTGTATCCTCTTCCAGGCCATTGCGCACCCCGCCGCCAGCCCGGCCGCCAGCAGGGACAGCGTCCAGAAGATCCCCGTGCCGAACGTGCTGTCGAGCCAGCGTCCGGCGAAGACGCCGATGAGCGTCGGGGTCACGATGGCCCAGCCGAGCGCGCCGATCATCGCCATGTTGCGGGCGATGGACCGCTCGCCCTCGCGCTCCCACAAGGAACGGCGGTCGCGCCGCTTCTTTACCGCCTCGTCGAGACGGGCCGGGTGGTCGGGCTCGCCGTTCATCGCGCGGCCTCGTCGAACGGACTTGCGGTGCCCGGACCGCGGTGCGGCGATTCCGGCCGCAGCAAATGGTAGATCTGGCGAAGCGCGGCGAGATAGAGGCGCTGCGCATCCTGGCGGGCGGCTTTTTCCTCGGCGGCCTCGCGGCGAAATCGTGCCAGCACCTCGGACTCAAGCCATTGCAGGTCGTCGCCGGGAACCGCCTCGCGCGTGGCAATGGCGATGGATTTGCCGTCGCGCACCTGGAGAATGCCGCCGCGCACCGCGACGTAATGCTCGGCCTCGCAGGCATCGCGCCAGCTCACCACCGACACGGCAAGCGCCGTCAGAAAATCGGCATGACCGGGCAGGATGCCGAAAGCGCCGGTTTCGTCCTCGGCGCGCAGATGTGCGATGTCCTCCACTTCGAGGACGATGGCCAGCGGCGTGGTGACGGTGAGTTTCATGCCGCCGCCCGCTTTCCGGCCGCAGCCTCCTTGCGCCGTGCCTCGTCGATGCCGCCGACCATGTAGAGCGAGCTTTCCGCCCAGCCGTCGGTTTCCCCGTCGAGGATCGCCTGACAGCCTGCCAGCGTGTCCACGGTTTCGACGCTGCGGCCCTCCTTGCCGGTAAAGGCGACGGTGACCATGAAGGGCTGGGTCAGAAAACGCATGAGATGACGCGCGCGCCTGACCGCGGTCCGGTCCTGGGCGCTCAGCTCTTCAATGCCGAGCACGGCGATGATTTCCTGCAACTCCTTGTATCGGGCGATGGTTTTGCGAACCTCCTGCGCGGTGCGGTAATGCGCCTCGCCGACCTGGAGGGGGTCGAGGAGTGCCGACGTCGAGGCCAGCGGATCGACGGCCGGGTACATCCCCTCGCTCGCCATCTCGCGCGACAGCACGATGGAGGAATCGAGGTGACTGAAGATTTCCGCCACGGCCGGGTCGGTGAAGTCGTCGGCGGGGACATAGACGGCCTGGATCGAGGTGATCGCCGCTCCCGCGACCGAGGCGATGCGCTCCTCGAACTCGGCGATTTCGCTGGTGAGCGTGGGCTGATAGCCGACCCGCGACGGCAGCCGCCCGAGCAGCCCCGAGACCTCGCCGCCCGCCTGGACGAGCCGGTAGACGTTGTCCACCAGGAGGAGCACGTTCTCCCGCGCCGTATCGCGGAAATATTCGGCAATGGCCAAAGCCGTCAGGCCGGTCCGCCAGCGCGCGCCCGGCGGCTCGTTCATCTGCCCGAAAACGAGCGCGGTGCGCTCCAGCACGCCGGACTGGCCGAGTTCGAGCAACAGCTCATGCCCCTCGCGGGAGCGCTCGCCGATGCCCGCGAATACGGAAATGCCCGCATGCCGTTCGACCGTGGTGCGGATCAGTTCCATGATCATGACCGTCTTGCCGACGCCCGCGCCGCCGAACATGGCGGCCTTGCCGCCCTTCACCATGGGCGCCAGGAGGTCGATGACCTTGATGCCGGTATGGAAGACTTCCGGTGTGCCGCCACGCCGGGCCAGGGCTGGCGCCGGGGCGTGGATCGGACGCTTTTCGACATCGGGGCCGAGCGGCGCGCCGCGATCCACGGGCTGACCGGCGGCGTTGAGCAGCCGCCCGAGCACCGCCTCACCGGCGGGTACGCGGATCGGCCCGCCCGCCGCCAGCACCGCCAGCCCGCGCTTCAGTCCGGCGGTGTTCTCCAGGGCCACGGCGCGCGCGGTGGCCGGGTCGAGGTGCAACTGCACTTCGGCGAGCAGCGGCGCGCCGTCATCGCGTTCGATTTCGATCGCCTCCCATATCGCCGGGAGTGCGCCCTCGGGAAATCTGACGTCGATGACCGAGCCGTGAACGGCGGCCACGTGGCCGCGCCGCGTTCTGTCATTGCCATCGGAGACTGTCGCCATCATGGCCGGAGGCTCTGGGATATCGTCAACGATAGGGCAGGGTAGGGGCGAGGGCTGACGCGGGGCTGATCGCAGCGCCGCATCTTGCGCGGGAGGAACGCCCTCCCGCGGATAAGGCGTACTGGCAAACTATTGACTCTCGTACAGGGCGAGCGATCTGTTATCACTCCCGGCAAGCTGTACATGGTAATGATAGTGGGAAGCCAAGCAAAGCTTCCGCCGGCATCCGTGCCCGTTCCCGCCCATAGCGGCGCGTCACCAGGGCAGCCGGACACATGCAGCAGGGGACGAGACATGACGCGCGCAAATGAGACGGAACTGGCCAATCTGTGGATGCCGTTCACGGCGAACCGGCAGTTCAAGGCGGCGCCGCGCCTGCTCGCATCGGCCGAGGGTATGTGGTTCACGGATGTGGACGGCCGCAAGATCCTGGACATGACCGCTGGCCTGTGGTGCGTGAACGCCGGGCATGGGCGCCGCGAGATCACCGAAGCCGTGGAGCGCCAGCTTGCCACGCTCGATTACGCGCCGCCTTTCCAGATGGGGCATTCCGCCGCCTTCGAACTGGCGACGCGGCTGGCGGCAGTGGCGCCGCAGGGCCTCGACCGCATCTTCTTCACCAGTTCAGGTTCGGAGTCAGTCGATACCGCGATGAAGATCGTGCTCGCCTATCATCGTGCCCGCGGCGAGGGGCAGCGCGTGCGTTTCATCGGCCGCGAGCGTGCTTATCACGGCGTTGGCTTCGGCGGCATGTCGGTGGGCGGGATCGGCGCCAACCGGCGCACTTTCGGCGCCCTGCTCGGTACGGTGGATCACCTGCCGCACACGCATGACCCGGCGCGCAACGCTTTCGCCAAGGGCCAGCCCGAACATGGCGCCGAGTTCGCCGATGCGCTGGAGGCGCTGATCGCGCTGCATGGCGCGGACACCATCGCCGCGGTCATCGTCGAGCCGGTGGCGGGTTCGACGGGCGTTCTGTTGCCGCCCGCGGGCTATCTCGAACGCCTGCGCGCGATCTGCGACCGCCACGGCCTTCTGCTCATCTTCGACGAGGTGATCACCGGCTTCGGCCGCCTCGGCACGCCCTTTGCGGCGCAATATTTCGGCGTTACACCCGATCTGATGACGACGGCGAAAGGATTGACGAACGGCGCGATCCCCATGGGCGCGGTCTTCGTCGCGCGCGGCATTCACGACGCCCTGATGCAGGGGCCGGAACACGTCATCGAGCTGTTCCACGGCTACACCTATTCGGGCCATCCGGTGGCCTGCGCGGCGGGGCTCGCCACGCTCGACATCCATATCCGCGAGGGGCTGTTCGACCGCGTGGCCGGGCTGTCGCTCGACTGGCAGGAAGCCGTGCATGCGCTGAAAGAGTGTCCGCACGTCGTCGACATCCGCAATCTCGGCCTGGTCGCGGGGATCGAGTTGGCCCCCCGCGAGGACGGGCCGGGGCGGCGCGGCTACGATGTGTTCCTCGACTGTTACGAGCAAGGCGTGCTCGTCCGCCAGACAGGTGACATCATCGCCATGTCCCCACCCTTCATCATCGACAGGGACGAGATCGTGCGGGCCGTCGGCGCGCTCAAGACCGCGCTTGGCCGCGTGGCGTGAAGCTGCGGGGTCTTCCGTTCAGTCGTCGCAGCCGCCCGCGTAACGGTATTTGGCCCAGTAGGGGCGCCACTGCTCCTCGCATTCGCACGGCTCGGCGCGGCCGTAGCGCGGGCCGCAGGGACGCCGCGATGGCGGAGCATAGAGATATTCTTCGGGATACCAGTCGTCGCGGCAGCGGCGGTATTCGCGGTAGCTGCTGCGCGAGGAGCAGGGCCGCAGACGGGCCACGACACGGCGCGGCGCCGGTCTCTGGTTGCAGGGGCGGCGCCGCGAACCGCAAGGGGAGGACGCCGGATCGGGCCGGCTGCGAGCGGCAGACTTGCGCGACGAACGGCGTTTCGCCTGGGGTTTCTTGGTTTTCGGCTTCTCGGGTTGCGCGGAAGGCGCGGGCTCCTTCCCGCCGGCGCCATTGCCGCCTCCGCCCGGGCGCGAGGCGAGGACGATCAGGAGGCTGACCAGCGCCAGAATGATCAGTGCCGCCAGAATCCGTTCAACAATATCCAGCACAGCGGACCCCTTCGCCGTTGCAACCCATTCCTGCCAAATCCGGGCAGGAGACGCGGACGCAGACGCCGCCGCTGCAGCGCCGCCTCCTGACGCTAAGCGAAATTTGCCGTACCGTCACCGCCACAATACGCTGCGCACCGCGGAATCTGCCATTATGGTTGCCAGCGGCGCGCGGATCAGTTGTCCAAGCGTTTGCCGGCCGCTGTAATCACAACCCTGACTTGATCGCTCACGACCATTCCCGCGACCGGACCGGGGGGGCCCAGTCTGAAAGCGGAGCGGCTGAGGACGATTTCGGCGCGGGCCAGGCCGTCGCCCTGCTGGACGTCGAGCGAGAAGGGCACGCTCACGCGTTTGGTCGTTCCCTTGATGGTGAGATCGCCGCGCATCTCGAACTGGTCGTCACCGGTCGACTCGATCGAGACCGCGCGGAACGATGCGACGGGATAGGTTGCCGTGTTGAACCACTCGGGGCTGCGAAGCGCGCGGTCCACGTCGGGATTGCCGGTGGAGATCGAGTTGAGGTCGATGGCGGCGACGAGGTCCGCGTCTCCCGGTTCCTCGGGGTCGAAATGGACCTCGATCTGATACTGACGAAACAGGCCGCTGACGATCTGCCCGCCAGCGATGCCCTCGAAGGAGATCTGCGTGTTCGCTTTGTCTACGGCCCACTCCTGCGCCGCGGCGGGAGACGCTGCTGCGAGCAGGCCCGGCAGGGCGGCAAGAACGGCAAATTTGCGGATGAGGGCAAGGGCAGGTAACAGAATACGCAGCATAACGCCTTCCTTGACATACAGACCTGGCCGCCGGCGCGGCAAAACGATCGCCCGCGAGGCTGGCCGCGCCCGCCGACGTTCCCTAAGGTCGAGAGGATTTTGGCAGCAAGATCAACCGTTTTTTGCAGTACGGCCAGCGAGTTCCGGCGCAGTGCGGAAATGTGGCCACGCTGTCAGTCCCCGGTTGAAACGGTGCGCCTCTACCACTGGCCGGTGTTTGGCATCGATATCCAGGGTTCCTTGGGCGGCAGCGCGTCGCCTTTTTGCAGGAGTTCGATGGAAATGCCGTCGGGTGAGCGCACGAACGCCATGTGCCCGTCCCGGGGCGGGCGGTTGATGGTGACGCCGCCATTCATGAGCCGCTCGCAGGTGGCGTATATGTCGTCCACGGCATAGGCGAGATGGCCGAAATTGCGCCCGCCGGTGTAGACCTCGGGGTCCCAGTTGTATGTCAGTTCGACCTGTGCGGTGTCATCGCCCGGCGCGGCGAGGAAAATGAGCGTGAACCGCCCTTTCTCGTTCTCCATGCGCCGGACTTCCCGCAAACCGAGATTGTTGCAGAAGAAGTCGAGCGACCGGTCGATATCGGTGATGCGCAGCATCGTATGCAGATATTTCATGGGACCCCCCCGTTCTGGTGGCTGATGATGTTGGCTTGCGCACGTCGCCGGAGGCGGCCCGCGCGGTGGCGCCCATGGGCTTGCGTCAGGAGGGGACGTAAGCGCGCGGCTTCCGCCCCGCAAGGGGGATCGGGTATTGAGGCGCCGTTATCCCTGTGCGCAGCGGCATTGCGGCCGCTTCCCATTTCGCTCCAACTTGCTATGGTCACCAAGGTTGATATCGGGCGAAGGGTGCTTCATGGCCGCGAAACTGCCGGTCGTCAGGACGATTGCGGAGCTGCGGAAGACGGTTCGCGGCTGGAGGAGACGCGGCAGGACCGTGGCACTGGTGCCGACCATGGGGTCGCTCCATCCAGGCCATTCGTCGCTGGTGCAGATGGCCAGGAAGAATGCTCATCGCACGGTCGTGTCCATCTTCGTGAATCCCGCCCAGTTCGGTCCCAACGAGGATTTCGACGCCTATCCCCGCAACGAGCAGCGCGACTGGGAAAAGCTCGCCGAGGCGCGGGCCGACCTGCTCTACGCACCCTCCGTCGACGCTATGTATCAGGAGGATTTCTCGACGCGCGTGGAGGTCATGGGGCTGACGGCGCGGCTGGAGGGCGCGTCGCGTCCCAAGCACTTCGCCGGCGTGACGACGGTGGTCGCCAAGCTGTTCCTGCAGTGCCTGCCCGATTATGCGGTATTCGGAGAGAAGGACTACCAGCAGTTGCTCGTCGTGCAGCAGATGGTGCGCGATCTCGATATGCCGATCACCGTCCTCGCCGCGCCGACGATGCGCGAGCCGGACGGGCTGGCGATGTCCTCGCGCAACGCCTATTTGTCGGCCGCCGAGCGGACCGTCGCGCCGCGTCTCTACGCCGTGCTGAACGAGGTTTCGCAGGATCTGACGGCGGGACGGCCGATCCACGAGGCGATCTTTCTCGGACGCGACTGGCTGGCGGGGGCGGGGTTGCGGGTCGACTACCTGGAGCTGCGCGACGCCGACACGCTGCAGCCGCTGGAAGGCGACCATGTTACGAACCCGGCCCGGCTTCTGGCGGCCGTCCACCTTGGCCGCACGCGGCTCATCGACAATGTGGCGGTGGCGCCCATCCGGGCCGTGTAGACGGCCCGCTCTCGCGCCGTTTCGCTGCCGTCAGCCTGCAGGCCCGTCGATATAGGTCGTGATATCCCCGATGTTGGGCCGGTCGCGGTCGGCTGGCTTCTCCGCGGGCGGCGTGCCGATATGGATGAACCCCGCGATTCGCTCGCCCTCGGTGAGCCCGAAAGCGGCCCTGGCACGCTCGTCATAGGCGTGCCATTCGGTGATCCATTGCGCGCCGAAGCCGTGCGCCGCTGCGGCATGGAGCAGATTGAAACAGGCCGCCCCCGCCGACAGGATCTGCTCCCATTCGGGAGGCGCGGCGGGATGGCTGACCGGTTTCGACACAACCGCCACGACCACGGGCGCCCTCGTGAAGCGGTTCCGTTCCGTCTTGAGCCGTTCAGCCGAGGCATCCGGCTCTTTTGCGGCCAGGATTTCCGCGATCTTTTCCCCGAAACGCGTCCGCGCCTCGCCTTCGATGACGATGAAACGCCAGGGCGCCTGCTTCTTATGGTCGGGGACGCGCGCGGCGATGGTCAGCATCGCTTCGAGTGTCGCGCGGTCGGGGCCGGGCTCGCTGAGATCGTTAACCCATACCGAGCGGCGGTTGCGGAGATAGTCGAGAAGCGCGGCGTTCTCCGCCCTCCCGCCGGTGGCCGTATTTTTCCGTGTAGATTCGCTCTCGGCCGTCATGTTTTCGTACTCTCCGGGTAGTTCTATCGCCGTGAGGTTTAGCTCATGACGTGCCTCTGGACAAGAAAGCGAAGAAGGGGGAAAGGTGGAGGCAGACTAATCATGCAAGCGACAGGGCCGATGCGCCGTATTTTGAGATATTGCCTCTTGACGGCGGCTCTTGCCTGCTGCGGTTTTGCCGCGGCGGCGGGCGGGCGCGCGATGGCTGCGTCTGTCTTTGCGCCCGCCGGCATGGAACGGATAGGCAGCACCCTTCTCGCAACTGTAAATGGTGGAGCGGAGCGCGACCGCGCAGCGAGACGGCACAGGAGCAGAACGAAGCCGGGTCTGAAAGACGCCCCGTCACGGCATTCGCCCAATGTCACGCTGCGGGCAGTGCTGGCAGGTGGCGGGCGGCCCGTGCGGGAAGGTCTGTCGTGGCGCGTGTTCGAGGCACATCGCGGCGCGAGGGGGGCGAAGAAGCTCATCTGGAGCGGCGGCGGCGCGGAACCGAAAATCCTCCTCAAGCCGGGCAGATACCGTGTCGAGGCGGAGTATGGCCTGGCGCGGAAGAGCGCCGTCATCCGCGTGCGAAGAAACAAGCCCCTGAGCACGACGCTGGTGCTGAACGCCGGGACGATCCGCGTGCGCGGCGTCGCCGTGCAGGGCGGTCCCCTGCTGGGGGATATGTCGTTTGCGCTGCGCAGCGCCTCGGCCGGAGCGGATGCCGCCGAACTGAGCCGTTCGACGCTCAGCGAAGCCGTTTTCCACGTACCCGCAGGCACTTACACCCTTCGCGCTGAGCACGGCCTGGCCAGCACCGAGATCTCCGTTTCTGTCAAGGCGGGCCGGGAGAAGGCAGCCGAGGTGGTGATGAATACCGGCGTTCTGACCCTTTCGGCGCACGCCAGACGCGAGGGCGCGCCGTTGAGCGGCGTTACCTTCACGGTCCATGACGACAGCGAGAGCGGCGGCGGACGCGAGGTTGCACGCTCGGTGCGCGATGAGCCGCGGTTCGGCCTGCCCGCCGGACGCTATCGTGTGACAGCGGTTCTCGGCCTTGCTCGCAATGAGCGGAAGGTTGAGATCGCGGCGGGTAAGGAGACGGCGGAGTCGTTTGTGCTCGGTGCGGGCGGCGTCAGGATGTTCTCCATCCTCGCCGGAAGGCGTCAGCCGCTCGACCACGATCTCGTATACAAAGTCTACAGCCTGTCGCATGATGGCGCAGGTGCCGGGCGCCCGCTGGTGACCACGACCAGCGCGGCGCCGACGCTGTTCCTGGAGCGCGGCAAGTATCGGATCGAATGTCAGTATGGCTGGCACAACGCGCGCCAGTTCCGCGAGGTGGAGGTGAAGGCTGGCGAGACCATCGAGGCCGGTTTCGAGCATCTGGCCGCGGGGGTGACGCTCAAGCTGGTTTCCAGGGCTGGCGGCAAGCCGCTCGCGCCGGTGAAATGGACATTGAAATACTCAGGAGGCGGCACGGTGCTGATATCGCAGGACGACAGTCCGGCGCTCATTCTGCAGGCGGGCCGTTATCAGGCGATGGCACAGCATGAGAAGAAGACCTACTCGCGCGCCTTCGAGGCGTCGGCGAATTCCGAGCAGACGGTCGAACTCATTGCCGAATAGATGCCCCCGCCTCTCGATGAACGATGAATGGAGCACCCTTGCCATGATCCCGATCTTCCGCCGTGTAGGACTCGCCATCGTTCTGGCGTCATGCCTCGCCGCGTCCGGTGCCGCCGCCGCGGAACACAGCGCGGTGGTCGTGATCGATCATTCCGGCAGCATGTGGAGACAGATCGATGGTACCGCCAAGATCACGGTGGTGCGCGATATGCTGGGCAGCCTTTTCGACGAGTATGAAGGGAAGCTCGATCTCGGCGTCCTGGCATTCGGGGGTGGAAAACGCGGTTCCTGCAAGGATGTCGGCGTGTTGAAGCCGGTCGGTGCGATCAACACCGCAAAGTACAACAAGGCGCTGGCGGCCCGAAAGCCGAAAGGGTCGGCGGCATTGGCGGCTTCGCTCACTTCCGCGGCGAAGATGTTCTCCGGGCGGTCCGGTGCGCAGTCGGTCATTCTGGTGACGGATAGCACCGATGAGTGCAAGGCAGACCCCTGCGCGGTGGCGCGCGCTCTGAAGAAGAAGTCTCCGGAGACGATCGTTCATGTGATCGCGTTCGACGCGCGCGCCCGGGAGAAACTGCAGGATTTGTCCTGCGTCGCGGAGGAAACCGACGGCCTCTTCGCCGCGACGGCGAATGAGGGGCAGTTCGAGGTCGCTCTGCGCCGGGCGTTCCAGGCGGCTGCGGCCGGGATCTCGGGGGGACAGGCGGGGCCCGCGGGGGCGGGCTTCGGGGCGGTGCCCGGCGGGGTCGGCACGCCCGGCGGCTCTCCAGCGACATCCAACGATCCCGGCATCCTCAGCCTGACGGCGATCCTCGCGCGGGGCGCGCAGCCGCTCGGCAGCGGCGTTCTCTGGCGTATCTATGACGGCCGCGCCATGGATGACGGCAGCTACAAGCTGATGCACACCAGCCGCGATGCGCGCCCCGTTCTCTCGCTGACACCGGGCGATTACCTCATCAATGCGAGCTATGGGCGCGCGCATGTCACCAAACGCGTGACGGTCTGGCCCGCAAAGCGCCTGGATGACACGTTCAATCTGAACGCCGGGGGCTTGCGGCTCTACGCCACTCTGGCAAAGCAGCCGCTCCTTTCCGAGCAGGGTCTGGCCTTCGACGTCTATTCCGAGGAGACGGATCAGTTCGGCAATCACCGCAAGATCATCAACAACGCCAAGCCTGGCATCGTCATCCGCCTGAACAGCGGCAGCTATCGCGTGCACAGCCGGTATGGCGACAGCAACGCCGTCATCGAGGCGGATGTCACGGTGGAGCCGGGGAAGGTCACCGAAGCCACCATCGACCATCAGGCTGGCAGGATCACATTCAAGCTGGTGCAGAAGGCTGGCGGCGAGGCGCTCGCCGACACCACCTGGAATATCTCCACGGACGGGGGCGCTCTCGTCAAGAGGAGCGGCGGCGCCTTTCCCTCGCATGTGCTTGCGGCGGGCAGCTACATGGTCAAGGTCGAACATGCGGGCCGGGAATACCAGGCGGCGTTTTCCGTTTCAGCAGGGGACAAGAAGGTCGTCGAAGTGGTGATGCCGTAGTCTCGTGCGACGGGGTCGCCGTGTTGCGGCGGGCGAGCAGGCAGGCGGTCAGCTTTTCGGCTGCAGCCTGGCGAGGCTGGCGAAGGGGCCGGACTTCGCCGTTTCCGCTTCATCCGGCGCGTCCTGCCAGACGAACTCGGCATCGGTCTTGCGCGGATAAGGGTTGAGGGCGCTGGCGAGGATTTCCGCCGCGAAAGCGCCGACGTCGATCCGCCCACCGGCGATCGGCTCGGGTGGTTCGGAAGTCTCCAAGCCGGCCGCTGCCTCTTCGTTCCCGGAGGCCGCGTCGAGCTGGTGTTCGGGCCAGAACTCGATGTCCACCGCCTCCCGGATGCTTTCTTCCACAGGCTCAAGCGTGACGATACAAGCCTGCGTCACTTCGGCGCGGAGTTCGCCGGTAAGGCGGAAGCGGTGCGAGGCGATAGGCTGCAGGTCGTAGGCGAAACGAAGGAAAGCGAGTTTTTCAACCCGGCAGAGCGATGCCAGATTCGCGCATTCGTCGGCGGTTGCTTCGACCACCCCCTTATGCGCCCTGACATCGTCCACGGACAGACGCCTGGAAAATACCGGCTGAGGCGTCTGCGCGGCGTGCCGATCAGGCATAGCGGTTGCTGGCGACCTCGGCGAAGCGGATGCTGCCCTGCAACAGCAGGTTGAGCGGCATTTCCTGGATGGTCTTGATCGACTGCCGGATATAATGAGCGATGGCGTCGGCGGCGACCGGGGCATCACGGCCCGCGTCCGTTGACTGAAAGCTCTTCCAGACTTCGCCAGCCAGTCCTTTTTGATCATGACGCTGCAGCGCGGTCGAGTAGGCCAGAAGCTGGCCGTAGAAGAGCTGCGCGATCTTGCGCACCTCCTTCGGCACATTCCTGTCCGGCACGCCGAGGTCGCGGACCATGGTGTCCATCTCGCGAATGAACGCCTCCACGATCTCCTGCGCGAGCAACTGTCCCTCGCGGCCGCCCAGCTTCAGGATCTGCAGCACGACGAACATGTGGATGACCAGCATGTCGAAGCGCCCCGACAGCGTATCGGGCACACCGCACCGGATATAGAACCCTGGGTTGCGTGACTGCGCCACAATTGTATCGTAGATCTTCTCGGCAGCTTCCTTGCGGGCCGCTCGGCCAGCAAACCAGCGGAACATCGGTGTCATATTACCTTGAGCCTGGAATCTGTTACGCGTCATATTCGTCACGGCAGCAACCACCAACTGAAGTGAGACCGATTTTTGGAACCCTAACGCATCCGCCCCGAACGTCACTCGATCGCAAGGTACAGCGCAATGTCAAAGCAAGATCATAGCTACATGAGAAAAGATGCCTTCTTGATGGCAGCGCGGGCCGCTGCCGAAAAAAAATCCCATTTTCCGCTCGCGCGCTCCCTGGCGGCGGTCTTCATCGCCTTCTCGCTGGGGGCCTGCGCTGCCGACATCGCGCGGCACGGCCACGTCTTTGCGGAAGAGGACCTCAAGCAGGTGAAGGAGGGCATGAGCAGAGACCAGGTCATTCTTGCTTTGGGTACCCCCGATACCAAATCCACGGTAGGGCAGGAAGCTTTCTACTACATTTCCACGACGACCAAAAGGTCTGCGGCTTTTATGTCGCCGTCAATAGTAGACCGTCGCGTTGTGGCCGTCTATTTCGATAAGAAGGACGTCGTCGCGCGTGTCGCGCATTACGGCCTCAAGGACGGTCAAGTCATCGACATCGTGAAACGTGAAACACCTTCGCGCGGCTCCGAGGACGGTCTGTTAAAGGAGCTTTTCCGCAATATCGGCCGCCCGCCATCGGGAGGCAATGCCGGAGGCTGACAGCAGCCACACCTTGGGATTTTTGCGAAAAAGGGGCAGCCTATTGCCCCTTTTTATATTTGCTGCGGCCTTCCGGCAACGGTTTATTCCTAGGTGAAAACCGCAGGTTGGTTCGCGCGCAGGTAGGGCGACGATATGGCGCGGTGACTTGCGATGACCGGTTCTCGTTCGGCGGTGCCGAGAGGGACGAGCGGAAGCAGAGAAAGCGACTCAATTCGCTCAGTCAGCAGGTGAAACCGCTGCGGCCTCGGCCCGCCAGCCAACAAAAAAGCGGCCTCCTCCGGGAAGCCGCTTTCCGCCCTGGCGCCTGTTGGAAGGCGGATCCGGGCTGCTTGCCGTTGTTCAGTAATAGTCGTTATAGCACCGCCAGTGATAGGGGTGACGCCAGCAGAACTCGTACCGTCCCCTGTGCCGCCACCACCACGCGCGGCGACGCTCCCATTCACGCCAACGCCAGCGCCGTTCGCGCCAGTTGTCCCGATCGTCGTCCCAATAACGGCGATCGCCGTAATAGCGCCGCCGTTTGCCGCAGCGGTAGGAACGGTCGCCGCAGGCGCCGCGATAATAGTAGCCGCCTGTCCGGATAATGCTGCCGCCATGAATACCGGCCTGCGCCGGATCGGCGGCCAGCGACGGGCCGGAAGCGGCGCACAATCCGCCGATCACCGCCAGGGAGGCACCCAGTAGTCTTTTTATCATTCCATTCGCCCTTCGCTGGGTCCGGCACAGATGCAGGCGGCGCCAGGATGCTGTCTGTGTCCGAGCCGGAGAACGGTTCTTGTTCTCCTGGTACAGCCCGCAGCAAGTTCGTATGAGCACATGCGGCAGCAGGTTCGCGCCACCTTGCCGACTGTACCGGGTTCAATGAATTGCTTGTACGCCTTCTCCGCGGGAAATCCTATAAGTGGTCATAGCAACCGGGTTGGAATTTCCCCCGGCTGTACCAGCCTCGATTCAAGCGGAAACCCGCGCCCTGGCGGGCACGGGCTCCGTGTATGTCACAGCGTTTACCAGCGGCAGCGCCGGTATCCGCGACGCCAATAGCAGCGCCGGCGCCCGTGACGCCAGTAGCAGCGCCGGTATCCGGGACGCCAATAGCAACGCCGGTGCCCCCAATAGGGATAGCCCCGATAGTGGCGCCGCCAGCGCCGCCAACGGCGGTAGCGACGGTAGCGACGACGCGAGCGCACCTTCTCGACTGCCGCCGTAGCCTTGGTAAATCCCAACGGCGACGCCAGCAGACCGGTTCCCGCGGCCTCAGCCGGAGCTCCTGCGCCGAGCGCGAATGCCCCCGCAACCAGGACGGCGAGCGCGTAAAGAGTCTTTCGCATCATTTACTCCTCTGCTTCCTCGGCCAGCTCTTGTTTTATTATGGAGTACCATTCGACACGTTCGTGCCTGAACGGCGCATTAACCGGTGTCCGGGAAACGTTCCGCTCCGGCATAAGTCTCTCGATGATTTGTCGAAAAATGACGCAGACCGCGGCGGCCGCAAGGAACGTTCGCCGCTGAGGCTGGCTGTTTCATGGAGGTGATGGAGGCAGGGCTACCAGCCGCAGCGTGAGCGGCAGCGGTTACAGCGCGCACTTTTCTTGCCGCCCCGGCAGGCTTTGCGGCAGATTTTGCAGGGATGTCCGAGGCGCGCGCCATAACCCCAATAAGGACCGCCCCAGAACCTCGCGCCCAATGATTTGTGCTCGCCCCGTCTTCTCGCTTTCCCGTGCTTCCGGCCCTTCCAGCGGCGCCAGAAGAAGTAGCGCCCGCTACGCTCTCCGACCAGCGTCACGCTCTCCGGCGCGGTCCGGTCAAAAGCGTCCGCCACCGCCACGGCAGGCGCGGCCACCGCTTCCGGTGGCGTGGCCACCAGATGGATTGCCAGCAGCAATGAAAGGCAGAACCAGCGAATCATTATTCTTTCCCAAAATCTCTGGTCGAGCCGGTGTTCCCAGCATCAATGTGACACCAAGTGCGATGAACTGGCAATGAATAGTAAGCCGCAGGGGATAGTCCCGGTCTGGGAGGGATATGCCTGCCCCGTGTTGCATGCTGCGCGTGAGGCAGGATTTTCGGATGGGCGGGGAAGAATGCTGGGAGTGCGCCGGAATGGGACGCTGGCGCCACGCGCGCCAGCCCCCTTGTCCGCTCTGTCTTAATGTTCCTGCATGTAGCGGCTGCGGTAGACGCCGTTCTCCAGGTCGTCGAAAAGCTCCCCGATCTGCGGGTGGCGCAGCGGTTCGCCCGACTCATCCGGCGTCAGGTTCTGCTCGGAGACATAGGCCACATATTCCGCGTCCTCGTTCTCGGCGAGGAGATGATAGAACGGTTGATCCTTGCGCGGGCGGATCTCCTGCGGAATGGACTCCCACCATTCCTCGGTGTTAGCGAATTCCGGGTCCACGTCGAAAATGACGCCGCGCAGCGGAAAGAAGCGGTGCCGAACGACTTGTCCAAGCTGGAATTTGGCCCTCTTCCGCTTCAAGATATCCATGTCCGGGCTCACACGAGACATACTCTGTCTCCCCATATCGCGCGTCCTCCGAGGCGGTGTCAATCCGAGGGCGGGCGGAGGAGCGGCGCGGTACGACGAATACCGCTGCAACAGCCTCCGGGACCGCCTGAGTAAGTAAATCTACTGTAGCGCAGAATTGCGCCTTCGCCCAATTATCTGGAAGTTAAGCATTAAAGCGCGGGAGCCTGCAAGCGGGCTGAAGTGGTGGTCAGCTTCGGCTACAATCCATACCGCGCCGCCAGGCCGGGGTCTTTTTTGGCCACGAGCTGTGCCAGATCCATGATCACCCTGGCCTGTTTCCAGGTCGCGTCATCCTGCATCTTGCCGTCGATCATCACGGCGCCGCTGCCGTCGGGCATCGCGTCCAGGATCTTGCGCGCGAAGGCGACCTCATCGACGTCGGGGCTGAACACGCGCTTGGCGATGTCGATCTGGCTGGGGTGCAGCGACCACGCGCCCGCGCAGCCCTGGAGAAAGGCGTTCCGGAACTGCGCCTCGCAGGCGTCCGGGTCGCTGAAATCGCCGAACGGACCGTAGAATGCCTTCAGCCCGTAAGCGGCGCAGGCATCGACCATGCGGCCCACGGTGTAGTGCCACAAATCCTGCTGATAGAAGGCGCGGCCCGCGCCCGCTGCGTCGGCATCGGCGAGGACGCCATAGGCGGGATGGCCGCCGCCGACGCGCGTCGTCTTCATGCCGCGGGACGCCGCGAGATCAGCGGGGCCCAGGCTCATCCCGTGCATGCGCGGACTGGCGGCGGCAATGGTTTCGATATTGTTCACGCCCTCCGGCGTCTCCAGGATCGCGTGGATCATGATCGGACGCGTGACGCTGTGCCGCGCCTCGAGCTGGGCGAGAAGCTGGTCCAGATAGTTGATGTCCCACGGGCCCTCGACCTTGGGCAGCATGATGACGTCGAGTTTGTTGCCAGCGGCAGCGACGATCTCCAGCACGTCGTCGAGCGCCCAGGGACTGTTCAGCGCGTTGATGCGGGTCCACAGCCCGGTGGAGCCGAAATCGTGGGCCTGCGCCATCTCGATGAAACCGCGGCGCGCCGCCTCCTTGGCATCGGCGGGGATGGCATCTTCGAGATTGCCGAGGATGACGTCCACCTGAGCGGCGATTTCGCCGGCGCGGGCGCGGATCTTCTCGATATGAGGCGGGATGAAGTGGATCATGCGCTCCAGGCGCACGGGGCGCTGGACGAACGGCTGCGGGGCACCGATCGCCAGGGGTGCGAAGAATTTTACCGGTGTTTTCGTCCAGCCCGTCATGTTGCCTCCCTATTCGTCCATCGCGCGATGCTTGCTGATCGCGCGTAAGCAAACAAAGCGCGATGCTTGCTGATCGCGCGTAAGCAAACAAGCCGCGATGCTTGCTGATCGCGCGTAAGCAAACAAGCCGCGATGCTTGCTGATCGCGCGTAAGCAAACAAGCCGCGATGCTTGCTGATCGCGCGTAGCTAGAGAAAGCGCGATGCTTGCCCGTTCAGGGTAGGCCGTAGCCTCATAAACGTGCCTCTGCAAGCGAATTGCGTCTAGGGGGCAGATCCGGGGGGGGATCGTTGCCGGGCCTCAGATGCTGATGCCGTTTCCACCCATGTCCTCGCCATAGGCGTCGTGAACCATCTTTTCCAGGCGCTCCCGGTCCTTGACGACGAGGAGGCGCCCGCGGCGTTCGATGAGGCCGAGCCGCTTCAGGTGGCTGAATTCCCGCGAGACGGCCTCGCGATGGGTGCTGATGCGCGCGGCTATTTCCGAATGGGTCGGCGCAGGGGTGATCAGGCATTCGCGATTGTCGCTGCTGCCGGCCGCCGCGGCTTTCGCCATGCGCAAGATTTCGCAATGGATACGGTTTTTGACGGCGAGGGTGCTGAACTCCACGATGCGGGCGGTCGTCGATCGCAGGAGATCGACGAGATGGCTCAGCACGACGGAAAGAAAGGCTCGATCGCTTTCCATAATATCCCAGAACAGCGCCGAGGAGAAGCACAGCGCCATGCACGGTTTCACCGCCTCGACGGTGGCGGAGCGCCGTTGCCCGTCGATCGCGGAGAACTCTCCAAAGAAATCCCCAGGATTGATACGCCGGAAACCGACGGCTTTGCCGTTGGCAGAGAATATGATCACGCGTGCAAGGCCGGAAAGCAGGACAAAGACTTCATCGGAGTTATCGAACCTGGAAATGATCTCCTGGCCTCTCGAGAAGTTTAAGCGCGCCGAACCCTGTTCAATCTTCTTGAGTGATTCATTGGACACAGATTGGAAATAGGGTATTCTGCGCAGTGATACCTTGCGAAAGTCTGTTCTCTGGCGAGTTATTGTCATAATTAACCTAATTTTTATCTA
The DNA here is from genome assembly GCA_050290865.1 of Rhodomicrobiaceae bacterium. Lineage (GTDB taxonomy): Bacteria > Pseudomonadota > Alphaproteobacteria > Rhizobiales > Rhodomicrobiaceae > JARRLC01. The sequence goes on along the minus strand of JBNKIW010000006.1, from coordinate 63,406 downwards.
GCCGAATACGTTCGGCCGCGTTTGCGAAACATCGTCGAACATTGGCCGCGCTCCTGCCGGCGCGGCCCGTCGCGTGAAGAAAGGGATTGACAGCAGAGGCGAGTATATTCTTCTTTACAACCTGTGATTTTGTTCACTGCGAGCGGGCCTCGCAAATCATTTCTGTCAAGTCGTATTTTATGCGTATGAGGACGCCATGGAGCGGAAGTTGAGTGCCATCGTCGCCGCTGACGTCGTGAATTACTGCATACTCATGGGGCGAAACGAACTCGGTACCATACGCGCGCTGGAAGCGGTCAGGCGCGAAGTCGTCAACCCTGCAGCCGCGAAGTACAAGGGGCGCATCGTCCGCTATATGGGCGACGGCACTCTCCTGGCCTTCGAAAGCGCGGTTGACGCAGTCCAGTTTGCCATGGACGTTCAGTCCCTCATGGCCGAGCGCAACACCACCGCGCCACAGGACATGATCATCGACTTCCGCATGGGCGCCAATCTCTGCGACATCATCCAGCGGGCCGACGATATCCATGGCGAAGGCGTGAATGTTGCCGTGCGGCTGGAGGAACTCGCGCCTCCCGGCGGCATATGCCTGTCGCAAAGCATCTATCTCCAGACAAAGAACATATTTGGCGCTCAGCTCTTCCCCATCGGCGAACGTCAGCTCAAAAATATCATTGATCCGGTTCAAGTGTGGCGGTGGCAGCCGCCCGGTATTGCCGACGGAATATGCATCAACGGCAATTCCGCTCCATCACGCAAACATTATCACGGAAGGCAGATACTCGACCCGAAAGTTACAGCGATTCTCGTTGACTTGCACATGCGTTCGGCACGTCTCGCCATGTCTGACTTCCTGGATGATATTCTTGTCCAATCCGAGGCCGGACGCAACATGTCCATGGAGGACATCTACCGGCGTCTCGGCCATCGCCTCAACCACGCGCGCGGACTTCTCCGCTCCATTTCCATCGAATATGTCGACAATATCCAGGACTTTGCGTCAGGTCTGTGGCAGTCGCCGCAGTCGATGAGCGAATTCGTCGCCAACGTGTTCGACAGCTCCAACACGTCCTACGCCGCGCGCCTGCTCCCACAACTACAGCGGATTCTGCAATCCAAGCAGGCAGTGAACGATAAGCGGACTCAGATTATGAAATTGATCCGGACCTTTATGAATGAGGAAATGGGGCCGCGGGTGAAGAAGCTGATCAAATTCGCGTTCGTGGAGCCGTGACGCGAGAACCGGGGCGCGCCGCCACAGGCCGGAACGTCTTGGTCCAAGGCGGCTGCGCCTCGCCTCGACGGGCCTTGAGGAAATGCGCCGCCGCCGCTAATACTCGGACGAGTACAGCCCGCGAGCCAAGTTCGCACCCGGTTCGCCGCGCGGCGCACAAGCGAACTTGGCGAAGGAAAAGCTGTACGAGAGTCAATAGCTTGCCAGTACGCTTGACCGCTGAGAAATCCTGTGACCGCCCGCGCGGCAAGTGGGGCAGGATTTTGTGCCAGGTGGACTGGCAATCCCCACAACCTCAACAGACGCGGTGCTCATGGCTGCCATCCAATATGTTTATGTCCTGCAGAATCTGTCCAAGACCTATCCCGGCGGCAAGCAGGTGCTGAAGGATATCTCGCTGTCCTTCCTGCCCGGTGCGAAGATCGGCGTCGTCGGCGTCAATGGCTCGGGCAAATCGACGCTGATGCGCATCATGGCGGGGCTCGACAAGGAGTTCGGCGGCGAAGCCTGGGCGGCGGAGGGGGTGAAGGTCGGCTATCTGTCGCAGGAGCCGCAGCTCGATCCCTCGAAGGATGCGCTTGGCAACGCCATGGAAGGCGTGGCGGAGAAGAAGGCGCTGCTCGACCGCTACAACGAACTGGCCATGAACTATTCGGAGGAGACCGCCGACGAGATGGCGCGCCTCCAGGACATTATCGACGCGCAGGATCTTTGGGATCTCGACGCCCAGGTCGAGCAGGCGCTGGACGCGCTGCGCTGCCCGCCGGGCGAGGCGAGCGTGGAAAATCTGTCCGGCGGCGAGAAGCGCCGCGTCGCGCTGTGCCGCCTGCTGCTGGCGAAGCCCGACATCCTGCTCCTCGACGAGCCGACCAACCACCTCGACGCCGAGACCACGGCGTGGCTGGAACACTATCTCAAGACTTACTCCGGCTGCGTGATCCTGGTTACGCACGACCGCTACTTCCTCGACAATCTCACCGACTGGACACTGGAACTCGACCGCGGCCAGGGCGTACCCTACAAGGGCAACTATTCGAGCTGGCTCGAGCAGAAAGCCAAACGCCTCGAACAGGAAAGCCGCGAGGACGAAGCGAAGCAGCGCACGATGGCCCGCGAGTTGGAATGGATACGCGCCAGCCCCAAGGCACGGCAGGCCAAATCCAAGGCGCGCATCAAGGCGTATGAGGAACTGGCCGACAAGGCGGGCCGCGAGCAGGCGGGCAAGGCGCAGATTTCGATCCCGCCCGGTTCGCGCCTTGGCGGTGTCGTGCTGGAGGCGGACGGTCTCAGCAAAGGTTTCGGCGACGTGCTGCTCATCGACAATCTCAGCTTTTCGCTGCCGCCCGGCGGCATTGTCGGCGTGATCGGAGCGAATGGCGCGGGCAAGACGACACTGTTCCGCATGATCGTCGGGCAGGAAAAGCCGGACGCCGGTTCCATCCGCCTCGGCGAGACGGTGAAACTCGGCTATGTGGACCAGTCGCGCGACGCGCTTGATGCGAAAAAGTCGGTGTGGGAGGAGATTTCCGGCGGCAATGACATGATCACGCTGGGCAAGCGCGAGGTGCCGAGCCGCGCCTATTGCGGGTGGTTCAATTTCAAGGGGCCGGACCAGCAGAAGAAGGTGGGGCTCTTGTCAGGCGGCGAGCGCAACCGCGTGCATCTGGCGAAGATGCTGCGCGAGGGAGGCAATCTCATCCTGCTCGACGAACCGACCAACGATCTCGACGTCGAGACGCTGTCCTCGCTGGAAGCCGCGCTGGAGGATTTTCCGGGCTGCGCCGTGGTCATCAGCCATGATCGCTTCTTTCTCGACCGCATCGCCACGCACATCCTCGCCTTCGAAGGCGACAGCCATGTCGAGTGGTTCGAGGGCAATTTCGATGCCTATGAGGAGGACAAACGCCGTCGTCTGGGCGATGCCGCGGTGGAGCCGCACCGGGTGACCTTCAGGCGGTTCGAGCGGGGGTAGCTCGGCGGCGGGGCCCGGCAGCGCATGTCGGGACCGAAGCCCCTCCCCACTCAGACGGTCAGCCCGAGCCGCGCGAACTTTGCCGCGAGAATGGTCCGGTCGAACGGCTTGATCATGTATTCATGCGCGCCCGCTTCGATGGCCTGGGCGATGTGCGAGGCGTCGCGATCGGCCGTGCAGAAGATGATCTTCGGGGAAGCGCCCATGCCGCGCCTGCGCAGAGCCTGTAGAAAGGCGAATCCGTCCATTCTCGGCATCCAGCCGTCGAGAAGGATTGCGTCGGGCATGCGTTCGCGACAGCGAGCGAGCGCCTCCGCGCCGTCCTCGGCCTCGGCGATCTGAAAGCGGAGATCGCGGAGCATACTGCGGGCGGCGGTGCGGATGACGGCGCTGTCGTCGGCGACGAGGCAGAGTTTTTTCGGCGAGAACCGGGAGATGAGACTACGCAACAAGGGATACGCTCCCGCGAAATTCATACGGATTACAGGTGGGACCGCATCCCGCCCCGTTTCCGGGGCCTACCGGTGCGGCTTGGCGGTGAAGACGATATCCGCGCGGTCTTTCCGTACCGTTAACGCCATGCCCACGGAGCGTGCCAGCCGCGTGACGTAATAGGAGATAATGGAACGAGGGTCCACGTCCTTGGTGCGGCCGTGGAAAATGTCCTCCAGTCCCTCGGGAATGCGTGCATTGCGGCCCTTGCAGCGGATTTCGCAGGTGACGTTGCTGGCGTCACCCGAGATGGTGAGGTTCAGATCGCCGCCCGCCGGGATCGCGGGTATGGCCACCGAGATGAGTTGGAGGACCAGACGCGCCCGCGACTTCTCCAGCGCGTCCAGCGACGACTCCCAGTGGAGCTTGTGCTTACCCTCTTCGACGAAAGGCCGCACGACACTCTCGGCGTGCCGCAGGTCGATCTCCGTGCCGAGCGCCGTGGACGCGCCGAAGGCGAGACGGGCATATTCCAGACGCGCCCTGGCCACCGCGGCGCTGAACTGGATGAGTTCCATGGCATAGGCGCGGGTTTCCTCGTCGGTCTCTTCTTCGAGCAGTTCGAGCCCGTTCGAGATCGCGCCAACCGGTCCGACGAGGTCGTGGCAGATCTTGCTCGACACGAACGCTGTGAAATGAAGATCGTCAAGAACCGCGTCTGCTGCTGCTGCTGCCGGCATACAATACCCCTTGGAATCTTACCCGTCTGCGTCTTGCTCCGCGCGAGAATAGCGCTTGTTGAGCCCGCTGCTACCCGTATTGAACCTGATGTTCCAGGCATTTACGGAGATCTGCTGTAAGAAACTGTTATCAAAATGATTTTTTTGGGGTAATTGCGTGGATAACAGCCGGGCGGCGCTCCCAATCGGCAGCTTTCCGTGCCCGAATCACCGGGCGACCGTTTCTGTTGTGGCGCGGCGGGGGGGCATCCGTTTACACTTTATGCGGAGTGCGTCCGTCCCGGGGCGGGCGGCGCTTGGCGATATGACATGAGCAGACGAGACAGGCGGGGTGCGATGCAGGATGAGACTTTCAAAGAGCTGGCAAGCGCTCTGATCCACACGGCGCAAAGCGCAGGCGAGCTTATCCTCCGGTATCGCAATTCGGGGCAGGAGGTGACCTACAAGGATGACGGCAGTCCGGTCACGGTCGCCGACCGCGCGGCTGAGGAATTGATCATCAACGATCTGGCGCGTCTGGCTCCGGGGGTTGTCGCCATCGGAGAGGAATCCGCGGCGGTAACGCTGGCGGATTTCGATCCTGACGAGCCGTTCTTTCTCGTCGATCCTCTCGATGGTACGCGGGGCTTCGTCAAGGGCGGCGACGAGTTCAGCGTCAACGTCGGACTGGTGAAGGACCGGACCCCCGTATTCGGCCTTATTTACGCGCCAGCTCTGGAGAAGCTTTATCTGACGGTGGCGCCCGGTGAAGCCGTGTCCGCGCGTCTCGCTCCGGCGCGTGGCCACAAGCTTGACGAATTGCAGTTCAGTCCTCTGCGGGTGCGGACGCCGCCCGGCGGGCTGACGGCGATTGGCAGCCGTACGCATATGAACGACGAGACACGGGCCTACATGGCGCGCCTGCCCATCGCCGAGACCTTGTCGGTGAGTTCCTCGCTGAAATTTGCGGTCGTGGCGGAAGGCAACGCCGACGTCTATCCCCGTCTCGCGCCGACCTGCGAGTGGGACACGGCGGCGGGACAGGCCATCCTGGCGGCAGCGGGCGGACGGGTTCTGGGGGAGGACGGCGACACGCTGTCTTATGGCAAGATTGCCACGGGTCTCATCAATCCCGGCTTCGTGGCATGGGGCGGTGCGCTCGCGACGCTGGATCCAGCCTTGGTCAAAGTTTAGTGGCATTTCGATGGTATACGCGGCATCGTGCCGGACTGGCTCCCGGAATAAGACACCCGGAAACCAACCGGAAACGAAATCGCAGTAGGGTAGCGCAACTGACAAAGGCGGTCATCATGCCCAAAAAGAACCGTTCGACGGTCCGGTCGCGGCCTGGAGCAAGGGTTTCTGCGGCCATCTGTGCTTTTGCCGCACTGGTCTTGTGCGCCGGCGCGGGGCCTTCGGCTGCGCAGGCGGCTGGTCCGGAGGCCAATATCCGGCTGGCGCAGAGCACGCGCAGCGACGAATATTTGCCGCCGTGGCAGCGCGGCAACCGCGACGCGCGCGCGGGGGACGGATATGATCAGCCGCGGCGGATCGGACCGCGCCAGGAAAGCGCCACCGTCTACGACAGCACCCATTCCACGACGCGGGGGGGCCCGCCGCCGCGGGACCGCTACGTGCCGCCCCAGCGGGACGACATGCCGCCGCCTTACGAGGAGGGAACCTACTCCTCGAACGAAATCGTCGAAGCCGGGCATCGCTTCTTCGGCGGCGTTTCCAAGGGGCTGGCCAAGGTCGTTGAACACGCTTTCGGTCGGCAGGGGCGCCCGAACGGATATATTCTCGGCGAGGAGGGCGGCGGCGCCATCATCGCCGGCCTGCGTTACGGTGAGGGCACGCTCTATACCAAGAACGCCGGCATCCACCGCGTCTACTGGCAGGGGCCGTCGCTCGGCTATGATTTCGGCGCGGAGGGTTCCAAGACGCTCATTCTCGTCTATAACCTCTCGGATGTGAGCCAGATCTACCACCGCTATGCGGGCGTGGACGGCTCGGCCTATTTCGTCGGCGGTATCGGCATCACGTTCCAGACCTACGACGACGTGGTGCTTGCGCCGATCCGGTCGGGCGTGGGTCTTCGTCTCGGTGCGAATGTGGGGTATCTGAAATATACGAGAACACCCACCTGGAACCCGTTCTGATCTGAGACCACCGCGGGACGGCCCATCGGGAACCATGTTAGGCGCAGCGTTTAGATGATACTGTACCGAATTCTTCCGGTCGAGAAAGGGGCCTCGCGTTCATGATCGAGTACGTGATGCTGGTCATGCTGGGCTTCTTTGCCGGGGGGCTGGTCGCGCTTCTGATCGCTCCGACACTGTGGTCCCGCGCCGTGCGGCTGACGACGCGGCGGCTGGAAGCGACCATGCCGATGTCGCTGGCCGAAATCGAGGCGGATAAGGATCTGCTCCGCGCCTCCTATGCGGTCGAACTGCGGCGGCTGGAGGCGGCGCTGGACAAGGCGCGGGAAAAATCGGCCAGCCAGCTGGTCGAAATCAGCAAGCTGCAGATGGAGATCGGTTCGCTGCGCGAGCAGATGGCGGCGCTCACCGCGCAGCTCGATGAGCGTTCGAATGCCGCCAATGTGTTTGAGAAGACGGTCAGGAAACGTTTGCCCGAGCTTGACGCGCAGCTGGCGGCGGCGAAAGCGGCGCTGGAGGAACGCGGCGCGGAGATCACCGAACTCGTCGGCAAGTTGCGGCGCCGGGACGAGGCGCTGGCACTGGCTCAACAGGCGGCCGGGCAACAGCAGACCGAAATTCACCGTTTGCGCGAGGGACTCGAGGCGAGCGGCGCCGACCGTTCCGGCCGCTTCAAGAAGCGTCCCGCGCAGTGGACGCTGGAGGAGTTCCGCTCCGAATATGACCGCCTCAATCTCGAGCTGTCGAAAATGCGCGATCAGCTTGCGCTCAGCCAGGAACGTGAAGGCGGTCAGGCCCAGGCGCTGAAGTCGGAGATGCAGCAGCTTGCCGAGCGAATCATGACGGCTGTGAGCGCCCGCGAGAAGCACGCGACCGTTCCGGAAAAGCAGGAGAGAAGCGCGGCCAAGGCGCCAGCCGCATCGCGCGGTGTTGCGCCCCGGCAGCAGCGCGGTGCACATATGCCTTTCGCCGCGCCGAAGCCGTGGCCCAAAGATCAGTATTCACAGGAAACGTCGGCGGAACATTCTAAAGGGCCATCAGAACGTCAAAAATTGTCCTCAAGAAGTGATAAGCCTTCGGAGCAACCGGCTGCATCCGTGGGCGAAGTTTCCGAACAGGCAAGAGACGTGGGTGAGAGAATGACCGAAGAGTCTGATAGCGTATCCGCAATCGACACAGGGCCCTCCGTGGAGGTTTCGCAACCGGCGTCTGCCGACTCGCCGGAGAGTGAGAGCGGGCCCGCGAACAATGGCGGGTCGCGCATGTCGATGAACGCGCCCGTCACGGCCGGAGAGGCTGACGAGGCTGCGAAGTCGGAGAGTCGCGCGGCGCTGAAGACTTTGCTCGACCGGACGCCCGCGCCTGTCGCGAAGGATGAAAGCGGCCGGGTCCCGTCTTTGGCGGCGATGTTTGGCGCGCCCGATACGCGGGAGACGGCGCAGGAAGGTGATTCGGCGGTTCCCGCTGGACCAGACGCGATTCCGGCTGGTGTCAGCCTCGCGTCACTTGTGGCTCAGGCCGCTACTTCTGGAGGCGAAACGTCAGGTGGTGCTGACGGGCAGAGCCACGACGCAGCCTCCGGAACGGGTGCGGGTGCACAGGCCGGCCAGGAAGCGCAGATGGACCGGCTGCTGCGCGAGGTTTTCGAAAGTCAGTCGGGGGCAGCCTCGTCGCACAAGCCGTCTGCAGCGGCAGCGGCCGACGCGGTGTTGGGCACCGTGGCGGACGACACGCAAGCCGAAGAGGCTTCTCACTCCCAGAAAGCCGCGCTCCTTGAGCGGTTGCGGGAGATGAAGGAGCGGCAGACCGGCTGATCGTTTCCTCTCGAAAGAAACAGTTTCTCTGACGGATGCCTGCCCCGGTCGCGAAGGATGGGGGCGGGCATTTCCGTCTCTTCCGGAGTTTTCTCAGAGTTCCGAGTGGTCGCAGGCGGAGACGCGCGTCTCCCGCGGGCAAACGCCTCATGCCGCAGCAGAAAAAGGGAAGGGCGGCGCCCGATCAGCGCGTCGGCACCGGCTTCTCGCCGCGATAGTCGTAAAAGCCGCGCTGCGTCTTGCGGCCAAGCCAGCCTGCCTCGACATACTTCACCAGGAGCGGGCAGGGCCGGTATTTGGAATCCGCCAGACCTTCGTAGAGGACCTGCATGATCGACAGGCAGGTATCCAGCCCGATGAAATCCGCCAGTTGCAGCGGTCCCATCGGATGGTGCGCGCCGAGCCGCATGGCCGTGTCGATGGCTTCCACCGTGCCGACGCCTTCGTACAGCGTGTAGACGCCCTCATTGATCATCGGCAGCAGGATGCGGTTGACCATGAAGGCCGGGAAATCCTCGGCCACCGCGATGGTCTTGCCCAAACTGGCCACGAACTCGCGGGCGACGGTGAAAGCGTCCTCCGCCGTGGCGATGCCGCGGATCATCTCGACGAGTTCCATGACCGGCACGGGGTTCATGAAGTGCATGCCGATGAAGCGCTCGGGTCGGTCCGTGGAGGCGGCAAGGCGCGTGATCGAGATGGACGACGTGTTCGTCGCCAGCATCGCCTCGGGCTTGAGATACGGGCAGAGCGAGTGAAGGATCTTGCGCTTGACGTCTTCGTCCTCGACGGCGCTTTCGATGATGAGATCGGTGTCGCCGAACTCCTCCAGCGAAGCCGCAAAGCTGATGCGGTCGAGGGCGGCCTTGCGGACATCCTCCTTGATCTTGCCACGGGCGACCTGCCGCGCCATGTTGCCGTTGATCGTCGCCAGCGCCGCCTCAACCCTGTCCTTCGAGACGTCGTGAAGGGCGACGTCATAGCCGGAAAGCGCCACCACATGCGCGATGCCGTTACCCATCTGGCCGGCACCGATAATTCCCACTTTCTTAATGGCCACGTTCTTCAGTCCTGAGCTGGCCCCCGCGGGGCGGGTGGCGGCGGGTGCAATGGGTTCCATGCTCGTCATGGGCTGCCTCGATGGTGTTATAGACCGGCTTTTGTTAATTCGGTCTCAAACTCCGGCAAGGCCTGGAAAAGGTCAGCCACAAGGCCGTAGTCAGCGACCTGGAAAATCGGTGCGCCATCATCCTTGTTGATGGCGACGATGACTTTCGACTCCTTCATACCAGCCAAGTGCTGAATAGCTCCTGAAATCCCGACGGCAATATAGAGTTCCGGTGCAACAATTTTCCCGGTCTGGCCGACCTGATAGTCATTCGGCACATATCCCGCGTCCACGGCCGCCCGGCTCGCGCCCACGGCTGCGCCCAGCTTGTCGGCGATGCGCTCGATGAGTTGGAAGTTCTCGCCCGACTTCATCCCGCGTCCGCCGGAGATGATGACGCGCGCCGCGGTGAGTTCCGGCCGGTCGGAAACCGACAGCTCTTCGCCCACGAATTCCGACAGGCCCGCGGCGGCCGGTGCCGCGACGGTCTCGACAGGGGCGGCACCGCCCTCGGGCGCGGCAGAGAATGCCGTCACGCGCACGGTGATCACCAGCTTCATGCCGGCGGGCGCCTCGACCGTTTGAATGGCGTTGCCCGCATAGATCGGGCGCTTGAAGCGGTTCGGAGCCTCCACCGCAATGATGTCCGAGATCTGCGGCACGTCGATGAGCGCCGCCACGCGCGGAAGGATGTTTTTTGCCGTCGTCGTCGCGGGGGCGATCAGAACGTCATAGCCTTGCATCAGCGGGGCGATGAGCGTGGCCGCTTCCTCGGCAAGCTGGTGGCCTAGATGCGGGCCTTCCGCGATGAGCACCTTGCGCACGCCGGCCAGTTTCGCTGCCGCTTCCGCCGCCGGGGCGCAGGCCTCGCCGGCGACGAGTATGTCGATATCACCGCCGACGTCCTTCGCCGCGGTCAGGGCTTTTGCGGTGGCCGGGCTCAGGGCGCCCTGGCTATGTTCGGCAACTAACAGGATCGCCATCAGATTACTCCAGCTTCTTCACGCAGTTTCGTCACGAGTTCGGCCACGCTGCTCACCATCTGGCCAGCCTTGCGGGCGCCGGGCTCCTCGGTCTTCAGGATTTTGAGGCGCGGCTCCAGATCGATGTCCAGCGTTGTCGGATCGATCTCCGCAAGCGGCTTGGACTTGGCCTTCATGATGTTGGGAAGCGAAGCGTAGCGCGGCTCGTTGAGGCGCAGATCGGTGGTGATGATGGCGGGCAGGGCGAGCGACACCGTCTGCAGGCCGCCGTCGATCTCGCGCGTGACCTGGGCGCGGCCGTCCGCCATGACGACTTTGGACGCGAACGTTCCCTGCGGCCAGCCCAGAAGCGCCGCGAGCATCTGCCCGGTCTGGTTGTTGTCGTCGTCGATGGCCTGCTTGCCGAGAAGGATGAGCTGCGGCGCCTCCTGCTCGGCGAGTTTTTTCAGGATCTTGGCGACGGCGAGCGGCTCGACGGCAATGTCGGTCTTCACGAGAATGGCGCGGTCGGCGCCCATCGCCAGCGCGGTCCGCAGCGTTTCCTGTGCCTTCTGAGGTCCGATGGAGACGGCGACGACTTCCTTGGCGGCGCCCGCCTCGCGCAGGCGAATAGCCTCCTCGACGGCGATTTCGTCGAAGGGATTCATCGACATCTTGACGTTTGCGGTATCGACGCCGCTGCCATCCGGTTTTATCCGGATCTTGACGTTGAAATCGACGACCCTTTTAACCGGCACAAGGATCTTCATAGACTGCCACCTCCCGACGAGATCACGATGATTTCGGATTGAAACGATCTAAAATCATGAACAGTGATCTATTACAATAGCTTAGAGCTGGATTGCGAGCGGGAAACCGGTTCCCGCCTTTCCTCATCGTGCTCTAGACCCGTCTGTTCCGGCGTTAATCATTCGATGATTTTGCGCGCCGCCACAGCCGAAACGCTTGTTTCTCGCAAGTGCGAAATGCCTGACGCTAATGCCGCTCAAAGGCGGTGTCAATGCATACAAAGAGGGCGGCGGCCTATAAATGTGCATCCAGGATATCACTTTGACACCATGCCGCATATGGCGACCGCATGACGCATCCGTTAGCCGTCTTTCTGCTCCAGCCCGGTGGCGCCGTCGAACAGCGGGATGCCCGGCCGGCGCATGACGACGACGAGGATCGCACCCGCGACAAGCCCGCCGATATGCGCCCACCACGCCGTGCCGCCACTGTCGTTCTGCGCATAGGCCATGATCGCGCTGACGACGTTCAAGCCGATCCAGACCGCCAGCGCGAACCCGGCGCTGATGCGCAAAGGGATCCGCATGAAAGCCAGCACCCAGACGCGCACATTCGGGTGCAGCATCAGATAGGCGGCGATGACACCGGACACTGCACCGCTGGCGCCGATCATGGCCGTGCCCGACTCGGGGCTGATGAGCGCGTGCGTCAGACCCGCGATGATCCCGCACAACAGATAGAAGAGCAGGAAGCGCATGTGCCCGAGCGCGTCCTCGACATTGTCGCCGAACACCCAGAGGAAAAGCATGTTGCCGGTGATGTGCAGGTAGTTCGAATTGTCGTGCAGGAACATGTAGGTGAGGAGCGTCAGCGGCTCGGGCAGGCCGCCGCTCGGCAATGCGCCGGGCACGGCTGCGGGCATTGTCTGTCCGCCGTGGACCAGTTCGGAAGGAACGACAGCGAGTCCTTGTAGAAAGGCGCCATCGAATGGCAGTACAAACCCGGTTTCCAGGACGATGAATACCAGGAAATTCGTAAAGATGAGACCGACCGTTACGAATTGAAACTTGATCTTCTCCAGCGGATTGTAGTCATGGAGCGGAACGAACATTAGACCTCCCCCATCATCGTCCAGGAACGTTTTGGCAATGAAACATCGTTTTGTCGCGCGGTTGCGGTAAGCGCCACCGGGCTAACGGTTTTGCCCCGGCTGCCACAGAACGTCGCGCCGGCCTTTGTCGTTGGCATACCGGCTGGCGACGAAAAGAAGGTCGGACAGCCGGTTCATATATCTCAACGCCGGTCCGCTCACGGGTTCGTCATCCTGGCCTGCGAGTTCGGCGATATGGCGTTCGGCGCGCCGGGCGATGGTGCGCGCCAGATGCAGTGCCGCCGCTGCCGCCGTGCCGCCGGGCAGCACGAAGGATTTCAGCGGGCCCAATTCGGCGTTCATCTGGTCGATTTCGGCCTCGAGGCGGGCGACCTGCGCCTCGACGACGCGCAGCGGCTCATAGGGAAGAGGCTGGCCGCGGTCGGGCCTGCACAGATCGGCGCCGAGGTCGAACAGATCATTCTGGGTGCGGGCGAGCACGGCGTCCAGCGCCGTGTCTTCCGGTCCGAGCTGGGTTCGCGCGACGCCGATCGCGGCGTTGGCTTCGTCTACCGTGCCATAGGCGGTAACGCGCAAGTCGTATTTCGGCCTGCGCTCCCCATTGCCCAGCGCAGTGGAACCGTCATCGCCGGTGCGTGTATAGATCTTGGAAAGGACAACCATCGATTCTGCGGCCCGCCAAAAAAACCGGCCGCAGATTACCACCGATAGCCGAGCCGCACACCTGCATTTGTGAGGCCCTGGTTCTCGGAACACAGCCCGGCGTTCGAACTGTGCTCTACGGTGGCGATGACGCGCAGCCGCTCGGTCAGTTCGACACCCACACCGGCGGACTCGTGGAACAGCAGCGGGCAGCCGAGCGAATCGGTGTTGTTCTTGTCCGTGGGGCCGTCATGAACGGCGCCGCCGAAATGGCCTTCGACGAACAGCCGGTCGGTCAGATGGTAGTCCCAGGTGAGACCGGCATAAAGCTGGCTGACCTCGCCCTCGGGGTTGATGGAAAAGCCGACATGCGGGCGCGGGTTGAGCAGGAACTGCCTGACCGGGTCCGAATAATCGGGGCGGAAGCGGCCGAACAGCAGCTCACCGTTGACCGCGATGTCGCCGTCGATGTTGTCGGCGCCGTCCAGATTGGTGGCGTAGATGCCGAAACGGACCTCATCCAGGGCGGGAAATGCCGTGGAATTGGTGTACGGACCAGCGTAAGCCGCCGCAGCAAAACACAGGGTACCCACTACGAACCCTGCGACCGCGTGAGATGCGCGCATCTACCCTTGACCCCCTGAAAACATTTCCGGCACGGCCGACGCCCCCCGCGCCGCCTTTCTTCAGCCTATCTCGCGTCCATGGCGGCGTGGAGTCAATGCCAACTCTCCGGCAGAGAATCAATTTGCGCCAAATGTGGGAAATCAGCCACGCGTTTTTGTAGAAAAACGAACAAGATAGGTAAAATGCGACGTATTTTGGCAAAATCGCGGCTGGCAAGTCAAAATCAGGCGCGGCGGCCGGCAATCAGCCAGTAAACCAGTCCGCCCGCGAAACCGGCGGTCGCCAGAATGCTGAAATAGGGGGCGGTATAGGGCACCGGTGCCGCTTCCGATTGCACGGCGATAAGCGGCATCACCGCTGCCGCAATGCCGCCCGCCGTAACATAGTAGAGCAGCGAACGGACCCGCGCGACTTCGCCGATGACGATCATGACGAGCGCGGGAAGCAGGGTCAGAACCGGCGCCACGGTGAACGCGAAGGCCACCGTGCCGAGCCACTCGCCGAACAGACGGTCCATGTCGTCGCTCCCTGGCTGCATGTGGCTCGTGACTTCTTCGGCGGCCCAGTGCGCGCCCGCCATGAACAGGACGACGGTCCCGGCCAGTGTTGCCATGAAGAAACCGAAGAGCACGGCGAAGCCGCGGCGGATCGCAGGCCAGATCATGAGGCGAGGCCTCCGTCTTCAACCTCGCGGGCCGTTTCCGACTTGCGCTCGCTTGCCCGCGTCTTCTGGCTCGCGGAGCGGAGCTGGCCGCAGGCGGCCATGATATCGCGTCCGCGTGGTGTGCGGATGGGGCTGGCATAGCCTGCGCGGTTCACGACCTCGGCGAAACGCTCGATCTGCTCCCAGTCCGAGCATTCATAGGGCGATCCCGGCCAGGGGTTGAACGGGATCAGATTGATCTTTGCCGGGATGCGCGCCAGGAGCCTCACCAGTTCCCTGGCCTCGGCGATGCTGTCATTGACACCTTTCAGCATCACATATTCGAAGGTGATGCGCCGCGCATTCGACAGGCCGGGATAGGCGCGGCAGGCGTCGAGCAGCTCGGTGATAGGGTATTTTCGATTGATTGGTACCAGCACGTCGCGCAGATTATCGCGCACGGCGTGCAGCGAAATAGCCAGCATCACGCCCGCCTCGGCGCCCGCCCGCGCGATCATCGGCACGATGCCGGAGGTGGACAGCGTGATGCGCCGCTTCGATATCGACAGCCCCTCGCCGTCCGAGGCGATGTCCACTGCCGTCCTTACATTGTCGAAATTGTAGAGCGGCTCGCCCATGCCCATCAGCACAAGGTTGGTGATCTTGCGCTCCGTCCCGGGAAGGCCGTGCGTTTGCGCAGGCGCCGCCGCACCGGGCCATTCGCCGAGGCGGTCGCGGGCAACGAGGATTTGCGCCACGATTTCGCCCGCCGTCAGATTGCGCACCAACGCTTGCGTGCCGGTGTGGCAGAAGGTGCAGTTGAGTGTGCAGCCGACCTGGCTCGATATGCACAGCGTGCCGCGGTCCGGCTCGGGGATGTAGACGGTTTCGATCTCGGGGGCGCGCTCGCCGGGGCGTTCCGGCGCCAGGCGCAGGAGCCATTTCCGCGTGCCGTCCGCGGAGATCTGTTCGGCGGCGATTTCGGGGCGCGCAAGGTCGAAGGCGGCGGTGAGCCGGCTGCGCAAATCCTTGGCGATGTTGGTCATTGCGGCGAAATCGGTGACGCCGCGTCCGTAGAGCCAGCCCCAGATCTGCGACACGCGCATCCGCGTCTGCGAGGACGGCACGCCGACCCCGTTCAGTGCCGCGGCCAATTCGGCGCGCGACAGGCCCGTGACGGGGAGGCGTGGCCCAGGCTCCGCGCCCTCACCGCGTATCACCGCCCGCGGCATGTCCTCCACCACCGCTGCACTCTCAGGCGTCAAACCCATCGGGGCGCTCAAATCCGGCAAGGTGGCTCAAGGGCAGGCCGATGCAAGCGACGCCAGTGCCGCAGTCACCCCTTGGAGCGAATATTGATCCGTGGTGGCGGTTCCGCGCCTCGACAGGCCCTTGACCGTCAGGACCGAGCCTTTCTTCATGACTTCAAGGAGCCTGCGTTCCTCGGCGGGATCGCGCATGAAGGCCTTGTCATCCTTGGGAAAAAGTTCGAATTCATTCGCTCCCACGATGACCGCGGGCTTGCTGTCCCGCTTGAGCGGATAGCCGATTTTGATGCTCAACTCGTTGCGCACGCCGTCCTTCTGCCACGTCGTCAGGTAGAGGAAGACGGAACCGCGGTTCACCCCTCTTGGCTCCATACTCTTGGGTTGCGTGGCGGCGAAGCACACCGTCTCCCTACTCGTCTTGTGCACGAACACCTGCCAGTCGCCGAATTTCTGCACCGGCTTCGTCGCTTGTGCAAAGGCAGGCAGGGCGGCAAGGATCAGGCCTGTAGTGAGGCAGGCAGAAACCACTCGCATTGTTCCAGGTCTCCGCTTTGGTATCGTTGTATCCGTTGCGTCAGGTTGCATGGCGCTATGTATAACGGCTCAGGGTCCGCTTGGCCAGTTTGCCAGGGCAAATTTCTCGCCGCGTTACACATTCCGGGGCCGGCGTGACATTCCGGCGGTGAGCGGGCGCGGCGGGAACCGGCCGTGCACCCTCATGCGGTCATACATCACGATCGCGCCGGCCATGGCGACATTGATACAGAATTCCGTTGGAATACGCACGAGATGATCGCAGCGGGCGACAAGTTCGGGCGAAAGCGATCCGAGTTCGGGGCCCAGGACATAGGCCGCCTGGGCGGGATGGGCGAAGCTCGGCAGGTCCACCGCCTCGTCGATCAGTTCGACGCCGACCAGCCGGCAATCTCGCGGCAGCTGCATCTCACCGGCGCTCTCCCAGTGGTAATACGGCAGATGCGCACCTGCCTTCGACGTATCGGAACGGAAGTCGAACCATTTCGGCTCCGGCCCGATGGTGAACACGAAGCTGGCGCCGAAAGCGTGCGCAGAGCGAATGAGATTGCCGAGATTGAGCGGCTTCGAGAGTCGCTCGGCGCCGATGCCGAAATAGCCGCGCCACTGTTTGGAGCGGCTGTGGTCCTGGGCCATGTCCGGTCGTATCCCGCGGGCTGTACGAGTGTATCAATGAGCGTTATCCCCCTGCTGCGCCGTCAATTCAAGGCAAAGCTGGCCTCCTTTGGGGCGCCGCTGCGTGCCAGTTTGACCGTGAATATGCCGATTCAGGCCGTTTTTACGCTTTTGACCCACAATCACCGATTGATAACAGCAATCGGCATCGCCCATCACGAGCGCTGCATAACCCGAGTGTTGAGTTCACGTTATGGCAAGTTACGTCCTGATCGCTGAAGGCGACCTGTCGATTTGCAGCCTCATGGAGACTGCGATCACAAAACTTGGCCTGCACGCCCGCACCATGAACGCCGTTGCCGAAGCTCTCACCGCCATCGAAAGCGAGGAGGCCGCCCAGCGGATCGCGCTGGCGATCGTCGATCTGCACCTGCCCGACGGCAGCGGCCTGGAGGTGGTGCGCAAGCTGCGCGAAGCGCTCATCGGGCCGATCATCGTGCTGGCGCCGCCCGAAGACGCGAGCCAGGCGCAGGACGTGTTTGACGCGGGCGCCGCCGAGTTCATCATCAAACCGCTCAAGCCGGAGCGCATCGCGACGGCGGTCAAGAACGTGCTGAAGGTCCGCGCGCTGGAAGGCGAGATCGCCCGCATCACGCGCAAGGTGGACGGGCGCCGGTCCTTCGCCGACATCATCTGCACCACGCCGGAGATGAACCGCGCCGTGGTGCTGGGACGGCGCGCGGCCGATCTCGACCTGCCCGTGCTGATCGAGGGCGAAGTCGGCGCCGGCAAGGAGCTGTTCGCCAAGGCCATCTATGGCGACAGCGCCCGCGTGGGCAAGCCGTTCATCATGGTGCACTGCGCCGATCCGGCAAGCGCGGCGGACTGGTCCACCCGCGAGACGTTCCTGGAGGATTCCTGGAGCGAGGCCGAGGGCGGCGTGCTCTATCTGGACGAGATCAGCGAGATGCCGCTTGCCATGCAGGAAACGCTCAGCGGTTTCCTCGGCACGGGCGATCCGGCCAAGCATGATCCCAATCGCAGAGGCAATGTCCGTCTGATCTGCTCGACGAGCCAGAACCTGATCGAACGTGTCAAAGCCGGGAAGTTCCGCGAGGACCTCTATTACCGCATCAACGTGTTCCCGATCTGGCTGCCGCCTCTGCGCGACCGCGCCGATGACATCGAGGAACTGGTCGAGCATTTCCTGACACTCTTTGCCGCCGACGAAGGCAAGCATGTCGAGGGCATTGACGAAGAGGCGCTGACGCTCCTGAAGGCCTACTCCTGGCCGGGCAATGTCCGCCAGCTCGAAAACATCATCTATCGCGCCGTTGCGCTCGCCGAGAGCGACAGGCTCACGCTCAACGACTTTCCGCAGATCGCCGCCAGCATGCACGCGCCCGTCTGCCCGCTGCAGGGGGCGCAGGTGCAGCCGCAGGCTCAGCCACGGGCCGCTTATCAGGGGCCGGCGATGATCGGTGCGGAATGGCCCGTGGAGCGCGCGATCACGGTGCCGGGCGCCGTCGCGCCGACGCTCGGCATTCCGGCGTTGACGCAGGACGGCGAGATCCGCACGCTTACCGACATCGAGGCCGATCTGATCCGGCTGGCGCTCGGTCACTATCGCGGGCATATTACGGAGGTGGCCCGGCGTTTGGGCATCGGACGCTCGACGCTGTACAGAAAAATGCGGGAATTCGGGTTGGAGGCGCGGCACAACTGAACATGGCAGTTGGGCCACATTCGTAGTTTTCCTTGCAAAAAGCTTCCCCTTGCGCCGAAAATGCGCCAATCAATAGGCGTGATGGTTAACGTTGAGCTGAGTTTGCGGGCAGGAGAGGTAGGTAAGGGCAAATGACCGGATTTCGCATTCCGTTGGCTGCTGGGTTAACGCTCGCCGCCGCGGCTTTCGCAGCACCTTGTGCTCAGGCCGCGGAGCCCGATGGACCGCAAGAGCTGATCAGCCGGGCAGACGCGGTGTATATCACCGTGCTCGACCGGCTGAGCGCGACGGGCAGGAAAGGCCTCCGTCTCGACAAGGACGACCGGAAGGGGCTCACCGATTATTATATGGATCGCGGCAACGGGCTGGTGTGGATCGACGACGAGGGCCTGAATGGCCGCGTCAAGCAGTTGCGCGCCACTTTCGCCGGTGCCGGAGCCTGGGGACTGAACTCCCGCGATTACGTCCCCGCCGATGGCGCGGCCCTTTCCGAACACTCGGGCTATCCGGCTGCCGGTCTCGCCGAGGCGGAATTGAAGACGTCCATCGCCGCCGTCACCTACGCCCGGCACGCGCAGACGGGGCGGCTTGAGCCGTCTTCGCTGAGCAGCAATCTCGACAAGCACCCCGAACACCCCGATCCGGCGGCGGTTCTGAAGGGCGTCGTCGATGCGGGCGACGGTGTTAAGACCTATCTCGAATCGTTCAACCCGCAGCACGAGCAGTTCAAGGCGTTGAAGAAGCTGCTGGCAAACGGCGGCGCGAGCGCCGCGGACGATGACGAGGAAGGCAAGAGCGCGAAGCTGCCAGACGGTCCGTCGCTCGGGCCGGGGACATCGCATCCGCATGTCGCCATTCTGCATGAGCGGCTGTCGGTACGGCCCTCGCGGGATGCGCCGGGAGACGATCCCGCTGCGGAGTATTACGACCGGCGGCTGGCTCGTGCGGTTCGCGCGTTCCAGAAGCGCCACGACCTTCCCGCCAAAGGCGTCGTTGATCGTGCGACGCGCAAGGCGCTGAATGCCAAGGCATCTTCCTCCAGGCGCGCCCGCCGCAGCAAGATCGACAAAGCGACGATCCTCGCCAATATGGAGCGCTGGCGCTGGGAGAACCGCAATCTGGGCACCCGGCATGTCCGCGTGAACCTCCCGGCATTCATGTTCTATGTCGTGGATGACGGCCGCCTCATACACAGCGAGCGTATTGTCTCCGGTTCCAAAGAGCACCCGACGCCGATCTTCTCCGACCAGATCGAAACCATCGTCTTCAAGCCCTATTGGAATGTGCCGGTGTCGATCCTGACCAAGGAACTCCTGCCCGCGATCCGCCGTGATCCGAGCTTCCTCGACCGCAACCGGCTTGAGGTCGTCTGGCGCAGCCGTAAACCGGTGGTGGACAGCTTTTGGGGTGGTTTCGGCGTCGACTGGGAGTATGTCGATGCGCGGCAGATCTCGCTGCGCCAGACGCCCGGCCGGGGGAACGCGCTGGGGGTGGTGAAATTCGCCTTCCCAAACAAGCATTCCGTCTACATGCACGACACCCCGACCAAGCATCTCTTCAAGAAGAAGGTCCGGGCCTACAGCCATGGTTGCATGCGCGTGCGCCATCCGCTGAAATTCGCCGAGGTTCTGCTCGCCAAACAGGGGTGGAGCAAACGGCGGATCAGCAACACGCTGGAAGCGGCGCATGACGAACATGTGCGCCTGCAGAGCAAGGTTCCGATCCACATTCAGTATTTCACGCTGTGGGTGAACTCCGACGGCAGCGTGCGGCGCTACGGCGATGTCTATGGCTATGACGCACGGGTCAAGAGGGCGCTGAAGCTCTGAGCGAGTGCCGGGGGCGCTGCGGGCATGACCTGACGGGGGCATGCTCAAGCGCTTGCCCGTCAAGAACAATTAGGGATACCGGCTCGCGGTTCGCCGGCGCGAAATATTTTTCCGTGCGCGTCTCCCATTTGCCGCCTTCAATACCACATTAACTATCAAGCCGGCTGTCCCTCATGCGTGGATGCGGACGCGCCGGAGGACGAAGGAGGCAAATACATGCGTTGGACTTTCATTGCAGTATCCCTGCTTGCGGCCGCGGCCTGGGCCTCACCCGCCAGTGCCATCACCTGCAGAGGCAACTTCCAGGTCCAGAAGGACGGCACCCAGATCGCGACCCCCTATTGTCAGGACACCTATCTCGCCGCGGTGGCCCGGGAATATGGGATGGCCGTCAGCGCGCGCGCCGTGCGTGCCAATCCGTCGGTGAAGGAGCGGGCGTGCCGGCTCGTCGGCGACGACAACCGCGTGCGCGATAGCTGCGCGCAATATCGTTGGGAAAGCGATCCGTATATCCGCTTGAGATAGGCGCTACTACAGCCTGAGAGCCAAGTTCGTACCCCGTTTGCCGCACAGGCTCATACGAACTTGGCTCGCGGATAAGCTGTACTAGATTCAATAGATTGCCAGTACGCCTGACCCGCGAGAAGTCCTGAAAGCACTCGCGGCAAATGGGTCAGGACTTCTTAGCTGAGGCGTACTAGTACGCTTGCCACGAAAAAACGCCGGGCGGGGCCTGCGCCTGCCCGATGCAGTGTGTCTGTTGCCGGAAGCCGCCCGTCCTTTCGCGATTACCGGCAAAAAGCGCAAGAATGGCCCGGCGTCCGGTGCGCTGTGCACCCGCCTTTAACCATACCGGCATACTGTGCACGGCAGCGGCCTGAAGCCGCACTCAGCTTCCGTCTTCGAACAGAGAGAGGCGCCGAGGGCACCATGCCGCCTTCGGGCCGCATGAACTGCTGGAGGTTGGCATGATCGTGACCTCGCTCCGCTTGCGCGCGCTGCCGCTTGGCATCTGCCTGATCTGGCTGGCCTGCGAAAGTCACTTCAGCCCGGCATTCTTCGCCGCCAATGTGCAATATAGTGTCAGCGAAATCATGGGCCGCATGCGCATCGCCGAGATGGCGCCAGGGCCAAAGCCGCGCTGGCGGACCGCCGCCATCGGCGCGAACGGGCGCTGAAATCACCGCCGCCGCCGGCGCACGGGCGGCATGGTGATCTTTTCCGCTGAGCACAGCCTGGCCTGATTTTCGTTGCGTCCGCAGACGCGCAGGCGCTGGTCGCGGCTGAAGCAGATGCGCAACTCGCTGAGGCGCCCCCGCCGGCAGACGATGCTGATCATTTCTGGCTTCAGTTTGGGATTGGCTTCGAGAAATGCCGCCTCCACCTCGGCGGGCGAGACGGTGATGGCGTCTTTCGGGCCTCTGAACCGCGCGGGGATTTTGATCCTGTCATAAAGCCGCCGCGACAGATCGTAATAGCCTTCGGGTGAAAGGCCCGAGCAGGTGCCGTGCTTCTTGTATTCGTGGATGACGAGACGCGGGCTGGGCATGATGTCGAGCATGGAATCAATGAGCGGGCGCGGCACCCATGGACGCTTGCGCAACCGGCAGTTCTGCGGCCAGCCGCGTTCATATTGCGGCCACAGCCCGTGCAGGACGAAGGCGAAGGGACGTCCGCCGTTACATTGCGGGCTGTCATCGTTGCGGCCCCGGCCTTCGCAATAGGTGGGCGACCAGCTCAGGACCAGCGCGTAATAGTCGAATTCGCCCGCCTGCCCGCGCTCGCGTGCGCAAGCTGGTGAAACCGCCGCCAACAATGCCGCGGCCATCGCCGTGAACGCCAGACCTCTCATTCCGTTGCCCCCTAGTACGCCCCGCAGGAAATCCTGACCCACTTGCCGCGAGTGCTTTCAGGACTTCTCGCGGATCAGGCATACTAGCAACCTATTGAATCTAGTACAGCTTATCCGCAGCAAGTTCGTAAAATGTGCGTGCGGCAAACTGGGTACGAACTTGCTGCGGGCTGTACTAGTACGCCCCGCAGGAAACCCTGACCCACTTGCCGCATGCTCTCACAGGATTTCCTGCGGGTTAAGCGTACTAGCAAGTTATTGACTCTAGCACAGCTTTTCCGAGGCAAGTTCGCTTGCGCACTCGCGAAGAATGGGGTGCGAACTTGCCTCGGGCTGTACTAGATTATCCAGCTAATCGATCTTCTCCCCCGGATAGGCGCCCCAGACCAGTTCCTGGCTGATATAACCGCTGACGCTTCCCGCCGTGATCTGGCACCAACGGCCGTCGCAGTCCTCCACATCGCCAAGCACGTTCGGCGCGAGTTTGGCCCTGACCTCCGCCGAGGTTTTCGCCGTGTTGTAGAGGTTGAGTGTGCGCTTGTCCGTCTTCCAGGGCGCCACCAGCACCGTTCGCCGCCCGCTGAGGAGTGTGCCCAGCACCCAGCCGGTCGAACCTTCGCTGTCACGGATCTGGCGCCAGACGTCGAACTCGGCGATGACCTCAACCGGCAGTCCGGCGCGCCGGAACACCCAGGAGACCGCATGATCCCACCCCGGCCCGCGCCGCACATTCACCTCGTCGGCCTTGAGGCTGACGAAGCGCGGCACGGGCAGGCCGCTCGGCCCCGTTTTTCGCGCCGCCAGATCGATCGTCGCGCGCGGCTGCGCGGCGGCATTCGCCACCGAAAGCGCAGCAAGGCAAGAAAGGAGAAACGCCAGAATGATAAACCGGTTATGAGTCGTCATTTCGCTGCCGGACGTCCACATGCGGTTTGCTGAAGCTGCTTCTGCATATGTTCTAACCGGCCTGAAATACCAAGCAATGAAATATGGCGGGCGATATGCAACTTTGTCATCATCGTTCCCTTCTGGTAGAAAGTTACATAATGTTCCGTCGCGGTATGCGTGCGAGCCGATGCCCTGGGGCTGTGCGCGCAGCCCGCCTCTCGCCAAGCTTCCCCTTTGGGAGACATTATTGAATGCATTCCGAAAAGCCGATCATCATTGTCACAAGGAAACTTCCGCAGGCCGTCCAGGCCCGGATGCGGGAACTGTTCGACGCGCAGTTGAACCTGGACGACAAGCCCATGACGCGCGAAGACCTCATCCGCGCCGTGCAGACCGCCGATGTCCTCGTGCCGACCGTCACCGACCGGATCGACCGCGCCGTCCTCTCGCAGGCCGGGCCGCGTCTCAAGCTGATCGCCAATTTCGGCACGGGCGTCGACAATATCGATCTGGAGATTGCCCGTAATCGAGGCATCATCGTGACCAACACGCCCGGCGTGCTCACCGAGGACTCCGCCGACATGACCATGGCGCTCATTCTCGCCGTGCCGCGGCGGCTGGTCGAGGGGGCGAAATTCCTGAAGGATGGCTCGGAGTGGGCGGGCTGGTCGCCGACCTGGATGCTCGGCCACCGCATCTGGGGCAAGAAGCTGGGCATCGTCGGCATGGGACGCATCGGCACGGCGGTGGCGCGGCGGGCGAAGGCGTTCGGGCTTTCGATCCACTACCACAACCGGCGGCGTGTCCTGCCCGAGACCGAGGCCGAACTCGGCGCAACCTATTGGGAGAGCCTCGACCAGATGCTGGCGAATATGGACATCGTGTCCGTCAACTGCCCGCACACGCCGGCCACGTATCACCTTCTCTCGGCGCGGCGTCTGAAACTGCTCAAGCCCACCGCCTATATCGTCAACACCGCGCGCGGCGAGATGATCGACGAGAATGCGCTGGCGCGGATGATCGACGGGGAAGAAATCGCAGGCGCGGGGCTGGACGTCTTCGAGCACGAACCGGCCATCAATCCGAAGCTGCTGAAAAGCGACCGGGTGGTGGTACTGCCGCATATGAGTTCGGCAACCGTCGAAAGCCGCACCGACATGGGCGAGAAGGTCATCATCAACGTGAAGACGTTCCTTGACGGCCATACT
The DNA here is from genome assembly GCA_050290865.1 of Rhodomicrobiaceae bacterium. GTDB lineage: Bacteria > Pseudomonadota > Alphaproteobacteria > Rhizobiales > Rhodomicrobiaceae > JARRLC01. The sequence goes on along the minus strand of JBNKIW010000006.1, from coordinate 39,313 downwards.
CCACCCGACCGCGTGCATCCGGCGATGTTCTGATCCCCTGCGCCGCCCGCGCTCACTCCGCGGCGGGTTCCAGACTGGGCTGCAGCGATGCCGCCGCCGTCCGCGCCGCGCGGCGCCTCGTCCTGCGGATGAACTGAAGGTTGCGGATGTAGATGAACAGGCCCGTTCCCTGCCCCATGATGAAGACCGGGTCCAGCCGGTAGATCGAGTAGAGCAGCAGGAGCGATCCGCCCGCGATGCTCCAATACCAGAAAGCGTCGGGCATCACGCTCTTCTTCGCCTTCTCGCTGGCGAGCCACTGGATGACGAAGCGCATGAAGAACATGCACTGCGCGCCGAAGCCCACGCCGATCCACACCAGCTCCGTGGTCGATGTTGCGGCCCATTTGGCCGCCAGTTTGGCGATGACATGCGCCGCCCAGCTTTCCAGATCCATGAGACCCTCGTATCCAATCATGTGCAGCCGCGCAGCTATTCGCCGGCGCTCTGCCGCATCGCCGTACCGCCGTCATGCGCGTGCTTCAGCGTGCCCGGCCCCTGGCCGACCGCCGCCGAATCTTCCACGATTCGCGGGACATTCGTGCGCTTCCTGAGCCAGACGACGCCGATCAGGTCATAGAGGCCGGTGAACATGCGGCCGATATTGGTGTATTTCGACGTGCCTGCGGCCCGCGCGCGGTCGTTCACCGGCTCGTAGGCGACCTGATATCCCGCAAAGAGGAACAGCGCCGGGTTGAAGCGGTGCATGCTGGTGAAGAACGGCAGGCGGGAATAGGCCTCGCGCCAGTACACCTTGATGCCGCAGCCCGAGTCCGGGCAGTTGTCCTTGAAGGCGGCGTTGCGCACGGCGTTGCCGATCAGCGAAGCAAGGCGCCGTGAACCGACGGCCTTGCGGGTGACGCGCACGCCGGAGACCAAGGCCGGACCGTCGCTGACACTGGCCCCCAGCTTGGCGAAAAGCTTGGGGATGTCGTGCGGGTCGTTCTGCCCGTCGCCGTCCATGGTGGCGATGATCGGCCCGGAAGCGGCGAGCACGCCGGTGCGGATGGCCGCGCTCTGGCCCGAGCGCGCACCGTGGCGCAGGTAGCGCAGGGACGGGAAACGCGCAATGAGATCCTTCACCTCGCGCCCCGTATCATCGGTGCTGCAATCGTCGACGACGATCACCTCGACGAGGCGGTCAGCGGGAACGGCCGCGTAGGTCTCCTCGACCAGCCGGCCGATATTGCCCGCTTCGTTCAGTGCCGGGATGACCACGGAAATACTCATCGGCGTCCCTTGTTCGAGCCGTTCGGCCCCCTTTGCAGATCATGCCATGCGCGCCCGTACCCCTGCCGGGGCCGCGCATCGCGCCTGAAGGAAAGGCCGCCGGAAAAAACCTAGCCACTGCTCCAATATCAGGCTTTCGCAGCACAGCACAACCCGATAAATAACCGCATCGGTGGCGCGGGATTGGCAAGCACCGGCAAGGTTAACAGCGGCGTTGGCCGCCGTGAAGGGGAAGATTTCCACGTGCGGTTGGAAGGAGTCGCGTCAAACCGGGGGGCCGGATCGGCAGGCGGGGGATGGACGGGCGTGCTGCGCCCCGGCCCGGACAGCGCGCTTCCGTCTCTCCTACTCTGTGTGGCGGCGCTGACCGTCCTGCGGCTCGCAGGCGTCTGGCTCGGCTCCACCGACCTGTTCTTCGACGAAGCGCAGTACTGGTTCTGGTCGCGTGAACTCGCATCCGGCTATTACTCGAAGCCACCGCTGATCGCCTGGATCATCCGTGCTTCGACCGAAGTCTGCGGGATGGGCGAAGCGTGCATCCGGACGCCTTCGGCGCTCATCCACGGTGCCACGGCGCTTGTCATCTACGGCATCGGACGCAAACTGTATGACGCCCGGACCGGCTTCTGGGCGGGGCTGCTGTACGCCACGCTCCCCGGCGTATCGCTGTCCTCGACGCTGATTTCGACCGACGTGCCGCTCCTGTTCTTTGTGGCGCTGGCGCTGCTGGCCGTCGTGCAGTTGCGTGAGCGCGTGACATGGGACTGGGTGGCCGTCCTTGGCGTCAGCCTCGGGCTTGGCTTTTTGTCCAAATACGCCATGAGCTATTTCCTCCTCGGCGTTGCCGTCTACGCGCTGGTGGCGGAGGAGGGGAGGGCGCTGCTCAAGAGCCCGCGCATTTATGCCGCCTTCGCCCTCGCTGCGGCGCTGATCGCGCCGAATATCCTCTGGAACCTGCAGAACAAGTTCGCCACCTTGGGACATACGGCCGACAACGCCGCCTGGGGCGGAGGGGTGCGTCCCATTGCGGCGCTAGAGTTTGTGGGCGAGCAGTTCGCGGTGTTCGGGCCGGTGATGTTCGCGGCGCTCATGTGGTATTGCCTGCGGCTGCTGGGGGCCGGACGCGCGCGGGAGGCGGCCGGCCGGCCGGAACGCCTGCTTCTCGCATTCTCGGTGCCCGTCCTCCTCCTGATGACGGGGCAGGCGTTTCTTTCCCGTGCTCACGCCAATTGGGCGGCGTTTGCCTATATCGCCGGGACCGTCCTGGTGACCGCCGTGCTCCTGCGCGACGGCCGGATGCGGCTCGTGCGGTTCTCGCTCGGTTTGCATCTCGTTGTCGCCGCGCTCATTGCGCTGGGCGGCGTTCTTGCTGGGCGGGTGACGCTGCCGGTGGCGGGCCACGCCTATTCGCGGGTTCTGGGGTGGAAGGCACTGGCTGAGGCCACGGGCGAAAAGGCGCGCACAGGGGGATTTCGCGCGATCGCGGCAGATCGCCGCAACCTGTCGGCGGAGCTCAACTATTATCTTCGCGATGCCGGGTTTCCGATCGTGGCGCTGACCGAAGGGGGGAAGCCGCACGATCATTTCGAAATGGCACGTCCCGTGCGCCCTGACACGCCGCGGCCAATTTTGCTTGTCAGTTTCTCCGCCTCCGTGCCGGAGGGAGCCGACGCAGCCGGGTCCGCCGAGATCGCGGCGGGCAAGCGACGCCGCAAGGTCTATTTTTACGCCATACGGGACATACGGGAGAGCAACGAGTGAGCATCATTCAGCTCGAACCTCAAGCACCGCTGCCGCTCTTCTCGGCCAACTCGCTGATGGGCATTGCAGGGAGCGCCGGTCTCGCCGCGGCGCTGATCTTCGCCGCCTTTCCGGGGATCGATCTGAGCATCTCGAACCTGTTCTATCTCGACTCCAAGACATTCCTCTTCGCGCGGGGAACGACCGGCGGCATGCTCCGCGATCTGCTGCGGCTCCTCTTCGCGCTGGCCTGCGTGGCGGCGGCGACGGGCTTCGTGATGATCGCATTCTTCAGCCGTCGGCTTCTGGGGCTGGGTTTTGCGGCCTGGGCCTATCTGGCGCTCTGCGTGGCCATCGGGCCGGGACTGGTCGCCAACGTCATTTTCAAGGACCACTGGGGCCGCGCGCGCCCGGTCCAGATCGTCGAGTTCGGCGGCAGCAAGCAGTTCACGCCCGCTTTCACCCGCAGCGACCAGTGCGAGCGGAACTGTTCGTTCGTCAGCGGGGAGGCGTCAAACCTCTTCATCATCGGTTTCGCGCTGGCGCTGCTCACCGAGCCGTCGCGGCGGCGGAAGATGTTCCGGGCGGCGATCGCGGCGGGCGGCTTCGCTGGGCTGCTGCGGATCGGCGGCGGCGCGCATTTCGTATCCGACGTGGTGTTCGCCGGAATCTTCATGGCCTTCGTCGCGCGCGGGCTGGCGTGGCTGCTGTTCGAACGATTGGAAAACCAGTTCGCCGACGACGGCCCCTTGCACCGGCGAACGCACTGGGCCGGGCGCATGGCGGCCTATCACGGCATGCAGGTCTGGCAGGCGGTCAGGAACAAGCTGCGCCAGCACCGGCCGGGCTAAAGATCCTTCAACACCGCGCCCGCGATCAGCAGCAGCCACGCCGCCGCCATGGTCCAGAAGGCGTAGAATGTCACCGGCAGATAGCCTCCCGGCTCGGCCGCCAGCGCGCCGAAGAAATACATTGCGACCGACAGAAGCCCCATGAACAGGGCGACGAAGAAGACCCATTTCTTGGGCGGATTCGGTTCGAAAGCCATCAGTCCCTCCTCAGCGAGCATTTCCGAAGTTGTAGACCGGCCGCCGGGCGCGGGCAATATCGGAGCTACGCTGATTGCTCGTCGATAAGAGCGCCAAGCCGCCGGATGCCTTCGCCGATGCTCGCCACATCGGGCAGCGAATAGCTGAGCCGCATGGTGTTGCCGCTCGTGCGATCGGTGAAGAACGCGCGGCCCGGCACGAAAGCGACCTTCGCCTCCGTCACGGCGCGCTGCAGAAGCTGGGTGGCGTCGATGTCCGCCGGGAGCGTCACCCAAACGAAGAGCCCGCCGTCCGGCGCCGTCCAGTTGCACGCCGCGGGCATGTGCTCCTTCAGCGCGGCCAGCATGGCGTCGCGTTTGGCCCGGTAATGCTCGCGGGCGCGGGCAACCTGTTCCTCGAAGGACGAGCGCGCGACTTCCAGCATCACCATCTGGTTGATCGCGGCCGAGTTCAGGTCCGCCGCCTGCTTGATGAGCACCAGACGCCGCACCACGGGTGCCGCCGCGCAGATCCAGCCCGTCCGAAGCCCCGGCGTCAGCGTCTTGGAAAAGGTGCCGCAATAGATCACGCGCGAACGGTCGATGGAGCCCGTGTGGCGGATGTCGAGCGCGGCAAGCGGCGGCACGCCTTCGCCGTCGAAGCGCAGGGCGGTATAGGCGGCGTCCTCGATGACGGGGATATCCAGCTCGCGCGCCAGATCGAGAAGACGCTCGCGCGCGGCAAGCGTCAGGGTCTCGCCGGTCGGGTTGGCGAAATCGGGCACGACATAGGCAAGCTTCACCGCGCTGCCCGCCGCGCTGGCGGCCTCGTGGTAGGATGCCGCGGTGCGGTTGCCGTCTTCGGGGCGCAGTTCGTCGTAGCGCGGTTCGCAAGCCGAGAAAGCCTGGAGCGCGCCGAGATAGGTCGGGGCGGTGACCAGTGCGGTATCGCCGGGCGACAGGAGGAGCTTGCCGAGGAACTCGATGGCCTGCTGCGATCCACTGGTTATGACAATATTGGCTGGAGTGCAGGCGATCCCGAGCGCGGTCATGTTGCCCGCGAGCCACTCCCGCAGACCGAAATTGCCCTCGCTGACGGAGTATTGCAGTGCCGCCGCCGCGTGCGTCTGTGACGCCAATACCGACGCATATGCTTCGCGCACGGCCTCGACCGGGAAGAGCGCCGGGTCGGGGATCCCGCCGGCAAAGGAGACGATGTCCGGCTGTTCCAGCACCTTCAGCAGCTCGCGGATTTCTGAGGCGCGCATGCCCGCAGCGCGGTCCGCGTAGCGCGGCTCCCAATCGGCACTAGGCGTGGTCATGGTGTTCTCCCTTTTCACCTTTTTGCGGCATTATGTCAGCAATGCTGACCTAATAGCAATCGGCATTCGGCCACACCGTGGCCTTGCGGTCACGTCATCCACAGGGAAGGAAGGACCGCTTGCCACGCTGGTGGCGGCATGAAATTCATGGCGCGAGCGATGCGTTCGAAAAAGTGCCGCGGCGTGAGCCTGGTTTTCGCCTCGATGTTGGAACCGGCAATATATAACCGAATGCGCACATATTCTTATTCGTCTGGACCTGTGTTACAATTTTGCGGTAATTTAATCCCCTTTTCGGGGAAGGTCGGTGTTGTGACGGACCGTATTGCGACAGATTGCAGAACGCATCGCGGCAGAAATCTGAGAGCCGCGCCATGAGCCTGGACATCACGGCCTATCGAAATCTCACGCCCGCTGTGGCGCACGAGACACAGCTGAACGCCGCGAGCGCGAGCTTGCCGCCGTGGCCGGTTACGGAAAGTTTTCTGGAATATGTCCGGCTCGAATCCGCGCGGGGACCGCACTGGACGGCGGCGGCGGCACGTCCGGTGCTGGAGGCCGGGCGGGCGGACGCTGCGGAGCTTCTCGGCTGCTCGCCGCACAATATTGCATTCGCAGAGGTGGCCACCCGGCTTTGGAGTTCGGCGCTCGGTGCGCTGCGGCTGCGTCCCGGGGCGCGTCTGCTGATCGCCAAGAGCGATAGGGGCGGTAACCAGATCAATGCCGTCAGACTGGCGGAAGCGGCGGGAGCGGTCATCGAGCCGCTGCCGATCCTGGACGACGGCCGGATCGACGTCGAGTGCCTCGCCGGCCTTATCGACGATCGTGTCGCGGCGATTTGTGTGCCGGCCGTGGCCTCATCGCACGGCATCCTTCAGCCCGTCGCGGAAATCGGCAGGCTGCAGCGGCCGGAGCACTGCCTCTATTTCGTCGACGCCGCGCAGGCCGCCGGGCAAAGGCCGGTCGGCCTCGCCGCCTGGAATGCGGATGTCATCACCGCGCCTGCGCGAAAATGGCTGCGCGGCCCGCGCGGGCAGGCGGTCATGGCCGTCTCGGACCGCGCGCTGGCGCAATTGCGTGAGCCGCCGGTTCTCGACATGGCAGGCTGTCCCTGGTCGCGTCTCGGCGGCTATGACGTCAATGAGGACGCGACGCGGTTCGAGAGTTTCGAACATTCGGTCGCCGCACGTGTGGCGTTTGGCAGCGCCATCCGTTATGCGCTCAAGACCGGCGTGGAGGAGATCGGCGCGGTTGTCAGCGGCCGTCTGGCGCATGCGCGGAGGATCCTCGGCGAGGTCCCCGGCCTCACGATCCAGGAAAAGCCGGACAGCGATCCGGCGTTTCTGACGTTCACGCTTGCCGGCTTCATCCCGCGCGCGGTGGTGGCGGCGCTTGCCGAGCGCAGCATCCTCATAGCGGCCATCGAGCCGAATACCGCCCGCGCCGATCTGGTGGCGCGAGGGCTTCTGGCTGTCTGCCGCCTGTCGCCGCACGCCTACAACACGGCCCGGGAAATCGACCGCTGCGCCGCCGAACTCCTGGATCTGGTGCGGCGGGCGCCGAAACGGCACACGCCGGTATTCGTGCCCGCCGAGACAGGTCGGAACGTGTCCTGATCCTCTCCGGAGGGAGCGGTGCGCTGGCGATCCGGCGAACGTCTACCCCTTGCCAAATTCACCAACTTGTTGCGAAGTGGCGAGCGAAGCGCCGTCAGGCTGCCGCGGGCTCCAGCCCGCTTTGCTTGAGCGGGGGCCTCGGAACAAAAAGCATGACTGATAGGGAGGACGCGATGGTCGGCCCAGTGATGGTATCGGCGCGCATCGAGACATGGCCGGTCGAAGGGACCTTCACCATTTCGCGCGGCGCCAAGCGCGAGGCGGTGGTTATCGTTGCGGAGGTGACGGACGGGCAGGTCGCTGGACGCGGCGAATGCGTTCCCTACGAACGCTATGGCGAGACGCCGGAGGGCGTGCTGGCGCAGATCCGTGCCGCCCATGTCGAAAACCGCGCCCAGCTCATGCGTGACATGCCGCCCGGTGCCGCCCGCAACGCGCTCGATTGCGCGCTGTGGGATTTCGAGGCCAAAGCGCGGGATGCGCGCGCCGCCGCACTCGCCGGGGCGGGTGAGGTGCGGCCGGTGCTGACAGCTTACACCATCAGCCTGGGCGCCCCCGATGACATGGCCGCCAAGGCCGCCGAGGCGGCCGATTTTCCGCTCCTGAAGGTGAAACTCGGCGGTGAAGGCGACGCGGAGCGGCTGCGCGCGATACGGGCGGCGACACCCATGGCGCGCCTGATCGCCGACGCCAACGAAGGCTGGACACCGGAGACGGTGGCCGGACTGCTCGATGTCTGCGCCGAGACGCATGTCGAACTCGTGGAACAGCCATTGCCGGAGGGGCAGGACGCCATCCTTGCGGGCATGAAGCGGCCGGTGCCCGTCTGCGCCGACGAGTCCGTGCACACCACCGCCGACCTGGCCGGCCTCGCCGGGCGGTATGACGCGGTGAACATCAAGCTGGACAAGGCGGGGGGGCTGACCGAAGCTCTCGCCATGGCGCACGAGGCGCGGGCGCTGGGGCTGAAAATCATGGTGGGCTGCATGGTGGCGACGTCGCTCGCCATGGCGCCCGCGCTGATCCTGGCGCAGGACGCGGACTGGGTGGACCTGGATGGGCCGCTGTTGCTCGCGCGTGACCGTTTGCCGGGGCTGGTCTGCACGAATGCCTTCATCCTGCCGCCGTCGCCTTCGCTTTGGGGGTGAGCGAACGGCCCCGCGAGTCTGCGGCGGTGCGCTTCTGTCCGCCTAATGCGCTTCGTCCCAATTCGCCGCGGCGTTCGCGTCCACTTTCAGCGGCACCGACAGTGATACCGCGGGTTCGCAGGCGTGCTCCATCGTACGCGTTGCAATGGTGATGGTCTTCTTCACCTCGGCATCCGCAGCCTCGAACACCAACTCGTCATGGACCTGCAACAGCATCCGCGCCTTCACGCGCCCCTCGGCCAGCGCATCCGGCACGCGGATCATGGCGCGGCGGATGATGTCCGCTGCCGACCCCTGGATCGGGGCGTTGATCGCCGCGCGTTCGAAGAAGCCGCGCATCGCCCGGTTGGCGCTGTTGATGTCGGGGAAGTGGATCTTGCGGCCGAAGATCGTGGTCACATGGCCATTCTTGCGCGCGGTTTCCTTGGTCGCATCCATATAGTCGCGGATGCCGGGGAAACGCTTGAAGTATTTCTCGATATAATCGCCCGCCTCGGTGCGCGTGATGCCGAGATTCTGCGCCAGGCCGAATGCCGAAATGCCGTAGATGATGCCGAAATTGATGGCCTTGGCGCGGCGGCGCACCTCGGCGGGCATGCCCTTGATGGGGACGCCGAACATTTCCGACGCGGTCATGGCGTGAATGTCGAGCCCCTCGGCGAAGGCCTTTTTCAGCGCCTCGATATCCGCCATATGCGCCAACACGCGCAGCTCGATCTGGCTGTAGTCGGCGGAGATCAGCCTGGCGCCTTTGGGCGCGATGAAGGCGGCGCGGATCTGGCGCCCTTCCGCGGTGCGCACCGGGATGTTCTGCAGGTTCGGTTCGTTGGAGGCGAGCCGCCCGGTCGAGGTCGAGGCCAGCGCGTAGGACGTATGGATGCGGCCCGTTTCCCTGTTGATGAAGGTGGGGAGCGCGTCGGTGTAAGTGTTGCGCAGCTTCGAAAGCTGGCGCCATTCCAGGAGCTTCAGCGGCAGCAGGCGCTGTTCGTCCGTCAGATCCTCGTTGGCCGCCAGATCGTCGAGCACGGTGGCCCTGGTGCTCCAGGCACCGCCGCCTGTTTTCTTGCCGCCGGGATAGCCCAACTTGCCGAACAGCATTTCGGAAAGCTGCTTCGTCGAGGCGACGTTGAATTCCTCGCCCGCCAGCTTGTGGATCTCGGCCTCGATGCCGCCCAGCGCCTGCGCGAACCGGCCCGAAAGGCGCGACAGGAGAGCGGGGTCCACCTTTATCCCCGCCTGTTCCATAGCGGCGAGCACGGGCACGAGCGGGCGCTCCAGCCGCTCGTAGACGGCCGTCATCCCTTCCGCGACGAGACGCGGCCCGAGCACGTGCCAGAGGCGCAGGGTGACGTCGGCGTCCTCCGCGGCGTATTCGCTGGCGCGCGCGATGCTCACCTGATCGAAAGTCACCTGGTTCTTGCCGCTGCCCGCCACGTCCTTGAAGCTGATCGGCTTGTGGCCGAGATGGCGCTGCGAGAGTTCGTCCATGCCATGCCCGCCGAGCCCGGCGTCAAGGACGTAGGACATCAGCAGGGTGTCGTCGATCGGCGCAAGCTCGATGCCGTAGCGGCTGACGACGGTCAGGTCGTATTTGAGGTTCTGGCCGATCTTGAGCACGCTGTCGTCCTCGGCGAGCGTTTTCAGCGCCGCGATCGCGGCATCGAACGGCACTTGCCGGCCTACGCCCGCGCCTTCGAAATCGAGGCCCTCCGTGCGATGGGCGAGCGGCACGTAGCAGGCGCGGCCCGGTTCCAGCGCCAGCGAGAAGCCGACGAGTTCCGCGGTCATGGCGTCAAGCGAGGTCGTCTCGGTATCGAAGGCGACATGGCCCTGTTCGACGGCTGCCGCGATCCATTCCTGAAGGCGGGCGAGTGTGGTCACGGTCTCATAAGCCGACAGGTCCACGGGGATTTCGCAGATCGCCGCCTTGCGCTCCCTCGCCAGCCGTGCGGGCGTGTCGTGCGCTTCAGCGCCTGCCGCCGGAGCATGCTTCGCCGGGGACGCCGTCTTCGCCTTCTCCTTGGCCTCCGCTGCGGGTTTGGCCTGCTCTGCTGCCGGTGGAACCTCCGCGCCCAGCGCCGTGGCCACGCGCTTGGTGAGCGTGGTGAACTCCATTTCCTGCAGGAACGCCAGCAGCGGTTCGGGGGGTGGCTCATGCATCCCCGTCGCGGCCAGCGGGGTGGCCACCGGCACATCGTTTTTCAGGCGCACCAGCTCACGGCTCAGCCGCGCCTGATCGGCGAACTCGGTGAGCCGCTCGCGGCGTTTCTGCTGCTTGATGCTGGCGGTGTTGGCCAGCAGGGTGTCGAGATCACCGAATTCCTGGATGAGCTGCGCCGCCGTCTTGACGCCGATACCCGGCACGCCCGGCACGTTGTCGGTGGAGTCGCCCGCGAGCGACTGCACATCGACGACCCGCTCCGGCCCGACGCCGAATTTCGCCACCACCTCGTCATGGCCGATGCGGCGCTCGTTGCCGGGCATCGGGTCGTACATCTCGACATGCGAGCCGACGAGCTGCATCAGATCCTTGTCGCCCGAGATCATGGTCACGGTCGCGCCCGCCTTTGCCGCCTGCCGCGCGTAGGTCGCGATGAGGTCGTCGGCCTCGAAGCCCTCCTGCTCGATGGGGATGAGGCCAAAGGCGCGCACGGCATCGCGGATCAGCGGGAACTGCGGGATGAGTTCTTCCGGCGGCTCGTCACGGTTGGCCTTGTATTCGGGGTAGATTTCGTTGCGAAAAGACTCGCCGGAATGATCGAAGATCACGGCAAGATGCGTGGGCCGCGCCTCCGGCCCGTCGACGCCTTCGCGCAGGATCTTCCACAGCATGTTGCAGAAGGTCATCACGGCGCCGACCGGCGTTCCGTCCGAGCGCGTGAAGCTGCGGCCGCGGGCCTGGGCGGCTTTGAACATGGCGTAATAGGCGCGGAAAATGTAGGTCGAGCCGTCGATCAGATAAACGTGATCGCCTGTCTTGACCGGGTGGCGTTCGTGGTCCGCATGCGCCTTGGAATCGTGTTTCTTCGTCATGAGCGCACTATAGGCGCGGCGCCTGCGGGGGCAAAGACGAAAGCCGTGGGCGGTGGAGAGACGGCGGACGGGGGCTGGACTGACCTTGCCCGCCCATGTTCACGCCTGCCGCCCCGTTTTGGCGCCCGCAGTTTGAGCGAGACCCTTGAAATCAGGAGCGGCTTCTTTCCTGGCCGTATTCGGGCCTGTAGACCTGCGAGCGAATGTAGGCTTCCAGGTCGCTCGGCCGTTCCACGCGGGCGAGGCCTTTGTCGAAGACCGTCTTGAGCACTCTGGCCGCAGTCTTGATCGACGTTTCCAGGATGTCGGCCTGGGGCGGGAACAGCGCGCCCTGAGCCAGAAGCGCTGGCGGCACCTGATCCGCCACGCCGCGGGCGGCCTCGATGAACATATCGTCGGTGACCCGCTTCGCCTTGGCTGCGTAGATGGCCATCGCGACCGCCGGGAAGATGTAGAGGTTGTTAGCCTGGCCGGGCAGGAAGACCTTGCCGTCGAGATGCACCGGCGGGAAAGGTACGCCCGCGGCATAAATCGCGCGGCCTTCCGACCATTTGTAGGCTTCCTCCGCCGTGCATTCGGCATGGTCGGTCGGGTTGGAGAGTGCGAAGATGACCGGCCGCTCGTTTAGCCGCGCCATTTCCTCCACGATGTCTTTCGTAAACAGACGGCCCACCGTGCTGACACCGATCAGCGTCGTTGGTTTGAGGGATTGGATGGCTTCGAGGAGGTTGCGCGTCGGCGCGTGGGCGTGGGCGTAGGGCCGCTGGAAGTCGAACAGGTCCCTGCGGCTCGCCTCCAGGAGGCCGTTCTCGTCGAACATGGCGATCCGGCTGCGCGCGACTTCCTCATGCAGGCCCTCGGCGATCATCTCCCGCACCATCAGATTGGCGAGACCGATGCCTGCGGAACCGGCGCCGACGAAGAAGATGCGCTCGTCCTTCAGCGAGCCCTGCTTGATTTTCAGCGCGTTGGTCATCCCGGCGAGGGCAATCCCGGCCGTGCCCTGGATGTCGTCATTGTAGCAGCAGACCTTGTCGCGGTAGCGTTCCAGCAGGTGGACCGCGTCGCTGCCGGTCCAGTCTTCGAAATGAATGCAGCAGTCGGGATAAGCCTCCTGCACCGCCTCCACGAATTCGTCCACGAAGGCATAGAGTTCGTCCGTCGCCGGGCGGCGCTGTCTCAGGCCGAGATAGAGCGGATCGGCGAGGAGCTGTTCGTTGTTGGTGCCCGCGTCGAGGAACATCGGCAGCAGATGCCGGGGCGGGACGCCGGCCGCGGCGGTATAGAGTTGCAGCTTGCCGATCGGAATGCCCATACCGTTGGCGCCGATGTCGCCGAGGCCGAGAATGCGTCCTCCATCGGTCACGCAGATGAAGCGCACATCCTTGTCCGGCCAGTTGGCCAGCACCTTGGCGACCTGCCCCTTGCGGCGCATCGACAGATACATGCCCCGCGTGCGCCGGAAGATATGACCGAATTTCAGGCAGGCTTCGCCGATCGTCGGATCGTAGACGATGGGCAGGAACCGCGCCGGATCTGACATGATCACGCGGTAGAACAGCGTCTCATTGGTGTCGAGCAGGCTGATGAGATAAATATAGCGTTCGAGGTCCGAGGTCTTGTAGCCGAGTTGCAGAAGCGCCCGCCGCTCCTGGGTGTCGATTGTCTCCGTGACATCGGGCAGGAGACCGGCCAGCCCGAGCCGTTCCTTTTCGTCGGCAGAAAACGCCGTCGCCTTGTTGCGGACGGGATCGTGCAGCAGAGCTAAGCCGGTAAGGGTGTCGTCGGTGGCGGCCATGGCGGTTCTCCGAAAGGCAAGGGACGGCGGGCCGGGCGGCCTGCCGTGCGAAGTCAGAGTGAGGGGTGGATCATCTTTGACGGGTCTACGATCTTGTCGAAATCGGCTTCGCTGACGTAGCCGAGGTCCAGGCAGGCCTGTCTCAGCGTCATGTCCTGTTCGAAAGCGTGATGCGCGGCGTGGCTCGCCTTGTCGTAGCCGATGACCGGGCTGAGCGCCGTGACCAGCATCAGCGAGCGTTCGACATACTGCGCGATCTGCTTCTCGTTCGCCTCCATGCCGTCGACGAGGAAGCGCGCGAAGTTCACGCAGCCGTCCGACATGATCCGTACCGATTGCAGGATCGCGTGGATCATCAGCGGCTTGTAGACGTTCATCTCCAGATAACCGCCGCTGCCGCCCATCCCCACGGCGACGTCGTTGGCCATCACCTGGACGGCGACCATCGCCAGCGCCTCGCACTGGGTCGGATTGACCTTGCCGGGCATGATGGAGGAACCCGGCTCGTTGGCCGGGATTTTGAGTTCGTAAAAGCCGCAGCGCGGTCCGCAGGACAGAAGCCGGATGTCGTTGGCGATCTTGTAGAGCGAGACCGCCAGCGTCCTGAGCGTGCCCGACAGCATGACGAGGGCGTCGTGGGCGCCCTGCACGGCGAACTTGTTCGGCGCGCTCGTGAAAGGCAGCCTCGTGATTTCCGCGATATGCCCGGCGGCTGCTCCGGCAAACTCCGGATGGGCGTTGATGCCCGTGCCGACCGCCGTGCCGCCGAGCGCCAGCTTGTAGACATCCACGAGCGCGAAGCCCAGGCGTCCCAGGCCCTCATCGAGCATCTCGACATAGCCGGAGAACTCCTGGCCCAGCGTGAGCGGCGTCGCGTCCTGCATGTGCGTGCGGCCGATCTTGATGATGCCGGACCACGCTTGCGCCTTGTCATGAAGGCTGCCGCGCAGGTCGTGAACGGCGGGGATGAGCTTCGACGTCGTCTCGATTGCCGCCGCCATGTTCATCGCCGTGGGGAACGAATCGTTCGACGATTGCGACATGTTCACGTGATCGTTCGGGTGAACGGGCGTCTTCGAGCCGAGAACGCCCCCGGCCATTTCGATCGCCCGGTTGGAGATCACCTCGTTGACGTTCATGTTCGACTGCGTGCCGCTGCCGGTCATCCACACATGCAGGGGGAAATGGCCGTCCAGCTTGCCGCTGGCGACTTCCTCGGCCGCAGCGACGATGAGATCCTTCAGGTTCGCGGGCAGGAGGCCCAGTTCGCAATTCGCCAGCGCCGCCGATTTCTTCAAAATCCCGTAAGCGTGGATCAGTTCGATGGGGATGAGGTCGGTTCCGATCGAGAAATGTTCCAGCGATCGCTGGGTCTGTGCGCCCCAATAGCGATCCGCGGGGACCTCGATCTCGCCCATGCTATCCGTTTCGCGGCGCATGTTTGCCTCCCTGACCTGAAATGCCGTCTCGCCGCCTGGGTGATCCTGGGGGGGGACGTGGGCGGTCAGTCTGGACCACCAGATATTGAAATGGAGTAACCCGTGGGTTGTTTTATGCCGGATATGTGCCGAAAAGTTGCGCTGCGGCCAGCATCACCGTTTCGCGACTCGCCGCTGGAAGCAGGCCGGTTCATGGCGCCCGTTCACTTCGGAGCCACTGTCCTGTCCCGAGGGTTTTGCAGAAGACATTGCGGTTCCCCGGTGTCGCTGGGAGCCGTCCTCCTCAATTTGCAGGTATTCCCGCCACTATCGGCTCCAATCCGTAGGATTGCGGCAGGAATTCGACGAAAATCAGGACGTATCCCCATCGGCGACACAACTTCGCCTGACAAATTGTTCCGTTTCGGTTCAACATTTTTGCCACAAATATTTGTTACGTGTACGTCCGGGGAATAGGACACAGATCTGTCTTTTTTCATCCAGGCCGCGCCAGGGGCGGCGCGGGTTCCAGAAGTCTCGTATTGCAATGGTGGGTATGGCCCAGCCGGGCGACGGCTGCGCCGAAGGGTGAGCTGTGTCTGGGCAGTCCCGGGGCAGAATACAGAGGCAAATATGACTTTTTATGTCAGGAAACCGCCGCAAGGCGGCGCGCTTGGCCGTTTTGGGCCAGGGGACGACGCACCGTTCAGCGACCAGCAGCGTATGAGGCCGAGCCGGGCCGTTCCACCACCATCTCCGCCCGAGGGAAGGTGGGATCGTATGCAGCCACCTCCGCCTCCGCCTGACGGAAGGCGGGATCGTATGCCACCGCCGCCGCCTGACGGAAGGCGGGATCGTATGTCACCGCCTCCTCCTCCGCCCGAGGGAAGGCGGGATCGTATGCCGCCGCCGCCACCGCCTGACGGAAGGCGGGATCGTATGCCGCCGCCTCCGGTCCAAGAACGGCCACCGCATATGCCGCAGATGCCGCGGGGGCAGATGCCCGCGCCACCGAAGCCGGCCGCCCGGCCGAGCCCTGGCCCGGCCAGTGGGAGCAGGGCGCTGACGGTGGCGAAACCCGGGTTGGACAAGTGTTCGCCGTCGCCTCTGGAGCGTGTTTTCTGGAATATCGCGCAGGCTGCTCTCTTCGTCGCCGGAGTGACGCTCATCGGCCTGCTCGTCTTCCTGCCCGAGGTGGGGATCGGTCTGTTCTGGAACGTGCTCATCCCCGCCGCGCCCTTCCTCGTGACGGTGGCGCCGGGGCTGTGGCGCAATATCTGTCCGATGGCGACGGTCGGCCTGCTGCCGCGGCGGCTCGGTTTCTCGCTCCAGGTGATCATGCCCCGGCGATGCACCGCGGTGCTCGGCGTCATATCCATGATCGGGCTCTACCTGATCGTGCCGCTGCGGCATGTGCTCCTGAACACCAACGGCCCGGCGACGGCCGTCATGCTTACCTCGGCGGCGCTGATCGCCTTTATGATGGGCCTGGTGTTCGAATGGCGCAGCGGCTGGTGCACCTCGCTCTGCCCGATCCATCCGGTGGAGAAGCTGTACGGAACGTCGCCCGCGATTCAGCTGAATAACGCGCGCTGCGGCGTCTGCCAGCAATGCACCAATCCGTGCCCGGACTCCACGCCCGGCATGAACCCGGCCATCACCGGCCCGACATGGCTGGAGACGATGACCGGCCGCATCCTCGCCGGGAGCTTTTTCGGCTTCGTGTTCGGCTGGTACCAGGTGCCGGACTATCCCGGTCCGGTGGGCTGGCCGGAACTTGCCGGGGCCTATGCCTGGCCTTTGGGCTGCGCGGTGGGATCGTATGCGCTGTTCAAGGCGGGTGACCTGTGGTTCGACGAATCGCCCGAGGCGCGCCGCATCATGACGCGGGTCTTCGCCACGGGGGCGGTGGCCACCTATTACTGGTATCGCCTGCCCGCGCTGTTTGGCATGGGGCCCTATCCGGGTGACGGCATGCTGATCGACCTGACCGGTGTATTGCCGCTGTGGTTCCCTTACGCGTCGGCCCTTCTGACCACGGCCTTCTTCTTCTGGTTCCTGGTGATCCGGCCGACGGCGGGCAGGAGTTGGCTCGTCCGGCCGAAATTCGCGCCGCCCCTGCGGCCGCTGCCACAGGCTGCGCTGCCCGCACCGGCGGAGTAGCAAGGAGCATCACGGCTCACGGCGGACGCAAACGCGCGGCTATTTCGGGAAGCGGTGGCGTCCGCCGAGATACCCTTCGGAGCGCATCTCCATCAGCCGCGATGTGGTGCGCAGGAAAAGCTCGGCCCCGTCGCCCTGCGGGTACAGCCCGCCGGGTTCGGCGGCTGCGGAAATAACGAGGCCGGTGCGGTGATCGTAGAGCGCATCGACCAGCGTATTGAAGCGGCGCGCCTCATTGCGTTTGTCCGGCGTCAGCACGGGGACGTTTTCAAGGATCAGCGTGTGGAAATGGCGGGCGATGGTCAGGTAATCGGCCGGGCCGAGCGGCCTCGCGCACAACTCGTCGAACGTGAAGCGAGCCACGCCCATATGGGCCTCGGGCACCTCCAGCGCGCGGCCTTTGACCGTGATGACCTCCGGCGTGCCGCGGTCGCGCCCCGTGAGCCGTAGCCATGTGTCGCGGATTGCCTGCGCGGTTTCGGCGTTGAGCGGTGAGAAGTAGAGCGGCGCCCCCATGAGCCGGTCGAGGCGATAATCGCGTGCCGCTTCGAGCTGCAGCACCTCCATCTTTTCCTCGATCAGTTCGATGAACGGCAGAAACATCCCGCGATTGAGGCCATCGCGGTACAGGTCGCCCGGCGGCACGTTGGAGGTGGCGACGATCACGGCGCCGCGGTCGAACAGGCCGGTGAAGAGGCGGCTCAGGATCATGGCGTCGGCGATGTCGGTAACGTGCAACTCGTCGAAGCACAGCAGCGGCGCCCAGCGCGCGAGCCTTTCCGCCACATGCGGGACGGGGTCGCCTTCCAGCGATTTCCGCGCCCCGGCGATCATGTCGTGCACGGAGCCCATGAACTCGTGGAAATGCACGCGGCGTTTCCCCTCGAAGGGGACGGTTTCGAAAAACAGGTCCATCAGCATGGTCTTGCCGCGCCCCACGGGACCGAAAATGTAGAGGCCGCGCGGCACCTCGCCGAAACGCCGCGTGAAGAAAGAGAAGAAGTCGGTTTTCGCGGGCGGCGTATAGCGTGCCAGGCGGTTGGCGAGGATCTGCAGTTTCTCGGCGGCAAGAATCTGAGCCTCGTCGGCGACGAGGTCCTTTTCGCGGACCATCGCACGGTAAAACTCAAGGAGGGACTCAGCCATGCGCGGCTCCGCGGCAACTCCATATGCGGCAATTCGTCATGGCAACGCAGCTACAACACGTAGTCGGAATATGCAAGTTGCCTAAAAGTTCATTGCCGTGCGCCGCCCGCCAGCTTAAGGGAATATCTCGGCATTCAGGGAGTTCGCTTATGACACGTACTGGCATGTATACCATCTTCGCTGCGGGGATCGCCGCGCTCCTGGCTACGCCGGCCGCCGCCGACTGCCGCCCCTTGAGGAGCGACGTGGTCAGCGTGGGGCAGAAATCCGCGCATCGTTATGCAAAGCGCGGCCTGCGAAAGGCCATTGCCGCGGAGAAGGACAGCATCGTTTCCACCGGCGCAAAGGTCGCCCGCGTCACCAAACCCGTTGTAACCTGCAAGCCTTTCTGGAATCTCATCGGCGCCGACGAATGGCGCTGTATCGGCGAGGCCAAGGTCTGCACCAGCGTGAAGTGAACCGCGCGGCGCGGCGGCCGGGATACAGGTGATCGTTCCGAAGAAAGTATTGTCCGATAAGCCGAACAACTGTATTGTGCCAGAATGTTCCGTTGCTTATGGCGTGCGTACTAAAACAATACTTTAACGGGGATACACCATGCGCGCTACTCACGTGATGGCGGTGCTTCTTGCCGCCGTTTGTGCTTCTGCTGCGTTGAATTCTGCCGATGCCAAGAGCCCCCGCAGGGGCTACGCCAAGGCCAATTGTGTGAGAAAGGCCGGGCAGGGCTGGGGGTGGAGCAAGGAAATGGCGCAGTACCAGTCCTTCGAGATCATCCAGCAGGTTACGGGGAACTGGCCGATCCAAACGGATTTCATTTCCAACCCGGTCTACAGATGCAAGGGCGGCAACGGCTCCTGGACGTGCATCGCCCGCGCAACCGTGTGCAGGAAGAGCTGATTTCCAGCCGCCCCGCGGGGAATCCCGCCCTCGTACAGCCCGAGGCAAGTTCGCACCCCATTCGCCGCACATGCGCAAGCGAACTTGCCTCGGAGAAGCTGCACTAGAATCAATGAGTTGCTAGTACGCTTAACCGCTAATAAATCCTGTGAGAGCGTGCAGCAAGTGGGTCAGGATTTCTTAGCGGGTGTACTAGCTTGGGGGCACTTTTGGGATTTCCCGCAGCGAGGGACGGTGGCTCAAAAGCGGCGTCGGCTTCATGCGCCGTTCGGTGCCTTCCGCAATGCGCGCACCCAGTCTTCCATCGCAGTGTTGGCGAGCGGCATCGGGGCTTCGAGGAAGGAAATCACGAACCTGTCCATGAATTCCGCCACGCCGATGGAGCGCGGGCGCACCGCCAGCACCTCGGCGTTGGGCAACGCTGTGCCGAAGCAGAACACGATGTTCCTGGCGTCCGTGATCGTGGGGGCGATCTGGCCGTCGGGGAGTTCGCTGGTATGCGTGTAATGGTCGAAAGTGGCGATGTAACGGGCAATCTTATGAGCGTCGATATCGCTCTTGAGACGGGCGATGACTTCGTCCGCCGATTTCAGATCCGTCTCCGTTTTCAGCAATTCCAGCACGAAGACGGGATATTTCTCCTGCAGAATGGTTTGTTTCATCGGTTCCTCTTCTGGTGACGAAAATTGTTGTGAAGTCGGATCCTGGCATCAGCGATATGAGGCGCGCGGCGCCGGACGGTCCGCACGCCATCGCCCGAACAGCCAACGCAATTCCTGAAGGTTGAGAGCGCCTACTCGCCGTCTTTTTTCGCGCAGTCGCAGCCGCATTCGTCGTGGTCATCGTTATCGGCGGCCGGTGGCACGGGCGCGGCGCCCGACAGCAGCGTCTTTATCGCTGTCATCGGATCGGTTTCGCCGGTCACGATCACCTTGATGCCGCGCTCGCTCAGTTTCCTTTGGAAGCCGTCGCCGCAACTGCCGGTAATCAGCACATCGAGACCGTCAATGGGATGCGCCGCATTGCGGGGGAATTCATGCATGCTCATGTCTTTCGGCAAGTCGTGCCGGCCGGCTTCCGCGATCTGTCCATCCGGCGAGACCTCGAAAATCATGAAACGCCGCGCCCGGCCCGCATGTCCGGTAATGGTGCGGAAATTCTGGCTGGTGACGCCAATCTTCATGCTGTCATCCTCGTTCAAGGGAGGTTCCGCATGGGAACCTCCTGGATTCATGGGTGTTTGACCGGCAGCCCCGCGGCGCGGGGACTAAAACGGCGCGAGGCGCCAGAAGGCTACCGCCAGCGCCATCAGGCTCGCGCTCAGCGAGAGCAGAAGCCTCGGAATTAGAAGGCGCGGCACAAAGCCGAGGCCGCGCACGAAGCCCGCGCTCATCGCCCAGAACAGAAATGCGGCCGCGAGCATGTCCGGCGTTCCATCGGCTCTCGCCACCGCGCGCGGATAGAAGCTGAGAACCAGCATGATCACGATGCCGATGATGAGCGCCGGAATGTTCCACCCGCCGCTGGCGTGCGGCGGGGGATTTTCTGGCGAAGGTTCAGGCAGCCTGTTTAGCATCGGACTGGTCTGACCTGTTCATGGCTTTGGCGATGGTTTCCCGATCCTCCTGCGCCTCATACCACATGGCGTTGAGGACCGACAGCAGCACCGCGAAACCGATGCCCAAAATCCAGGCGAAATACCACATCGGGTGTTCTCCTTATCAATAAGCGGAGTGACTGTTTTCGCGGATATATGCCTCCGTGACTTTACCGGCCATGACCTTGTAGGCCCAGCTCGTGTAAATGATGATCAAAGGCATAAAGATCATCGTCGCCCAGAACATGATGCCGAGCGTCAGGTGGCTCGACGTGCTGTCCCAGACGGTCAGCGACGACTTCAGGTCGGTGGACGACGGCATCACGAACGGGAACAGGGATACGCCCGCCGTGCCGATGACGCCGGTGATCGCCAGCGACGACGCTGTGAAGGCGGCCAAAGTCCGCCCGGCCGACGCCAGCGCCATGGCCAGAGCCGCACCGCCATAGGCGAGCACCGGCGCCGCGATCATCCACGGATGGAGACCGTAATTCGCCAGCCACGCGCCCGGCTCGCGCACCACGGCCTTGCCGAGCGGGTTCGGCAGGGCGGACGGATCCACCGCCGAGCTGATGGCATAACCGGGAACGTCAGCCCAGAGCCACAGCCCGGCGGCGGAGAACCCCACGAGCATCACCGCGCCGGCCAGGAGCGCGGCGAATTTTGCGCGGCCGTAGATTCCGCCCTCCGTGCGGTGCATGAGATAGATGGCACCATGGAAGGTGATCATCGCGCTCGATACGATACCGCAGAGAAGCGCGAACGGGTTGAGCAGGCCCCAGAACGTGCCGGTGTAGTAGGGCACGAGGTTGTCGTCGAAGTGGAACGGCACCCCCTGGAACAGGTTGCCGAACGCCACGCCGAAAATCACCGGAGGCACGAAGCCACCCACGAACAGCCCCCAGTCCCAGGTGCTGCGCCATATGGGGCTGGCGATCTTGCTCCGGTAGTCGAAGCCGACGGGACGGAAGAACAACGCCCACAGCACCGCCAGCATGGCCCAGTAGAAACCGGAGAACGCGGTCGCGTAGACCAGCGGCCACGCCGCGAAGATGGCACCGCCCCCGGTGATGAACCACACCTGGTTTCCGTCCCAATGCGGACCGACGGTGTTGATGATGACGCGGCGCTCGGTATCGTTGCGTCCGGCGAAGGGCAGAAGCGTGCCCACGCCCATATCGTGCCCGTCCATGATGGCAAAGCCGATCAGCAGCACGCCGACCAGGAGCCACCAGATGACCTTCAGAGTTTCGTAGTCGAACATTCTTGTATCCTTCTGGCGTGTTCAGGCGTGCACGGGTTCGTTGGCATAGCGGCCGGTGCCGAGGCTGCCCGGTCCCTGGCGCGCGAATTTCACCATCAGATACATCTCGGCACAGAGCAGGATGGTGTAGAAGCCGACGAATCCGGCGAGCGATCCGTAAAGGCTCCCGACCGTCAGCGTGGACACCGACAGATGCGTCGGCAGCACGCCGTATATCGTCCAGGGCTGGCGGCCATATTCGGCGACGAACCAGCCGAGTTCGCAGGCGATCCACGGAGCGGGCAGGAACCACAGCGCCCAGTGCAGCAACCACCGCTTCTGCTCGAAGGTGTTCTTGATGCTGTGCCAGAGCGCGAACCCGAACAGGGCGAAGAACAGGAAGCCCAGCCCGACCATGATGCGGAACGTCCAGAACATCTCCGTGACGCCGGGGATGGTGTCGTCCACAGCTTTGCCGATGATCTCAGGCGTCGCCTGATCCATGGAGGTGACGTATTTCTTCAGCAGAAGGCCGAAGCCGAGATCCGCCTTGTGCGCGTCGAAGAGCGCCTTCGCCGCGCGGTCGTCAGTGTTCCGGCGCAGGCTTTCCAGCGCCTTCACAGCCTCGATGCCGGAGACGATACGCTCGCGGTTCTTGGCGCGAAGCTCCTTGATGCCGGGCAGTTGCCTGTCGATCGACCGCGTTCCGAGGAGCCCCATTGCCCAGGGGATTTTCACCTCCCAATCGTTCTTCATCTCCTTTTCGTTGATACCCGCAACGATATTCAGACCGGCGGGGGCGGGCTCGGTCTCCCACATCGCTTCCATCGCCGCGAGCTTGGTCTGCTGCGCCTCGCTCACGGTGTAGCCGGACTCGTCGCCGAGCACGATCACCGAGCAGGCCGAGGCGAAGCCGAACGCGGCGGCGATGCGGAAGCTGCGCCGGGCGAATTCCAGGTCGCGGCCCTTCAGAAGGTAGTAGGAGGATATCGCCAGAACGAACATGGCGCCGGTCACATAGCCAGCCGAAACGGTGTGCACGAACTTGGCCTGAGCGTCGGGGTTGAACAGGACCGCCCAGAAGTCGGTCATCTCCATGCGCATGGTGACGAAGCTGAACTCCGATCCCACAGGGTTCTGCATCCAGCCATTGGCGATGAGGATCCACAGCGCCGAGAGGTTGGTGGCGATGGCCATCAGCACGGTGACGGCAAGGTGCTGGGTTTTCGACAGACGGTTCCAGCCGAAGAAGAACAGACCGATGAATGTAGATTCCAGGAAGAAGGCCATCAGCCCTTCGATCGCCAGCGGCGCACCGAAGATATCGCCGACATAATGAGAGTAATAAGCCCAGTTCGTGCCGAATTGGAACTCCATGGTGATACCGGTCGTCACCCCCAGAGCGAAGTTGATGCCAAACAACTTACCCCAGAACTGCGTCATGTCCCGGTAAATGGTCTTGCCGGTCATGACATAGACCGACTCCATGATGACGAGGAGGAAAGTCATCCCCAGCGTCAAAGGCACGAAGAGAAAATGATACATCGCCGTCGCGGCGAATTGCAGTCGCGACAGATCGACGAGCGTGTCAGTGGCCATTCGGCTCTCCTTTGGTCGGAAAGGCCTTTGCCGACGGTGATGCGGCCGTGTGACGAGCCACGGTACCGGCGTCAACCGGCACGCGCGCGCCATGCACGAAAACCGCCCACAGGACCGCCAGAACACAGATTTTGAGGATGACGATTCCGATGAGTTCGTTGCGCAGGCGTGCGTCACGCGATGTCATGCGCGGGCCTTTCCAGATCGATTGCAGTGCTTTCCGAGTGCGGACGAGGCCGCAGCGGAATGCGGTTCGGAGGGCATGGCAGGCTGCTCCCGTCCGTATACACTCAAGTTCCGTGCCAAAGCCGGGCGGCTTCGCCGGAGGCCGTTTTCGCGGCGAAAATGCATCATGTCGCATTGCCGCGCGGCTGCCATGGCGCCATTCTTGACAGGAAGTACGTCAATACTGACAGTCAGAGACAGCGCATGCACTCAAATGCGATGGCCGAGCTGGCCTCCTTCCTGGAAACACGTCCTGAGCCGCATATTCTGGTCGATCGCGAGTACCGTATCCTCGCCGCCAACGCGGCCTACCGCGCCAAATGCTTCGACGGCGGCGACGTCGTCGGCAAGACCTGCTACGAAGTCTCGCATCGCTACGACGTGCCCTGTGACCAGAGCGGCGAACTCTGCCCGATGTCCCGCAGCCGGCATTCGGGCCGGCGCGAAAGGGGGCTCCACCTTCATCACGGTCCCACGGGGGAAATCTACGAGAACATCGAAGTCTCGCCGGTCAAGAACGCGCATGGCGAAATCAGTTACTTCATTGAGAAACTGGAGGAATTACCGGTCGCCCGCAGCCGGGCTCATCAGCACGACCTGATCGGGCGCTCGGGAGCGTTCCGGCGCATGCTGGAACTGGTCACCCGCGTGGCGCCGTCGGAGGCCGCGGTGCTGCTGCAGGGCGAATCCGGGACGGGCAAGGAACTGGTGGCCCGGGCGATACACGATGCCAGCAAGCGGGTGCTGCGGCCGTTCGTGGTGCTGGATTGCTCCGGCCTGCCGGAGGCGCTTTTCGAGAGCGAGCTGTTCGGCCACGAGAAGGGCGCGTTCACCGGTGCGACGGCAAAGAAGATCGGACTGGTGCAGGCGGCGGAGGGCGGCACGCTGTTTCTCGACGAGGTTGGCGACGTCCCGCTGACCATGCAGGTGAAGCTCCTGCGTCTCTTGGAGACGGGGACGTTCCGGCGCGTCGGCAGCACCGATCTGCGTCAGGCCAATTTCCGGCTGATCTCGGCGACGCACCGCCCCTTGCGCCGGATGGCGGCGGAAGGAAGCTTCCGCCAGGATCTGTACTTCCGTCTCAACACCTTTCCCATTTGCCTGCCCGCCTTGCGTGAGCGCCGCGAGGACGTCCCGCTTCTCGTGGAGGCATTGCTGCATCGTGTAGCGGCCGGCCGTGAGCTGCGCATCGCTCCGTCAGCCATGGCGCAGCTCCAGGCCTACGACTATCCGGGCAATATCCGGGAACTGCGCAATCTGCTCGAGCGCGCCAGCCTGCTGTGTGACGGCGATGAGGTGCGCCCGGAGCATCTGGCCGAGGAGGTGCGCGAGGGCGGGCGCCAGCCGCGCGCGGCGGTATCGCACAGGCCCGAGACATGGGAGGAGATCCAGCAGCGGACGTTGCGAGATGTCGTGGCTACCCATCGCGGCACGCGCCGGGCGCTGGCCAGGAAGCTGGGGATCAGCGAACGAACATTGTACCGCCGGCTTGCTGGGGCAAATCCGGGAGAGGGTGGCGAGGCCGCTGATGGCGTGGCCAGCCATCCGCAGAACGACGCCGCGACGGCCGGCCCGCGTTGACGAAACAGGCGATACCGCCTCCGGCCATCGGCGCGCCGCCACCGCGAAGACCCGGCCGGCCTCAGCCCACTGGCTTGAAGCTCGCGGCCATTCTGCGGAATGCCGGCAGATAGGCGTTCGCCTCCTCCGCGGGGGCCGTGCCGACCATGATGAAATAGCCGCCCGTCTTCCCGGCCAGCATCACCAGATAGATCGCCGTCTTTCTGCCGGACTTGATCGCCTTGCCCTCGCCCGTAATCGCATAGCCCCGTAGGCTGCTGATGGTGACCTTGCCTTCGCGGGCGACCTTGTGGTCCCGGAAGCCGCCGAGCGTGTGAAACGCCTTGAGAGCCGCGGCCTTGACGTCGGGAACTTCGAACTTGTCCAGCGATGGCGACACGACGAACAGCGGCCTGCCCAGCCTGTTGACGCCCGCTTCAGGCGGCCTTCCCGTCAAATTGTAGGCTTTCGAGGTGCCCATGAGGCTCAGGGCCTCGCGGAACGGTCCCAGATAGCCCAGGCGGAACAGCTCGGCGGTCCTGGTGGTGCGCGGCCGCACCGTCGCGCTCCGCAGCGCGCGCTCGATCCGCTCGCGGGCGATGGTCTTGTTCTTCAGTGCGGCCATGGGAACATTGGCGGTGATCACCGCCGTCACGTCGTGTTCCCGCATGATGAGGAGGAACTTGGCGTAGTCGCCCATGGGCGTGCGTTGAATGCCGGTCACATAGACATATTCGCCGGTGCGGTCCGGAAGCGTGCTTTTCCGCGTCTCCACGATCCCTTTGCTGGCCAAGGCGGCGGGCTGGTCGGCGAGCTTTTTCACCTCGTCGTAAGCCTGGGCGGGCATCTCCGCGATGACGAAGGAAGCGCCACTCGATTCGTCAAGAAAGCCGGTGAACCTGCCGGATGCGGTGAACCTGCCACCGATTTCCATGGCGACGCGGCTGTTTGGCGGTTGCCGGTAGGCTTCGGCCCGGGCAT
This sequence comes from Rhodomicrobiaceae bacterium, assembly GCA_050290865.1. GTDB lineage: Bacteria > Pseudomonadota > Alphaproteobacteria > Rhizobiales > Rhodomicrobiaceae > JARRLC01. The sequence goes on along the minus strand of JBNKIW010000006.1, from coordinate 13,528 downwards.
CGGCAGCACCGCTCGCAGCGAGCAGCACCGCAACCACCGCGCCGAGGTATTTATGGCATACGCGTCTTCCACTCCGGTACCGGATACGAGACGCCATAATGTCCTCCCTCGCCTCGTCTGCGATCACACCGGAGACATGGCCGGCGTCTTCTGAACACGCCTTTGTGAAGGCGGGCACGAATCCGATGAACGCTTTGGCTGGAGATAAGCGATCCGGCGGGCCCGTGGCAAGACGATACTTGATTCACGCGGTGGCCGGACCAATTATTAACTGGGAGCACGGAATATTTTTTCGTTAGGCCGCGCCTGCCCGTTGTCAGATCCACCCCTGCAATTCGCGCTGCACATGGTGGACGAGGAACGCCATGCCCGCGTCGCTGTCGTTCAGGCACGGCAACACCGCGAAATCCTGGCCGCCGTGCTCGCGAAATACTCCCGCGCCGCGCATCGCGATTTCCTCCAGCGTTTCGACGCAGTCGGCGGCGAAACCGGGCGTGACGACGGCGAGCCGCTTCACGCCGTCGCGCGCGAGCCGGGCGATGGTCTTGTCCGTATAGGGCTGGAGCCATTCGGCACGGCCGAACCGCGACTGGAAGGTCAGGATCAGCCGCTCCTCGTTCCAGCCGAGCGCCTCGCCGAGGAGACGCGTGGTCTTGACGCAGTGGCAGTGATAGGGGTCGCCCTTTTTGAGGTAGTCGAGCGGCAGGCCGTGGTAGGAGGCGATCACCGCTTCCGGCTCGAAGGCGAGGCTCTCCAGGCTGCCGCGCATGGAGCGGCTCACCGCGTCGATATAGGCGGGATGGTCGTAATAGGGCGGCGCGACGCGCAGGGCAGGCTGCCAGCGCATGGCTTTCAGCGCCTCGAAGGTCTTGTCGCAGACCGTCGCCGTGGTCGCCGCGGAATATTGCGGATAGAGCGGGACGAGCAGGATACGGTCGCAGCCCTCGGCCTGGAGATGCGCAAGACGTGAGGCGATGGACGGGGTGCCGTAGCGCATAGCCCAATCCACGACGATGCGCGCGTCATGGTCGAGCGCGGCGCCGAGCTTTTCGGCCTGCGCGCGCGTGACGGTGCGCAGGGGCGACTCGTCCAGCTCCGTGTTCCAGATCGCGCGGTAAGTTTCGGCGGAGCGCGAGGGGCGCGTCGTCAGGATGATGGCGTTCAGCACGAACCACCACACGGCGCGGTTGGCCTCGACGACGCGGGGGTCGGAGAGGAATTCCTTGAGATAGCGCCGCATCGGCCAGTAGCCCGTGGCGTCGGGCGTACCGAGGTTGACGATGAGCACGCCAAGCCGCCCGTGGCGGATGCCGGGATGGTCCTGCGGCCGGCGCTGCTGACCCGTGAGCGGTTTCATGACTTGCCCCCTACCACGACGGGATGATCGTGCGGAAGACATTAATTTTCTGGCAACCTGTCGCGGCTGGCGATGAAAATTATTGGCAGCAGTCCTAGTGAATGGCTGCCAACTATTTGTTTTGTCACTGTAATTTGCAAAACTTGAATGGGTGGTGCTATACTCTCAGAGGCAGTCCGTGTCAAGAAAGGAGGAAACGGTGGCCGACCAGCATCTCATCACCCAGCTCAAAGGTTACAGCCTGACCACGGCTGAAATTTTGTATCGCATGCCGGACTATCCGGACCTTCTGCAGAGCTTTCTCTGGCAGGATTACGACCTGGCGCCGCGCTTCCCGCGGCTCGAAGCCTTTCTGACGTTCTGGCGCGATAACATCGACGGCCAGCTCTACCGGGTCAAAGTGGCGAACAGGAAACTGATTTCTCCAGCAGAATTCAGCTTTATCGACGGCCAATTCGCGTTACACTAGCACACCCGGGCTGCTCGGGGGCGTTTGCCATCTTCACGGATTACGCTTGATCCAGAGGCAATTGGCTTCTATGCAGCGCAGCACGGGCCCGTTCTGTACATGGGAGGCGGAACGGGAAGCAAGGGTGTGCTGGATCAGGGGCATGATCAGATTAACGAAACGGCTTACGCGGCCGTATGTTCGGGCCGTGCAAGGCAGTTACCGTTCCATGCGCCGGTCCATCACGGCTTCTTCGCCCGTCTGGCTGCGGCGCGTCGTCGACCCCGTTCTCGATTATTTCGACCTGCACCTCGTGGACCACGGCGTATTCCGGGCGGTCTACTCCAACCGGCACCGGCTTTCAGCGGAGGCATGGCGGTCGAGCCAGCCTGCACCGCACGATATTCGAAGGCTGGTTAGGCGCGGCCTCAAAACCGTCGTGAACCTGCGCGGCGACCGTGATTGCGGCTCATACCGCCTGGAGACCGCCGCCTGTGCCGCCTCTGGCGTGCGACTCGTCGATTTTGCCGTGAAATCCAGGGAGGCGCCGTCCAAGCAGACCTTCCACGACGCCAAGGCGCTTCTTGCCAGCATCGAATATCCCGCGCTGATGCACTGCAAATCAGGCGCCGACCGGGTCGGACTGATGAGCGTGCTCTACAAGATTTTCAGGGAAGGACGCCCCGTCGCCGAGGCGAAGCGCCAGCTTTCTCTGCGCTATGGCCATATCCGGCAGGCCGACACTGGCATTCTCGACTATGTCTTCGACAGTTACCTCCTGCATTCGAGTCACGAGCCGATCGCTTTTCTCGATTGGGTGGACAATCATTACGACCCTGCGGCACTGACACGCACCTTCAGGGCCGGCAAGGGGGCCAACCTTCTCGTCAACCGGATCATGCGCCGGGAGTAGGGCGCGCGCCCGCGGCCTGCGCCGTCAGGCTGGCTGCGCAGTTTCCTCGTTCTCGAAGAACACCTGCCAGAATTCCGTCGCGGCCTCCTTGACCTCACGGTGCAGTTTCAGCGCGTCCCCGTCGATGTGCAACCGCTGAAACAGTGCATAATCGGGCACTTGTTCGCGCGCGGCCACGAAGAACTCACGATCGGCATCATCGACCAGATCTTCGTCCCACATGTGGGCGCGTATCCGAAACAGCCGCAGGAGCGCGTCGGCGTCTGCCTCGTCCGCCGTGATCAGCTCATCGACGATCTCGTTGAGTTCATCGGTCCAGTAGATGCTGCCGAGCGGGAGGTATGACACGCGCAGCTCCGCATCCCGCCTCATGGGCATTTGCGACAGCCGTGATACGAGCTCGGCACTGAGCATCGGTATGCCCTCTCGTTGGTCGCCATCGCCGGACTGTCCGGCGTCAGCGTATTCCCCCTGATCTTTTCCCGCCCCCTGTCGGGTAGCCAGCTGAGACTAAAAGGTCTTTTGGTCCATTGCTGGACAGGCGATGCAAGCGCCTCATAATGAGGCTCACTTGATATCGACCCTGAGAAAGCTGTGCCGTCCGCTGGGCGAGATACGGAAATTCACGACCTCCTTGCGAACAGGCACGATCTGGATGGCATGTGCGATGGGGAGCCACGGCACCTGCTTCTTGAAGATGGTTTGCGCCTGCTCGTAGAGCTTGGTTCTGTCCCCGCGGAAGCTGTTGGCCTTGGCCTTGGCCAGGAGGGCCTGGAAGGCGTCATCGCACCACCGCGCGGCATTGTTGGCCACGGGCTCGCTGCCGTTGCAGCCTAGGAGCCCGTAAAGGACATTGTCCGGATCGCCGTTCTGCACCGCCCAGCCCGTCAGAACGATCTGCTGATCGCCTTTGAGCAGGCGGGCGCGAAGCGTGGCTGCGTCCATATGCCTGATCTCGGCCTTGACGCCGATCTTCGCGAGGTCCGCCTGGATCATCGCGGCGGCGTGCTTCGGATCCGGGTTGAAGGGCGCCTCGGCGGGCGCCGTCCAGATTTCGGTGGGGAAGCCCTCCGGATAGCCCGCCTCGCCCAGCAGCTTTTTCGCCGCCGAAGGCATGTATGGCTCCTCGCGCACGCGCAAGCCTTTGTTGTAGGACCACAGCGCCGGAGGAATGGGACCGGTGGCCGGAATGGCCGTCGCGCCGTAGAGCGCCTCGAGAAGCGCTTTCTTGTTGATAGCCAGATTCATCGCCCTGCGCACGCGCACGTCGCCGAAAGGCTTCGCCCGCGTGTCGTAGGCGAGGTAGGAGACGTTCAGTCCCGGCTGCTCCAGGACCGTGACCTTCTCGTCCTCCTTCATCGCCGCCAGATCGCCGGGCGCGGGACTGGCCATCACCTGGCAGTCGCCTTTCTGCAGCTTTGTCCAGCGCGCCGAAGCGTCCGGTGTGATGGCGAAGATCAGTTCGTCGAGCTTCGGTCTTCCCGCCCAGTGGAAGGGGAAGGCGCGGAAGCGGATAAGGGTATCTTTGCGGTAGTCCGCGAGGTAGAACGGGCCGGTTCCGACGGGTTCCAGGTCGAGCTTCTCGGGCGTTCCGGCCTTGAGGAGTTGGTCCGCATATTCCTTCGACTGGATCGCCGCCCATTCGACGGCCAGATCGGCGAGGAACGGTGCTTCCGGCCGTGTCAGCGTGATGCGGACGGTGAGGTTGTCCACCTTTTCCACGGACTTCAGCAGGGCGGGCAGGCCGAGAGCGTTGAACGCGGCATGATCGGCGCTCGTTACCTTGTAATAGGGATGGTCCGTCTTCCACTGCCGTTCGATCGAGAACACAACGTCATCGGCGTTCAGGTCGCGCGAGGGACGGAACGAGGCGCTGGCCTGCCATTTGATGCCCGGGCGCAGTTGGAAGGTGTAGACCGTGCCGCCGCCGGAGATGTCCCAGCGCGCGGCGAGGCTGCTCATGAGCCGGGTCGAGCCGGGCTCGAACCGCACGAGCCGGTCGTAGATCTGGTGGCTGGCGTCGAGCGATGGGGCGTCATTGGTGACACCTGCATAGAAGCTCTGCGGGCTGCCCTCGGAGCAGAACACCAGCGACTTCGCCGCTGCGGGTGCTGCCCAGGCGGCGATGAGGGCGGTTGACAAGGCTGCGGCCGCGAGACGGTGTTCGCGCGCGGGTGTTGGGAGTTTCATATCCTGCCTCTTTTCTGGCGGGCGCCGTGCGGTGCCGGTAAATTGCGCGGGACTCGACCACAAACAGACCCGGCTGTCCATCGGCCTCGATGTCCCAGGGGGCGAAGCGCGTGTGCGGTGCCTCGTCTGCAACGCTCACCCGCCTTCCCTGAGCGTCATCACCGACATCACGCCGACCGTCGCCCGGCATCTGGCCGCGAGCCGCTCGGCCTCTCTGGCGGCGAGACCGGTGAAGCGCAGTTCCACCAGCATTTCCTCGCCCGTGCGGTGTTCGGTGGAGGCGTGGACGCGGCAGGGCACCAGCCCCAGCTTGGTAAACGGCATAAGCACACGCGGCAGAAGGCCGGCATCGGTCTCGCCGGTGAGGAAGAAGTAGGTCTTCGCCGCTGCGGCGGCATTGCTCTCATACACGTCATCATCATACGCAGATGAACGCGGCGCTTGGGTCGCAGACATTGGGGGAGATCCTTGAAGTCGTACGGCTGAAGATCGCCCGCGGCCGGAGATTCGGCGGGGCAGGCATGGCTAACACGAAAACCCGGCCGCGCTCAGACGACCGGGCCGCTAACTCGCTGCGTGCTAATCATGCGAAGGGCCGTAAACATGGCCCGTTAACTACACCAAACGCGCCCGCGCGGCAAGGCGGCGTCGTGAGGTGACAGTCCGAAGCAAGTTCGCACGCCATGCGGGTCAGGACTTTCGGCGGGCTGTATTAGCGACGCTCGGTCTCGGCGCGGAAGGGGCGCGACAATAGCGCTTCGATCGCTTCGTCAATCGACATTTCCTGCGCGAGCACCGCGCGCACGGCCTCGCAGATCGGCATTTCGACCCCGAGGGCCTTTGCACGCGCCACCGCCGCGGCCGCCGTATGCGCGCCCTCGCTCACCGATTTGCGGCTGCCCAGCACCTCGGCCAGCGTCTTGCCCTCTCCCAGCGCCAGTCCCAGCGACATGTTGCGCGACTGGGTGCTGGAGCATGTGAGGATGAGATCGCCGAGCCCCGACAGCCCCTCCAGCGTTTCCGCGCGGGCGCCGATGGCCAGGCCGAAGCGCATGAGCTCGGCAAAGCCGCGCGTGATCAGTGCCGCCTGGGCGTTGGCACCGAGACAGCGCCCCACCACGATGCCCGAGGCGATCGCCAGAACGTTCTTGACCGCGCTTCCCGTTTGCACACCGTGCATGTCGTCCGTCCGATAGAGGCGCAAAGAGCGGCTGGCGAGTGCGGCGACAATATTGCGGCCGAGCGCTTCATCCGTCGTGGCCAGCGTCAGCGCGGCGGGCAGGCCGTGGGCGACCTCGGCGGCAAAACTGGGACCGGCCATGATGGCGGGAAGTGCATGGGGGAGCGTTTCGGCGAGGACGTCCGACATCATCTTGCCGCTGTCCGCTTCGAAGCCCTTGGTGCAGATGACGACGGGCTTGCGTTCGAGATGGGGGCCGAAGTCGCGGGTGACGGTGCGCATGAACTGGCTCGGCGTCACCATGAGGATGAGGTTCGCGGCGGCGGTTTCGGCGGCAGAGGTGGTCGCGCGGATCGCCGGGTCGAGCGAGACGCCGGGAAGGTAGACGCTGTTGGTGTGGTGTTCGTTGATTTCGGCGACGGTTTCCGGTTCATGCGCCCAGAGGATGACATCGCGCCCCGTCCGGCGCGCGGCTCCGGCGAGCGCGGTCCCCCAGGCGCCCGCGCCGATGATGCCAACGGTTTGAAAAGTCATTGCCTTTATTCCTTCAATTCACCGGCGACGCGCGCCGCCGGATGCACCGGCCCTTCGAACCACGCTCGCGCAATATGCGACTCCGAGAGCGTCACGCGCAGCCGCGTCACGCCCTCCGAGCCCGGCCCGAGATCGCCCCTGCCGAGCGCTGCTTCCAACCCGTCAAAAATCTGGCGGCACAGGAATTCCGTCGTCGTGAGCTTGCCGGCCAGCTCGGGCAACACGTCCAGATTGGCGTAGTTGAGCGGTGCCAGCACGGCCTTCAGCGCCTCGGCTGCCCGGCCGATGTCCACCACAACGTTATGCTCATCGAGCGTGTCGCGGAAGAACGCCGCGTCCACGATAAAGGTTGCGCCGTGCAGCTTCTGCGCCGGGCCGAAGACGGCGCCGGGCAGGCTGTGGGCGATCATGATGTGGTCGCGGACTTCAAGAGCGTACATGGACCCTCCGCCTCAGTTTCGGTTTGCTTCTTGAAGTTCCCTCTCCAAGCCCGTCGCGCGCGTCTTTGCGTAGCCATATTGCGTACGCCAGGCAACCCCGTCTGTCCTCGATCGACCGGGTTCTTGTGCAGCGTCGATGGTCGGGATGAGGCGGGCAGACCGGCAAAGCCCGAGCCGAACCGGCTGGAGCGGGCGCCTCAGCAACCGAGCCGCGCCATGGCCTGCCCGACGCGGCCGATATTGCGGCGGGCCATGTCTTCGTGACGGCTGGCGCTGGCGTGCACGAACTCGCTGAGCGCGTCGAGATAGGCGGCGCGGGCCTCCTTGATCGTCGTGCAGGCGAGGGTGGTGTCGCGCTCCGCCTGCCGCAGGGCGATGGCTTCGAGCGCGCTGCCAAGGGCGTTCTGGGTCAAGGCCCAGTCGAGCGGAACCCGTTCGCGCGTGCGCTCCTTCGATGCCTCGCGATAGGCGGCGACCGCCTCTTCCAGCCGCGCGGCGCTGCCTTCCCGCTCCCCGAGCGCGAGAAGAGCGTTCCCCAGGTGAGACTGCGCCATGGCCCAATCGAGCGGGACGCGCTCGCGGGTATATTCCTTCAGCGCCTCGCGGCAGGCGACGACGGCTTCTTCCAGCCGCGCCGTGCCGGTCCCGCGCTCGCCGAGCATTCGAAGCGCTTCGCCGAGATTGTCCTGGGTGGCCGCCCATTGGAGCGGGACGCGCCCGCGGGTGCGTTCCTGGAGGGCATAGCGGAAGACGGCGATGGCCGCTTCCAGCCTCGCCGTGCCGGTTTCGCGCTCGCCGATGGCGCTAAGCGCGGTGCCAAGATTGTTTTGAACCGCGGCCCATTGAAGCGGGAGGCGTTCGCGTGTCCATTCCTTCGAAGCCTGCCCGTAGGCGGCGACAGCCTCCTCCAGCCGTGCCGTGCCGGTCTGGCGCTCTCCCAGAGCGGCGAGCGCATTGCCGAGATTGTTCTGGGTTGCGGCCCAGTCGAGCGGGACGCGCTCCCGGCTGCGCTCTTTCAGCGCTTCGCGATAGGCTGCCACGGCCTCTTCCAGCCGCGCTTTGCCGTTTTCACGCTCGCCGAGCGTCTGCAACGCGGCGGCGAGGTTGTTCTGGGTCATGGCCCAGTCGAGCGGGGCACGCTCACGGGTGCGTTCCTGAAGGGCTTTGCGGTAGGTGGCGACGGCTTCTTCCAGCCGGGTGGTGCCGTTCTCGCGCTCACCGATGCGGAAAAGCGCTGTGGCGAGATTGTTCTGGGTCGCGGCCCAGTCAAGCGGGACGCTCTCGCGGTCGCGCTCTTTCAGCGCCTCGCGGCAGGCTGCGACGGCCTCATTCAGCCGTGCGGTGCCGTTCTCGCGCTCGCCGAGCCGAAGAAGCGCAATGCCCAGACTGTTCTGGGTCGATGCCCACTCCAGCGGCGCCCGCTCACGAGGCCGTTCGGCCAACACCTTGCGGTAATAGGTGATCGCCGTTTCCAGCCGGGCGTTGTCGCCGCGCTCCTCGCCGAGCTGTGTCTCCCCCAGCGCATAGGAATGCCAGAGCCGGGCCCTGGTATCGTCGGAAAAACTCGACGGTGGATTGGCGGCCAGCGGCGCCAGCTTCGCGACGGCCGGCTCGATCATCGCCGCCAGGGCCTGGCCCGGATTGTCATGCACCGGCTGAACGCTCGCCGCCGCCGAGATCGCCAGCACCGCGCCCAGATCGGCGCCGAAATCGGCCGGCAATTCCAAGACCTCGTTCAGCGCGTAGGGCCGAGCACTGCCGCCTTCCCCTTCGCGCGTCAGAAGACGGAGCCGTAGAACCTCGTTCTCCGCGGCCACGCTGCCCCATATCAGCAGGTCGGCGTTCTTTCGCCGCAGCCACGCGCGCCCGGTCGCCTCCGCCGCCTCATCGGCCGCGCTCACCTCGCCGCCTCCCGGCGCCAGCGTCTCGGGATAGGGCATGATGTGCACGACCGGCCCGCCCCGGGTCCGCGGGAATTCGCTGCGCAGAGTCGCAATCACGTGGCCGGTCTGGGCGCGGGTCGTATCGCCTTCGAGCCGGGCCACGAGGATGGAGAGGTGCGTCCCCGGCGGCCGGGCCTGAATACGGCCCTGCCACCAGGCCATGAACGGTTCCCAGGAGAAGTAGCCCGCGCCTCCCAACAGAGCCGCCACGACCAGTCCCGCAATGACGTCTTGCAGTATGCCACCCAACATCGCCCGCCCCCCGCGGTTACTCCGCCGGTCCAGTGCCGCCCGAAACAGGTCCGCGCCCAGTTTGCCGCGAGCGCTTCAAGCGGACTTGATTCGGAAAAGCGGCACTAGAAGCAATAAGTTGCCAGTACGCCTCACCGCTAGGAAATCCTGAAAGCGCGTGCGGCAGATGGGGCAGGGTTTCTCAGCTGAGGCGTACTGGCGCTGCTGTATACTAGACATTGATGCAGCGGGAAGAAATACCGGTGTGTTGGTAAAAATGGCGCGGCGGGCGGGGACGGCGGACGCGGGACGTACGCCAGGAGAGGTTGCCGCCTTGACCCGGCGCCGGGCGGGCGTCATTCTCCCCGCCATGACCAGCACACGCACCACCAATACGGAAAACACCTTCGGTTTCCGCGCCGTCGCGCCCGAGGAACGGCAGGGCCTCGTCAACGACGTCTTTGCCCGCGTCGCCGAGCGCTACGACCTGATGAACGACCTCATGTCGGGCGGCATGCACCGCATCTGGAAGAACGATCTTATCAACTGGCTCGCGCCTTCGGCCACCACGCAGCAGAAGCTGCTCGACGTCGCGGGCGGGACGGGCGACATCGCGCGCCGCTTTCTCGACGCCGCGCCGCAGTCCACGGCGACGATCTGCGACATCAGCGGCGAAATGCTCGAAGTGGGGCGCGGAAGGCTGGCGCGGACCTATGGCGAGCGGCTCGCCTTCGTGCAGGGCAATGCCGAGGAACTCCCCTTCCCGGACCGCTCCTTCGACTTCTACACCATCGCGTTCGGCATCCGGAACGTGACGCATGTCGACCGCGTGCTCGCCGAGGCGTTCCGCGTCCTGAAACGCGGTGGCCGCTTCATGTGCCTCGAGTTTTCCGAGGTGCAGACGCCGGGGCTGGACAAGTTATATGATGCATTCTCCTTCCACGTCATCCCCAGGCTCGGCGGCTGGGTGGCAGGCGACGAGGAGTCCTACCGCTATCTCGTCGAGAGCATCCGCCGTTTTCCTGACCAGGAAAGCTTCGCCACCATGATCCGCGCAGCGGGGTTCGAGCGTGTGTTGCACCGCAATCTGAGCGGTGGCATCGCGGCGCTTCATTCCGGCTGGCGAATATGAGCCGGGGCACGACAGAGATATGGACGCGCGGGCTCCACTGGCCCGCGACGCCCCCGATCGCATCATACGCCGTCTTCACCCCGTTACCGCAATCATCCGCTCAACCGCTCGGCGCGCCCGCGCGGCGACAGCCGGATCGACGGTTACCTCTTCCGCCGTGTTGATGAGCGCGTTGAGGATCTTGGGCAGCGTGATCCGTTTCATATGCGGGCAGAAATTGCAGGGGCGCATGAATTCCACCTCCGGCGTTTCCGCCGCAACGTTGTGGCTCATCGAGCATTCGGTGACGAGCATCACCTTGGCGGGGCGATTGGTCTTGACCCAGTTGATCATGCCGTGTGTCGAGCCGGTGAAATCGGCCTCGCCGATCACCTCCGGCGGACATTCCGGGTGGGCAATGATTTTCAGGTCGGGGTACGCGTCACGAAATTCACGCAGCTCGGCCGCGGTAAAACGCTCATGCACCTCGCAGTGGCCCTTCCAGGCGATAATACGGACACTTGTCTGCGACGCCACGTACTGCGCCAGATATTCGTCCGGGATCATGATGACCGTGGGCGCTCCCAGGCTCTCGACAACCTTCACGGCGTTGGCGGATGTGCAGCAGATATCGCTTTCGGCCTTCACCTCGGCCGACGTATTGACGTAGGTCACGATGGGCACGCCGGGATACGCCTCGCGCAAAGCGCGCACATCGGCGGCAGTGACGGAGGAAGCGAGCGAGCAGCCCGCCTCGCTGTCGGGAATGAGCACGGTCTTGCCGGGATTGAGGATTTTGGCTGTCTCGGCCATGAAATGCACGCCGCACTGCACGAAGACATCAGCATCGAGGCGGGCTGCCTCTTTCGCGAGTTGGAGTGAGTCGCCGATGACGTCCGCGACGCAATGGAAAATTTCCGGCGTCATGTAGTTGTGCGCGAGGATGACCGCGTTGCGCTCCCGCTTCAGGGCATTGATCGCGCTGACATAGGGGGCGTGAGCCGGCCACTCCACCGGTGGGATTACCGATCCGACCCGCTCATACAGGCCCGCCGTCTCGCGGGCCACTGCAGGCGTGTAGGCCAGGTCGGGCGTGGGCAAGCCCTGCGGGGGCGCGCGGAATTCCTGCTCCTGAATTCGCCTCGCTATGACCATCATATCCTCCTTCAGCGGGCCTCTTATGCTCCATCTGAGCATATATCGACAAACAGCCGCGCCTCCATATACTCAATGTGATCATAACATAATGCAGGCGGAAACGGATTTCCACCCCTATCCCAACGTGCGGATGCGCCGGGGCAGCTCGCCGCATCATCGGATCCGCGGCAAAATGGCCGGCCGGTGCGCTGGTCAGGCCGCTTGCGCCGGCGCATCGCGTTTCAGCACAACGTCAATCGGGGTGTGACAACTATTGCGCATTCCGGCACATCCGGCCACTTTGGCGGCGGGGCCGTCGGATGAGTTCGTTGATGTCAGTGGCGTGCGTTTTCGTCAAGCCGTTCGGGTGATTTGAGCTCGTCTGATCTTATGCTGTTTTCTCTCCTTTGCTTGGCTTGGTGTCGCGCATCGATGGTCCGTCGAGTTCGAGGCGGTAGCTGTTGTGAACGAGACGGTCGAGTATGGCGTCAGCGAAAGTGGGCTCGCCGATAACGTCGTGCCATTTGTCGACCGGAAGTTGACTGGTGATCAGCGTCGAACCAGCACCGCAACGGTCCTCTACGATTTCCATCAGATCCCGGCGCTGGCCGGCGGTAAGCCGATCCGGCCCCCAATCGTCGAGGATTAGTAAATCGCACTTGGTGAGCGAGCGGAAGAGCCGCGGAAAACGGCCGTCGCCGTGAGCCAGTTCGAGATCGGCAAAGAGCCGTGGAACACGGGCATAAACAGCGGTGTAATCATCGCGGCAGGCCTTCTGTCCGAGGGCCGAGGCAAGCCATGTTTTTCCGATGCCGCACGGCCCGGTAATAAGATGGCATCGGTGCTCCGCGATCCAGCGGCAGCTTGCCAATTGCTGCATCAGGGGTTTGTCGAGCTTCCTTGGACTGCGATAGCCGATGTGTTCAAGGGCGGCTCCGGCGTGACGCAGCCTGGCAGCCCTGAGCTTGGTTTTGAAGCGTTTGGTCGTGCGGTTGGCGGCCTCGCGGTCGAGCAGCAGGGCGAGCCATTCGGCATGACCGAGATCGTTGGCGCTTTCCTGCCTAGTCTTACTGCGTCATAAATTCCAAACCTGGGCAGGTCTTCTGTTCGGGGTTGCGCAGCAGGGGCAACGCGACAAGCCTCTCGCAAGAGCCACGGCGATTCGCCTGCGCACGGTGGCAATCAAGTTCGGCACATGGCGTTCGGGCCGGATCGGGGGCACCTCGGGGGCGGTAACCTTCGGGAATGACAGGTTTTTTTATCCCCGTGGCGGCGGCAGATCCTGAGGGGGGAATCGTCTCCCGCTCGGAGATCAGGAACCCGTAGGCCGCAATGCACAAGGTGGCGTGATGGTGAAAACCGCGCCAGCCGCGGCCTTCGTAATGCCCGAGGCCAACTTCCTGTTTGAGTTCGCGATAGTCGCGCTCGATGCGCCATCTCAGCTTGGTTGCGTCGACCAGCTTGTCGAAGGCGATGTCGGCGGGCAGCGTGGAAAACCAGTAATTTGCCGGCTCCTCTTCGCCCTCTGGCCACTCGATCAGCAACCATTCCTCCGGACGCGGTTTGTCCAGCCGGTAGTCCCTGTGGGCGGGCCGGACCCTCAGCCGGGCGAAGCGCGATTGCAGCCATTCGTCCGTTCCTTCACGCCAGGTTATTGTTTGCCAATCCGTTTCAGGCAAGCTCTGCGCCAGTGCTTTGACCGTGACCGGCTGATGTTCGGCGTCGCGGCGCAGGCGTGTTGGGCGTCGTCCTTGACCCGTCCATTGCTTCGGCGGCAGCGGCGCCGTCCCAGGCGCCCAAATGGTCGCGCCGGGGCCGATGCCCATGACATAGGTGAACCCCAGCGCCGTAACATCATCCCGGAATTTGGTGTCAGTGCCATAGACTGCGTCCGCCAGGATCATGCCGCGGGGAACGCCTTCGTTGCAGGCCCGCTTAATCAGCCGCCCCTTCAACAGTGAAGTGCAACATGTCGCTCATGCGGCCTTGAAGAAGACCTCGCGCGGGGTTTTGTAGCCGAGAATTTTCCTGGGTCTGGAATTGA